>NZ_CP081496.1:1263446-1895169 GCF_019774615.1 Streptomyces sp. BHT-5-2 | reverse complement strand
TCGGGTAGGGGTGCCGGTTGCGGCGGATCTCCGCCAGCCCGCGGTACGCCTCCTCGAGGCTGATCCCCTCCGACGTGATCTCGTCCACCAGCCCGAAGACCGCCGACAGCCGGTTGTAGTCCACGCCGCGCCGCCGGACCGTCCGGCTGGCGGTGACCGGGTCGTCCACCAGTGACGGCTGGTACGAGATCGACAGCAGGGTGAAGGTGACGGTCGGTTCGACCCGCTCCAGCCCGTAGGCGTGCGCGACGCCGAACATCGCCGCCTCGACGTCCTCGGCGCCCTCACCGCCGGCCAGCAGGATCTCGCCGATACGCAGCGTCAGGTCCAGGACGCGGGGCACGGCGGGGCCGACGCCCTCCTCCTCGCCGCGCTCCGCGCGTTCGGGCACCGGCCGCTCGTGGATCGGCATCCGCAGCATGGTGCGCATCCGGTCCTGCCACGGCGCTTCCTTGGTCAGGCTGAGCACGGGTATCCCGTGCGGCGGGGTGAACGTCGGCAGCGGGGTCTGGCCGGTGGTGCTCCCCGGCGGGGCGAACGCCGACCCCTCGGGCTCCGCCGGTGCCTCCGCCAGCAGCCCGTCCGGCAGCGCGAACTCGGAGGTGGGGTGCTCCTCCTCGGGAGGCGGGGGCAAAGGTACGCCCAGTGGGGGCGTGAAGGCGCTGCGCGCCTCGTCCGACGGTTTGCGTTCCTCGGGGAGACCGTTTCCGCTTCCGCGGGATGGTTCCGACGACACCTGTCCCCACTCCTCTTACGTACGCCTCCTGCCGACCGGTCATGCACACGATGCCGTATGGCTGCGCCGCCCGCTTCTTCGGGGCTCCCCCCACGTTGTCGGCTGTTCCGCCGTAGGGGTTCGCCTTGCGGCGCTTCGCCTTTGCGCCTGGCGGCGCGTTGCCGGTCCGCTGCGCGGGGGCTGTTCCGGCCCGCTTCGCGGGCGTTGTTGGTCCGCTGCGCGGGGCTGTCGGGTGCGGTGCCGGGCCTCCGGGGCAGGGGGTGTCCGGACTGCTGCGCTTTACGTCCGGACACACCCCCTGCCCCTCCGACCCGTCCCCTCCCGTGGGTGGGAGGGAAAGACGGTGAGTGGGGGCCGAGCGAAGCGGTCCTCTGCGGGTCGCTCATCGATTGACCGGCGATCACCCATCAGCCCGGAGCCTGCACTGGCCCACCGGACAGACGCCCCAACTGACCTGTGATCCGACCCCCAACGGGAGGGGACGGGCCGGAGGGGGTGGTGTGTCGGACGTAAAGCGCAGCAGTCCGACACACCACCCCCGCAGGCCCGGCACCGCACCCGACAGCCCCGCGCAGCGGACCAACAATGCCCGCGAAGCGGGCCGGAACAGCTCCCGCGAAGCGGGCCAGAAACGCGCCGTCAGGCGCAAAGACGCGAACCCCTACGGCGGGAACGCCGACAACGTGGGATGGACCCGCCGAGCGTCAACGCTTGGCGTGGCGGCCCCGCCCCTGCGCGCGGGCCGCCGTCGCCGGAGCCGGCGCCGGCTCCCGCTTCGCCTTCCTCCGGGCACGGAGGAATTCGATGGCAACCGGCACCACGGAGATCAGCACGATCGCGACGAGGATCAGCTCGATGTTCTTGTGGACGAACTCGACGTTGCCCAGCGCCGCGCCCAGTAGCGTCACGCCGGCGCCCCACAGCGCGCCACCGATGATGTTGAAGATGATGAAGGAGCGGTACGGCATCCGGCTCACGCCCGCGATGATCGGCGTGAAGGTGCGCACGATGGGCACGAAACGGGCCAGGATCAGCGACTTCGGGCCGTGCTTCTGGAAGAAGTCGTGTGCCTTCTCGACGTTCTCCTGCTTGAAGAGCCGTGAGTCGGGGCGGCTGAAGAGCGCCGGGCCGACCTTGCGGCCGAAGAGGTAGCCGGCCTGGTCGCCCAGCACCGCCGCCAGCACCACCAGCGTGCACACCAGCCACAGCGGCTTGTCGATCTTGTCCGTGGTCACCATCAGGCCGGTGGTGAACAGCAGCGAGTCCCCGGGCAGGAAGAAGCCGATCAGCAGCCCGGACTCCGCGAAGACGATGAGCAGGACGCCGATCAGGCCGAAATTCGTGATCAAGTAGTCCGAGTTCAGCCACTGGGGACCGAGCGCGAGAGTATTCACGGGGTGAAGGCTCCTGGGTCGAGGGCGCCCGGCTCGCGCGGTGCGACGAGCTGAAGCGAGGGTGCAGGCGCGGTGTGCGGCCCAAAGCTATCAACGGACTATGACGAGCCGTGGTTCCAGGCGCAGCCCGGGCTCGGGGCTGCGCGGCCGCCCCGGAGCCGGGTCCGACGACGGCCACCGGCGCCTTTCGCACCCACCCGAGCGCGCCCGACCGCTGGCCGCTCCCTCCGGCCCGGGTGATCCTGGCCGGAGGAAGGGCAGGAGGTGCGGAGCATGGGCATCGAGGAGTACGGCGGCGGACAGCACGCGCAGTCCGACGTCCTGGTCGTGACGACCAACGACGTACCGGGGTTTCACGTGAAACAGGTGATCGGCGAGGTCTTCGGCCTCACCGTGCGCTCCCGGCACCTCGGCAGCCAGATCGGCGCGGGCCTGAAGTCGATGATCGGCGGTGAGCTGCGCGGGCTGACCAAGACCCTCGTCCAGACCCGCAACCAGGCCATGGAACGCCTGGTGGAACAGGCCCGCTCCCGCGGTGCCAACGCCGTGCTGATGTTCCGCTTCGACGTCACCGAGGCCGCCGACGTCGGCACCGAGGTCTGCGCCTACGGCACGGCCGTGGTGCTGGAGCCCCAGGGCTGAACGACGTCGGCGGCACGGCGGTGGATCAGCACCACGACGCGGGGACGCTCACAGGTGCCGCACCGCGTTGGCCAGCATCGCGTCCCGCATGTACACCGCGAGCCCGGGCCGGATCGCCTCGTACGTGGCGGTGAACCGCTCGTCCGCGACGTACATCTCGCCGAGTCCGGTGTGAATCTCGTAGGTGCAGTCGTAGTACGCCCCGCCGATGAAGCGCCGGTGCTCCTCGGCGACGTCCATGGCCGCCTCGGAGTCCGCCGGCACCCCCTGCGCGAGCAGGTCCGCCATCTTGCGGTGGATGGCGTCGAACTCCGCCGTCAGCCGCTTCCAGTCCTCCTTGGTGTACGCGGCGGTCCGGCGCTGCGACTCCTTGTAGGGGTCGGTGCCGCCCCAGCGCTGTTCGACCTCCTCCGCGTACCGGTCGGGGTCGAAGTCGCCGAAGACCTCGAACTTCTCCTCCGGGGTGAGCCTTACGTTCATCCTGCGTGCCTCCATTGCGCGTTCGACGGCGGCGGCCATGTGCTGGAGTCTCCCGATCCGCGCGGTCAGCAGGTCGTGCTGGCGCCGCAGATGCGCCTGCGGGTCCGCGTCCGGGTCGTCCAGGAGGTCCGCCACCTCGTCGAGCGGAAAGCCGAGCTCCCGGTAGAACAGGATCCGCTGGAGCCGGTCCAGGTCGGCGTCGCCGTAGCGGCGGTGTCCCGCGTGGCTGCGCTCGCCGGGCACCAGCAGCCCGATCTCGTCGTAGTGGTGCAGGGTCCGCACCGTCACTCCGGCGAAACCGGCCACCTGCCCTACCGAATAGCTCACTTCCGCTCCCTCGTCGGTCATCGGTACGCGCTTCACGATGGGTCCTCACGCGGCGTGAGGTGCAAGTCCGGATGCTGAAAAGCCGGTGAGGCGGCGCGTCGGCGGGTGAGATCCTCCGCGCATGCTCGGAATAACGGATCTGTCCACCTACTTGGTGGGCCTCGCCCTGATCATCCTGCTGCCGGGGCCGAATTCGCTGTACGTCGTCTCGGTGGCCGCCCGCCGCGGCCGCCGGGTGGCATACCGGGCGGCGGCGGGTGTGCTGTGCGGCGACACGGTGCTGATGACGCTGTCGGCGGGCGGTGTGGCCTCGTTGCTGAAGGCCAGCCCGGTGCTGTTCGGGATCGTGAAGTTCGCCGGCGCGGGCTATCTGACGTGGCTGGCCGTCGGGATGCTGCGCGGCGCCTGGTCCCTGTGGCGCGGCGGACGGGCGGCGCTGCGGGACGCGGCGGCCGAGCAGGCCGGCGGGGCGGCGGACGGGGCCCCGGCCGGCGCGGCCCCGAAGAAGGCGCCCGCCGAGCGGCCGTTCCGCCGGGCGTTCGTGGTGAGTCTGCTCAACCCGAAGGCGATCCTGTTCTTCATCTCGTTCTTCGTGCAGTTCGTGGACCCCGCCTATGCGCACCCGGTGCTGTCGTTCGTGGCGCTCGGCGCCTGGGCGCAGCTGTTCAGCTTCAGCTATCTGTCGCTGCTGATCTTCAGCGGGACGTTCCTGGCGGCGACCTTCCGGCGCCGCAAGCGGCTGACGGCCGGCCTGTCCGCGGGCGCCGGCGCCGCCTTCCTCGGTTTCGCCGCGAAGCTGTCGCTGGCCAGCGCGAGCTGAGCGGTGCGGGCCGGCGCCCGCGCGGCGCCGTTCCCCATGGCCGGGCCGGGTCCGCACGGGCCCGGCCCGGCCGCGCTTCCACTGGGCGAACCCTGGAGGCCATGCGCACCTTATGCCCCTATTGTCGGGTTCCAGGAGGTGCGTCATGCCCCTGCACGACGTCAACGTCGCCGTCATCTACTACTCGTCGACCGGCACCATCGCCGAACTGGCCCGGCTGATCGCGGACGCCGCCGAGCACGCCGGCGCCGACGTCCGGCTGCGCCGGGTCGCCGAGCTCGCCCCGCAGGCCGCCATCGACTCCAACCCGGCCTGGGCGGCCAACGTCGCCGCCACCGCCGACATCCTGGAGGCCACCCACGACGACATGGTCTGGGCGGACGCGGTGCTGTTCGGCACCCCCACCCGCTTCGGCAACGTCACGTCCCAGCTCAAGCAGTTCATCGACACCCTGGGCGGCCTGTGGCAGCAGGGCCGGCTGGCCGACAAGGTCTACAGCGGTTTCACCGCCTCCCAGTCCGCGCACGGCGGCCAGGAGTCCACTCTCCTGGCGCTCTACCACACCGTCCACCACTTCGGCGGCATCCTCGTCACCCCCGGCTACACGGACCCGGCGAAGTTCGACGACGGCAACCCCTACGGCACCTCGCACGTCGGCGGCCCGGAGACGCCGCTCGACGCCGCCGTCCGGACCGCCGCCCGCATCCAGGCGGAGCGGGTCGTGCAGTTCACCAAGGCGATCAAAACCGGTCTGGCCGCCACCGGTTGACGAAAGGCCGCAGCAGATGACCCTCCACAAAGGTGCCTACGAACACGACCGCGGCCGCCGCGGCCACCCGGTGAACCCCTTCTACGGCGAGGCCGACCCGACCTCCGGCATGGAGACCTCCCCGCCGCGGCACACCCTCCCCCGGGGCCCGATCTCCCCGCACACCGCCTACCAGTTCGTCCACGACGAGCTGATGCTGGACGGCAACGCCCGGCTCAACCTCGCCACCTTCGTCACCACCTGGATGGAGCCGCAGGCCGACGTCCTGATGTCGGAGTGCCGGGACAAGAACATGATCGACAAGGACGAGTACCCGCGCACCGCCGAACTGGAGCGGCGTTGCGTGGCGATGCTCGCCCACCTCTGGCACGCCCCCGACCCGCACGCCGCCATCGGCTGCTCCACCACCGGCTCCAGCGAAGCCTGCATGCTCGCCGGCATGGCCCTCAAACGCCGCTGGGCCCGACGCAACCAGGACCGCTATCCGGGCGCCGCCCGCCCCAATCTCGTCATGGGCGCCAACGTCCAGGTCTGCTGGGAGAAGTTCTGCAACTTCTGGGAGGTCCAGGCCCGCCAGGTCCCCATGGAGGGCGACCGCTTCCACCTCGACGCGGACTCCGCCGCCGCCCTCTGCGACGAGGACACCATCGGCGTCGTCGCCGTCCTGGGCTCGACCTTCGACGGCTCCTACGAGCCGGTCGCGGAGATCTGCGCGGCGCTCGACGCCCTCCAGGAGCGCACCGGCCTGGACGTCCCGGTCCATGTGGACGGCGCGTCCGGCGCCATGATCGCGCCGTTCCTCGACCCCGATCTCGTCTGGGACTTCCGCCTCCCCCGGGTCGCGTCCATCAACACCTCCGGCCACAAGTACGGCCTGGTCTACCCCGGTGTCGGCTGGGCGCTCTGGCGCGACCAGGTCGCGCTCCCCGAGGAGCTGGTCTTCCGCGTCAACTACCTGGGCGGCGACATGCCGACCTTCGCCCTCAACTTCTCCCGCCCCGGCGCCCAGGTGGCCGCCCAGTACTACACCTTCCTGCGCCTGGGCCGGGAGGGATACCGCGCCGTCCAGCAGAGCACCCGCGACGTGGCCCGCTCGCTGGCCGAACGGATCGGCTCGCTGGGCGACTTCCGGCTGCTCACCCGGGGCGACCAGCTGCCGGTCTTCGCCTTCACCACCGCCGACGACGTCACCGCCTTCGACGTCTTCGACGTGTCCCGGCGGATGCGGGAGCGCGGCTGGCTGGTCCCCGCCTACACCTTCCCGCCCGACCGCCAGGACCTCTCCGTCCTCCGCGTGGTCTGCCGCAACGGCTTCTCGCTGGACCTGGCCGACAACTTCCTGACCGACCTGGAGCAGCTGCTCACCGAACTCCGCCGGCAGTCCGCCCCGTTGAGCCGCCCGGAAGAGGTCGCGACCGCCTTCCACCACTGACGAGACGGCGGGCGCGCCCCATCGGAGAGCCCCATGCGCGAGCCTCCAGGGAGGGGCCCGGGAGAACCCCGAACGCCCCGCGCCCTCAGCCTGCGCCGCCCTTCCCGCCGCCCTCGTCGTCGTCCGCCCGGCCGTCGTCCCCTCGCACCGCGTACGGGTTCTCCTGGCCCTCCCGCAGCACGCCCACGAACGGCTCCCCCTCGCCGGCGAAGACGTACGCCCCGCCCTCGATCCGCGCGATCAGCCCCCGGGTCCACGCCGCGCCGCTGTCCGCCTCGTGCACCCACATGTGCATGATCTCGCCGATGTGGCCGAGCTGTCCGGGACCGTCCTCGGGCACATAGGACGAGGTGACCGTGGCCCGCCACTCCTCCAGGGCCCGCACCCGCTCCCTCAGCAGCGCCACCGCCTCGTCCCGCGGCAGATCGACGACGAAGCCGATCCCGGCGCTGAGCAGGTCGGTCTTCGGGTCGCGCTGCGCCAGCGCCGCCCGCAGCAGCCGGAAGTACTCCTCCTCGCCCGCCGGGGTCACCTCGTACTCGGTGCGCGGCGGCCCGCCGGCCGTGCTCGGCGCGACGTCGTGGGCGAGCAGCAGGCCCTGCTTCGCCATCTGCTTGAGCGCGTGGTAGATCGATCCCGGCCTGGCGTGGGACCACTCGTGCGCGCCCCAGTACTCCAGGTCGTTGCGGACCTGATAGCCGTGCGCCCGGCCGTGCTGCCGCACGGCCCCCAGCACCAGCAGCCGGATCGCCGACATCGCCACCTCAATCCCAGGACGCGCATCCCGCACGCGCCCTGCCGCCAGCCTAGGCGGCCGGGCGCCGGGGCCGCTGGGCTACCCCTCCCGCGCCGTGCGCTCCTCGTCCACCAGCGCGAAGGCCGTCTTGCCGTCCAGCGACTCCCGGACGATGTCGGCGTGGCCGGCGTGCCGCGCGACCTCCTCGATCAGGTGCAGCATCAGCCACCGCATCGACTGCCGGGCGTCCTTCGGGAACCACGGGGCCGGGGGCAGCGGAAAGGTGTCGTCCAGGCTCGGCACAGCGCGGACGAACTTCTCGGTCTCGGCCGCGACCCCGTCCCAGAACTCCAGCATGCCCGCGACGGTCTCGCCGTCCTGAAGTCGGAAGCTCAGGTGCCAGTTGCCCTGATCGCGCGGAATGGTGGGCTCCCGCTGCTGCGCGATCTCCAGCCAGCGCTGCTCGACCTCCGCGGCATGCTTGACCAGCCCGCCCAGTGACAGTTCGCTGGCGCTCGGCCGCTCCTCGGCCTGCTCGTCGGTCAGCCCCAGGACCGCCCGTCGCAGGCCGCCGCGCTGCGCCTCCAGGAAGGCCAGCAGCGCACCGCGCTCGTCACCGTGGGCCTCGGCCGGAACATGAGTGG
The DNA here is from genome assembly GCF_019774615.1 of Streptomyces sp. BHT-5-2. Lineage (NCBI taxonomy): Bacteria > Bacillati > Actinomycetota > Actinomycetes > Kitasatosporales > Streptomycetaceae > Streptomyces > Streptomyces sp. BHT-5-2. Next base: position 1,887,189 of record NZ_CP081496.1, on the reverse strand, counting down.
GCATGGGTTCCACCTTTCGTCATGTCGGCGGCGGAGCGCCGCGGGCGTCCGGCCCGGTACCGAACCGCCCGGACGCTTTCCGACATCCCCAACGCTACGAGGTATCTAGGACAGTTGACGTCCTACTCCGGGAAGGAACCAAGAAGACCGGACCGGCAGCCTCAGAGCGGAAACGGCGTCCGCCCGTGCTGGATGGACACCCACTTCTGCGTCGTGAACGCCTCGACCGTGGACTCGCCGTTCAGCCGCCCGATCCCGGAGAACTTCTCCCCGCCGAAGGCCACCTGCGGCTCGTCGTGCACCGTCCCGTCGTTGACGTGGATCATGCCGGTCTCGATCCGCCGGGCGATCCGCGCCCCGCGCTCCGCATCGGCGGTGTGCACCGCCCCGCTGAGCCCGTACGGGGTGTCGTTGGCGATCCGCACCGCCTCGTCCTCGCCGTCGAACGGCACCAGCAGGGCCACCGGCCCGAACAGTTCCTGGCCGTGCAGCACCGAGTCCGCGGGCAGCCCCGCCAGCACGCTCGGCTCGACGAGATTGCCGTCGGTGCGGCCGCGCAGCAGCGCCGTGGCCCCTTCGGCTATCGCCCGGTCGACCAGCGAGGTCAGCGCCTCCGCCTGGAAGGAGTTGATCAGCGGGCCGATCTGGGTGTGCGGATCGCGCGGGTCGCCGGTCCGCAGCGCCGCCACCCTGGCCACGAACTTCTCGGTGAACTCGGCCTCGATCGCGCGGTCCAGCAGCACCCGGTTGGCCGCCATGCAGACCTGGCCCTGATAGACGAACCGGCTGAAGACGGCGGCGTCGACCGCGTAGTCCACATCGGCGTCCGCCATCACGATCAGCGCGCTGTTGCCGCTGAGTTCGAGGATCACCCGCTTGAAGTGCCCGGCACTGACCGCCGCGACATGCCGGCCGACCTTGTCCGACCCGGCGAACGAGATCACCCGCGGCACCGGGTGCTCGATCAGCGCGTCCCCGATCTCCGCGATGTCGGTTATCAGCACGTTGAGCAGCCCGTCCGGCAGCCCCGCGTCCTGGAACAGCTTGGCGATCAGCCCGCCGCCGGTGATGGGGGCGTTCTGGTTGGGCTTGACGACCACCGCGTTGCCCAGCGCCAGCGCCGGCGCCACGGACTTCATGGAGATCAGGAACGGGAAGTTGAAGGGGCTGATCACACCGATGACGCCGACCGGCAGGGTGTAGACGCGGTTCTCCTTGCCGTCCACCGGGGAGGGCAGTATCCGCCCCTGCGGCCGCATCGCCAGCTGGGTCGCCTCGCGGACGAACTCCTTGGCGAGCCGGACCTCGTAGGCGGCCTTGATCCGGGTGCCGCCCAGTTCGAGGACGAGCGCCTCGACGATCTCCTCCTCGCGCTCCTCGATCAGCCGCAGCAGCCGCTCGGTGACCTGCCGCCGCTCGTAGGGATTCCGCAGCGCCCAGTCCCGCTGCGCGCGCTCGGCGGCGCGGTAGGCGGCGTCGACCTGGTCCACGCCGGCGACCGTGATCGACGCCAGCTTCTCCTGGTCGTAGGGGTTGAAATCGATGATGTCCCACGAGCCGCTGCCGGCCCGCCACTCACCGTCGATGAACTGGTAGGCCAGGTCTGCGAAGAAGGACATGGCATCCCTACTCTGTGCGGCACTGCTCTGCGGGGGGCTGATCCGGCGTCATCCTACTGCCGGGTCAGGTCAGTTGGAGCAGACCACGCAGAAGATCCCTGGTCTCCGAGGGTCCCGGGCTGTCCTCCTGCAGCCGCTCCATCGCCCGCTCGTACTGCGCGACCTCCTCCGGCTTGTCCACGTAGAGGGCACTGGTGAGTTGCTCCAGATAGACGACGTCGGAGAGATCGGACTCCGGGAAGCGCAGCATGGTGAACGCACCGCTCTCCCCCGCGTGCCAGCCGAAGTTGAACGGCATCACCTGGAGCCGCACATTGGGCCGCTCCGAGATGTCGATGAGATGCTTCAACTGCCCGCGCATCACCGCCCGTCCACCGTAGGGGCGGCGCAGCGCGGCCTCGTCCAGGACACAGTGCAGCTGCGGCGCCCGCTCCGATATCAGCAGCTTCTGCCGCTCCTGGCGCAGCGCGACCCGGCGCTGGACGTCGGCCGCCGGCGCGTCCGGCATACCACCGGAGACCACGGCGTGCGCGTACTCCTCGGTCTGCAACAGGCCGTGGACGAACTGGACTTCGTAGACGCGGAGCAGGGAAGCGGCCCCTTCCAGACCCACATACGTCTGGAACCAGCCGGGGAGCACATCGCTGTAACTGTGCCACCAGCCCGCGACGTTCGCCTCCTTGGCCAGTGCGAGCAGCGCCTCGCGCTCCTGCTCGTCGCTCACGCCGTACAGCGTGAGGAGATCTGCGACATCACGTGCCTTGAAGCTCACCCTGCCCAACTCCATGCGGCTGATCTTCGATTCGGACGCACGGATCGAGTAGCCGGCCGCTTCACGGGTTATCCCGCGCGATTCACGCAGCCGACGGAGCTGGGATCCGAGCAGGATCCGCCGCACCACCGACCCGCCCGACTCACTTGCGGACACCTCTCTGACCCTCCTGTGACCCCGCCCCGTCCAACAGTGAAGGCGCAGTCTGCCATGTCCGGGCTTCGTTGAGTGCTCATCTGGTTACTGATATGTGCGGCCCCCGCAAGCCCTCCACAAGAAATCACAGGAAGAATACGGCGCTTATGGGGCCAGCCCCCCGCAATCGCGTCAGCTGCACGTGCATCTGCCCTTGCATCTGCCCTACGCATTGGGAACCATAGAGCTCGCACGCATGCACGCTCGTGAAAGATCCGCCTGATCCCCGGCTGACCGGCCTGGGTCATGACGTCCGCGAACGCCAGGAGTGCCTCGCATGGGGACCAAGGTTTCGACCATGCTCGATTTCGAGCCGTTATGGCAGGGCTTTCCTCCCGTCGACCCCTTGGCCGTCTCCGGATCCGTGTCCTGCCCGCTCCCGCCGCGCTACGAATCGGTCGGCGGCGCCCGCAAGTTCACCCGTGAAACGCTCACCGGCTGGGGCCTGGAGGAACTCTTCGACGGCGTCGCCCTGGTCGTCTCCGAGCTCGTCACCAACGCCCTGCGGCACGCGGTCCTGGCCGCCCCGGACCACCCGGGTTTCGGCACGGACCTCACCGACGCCGGCCTGCCCGCCCGGCTCCATCTGATGCGCTGGTCCTCCCGCCTGGTCTGTGCGGTACGGGACCCCAGCGACGCCTCGCCGGAGGCCGGCGAGGCGGACTCCGTCGCCGAATCGGGCCGCGGGCTCTACCTCGTGGAATCCTTCAGCGACAGCTGGGGCTGGCACCGGCTGCCCGGGGGCCGGCACGGCAAGGTCGTGTGGGCCCTCTTCCGGCTGCCGTAGCGCGGGCCCGCACGGGCCGCGCTCCCCGCGATCCCCGCGTTCCGGACCTCATACGTCGGGCGCCCGCTCCGAAGCGGGCGCCCGACGCGCGTTTCCGTGCCGGCTCCGGACCGGCGCCCGGAGCCGCGGCCCGCTCAGTCGCGCACCAGGTGGTCGAACTCCCCGTCCTTCACGCCCAGCAGCATCGCCTCGACCTCGGCCGGCGTGTAGACCAGCGCCGGCCCGTCCGGGAAGCGGGAGTTGCGGACCGCCACGTCGCCCCCGGGCAGCTTCGCGAACTCCACGCAGGAGCCCTGGGAGTTGCTGTGCCGGCTCTTCTGCCAGGTCACATCGCGGAGATCCGTTGCGGCCATGCCGTTGTATGCGTGGGGCACAGGGCTCTCCCGGTGGTGAACGCGGTGATGAATGGTGTCAACTGCCCGGGATCATAGCTGCGTTCACATGCGGATGCATGCGCAGATGCACGTGCACGACAGCCGGTGCCGAGGTGGTCACATTTTGTTGAGCACCTTCCCCAGACCCTCCGTCACAATCGCCCGCCATCCGCCGCCCATGATGCGGTGCGCCTGCACCTGGTACGGGTCGTCGGGATCGAAGCCCTCGTGGACGAGGAAGAGACGCGTACCGCGCCCCTCGGGTTCCAGGGTCCAGGTAATGGTCCAGTCGGCGCGGTTGCCCTGCCCCTCGTCGGCGTCCCGCCAGCGCAGCCGCAGCGTCCGCTCCGGTTCGAACCCGATCACCTCGGCGACGACCGTGCCGGAGAAGTTGGAGTTCGGCCGGGGCAGCGTCCGCATCTCGTAGCGGTGGCCGACCTCCAGCCGGAAGTCGCCCGGCATCATCCACTGGGCGATCAGCTCCGGCTCGGTCAGCGCCCGCCAGACCTTGGCCGGGGGGTGCGGCAGGAAGTGGTCGACGCGGAGGGTCGTCGCGTCCGCCGGGTCGTCGTCGGGGGCCGGGAAGCCGTGGGTGTTCATCGTGCCTCTTCGTGGGGGATGCGGTCGAGCAGCTCGGCCAGGCCCGCGAGCTTCGCGCGCCAGAACCGCTCGTAGGGTCCGAGCCAGTCCTGCACCTCGCTCAGCGGCGCGGCCTCCAGGCGGTAGATCCGCTGCCGGCCGGCCCGCTGCTCGCTCACCAGCCCGGCCTGGCGCAGCACCTTCAGATGCTCGGACAGGCTCGGCCGGCTCATCGCGAAGTGCTCGGCCAGCCGCTGGACGGGCTGCGGCCCGTCGTCCCGCAGCAGGCGGAGCACCTCACGGCGGGTGCCGTTGGCGAGCGCCGCGAAGACCCGGTCCTGGTCCGGCTCGGACAGAACGGGGCGCGGCGGTACGGGAGTGGCGTTCACGCCCCCAAAATACGTAGGAGATTCCCTACGCGTCAAACGTAGGGAATCTCCTACCGGTCGCGCCCGGTACGGGGCCGCCCGTCACCGCGAGCCGTACGGCAGCAGCGCCATCTCCCGGGCGTTCTTGATCGCGCGGGCCAGCTGCCGCTGCTGCTGGGCGGTGACCCGGGTGACCCGGCGACTCCGGATCTTGCCGCGGTCCGAGAGGAACTTCCGCAGCAGATCGGTGTCCTTGTAGTCGATGTACATGATGCCCGCCGCGTCCAGCGGGTTGGGGCGGGTGGCGGCCTGACGCCGCGAGGGGTTCCGACGGGGCATGGCAGAGCTTCCTTACTGCGGGCTGCTTGGGGCTTGTGCGGGCTTTCCGCGGACCGGCGCGCGGCCGGGCGTCACGGAGTACAGGGCGTCACGGCGTACGGGGCGTCACGACACGGGGTCGAGCAGCTCGTCGAAGGCCGGCGCCAGGCCCTTCCAGGCCGCCGGACCGCCCGCGTACTCGGCGTCGGTGAGCAGGCAGGACTCCAGCAGCAGCCGCAGCCCGTCGCGGTCCAACCCCGGCGAGGTGAAGACCAGGTGCTGCCCGCGGTCGCCGTGCTCGGGGTGCCAGTCCAGCGCGGCGGCCGCGCGCCGCATGGGCGGCACCAGCTCCCAGGCGGCGTCCGGCAGCGCCGCCAGCCACGGCCCGGCGTTCTCCACGCACAGCGCGCCGCCCGCGGCGTCCCAGGACAGCAGGGTGTCCGGCCGGTCGGCCAGCCAGAACCGCCCCCGGCTGCGCGCCGCCGCGCAGGCCAGGTCCTCCAGGGCCGCGTAGAGCCGCTCGGGGTGGAAGGGCCGGCCGCCGCGCCAGACGAGGGTGGCCACGCCGGCCGCGTCGGCCTCCTGGGGCAGCAGCGCGCAGGCCGGATGCTGCCGGCCCGCAGCGGCCTCCACATCGAAGCCGGCCAGCGCGGCCGCGGCCAACTCCCCGGACTCCACAGGGACTTGGCGGGCCGTCGAGTGCAGCTGCGCCAGCAGCGCGAGATCTGCGTCGTCCGCGGGCTCCTCCCCCGCGGCCAGCGCCAGCACCGTCGCGTACTCCAGCTGGCGCGCCCAGGTGTCGGCGATCGTGCGCTGGTCGGAGGCGGCGGCCGCCAGTCCGGCCTCGGCGAGGTCGTCACCGTTGCCCAGATAGGGCAGCAGCAGCGCCGGATCGACGGCGGTGATCACCCCGGTCAGCTCCAGGCCGTCGCCCCCGTGCGAGGTGACCACCTCGGCCATCGCCTTGGGCTCGACCGAGTCCCACAGCTCGACGACGGCCAGCCGGCAGGTCCGGCCCGCGGCCAGCCGCTCCAGCTCGGGCACCAGGTCCTCGCGCAGCGCACAGCAGGCGCAGTCGTTGACCAGCGGCGCCTCGCCGGTGTCCAGCATGCCGCCGGCGTCGCGGACGGTGCGCCGGACGGTGCCGTCGGCCGCCGAGGCCAGGTCGTGGTGGAGGGCGACGCTGCCGGGGACGGCCGTCAGCAGCCGCTCGACGGCGGCCCGCCGGGCGTCCGCGTGCAGGCCGCCCACCAGCACCACGCTCAGCCGCTCCATCAGCGGGCCCCGCGCTTGCCGTACCGACGCTCGAACCGCTCGACCCGGCCGGCGGTGTCCAGCACCCGCGCGGTGCCCGTGTAGAAGGGGTGGCTCGCCGAGGAGATCTCGACGTCGACGACGGGATAGGTGTTCCCGTCCTCCCACTCCACGGTCTTGTCACTGGTCATCGTCGAGCGGGTGAGGAAGGCGAAGTCGCCGGCCCGGTCGCGGAAGACGACGGGCCCGTAGGCGGGGTGGATTCCAGGCTGCATCGGGCTCAGCGCTCCTCTCGGAAGGTGACGTGCCGGCCGGCGACCGGGTCGTACTTGCGCAGTTCCAGTCGGTCGGGGTCGTTACGGCGGTTCTTGCGGGTGACGTAGGTGAACCCGGTGCCGGCGGTGGACCGGAGTTTGACGACCGGGCGTATCTCGTTGCGGGCCATGTGGTTAGTATACGCAAATGGTTTCCATTTTCAATAAGCCCGTGGAGGGCTCGACCACCGGAGGGACCGCACCATGTCCGCCCACTGCCAGCTGACCGGCCGCGCGCCGGGCTTCGGCAAGACCGTCTCCCACTCGCACCGCCGCACCTCCCGCCGCTTCGACCCCAACATCCAGCGCAAGCGCTACTGGCTGGCGAGCGAGGGCCGCCACATCCGGCTGACCCTGAGCGCCAAGGGGATCAGGACCGTCGACGCGATCGGCGTCGAGGCCGCCGTCGCCCGCATCCGCGCCCGGGGGGAGAAGGTCTGATGGCCAAGAAGAGCAAGATCGCCAAGAACGAGCAGCGCCGCCTCACGGTCGCCCGCTACGCCGCCCGCCGGGCCGTCCTCAAGGCCGTGATCCGCAACCCCCGCTCCTCCGACGACGAGCGGACCGCCGCCCGGCGGGAGCTGTCCCGCCAGCCGCGGGACGCCAGCGCCACCCGCGTCCGCAACCGCGACGGCGTCGACGGCCGCCCGCGCGGCTACCTCCGCACCTTCGGCCTCTCCCGGATCAACCTCCGCGAGCAGGCGCACAAGGGCCATCTGCCAGGGGTCACCAAGTCCAGCTGGTGACCGCCAGCCCCGGCCACCCGCCCCCGGGCACGCCCCCTGGGCCGGGTGGCCGGGCCCTTCGGGTAATACTGGACAGAACCCGCAGGCACCCCCGACGAAAGCGAGAGCGCCATGCTGCGCAACGCCCTGGAGCCCTGGCACCTGATCCTGATCGTGGCCGTCCTCGTGCTGCTCTTCGGATCCAAGAAGCTCCCCGACATGGCGCGCGGCCTCGGCCGCTCGATGCGCATCCTCAAGTCGGAGACCAAGGCCCTCCGGGACGAGCAGCCCGCCGAGGCCCCCCGCACGGAGCAGCCCGCCGGCCACTGACCGGGCCCGCGCCCGCGGCGGTCAGTGGTCGCCGCCCTCGTCGATCAACCGCCGCACCTCGCGGTCGACCAGCCCCAGCCGGGCCTCCGCGACCAGCGGCACCGCCCGCCGCTGCCGGCGCGCCTCGGCCGGATCGATCTCCACCGTGACCAGCGAGGGCTCCCACTTGGGCGCCTGCGCCACCACCGCGCCCCGCGGATCCACCACCCGCGAGCCGCCCCAGAACGACGCCCCGTGCTCGTTGCCCACCCGGTTGACGAAGACCACCCAGCACTGCAACATCCGCGCCGTATAGGACAGCAGGGTGTCCCAGTACAGCCCGGTGTCCATCGCCTCCGGGTCCAGGCTCGCCGCGCTGTTGGTCGGCACAAACAGCACCTCGGCCCCGTCCTGCACCGCCAGCCACGGCAGCACCGGCTGCCAGGCGTCGTTGCAGACCAGCGTCGCCCCCCGCCCCCCGCTCGTCGACTTCGCCAGCTCGTACGAGCGCAGCGACTGCCCCGGGCTGACGTGCTTGCGCTCCTCCCAGGCCAGATAGTTCGGCAGATAGAGCTTGCGGTGTGCATGCGCCAGCTCCCCGTCCACGTAGTACGCGGAGGTGTTGTACGCCCGCAACCGGGTGTGCTCGTGGAACCCGACCAGCACATCCGGCCCCAGGGAGCTCAGCTCCCGCAGCCGCGGATCGTCCGCCTCGATGGACTCGTCCCGCTTGAGCGCCCCCAAGTGATAGCCGTGCAGGCTGAGTTCGGGAAAGACGACGAGATCCGCCCCCTGCGCCGCGGCCTGCTCGATCTGCTCCCGTGCGACCCGCAGGTTCTCCGGTACGTCCCCCAGTGCGCAGTCGGTCTGCGCCAGCGCGACAAGCATGCCCACTCCCCCTCACTTAACTACGCTTAATAGCCTTTATGGCTTTTGCCCCCATTCTTCCCTGAACATCCGGTTAAGACGCATCCCACCAACGAGCGAAAGAACGATCCTTCCCGTGCCGGGCACCTTTCTCACCCGTTGATCCGCACGACCCGTCGTATCCCCGGGCGGCTTCCAGCCGCAGCTCCGCCCGGCGCCAGCGGTACGACGGCCGCGGTCGGGACGTCCGGCGCCCAGGGCGCCGCCTCGACCGGGTGGCCCAGGCCGAGCGGCCCGCCGCACCGCTCGGCCGGCCGCCGGAGCCCCACCGGAGCCTCCGACGACCCGCGCTCACCCCTGGCGCCTGCGGGCCCGGCGCAGCAGCGCCGCCCCGGCGACCAGCAGCCCGCCGCCGGTCGCGGCCGCCACCTCCAGCCGCTCCGCACCACTGGCCGCCAGCAGTGCCTTCCCCGCCGACCGCCCGGCCCGCGCCACCGCCCCCACCCGGGGGTCGTGCCCGCTCCGCGCCCCGGTGTGCAGCCGGGATGTCCGCGCCGGCCCCCCGGCCACCCGCCGCCGGTGCTTCGTCGGCTCCGCGGCACGCCGCACCGGTACGGCCCGCCCGGCCGCCGGGCCGTTCCCGCACCGGTCCCCCGTTCCCGAGTTCAACACCCCCACCACCACAAGGGAGTTGCCGCACACGGTGAACGGGGCGTGCACCTCCACCCGGACCGCGTTCCCGGCCAGCGCGCCGGGTCCGTCCACGGCGCCGCCCGGCCCACCGGCGCCCGCGAACGACGGACCGGCACCCGCCCCCAGCACCCCCGAAACCGCCACCGCGAGCACGCACGCCTTCAGGCTCCGTCGCATGTCCCCTCACTCCACAGCTCGTGTCCGGGCTGCCCGCCCGCAGCCCGTCGTGCCCGTACGACCGGGCGGCCGGCGGCGCACTCGCCCGCCGGCCGCCCGGTGTCACAAACGATCAGTCGGCCGGGGCCGACGCCCGTCAGCGCCTCTTCATTCGGCTCTTGAACCCGTTCTTGATCCCGTTGCCCGACAGGATCGGGTCGTCGTCCAGAATGTGCGACAGCGCCTCGTCGCGCTTGGCCTGCGTCGAGTTCCTGGTGCACTGCTGGTTCTGCGGCGAGGACAGGACGTTGATGTCCTGCACCGTGACCGGGACGAAGCCGACCAGCGAACCGAAGTTCCCCTTGGCGGGCAGGCCGATGCACAGGTCGTTCAGGCTGCCCTGGAAGAGCCCGAGCTGGGTGCTGAGCTTCCCCTTCGTCCGGGAGTTGCCGTACACGGACTTGGCACCGTTGCCGTTGACGGTCTTGACGCCGCCGTGCTCACCACCGGCCGCCAGGGCCTCTGGAGCCGCCGCGGCCGAAATTCCGACGAGCGATGCCGCGATCGCCGCGGCCGCCATCATCTTGTTCATCGCGCTAAACCCTTCAGGAGAAGGAACTCCCGGCACGGGAGCCCTGTTTGAACAACCGACCGCGAGCACCCGAGTTCCGCACCATCACCCAAATAGATGGCGATCATTCTCCCGAAAAGACCTACGGCGCATCACCGGCCGACGAAATCACGAGAACGTTTCCGGACCCTGCGTTCTTTTCCGGCCGGCATGCCAATGCCCCGGCAACCCCATCATCTCGCGAGGGCATTGGCATGCATCCCTCCACACGCTATCCCTAACGATCCGCCCGGACCGCCGACGGTCACGGGAAAATAACAATCCGCGGGTCGGCCGGCCGATAAACCCGCGAATGCCCGGGCCGCCAGGACAAGGAAATCCGGGCGGCCCGGGCACGCTGCGGCGGATCAGCGGCGGTTGTGCTTGCCGTTCCCGGAGAGGATCGGGATGTCGTCCAGGATGTGCGACAGCGGCTCGTCGCCCTTGGCCTGGGTGGAGTTTTCGGTGCACTGCTGGTTCTGCGGCGAGGACAGGACGTTGATGTCCTGCACCGTGACCGGGACTCCGCCGACCAGCGAGCCGAGGTTCAGCTTGGCCGGCAGGCCGACACAGGGCTTGTTGAGCGAGCCCTGGATCAGACCGATCTGCGGGCTCATGTAGCCGTACGTCGTCGAGTTTCCGAAGAACTGCTTCGCACCGTTGCCGTTGACGGTCGACGTGCCGTGCTGATGGCCCGAGGCCACTGCCTCAGGAGCGGCCGCCGCGGCCACCCCGACAATGGAGGCAGCCGCGGCGGCGGTTGCCAGCGTCTTCTTGATCATTATTGATCCTTCGTATTTCGGGATGCCCTGGAGCCGGACATTCTGGCCAACTCGCAAGAGCGCATTCAGTTGTGCTCGTTCACTCAAATGAGCTGGTGCTCTGATCTTTCCCGGCGATCAGATATCCCGCCCGGAACTCCACGACCGCGATTCACCATCCGAACCGGCGCGCCGACCATCGAAATCGATCGACGCAGCCTTTCCGATTCGGCGGCTGAGGCTTCACACGGTCGCTTCCCGTTCCCCGGGCAATCCTGCGGGACAGTGGAAATTCCGGTTCGCCGGCCCGTCACGTGCCGAACGGCAGCCCACCCAGCATGGCGATCTCCTTGGCGGCCCCCGTGGCGCCGCCGAGAAGCTGCTTGGGATGCTTGGTGGTCTTCTCCACACCCCGGACGGTGTCGACCAGCGGCGTCACCTGGCGGCTGTCCAGCTGCCCGCTGTTCAGCGCGCTCATCAGGCCACCATTGAGGCTCATGGACGGCGAGGTCATGTTCGGCGCACCGGTTTCGGCGGCGAAAGCGGGCACGGCCGCAGCCGCGCCCAACGCCATCACGGAGCCGGCAACAACCGCGGCGGACTTCGCGTACTTCACGTCCCTGTGTCCCTTCTGGTGCGGTGCTCGATGGAATCGCGACATCAACGACATAAACATCGCGCGAGCAATCGCTTCGCTGCTCGGATCACCGCTTTCCCTCTGGCTAACGAGTACCGTCGCCCGGAGAAACCCGGAAGTTCCGTTTCTCCAGACTCGCCACCCGAAAGATTTCGGACCGCCTCGGACGCATCCGCGACGGACCGAAAAGAAACCGGTCCCGGCCCGCGGCGAAGGCGAGCCGAGACCTGCGACCGCAACACGGCTCGAATTTCCTCGGTCAGCGGTTGATGCAGCGGTTCCCGAACGCCGGGTTGAGGATCCCGATGAAGTCAACGGTGTTGCCGCACAGGTTGATCGGAATGGAGATCGGAACCTGGACGACATTGCCGGAGATGACACCCGGGGAGCCCTTCGCGCCGCCCGCGGCATGCGCGTCGGCGAAAGCCGGCGTAGCAGCGCCCACTGCCATGAGTGTGCCGGCAGTGATGGCTGCAGCCTTTGCGTACTTCACTTTCAGCCCTTCCCGCAGCGGGATCCGTAGCGCACACGACCATCGTGTCGCACGGGCGCGGATCTGGTCGCCCGTAACTCCGCTGTCGCTATTGGTAACGATTTGTCCGTGTCGGCGAAACCCCCAGGAGGAAGTTTTCGGAGGAATCGCCCGAATGCCGCACGGCAATTACCGGCACCTCGCGCGAACCGCACAGAAATCCGCGCCGTCCGAACAGACGGAAGGTCGCCGAAATACGAATTCCAGGAAATATGGAAGTGGGAAATCCGGTCCTGCGGCCGGCGGCCGGACCCGCCCGCCGGCCGCCCGGTTTCGCCTTCGGTGCATCGGCCGGGGCCGACGCCCGTCAGCGCTTCCGGTGTCCGCCCTTGTGCCCATCCTTGAAACCGCTCTTGAAGCCGTTCTTGACTCCGTTGCCCGACAGGATCGGGATGTCGTCCAAGATGTGCGACAGCGCCTCGTCGCCCTTGGCCTGGGTGGAGTTCTCGGTGCACTGCTGGTTCTGCGGCGAGGACAGGACGTTGATGTCCTGCACCGTGGCCGCTCCGAAGAACGAGAACAGCGAGCCGAAGTTGCCCTTGATCGGCAGGCCGATGCAGGGCTTGTTGAGCGAGCCCTGGACGAGCTCCAGCTGCGGGCTCATCCTGCCGTGCGTGGTGGAGTTGCCGAATGCGCTCACGCTGCGGTTGCCGTTGATCGTGGTCGTACCGTGGTGGCGACCGCCGGCCGCCATCGCCTGGGGGGCGACCGTCGCCGAGATACCGACCATGGAAGCGGCTACTGCCGTCGTGGCCAGAACCTTCTTGATCACTTTTTACCCTTCTGGAAGCGGAGTGCCCGTATCCGGAGCGCACTGGTCAACTCGCTCGCCAGAAAGCGGTTTCGCGATTTCACTCAATTGCCGCGCAACCATAGACCCATATCACTGCACGCGGGCGTCAACTCCGGTTATCCGCCCTGGTCACGGGGATTCGCCTGCCGCAAATGCCGCGCCCGCCGGGAATTCCGCATATGAAAGGCCCGCCCCGAGCGGGGCGGGCCTCGATCGCCGGACCGCGCTCAGCGGTTGACGCAGATGTTGCCGAACGCCGGGTTGAGCGCCCCGATGAACTGGGCCGTGTTGCCGCACACGTTGATCGGGACGTGGATCGGCACCTGGATGAGGTTGCCGGAGATCACGCCGGGCGAACCCACGGCGGCGCCCGAGGCGTGGGCGCCGTTACCGTGCCCGCCGGCATTGGCGATTCCGGCACCGCCCACGACGGCAATGCCCGCGGCGGCGGACAGGACTACAGCCTTGGAGACAAACTTCACGGCGAACCTCTTCACTGAGAGCAGCATTCGGGTTTTCTGTGCGCGCCGCCTGGAGCGACAAGCAGTTCAACGGAACAAACCCGGCAAAAGTAGCGGGCCAAACGGGTGATGAACGGTCATAACTGCCGTAAGGGGCGCCTGTGGTGAACACGGCCGTGTGCACGGCGCTCGTCCCCGGCGGCCCGTCACGCGCCCCGCGGCGCCGCTCGTTCCGTCATCGTCGCACGCCGCCGGTCGCGTGGCGGTGATTGCCGGTGGCCCGGGGATGAGCGGTGCCGGGGCGCTGTTCGGGGCCGTTGTCAGACCCTGGTGCAAGACTCGGGTCATGAGATGGGCGGTGGCGGAGACGGGCGACGGGGGTGCTCGTCTCTGCCCGCTCACTCGGGACGGCCGGCCCGCCGGGCCGGTGGTGCGGGAGTCCTCGCTGGTCGAGGCGGTGCGGTCGCGCCCCGAGGCCGAGCGGTGGGTGTGGCGGTCCACCGCCGAGATCTACCGGCGGCTGCTGGCGGCCGGTGTGCGGGTCGAGCGTTGTTACGACGTCGAGGCGGCCGAGGCGTTGCTGATCGGCCATGAGGAGGGCCAGTCCGGCCAGCCGCGCTCGCTGGCGGCCGCCTGGGCACGGCTGCACGGCCTGCCGGTGCCGCCGGACGCCCCGGTGCGCGCCGCCGAGACCCAGCCGTCGCTGTTCGAGCCGGGCCCGGTGCCGTTGCCGCCCGGCACCGACCAACTCACCGCGCTGCTGGAGGTCTACGCCGGCCAGGTGGCCCGTGCGGAGCGGGCCGAGCACCCGGACCGGATGCGGCTGCTGCTGGCGTCCGAGTCGGCGGGGATGCTGGTCGCCACGGAGATGTCCCGGACGGGGATTCCCTGGCGTGCGGACGTGCACCGCGAGGTGCTGGACGGCCTGTTGGGCGAGCGGTTTCCGGGCGGGCTGGAGCCGCGGCGCATGGCCGAGCTGGCCGACGAGGTCTCGCGGGCCTTCGGGGAGGGCGTGCGGGTCCGCCCCGACCTGCCCAACGACATCATCAGGGCCTTCGCCCGCGCCGGCATCGCCCTCTCCTCGACGCGCAAGTGGGAGCTCCAGCAGATCGACCACCCCGCGGTGGCACCGCTGCTGGCGTACAAGTCGCTGTACCGCCTGCACACCGCCCACGGCTGGTCCTGGCTCCAACAGTGGGTGCACGACGGCCGGTTCCGCCCCGAGTACCTCCCCGGGGGCACGGTCTCCGGCCGGTGGACGACCAACGGCGGCGGCGCGCTCCAGATTCCGAAGGTGATCCGGCAGGCGGTGCGCGCCGATCCCGGATGGCGCCTGGTGGTCGCCGACGTCGACCAGATGGAGCCGCGGGTGCTGGCCGCGGTCTCCCGCGACCGGGGCCTGATGGAGGTCGCCGGCACCGGCGCGGACCTCTACGCGGACCTGGCCGCCCGCGCCTTCGGCGGCGACCGCGACCAGGCCAAACTCGCCCTGCTGGGCGCCGTTTACGGCCAGACCTCGGGCGACGCCCTCAAGCACATGGCCGATCTGCGCCGCCGCTATCCGGCCGCGGTGGCCTACGTGGACGACGCGGCGCGCGCCGGCGAGGAGGGCCGTCTGGTGCGCACCTGGATGGGCCGCACCTGCCCGCCCGCCTCGATGACGCCGCCCGACGAGGCGGGCCTGCCCCAGGAGGAGGAGCGACCCGGCGGCCACGGCAGCAGCTCGGCGGCCCGCGCCCGCGGCCGCTTCACCCGCAACTTCGTGGTGCAGGGCAGCGCCGCCGACTGGGCCCTGCTGGTACTGGCCGCGCTGCGCCGTGCGCTGGCGCACGACGGGCTCCGCGCGGAGCTGGTCTTCTTCCAGCACGACGAGGTGATCGTGCACTGCCCGGCGGAAGAGGCCGGCACCGTCGCCGAGGCGATCACGGCGGCGGCCGCCACCGCGAGCCGGATCGCCTTCGGCCCGACGCCGGTGCGGTTCCCGTTCACCACGGCGGTGGTGGAGTGCTACGGGGACGCGAAATGAGCCAAGCGCGCATGGTGGCGTCGCGCGCCGTTTTCCCGAACTCCCCCCGCACGCCGTGTATTTCCGGTTTCATCGGTGATCTCCCGTCATCGTGCTGCGGCGCCCCGCCGCGTCAACAGAGGAGAGACATTCCATGACCGCCCCGTCCGGTTTAAAGGTCCACCCCGAACTCGTCCCGTATCTGAGCTCGTTGGGGCCGTTCTCCGATCCGTACGAGGACATCGCGGCGACCCGTGCGAGGTTCGACGCGCTGCTGGCCGCGTATCCCGCCGACCGCTCGGGCGTGCGCAGCGAGCGCTACGACGTCCCGCGGCCGGACGGCAGCGCGCTGACCGTCGAGGTCTACCACCCGGAGCCCGGCGAGGCCCCCGTGTCCACCGGGCCGCTGCCCGCCGTGCTGCACCTCCACGGCGGCGGCTTCGCCATCGGCCGCTCCCTCCCCGGCCAGGACCGGACCGCGATCGGGCTCTGCCGCCGACTGCCCGCCGTGGTCGTCGCCGTCGAGTACCGCCTCGCGCCCGAGCACCGCTGGCCGTCCGGTGTGGAGGACTGCTACCGCGCCCTGGAGTGGACGGCCGCGCACGCCGCCGAACTGGGCATCGATCCCCATCGCATCGCCGTGCACGGCAAGTCGGCGGGCGGCGGGCTCACCGCGGCGGTCGCGCTGATGGCCCGCGACCGCGGGGGCCCGGCGATCGCCTACCAGTCGATGTGCATTCCGGACGTGGACGACCGGATCGCCGACGAGCCCGTCCCGGCGGACGCCGACGGGGACGCCGGGGACGTTCCGCCGGACCCGCGCGTGGACACCCTGCGGCTGGTTCGGCTGGCGTGGCGGCACTACCTCCCCGAGGGCTCGTTCGCCCAGGAGCGGCGGCCCGCCCCGGACGCGTACGCCTCGCCGGCCCGGGCCGCGGATCTGTCGGGCCTGGCGCCGGCGTACCTCCTGGTCTGCGACCTCGACGCGCTGCGCGACCGCGGCCTGGCCTACGCCCGGCGCCTGATGGACGCGGGGGTGCCGGTGACGGTCCACAACGTGCCCGGCGCCTGGCACGGCTTCGAGCTGTCCGCCCCCGGCACCCGGCTCGCGAGAGAGATGACGGCCCACTGGACGGGGCATCTGAGGGCGGCGTTGCACGGGCGGTTCTAGGTCGGATCCCTACCGTCCGCCCTGTTACTCGGGCTGCTCGGGGCGTGTGTCGTTCTCCTCGCGGGGGTGCTCTTCGAGCTCCCGGCCGGCCACCGCCGGGAGCAGGCCGCGCGTGAGGCGGGTCATCGTGGCGACCAGGACCTCGCGCGGGGTCCCGGGGCGCTCCAGCCACCACAGCGCGAGTCCGTAGAGGGAGCTGCGGATCGCCTCGCCGAGCGGCTCCAGTTCGGCCTCGGGGAGGCCGGGGGCGACCTCGCGCAGCAACCCGATGTCCGTCTCCCGCTGCCGGCGCTGGAGTTCACGGTGGAACGCCTGCACCTCGGGGTCGCCGGTGGTGTCGCGGAACATCATCCGCCAGGTGTACGGGTGGCTCTGCACATGCCCGAACCAGGCGTCGTACACCGCCTCCAGTCGCTCGGCCACCTCG
Organism: Streptomyces sp. BHT-5-2; assembly: GCF_019774615.1. NCBI lineage: Bacteria > Bacillati > Actinomycetota > Actinomycetes > Kitasatosporales > Streptomycetaceae > Streptomyces > Streptomyces sp. BHT-5-2. The sequence continues at coordinate 1,870,462 of NZ_CP081496.1, read as the reverse complement.
CCCTCGCCGTGGAGGAGTTCGCGGACGGGGGCGGCGGCCAGTTCGTCGCGGTGGCGCTCCAGCAGGGCGAGGTGCAGCTCCTGTTTGGAGTCGAAGTGGCGGTAGAGCATCGGCTTGCTCAGGCCCGCCTCGGCGGCGATCTCCCCGATCGTGGTGCCCGCGAAGCCGCGCTCCGCGAACAGCCGGGCGGCCGCGTCCTCGATCCGCGTCCTGGCCTCCGCGCGGGCGGCGCGGTTCCGGTCGATCTCGTTCATCGAGCAGGTTGGACGCAGGTCAGGTGCGGTCGGACGCAGGAGCAGCACGGACGGACACGGGGGCTCGACATGATCATTTCGGTACATCTCGCCGACATCGGCGCTCGCGGCACGCGCGCCGTGCTCGGGCGGTCGCCGCGGCCGGGCGCGGTCCCGGGGCTGCGGTTCGCGGCCACCACCCTCACCGGCGCCATCGCCGCCGGGCCGCCCAGGGTCCGTCCCGGCCGGGCCGCGCTGCTCGCGTCGTGGGACGACGACGCCGCGCTCGGCCGCTTCCTCGCCGAGGATCCGCTGGCCCGGCGCCTGGCCGGCGGCTGGCTGGTGCGGCTGCGGCCGGTGCAGGTCCTCGGCGCATGGAGCCGGATGCCGGTCGAGGCCGACCCCGGCGCCACGCCGACGGACGAGGACGGGCCGGTCGCCGTGCTCACCCTCGGCTCGCTGCGGCTGCGCCGCGCGGTGCCGTTCCTGCGCGCCAATTCCCGTGCCGCCGGGCGGGCGGCGGCCGATCCCTCGTTGATCGCCTCCGCCGCCCTGGCCAGACCGCCCCGCTTCGTCGCCACGTTCTCGATATGGCGCAGCGTCTCCGCCATGAGCCGCTACGCGTACGGGACGGCGCACCCACAACACCGGGAGGTGGTGGCGGAACACCGCGCCGTGCCGTTCCACCACGAGGCCGCGTTCGTCCGCTGCCGCCCCTACGGCGCCCGGGGCCTGCTCGACGGGAGGGAGCCGATAGCGGCAGCCGCCGCTGGGCCACCCACGGCCTAAACTCGCCGGGTAGGGGCCGTCCGCGGGCGTACGGCCGCCGCCCGGGCCCTTGGGCCGTCCGAGCCGCGAAGGGACCAGCGTTGGCCGACACCGAAGGGGCAGAGGACGCCCCGGACGCGAGCGAGGCGCCGGCGTTCAACGCCTTCCTCGGTGTGTCCACCGCCGACAGCGCCCGCGGCTTCCGCGCGGACATCGCCTTCCTGTCCGCCTCCGCGGTCGACGACGGCCACTGCTACCACCGGGCGCAGGAGAACGTCCTGGTCAACCGCGCGCTGATGGCCGCCGCCCGGCGCAAGGTGCTGCTGGTGGACCACTCCGAGTTCGGTCGTCCGGCGCTGTACGAACTGGCACCGCTGGCCGACTTCGATCTCGCCATCTCCGATGAACAGCTTCCCCAGGAGGAGCAGGAGGCGCTTCAATCCCTGGGAGTGCGTTACGAGTTGGCGACGGAGGGGAGTCTGCGGGCATGAGCGTCAGCAACGACGACCACGGCAGCAGCACCGATCGCGGCAGCGACGACGGCCTGGAGCGGGTGAACCCGCCGCATCTCGCGCCACCGACCGGTTTCAGCCACGCCGTGCGCGTCACCGCCCCCGACACGCTGGTGTTCCTCGCCGGGCAGACCGCGCTCGACGGCGCGGGGCGGATCGTCGGGGACGGCGTCGTCGCGCAGTTCGAGCGGGCGCTCGGCAATCTGCTGGAGGTGGCGGCCGCCGCCGGCGCCGCCCCCGCCGACCTGGTCAAGCTCACCGTCTTCGCGGTCGACGTGGCCGACTACCGCCGGCACGCCAGGGAGCTGGGCCGGGTGTGGAAGCGCCTGGTCGGCAGCGACTTCCCGGCGATGGCGGTCATCGGCGCCACCCGCCTGTGGGACGAGACGGCGCTGGTGGAGATCGAGGGCATCGCGGTGGTGCGCAGGCGCGGCCCGGCCGCTCACCGCCCGTAGGTCGCCACCAGCGCCTCGGCGTCCGCCGCGGACAGCGTGATCCCGAACTCGGCGTCCAGCAGGGCCGGGATCTCCTCCGGCGCGACCTCGCGCACCTCCCGCGACCAGTCCGGCCGGGTCCGGGTCAGTTCCCGGCCGACCAACGTGCGGCGCAGCCCGTTCCCCGGCTTCTGCACCACGATCCTGCCGGTGAACGGCGAGCGCGGGTGAGTCGATATGTAGTGGTTGAAGACGGCGTAGTCGACCGGGAAGCGCTGCTCGGTCCCGAAGGCGTACAGGTCGAACCAGCCGTCGTCATGGAGCGACCGCAGCACCCACGCCTCGGTCTCCTTCTCCCGGACCAGGCCGAAGGTCCAGGGGCCCTGCCGGTCCTCGACGCCGTCCCGCAGCGGGAGCGGGGCGAGCAGCGCCTCGCCGCCGAATCCGACGTCGGTGATCCAGTCCGTGCCGTCCAGCTCGACCTTCAACAGGGCGTGGGTGACCGGGCGCACCTTGTCGTCGCCCATCCGGATCCGCGCGCCGAGGCCGGAGACCCGGAAGCCGAGGCGCTCCAGGGCGGCCGCGTAGAGGAGGTTCTGCTCGTAGCAGTAGCCGCCGCGTCGCTGCCGGACCATCTTGGCCTGCAGCGTCTCCAGGTCGAGCGGGATCGGGCGGCCCAGCACGATCTCGATGTTCTCGAAGCCGATGGCGTCGCTGTGCGCGGCGTGCAGCGCCCGCAGCGTCTCCAGGGTCGGCCGCCGGTCGCCCGCGTAGCCGACGCGCGCCAGGTACGCGTCCAGATCGAGCCGCTCGCCGCCCCAGCTGGCTCCGGTCATGGTGCCTGTCCCCCTTCATCGTGGCGTCCCCCGGTTCGGGAGGCCGCAACGGAGCCTACGAGACACCGACACCGCAACGTATCGGCCAACGGGACGACGCCACGCCACGGCGGGCCCTAGGACCTGCGGCTGAGCTACGGAGCGGCCGGGCAATTCGGGAGCCCGAACGACCGGGCATCCCGCCTCCCGCCGTCCTTGCTCCCCGCCCGCCCCGCGTCCTCTCACCCGCGCCCGCGCGCCGTCCCCACCGGATCCGGCTTGAACGCCCAGGTCATCTTCGGCTCCACGGCGAAGCGGAAGATCCGCTGCACCGGCGGCGTGCACAGCAGCGTGACGAGCGTGCCCGCGGCCAGGGTGAGCAGCACCTGCCCCCAGGGCGTGTGCAGCCAGGGGTTGTCGTACCAGTGCCAGAAGCGCGAGCCCTTGGCGAGGAAGCCGTGCAGCAGATAGCCGTAGAGGGTGCCGGCGCCGAGCGCCGTGAACCACATCCGACGGCCCGGCACCCAGGCGAAGAAACAGGCCACCAGCACCAGCGAGCAGCCGAACATCGCCAGGGTCATCACCACACCGCTCCACCAGGGGGCGCCCAACTCCTGTGCGCTGTCGCGGTGGTAGAACCACGCGGCGTTCATCCGCGGCGCGGCCCAGTAGGCGAGGACCAGCGCACCGGCGACGACCGGCAGCGCGGCCAGCCGGACCTCCTTGCGCCGCAGCAGCTGGAAGTGCTCCGGCCGCAGGTTGAGCCCCAGCACGAAGAACGGCAGGAACTGGAGCACCCGTTGGAGGTTGAGATCGTCACCGATCTCCGGTGAGACGGACGCCAGCACCGCGATGACCATCGCGAGCGGCAGCGGCCAGCGCACGATCTTCCACAGCGGGGTGGTCAGGCGCCAGACGAAGAGCGCGACCAGGAACCACGTCAGGTACCACGGCTGGAGCAGGGTGATCGGATAGTCCGGGTCGTGGTCCGCCCAGCGCTTGAAGAAGGTGTAGGCGACCTCGAAGAGGACGTACGGGACGGCGACGCCGGTGATCAGCCGTTGCAGTCGGTCCCGGCGCATGTCGAAACTGCGCGAGAAATAGCCGGAGATGATGATGAAGGCCGGCATATGGAACGCGTAGACGGCGATGTAGAGCGCCGCCGCCGACCGGCTGCCGGAGCGCAGCGGCTCCCAGGAGTGGCCCATCGCCACCAGCACGATGGCCAGGTACTTCGCGTTGTCGAAGAACGCGTCGCGGGTGGGGGGCCGCGGTTCGGTGGTCGCCGCCGGGCCGGCGCCGGCCCGGCCCGCGCGCCCCTTGGCGTGCCGCCCGCTGCCGCTGCCGCCCACCGTCGGCCCGGGCGGCGCCGGCACGGGCGTCGAGGACGCGGGGATCGTCGCCGTGGACAGCCCGGCCCGGCCCGGCCCCCCGACCGCCCCCGCCCCTGCGGGCGGGTCCTGCGGCGTCGGCCGCGGCGCGGGCAGCGGCACCCGCCGCTCGCCGGACGCCGGAAACTCGTGCGTCAACGGCCCTCCCGGAACGCGCCGTCGAAAGGAGCCGGACGCCGCGAAGCCGTGCGCTCCACAATGGAACCCACGGGCCGAATTCGGCGTCTTAGTTTATTTACGGCGATCGTCGCGTCGAACATCTCTGGCACCTTAGCCGCGGCGACGGAATCCCGTAAATCCCGCCCGGCCGTGCCCGCCCACCGGATCGCCGCCCTTCACCGCACCTTCACCGGAGCCGGGCGAAATCCCGCAAATTCGGGCGGGAGATTACACCCGTCGGCCCTGGACGAGCGGCCGCGACTCCGGAACTCCCGAAAAAACCACCCGCCGCGAACACCCGAACAATCAGGGGCTCGTCGATCAATCGGGGGCTCAGTCGATGACGCCTTCCACGCCCCGCGCCCGCACCGCCCGCACACTCGCCTCCGTCCCCACGTCCCACGCGAAGATCTCCAACTGCCGGCCGTGTGGGCCCCGTAGCCCGTGCACCGCCCGGGCCCAGCGCGAACCGACCTCCGCCATACGGGGATTGATCTGATCGGCGAACCGCGCATAACTCCGCAGCCGGCTCAGCGGCGGCCGCCCCAGAATGCCCGTACGCACCTCCGGCATCAGCCGGTGCACCCGCCGCACGCAACGTACGCAGAAGCTCTGGATCACCAACCGACCACGGATATGCGCGCGGTCCAGCCAACCCAGCGCCCGCAGTTCGCGAAGCGCCTGCGCCTCGATTCCCGGATATTCCTCGGGCGCCTTGAGCTCCAGCAGCAGCCCCTGCCGATTACGGTCCAGCCGGTGCAGATAGTCGGCGAGCGTGGGCACCCGCTCGCCCGCGAACCGTTTCCCGAACCAACTCCCCGCATCCAGCCGCGCGATCTCCGCCGCGGTGAAATCCCCCACCCGCCACGGCGCCCGGTGCGGGAACACCTTCGCGGCATCGGTGGTCCGGGTGAGCGTGGTGTCGTGCATCACGATCAACCGCCCGTCCCTGGTCCGCTGCACGTCGTTCTCGACCCACAGCAGACCCCGGCGGTGCGCCGCGTCGACGGCCGCGAGGGTGTTCTCCGGCGCGTAGCGCGACGCGCCCCGGTGGGCGATCACGAACGGGGTGCCGTGCTCCTGCGGCAGCCTCACGAACGTCCCGCCCCGGGTGGCCAACTGCTGCCGCCCCTCCGGGCCGGACGCCAGCGCCGACGAGGCCACGGTCACCGTGACGAGGAAAGCGAACGCACCGGACGCGGCCCGAAACGGCCGACGGATCCGCACCGATCTCCCAAGCACGCGGAGCCTCCAGGTCGCTCGGCCGCAGACGCTGCCGTCTGCGTCAGGTACGCCCCCTAGGGCCCGCAGCCGCCCTGCCTCCCGACCCTGCCTCCAACCCGCCCCCACCGCCACGCGGGGCGCCCCGCCGCACGCCCTTCCCGCCCGCCTTTTCCGCAGGTCAACCCCTTCGGCGGCGGCTCCCCGGGGAGGCGGCCATCCGAGCGGACCGGGCAGGGCCCCGGGCGCGGGAGGACGGGCCCTCGCCGCACCCCTCCGCAGGCGGAAGCGGCTGAACTACGATGCGAAGGTGATCAATTCCCTCACCACACCGTTCGGTCGCTTCGACGCGGCCTGGCGCGCGATCGAGCGTCCCGAGCTGGTGGCGGACCCCACCGCCGCGGCCCTGCGCGGGTGGGCGGGCGCCGAGCCGGCGGAGTCCGTGCTGGTCGTCGACACCGATCCGGAGAAGGCCGACACCGCCGCCTTCTGCGAGACCTACGACGTGCCGCTGGACGCCTCCGCGAACTGCGTGATCGTCGGCGCCAGGCGCGGCCAGGAGGTCACCTTCGCCGCCTGTGTCGCGCTGGCGACCACCCGCGTCGACGTCAACAAGACCGTCCGGAAGCACCTGGGTGCCCGTAAGGCCAGCTTCGCGCCCATGGAGACCGCCGTCGCCGAGACCGGCATGGAGTACGGCGGCATCACTCCGCTCGGCCTGCCGGCGGACTGGCCGGTACTGGTCGACGAGGCGGTCGCGGCCAGCCCGTACGTGCTCATCGGCAGCGGCCGGCGCCGCGGCAAGCTCATCCTCCCCGGCCGCTTCCTGGCCCAGCTGCCGCGGGCCGAGGTCCTCCCCCGGCTGGCCGGCTGAACCGGGCCGCCACCACCACCGGCCCACTCGTCACCCCGGTGCTGCCCGTCACCACCGACCCACCCGTCACCACAGTCCCGCCCATCACCACAGTCCCGCCCGTCGCCGCCGAGGAGCCCGCGGCGACACCGGGCACGCCCCACGCCCCGGGCTCCGCACTTCCGGAGGCCCTGCCATGCCCCAGCTCACCTACGACGAGGTGAAGTCCGCGGCCGCCCGTATCGCCGGGCAGGTCCGGCCGGTGTCCCTCGCGCCCGCGGACCCGGATCCCACCGGCGCCCGGGTGTGGTTCGCCTGCGAGTTCATGCAGCACACGGGCACCTTCAAGGCCCGCGGCGCGGCCAACTTCACCGCCGCGCACAAGGAAGCCGGCACCATGCCGGAGGCCGGTGTCGTCATCGCCTCCGGTGGCAACGCCGGGATCGCCTGCGCCTGGGCGGCGGCCCGGCACCACGTCCCCGCCAACGTGTTCCTGCCGCAGACCTCCCCCGCGGTGAAGGTGGCCGGGCTCCGGGCCCTCGGCGCGCAGGTGCACCAGGTCGGGACGGAGTACTCCGAGGCCCTGGAGGCGTCCCGCGGGTACGCGGCCCGGACCGGCGCGCTGGAGTCCCACGCCTACGACCACCCCCTGATCGCCGCCGGGGCCGGCACCCTCCTCGAAGAGGTCGCGGCCGCGCTGCCCGCGGTCGACACGGTCGTCGTGGCGGCCGGCGGCGGCGGGCTGTTCGCCGGCACCGCCGCGGCCGCGGACCACCGCGGCATCCGGACCGTGGTCGTCGAACCGGAGCACTCCCGGGCGCTGAACGCCGCGCTCCGGTCCGGGGCCCCGGTCCCCGTCGAGGTCCGTTCCGTCGCCGCCGACGCCCTGGGCGCCCGCCTGGTCTCCCAGGCCGCCCTGGACTGGGCCCGGCACCCCGGCACCCGCTCGGTCCTGGTCCCCGACGACGCGATCGTCGACGCACGCCAACAGCTGTGGGACGCCTACCGCATCGCCGTCGAACCGGCCGGCGCCACTGCCCTCGCGGCCCTGCGGTCCGGCGCCTACTCCCCCGCCCCCGGCGAGACGGTCTGCGTCGTCCTGTGCGGGGCGAACACGGACCCGGGCGACCTCGTCCGACGGTAGGCGCCCGCACGGCCGACCGGCTCGGTGCGCGACGCCCGCACCGCCGACCGGCTCAGTGCACCGGTCGACCTCCCACACCGGCACCTGCACCGTCGGCGTCACCGTCACCGGCCCGGCGGAAGGTCGCGTACAGCACCGGGGTGGTGTACGCGATCGTGCCGTGCCGCGCGGCCGCCTCATGGCAGGCGTCGCGGTAGCGCCGCGCCCCTCCCGCACCGAGCGCCGCGGTCGCGTGTTCCGGCAGCGTCAACGCCCCGGTGTCCCGCTCCCGCAGATGCGCCTCGACCTCGGCCTGGCCGCGCAGTCGGCGGACGGTGTCCTCGACCACCGCGCGCTCGGCCAGCAGTCCGGTCCGCGCGGCCGCCGCCCACAGCCGTTCGGGCGCGAAGACCTCGGCGGCACCCGCCCTGGCCCGTGCCGCAAGCGCGGACAGCTCCGCCGGGACCGGCCCGCACAGGCGGACGTGGTACCGGCGGCGGGCATGGACCGGCAGACTCACGGACAGCCGGCCACCGGGCCGCAGCACCCGCGCCGCCTCCCCGAACGCCCGAGGCCCAGAACAGGGCCAACCGGCCCTGGAAATCCGCCTCATGACACGCCCCGACATTCACGATGGCAACGCGACCCACCGAAAGATCCCGGGCACGAGCTGCACCAGCGCGGTGGCGCCTCCACCGCCGCCCGGACCCTCGGCCGGGGCGTGCAACGGGCCGCCCCGACGACATCTGAAGCCCGCACGCACCCGACACCACCAACACATCCCCGAAACCAGAAACCCCGGCTCAGAAAAATCCGAGCCGGGGTCCCAACTGAGCCGCCTTCGGGATTCGAACCCGAGACCTACGCATTACGAGTGCGTTGCTCTGGCCAACTGAGCTAAGGCGGCGTGGTGCGCGGCCCAGTCTACACAGGAGCGGGGGTGCTCTGTACTCGGTTCCGGAGGGGCTCGGTGGAGGTGGGGGCGGGTGTGGGGCGGGTCACGTGCAGCGCTTGCCCTTGGCGGGCGGGGTGCCTTCGAGGAGGTAGGTGTTGATGGCGGTGTCGATGCAGTCGCTGCCGCGGCCGTAGGCGGTGTGGCCGTCGCCGACGTAGGTCAGGAGGGTGCCGCTGGAGAGCTGGGCGGCCAGGCCCTTGGCCCAGGTGTACGGGGTGGCCGGGTCGCGGGTGGTGCCGACGACGACGATCGGGTCGGCGCCCTTGGCCTCGATGCGGTGGACCGTGCCGGTGGCCTTGACCGGCCAGTAGGCGCAGCTCAGGGCGGACCAGGCGAAGTTGTCGCCGAAGACCGGGGACGCCTTGCGGAAGCCGGGCAGGGCGCCGCGGACCTGGTCGGGGCCGGTGAAGGGAGCCGGGAGGTCGAGGCAGTTGACGGCCGGGTTGGCGTACATCTGGTTCGCGTAGTGGCCCGAGGCATCGCGTTCGTAGTAGCTGTCGGAGAGGGCGAGCAGCCCGCGGCCGTTGCCGGCCCGGGCCTGGGCGATGGCCTTGCGCAACAGGGGCCAGGCGCCCTGGTCGTACATCGCGGCGATGACGCCGGTGGTGGCGAGGGACTCGGTGAGCTTGCGTTCCTGGCCGGTGTCGATCGGGTGGGCGTCCAGCTTCTTGAAGAGGGCGGAGAGCTGCCGGCCGGCGTCCTCGGTGCTCTTGGTGCCGAGCGGGCAGTCCTTCTTCTTCACGCAGTCGGCGGCGAACGCGGTGAAGGCGGTGTTGAAGCCGGCGGCCTGCTGGAGGTTGATGGCGCGGGAGTCCAGCGACGGGTCCATCGCCCCGTCGAGGACCAGGCGGCCGGAGCGGGACGGGAAGAGGCCGGCATAGGTCGCACCGAGGAAGGTGCCGTAGGAGGCGCCGACGTAGGTCAGCCGCTTGTCGCCGAGGGCGGCGCGCAGGACGTCCATGTCGCGGGCCGCCTCGATGGTGGAGACGTGCGGCAGCAGCTTGCCGGAACGGGCCTCGCAGCCCTTGGCGAAGTCGCGGTCGGCGGTGACGAGCTGGTCGACCTCGGCGGGGTTGTCGGGGGTGGTGTCGGTCTGGGTGTAGCGGTCCATCTGGGCGTCGGTGAGGCATTCGACCGGTTCGCTGCGGGCCACCCCGCGCGGGTCCATGGCGACCATGTCGTACCGCGCGCGGACCGCGGCCGGCTGGGGCGCGTACTGCTGGAGGTAGTCGATCGCCGAGCCGCCGGGGCCGCCCGGATTGACCATGAGGGAGCCGAGCCGGGCCCCGGGGCCGGTGGCCTGTTTGCGGGCCACCGCAAGCTTCAGGTCGGTGGCCGGGTCGGGCTTGGTGTAGTCCAGGGGGGCCTTCATCGTGGCGCACTGGAAGCCCGCCACACCGCAGTCGTGCCAGCTCAGCTCCTGGTCGTAATACGGGCGGAGTTCGGCCGGGATGGCCGCGGGGAGCGGCGCCAGGGGGGTGGCGGACGCCGGGAGGTCGGCGCCGGCCTCCGTGGAGTGGCCCGACGAACCGGCGCCACCGGGTGCGGACGACGTTCCCGACGAACAGCCGGAGATCAGCAGGGCGAGGGCCGCGGTGGCAGCGGCGGCAGCGGTCGTGGTGGAGCGGAACAGGCGGCTGGGCGGCATGGCGGTCCCTTGGTGTCGGTCCCAGGTGGGGGTCTTCCCGGTGGTGGCCTGTGTGGCGTTCCTGGCGGCGGTGGCTCCTCGGTGCGGTGTGCTCCTCGGCGGTGCGCTCCCGGCTTCCGGCTCCCGGCGTCCCGACTCCTGCCGGACCACCTACGGATTTTCCGGGTCACCTACGGAGCGTATCCATAGATCAACGATCCGTGCGCGGTGGTCAGGCGGGTGGTGAGCCGACGGTGGGGCCCTCAGCCCGCCCGGAGCGCGACCGTCATGGCCTCGACGGCGAGCAGCGGCGCGACATTGCGCTCCAGGGCCGCCCGGCAGGCGATCACCGCTTCTATGCGGCGCAGGGTGCGCTCGGGGGTCGAATTGCCGGCGATGCGCCGGAGGCCGTCGCCGACCTCGTCGTTGGCGAGCGGGACGGTGGCACCCATCTGGAGGGCGAGGACGTCGCGGTAGAAGGCGGTGAGGTCGACCAGCGCGAGGTCGAGGCTGTCGCGCTGGGTGCGGGTGGCGCGGCGCTTCTGCCTGTCCTGGAGCTCCTTCATGGCGCCCGCGGTGCCGCGGGGCAGCCGGCCCCCGGTGCCGGCCGCGGCGCCGAGTGCGGCGCGCAGCTCCTCGGTCTCCTTGGCGTCGACCTCCTCGGCGACCTGCTTGGCGTCCTCGCCGGCGGCGTCGATCAGCTCCTGTGCGGCCTTGAGGCAGCCGCCGATGTCGTCGACGCGGAGCGGGAGCTTCAGGACGGCCGCCCGGCGGGCCCGGGCCCGCTCGTCGGTGGCGAGCCGGCGGGCCCGGTCGATGTGCCCCTGGGTGGCGCGGGCGGCGCGGGCGGCGGCCTCCGGATCGATGCCGTCGCGGCGGACGAGGACGTCGGCGACCGCGCCGACCGGGGGCGTGCGCAGCGAGAGGTGACGGCAGCGGGAGCGGATGGTGGGGAGGACGTCCTCGATGGAGGGGGCGCAGAGGAGCCAGACCGTGCGGGGGGCGGGCTCCTCGACGGCCTTGAGCAGGACGTTGCCCGCGCCCTCGGTGAGGCGGTCGGCGTCCTCCAGGACGATCACCTGCCAGCGGCCGCCGGCCGGGGAGAGCGAGGCCCGGCGGACCAGGTCGCGGGTCTCCTTGACGCCGATGGAGAGCAGGTCCGTGCGGACGATCTCGACGTCGGCGTGGGTACCGACGAGGGTGGTGTGGCAGCCGTCGCAGAAGCCGCAACCGGGGGCGCCCCCGAGGGCGCGGTCCGGGCTGACGCACTGGAGGGCGGCGGCGAAGGCGCGGGCGGCGGCGGCCCGGCCGGATCCGGGCGGGCCCGTGAACAGCCAGGCGTGCGTCATCTGGGAGCCGGTCCGCTCCGCCGCGGCCCCCGGCTCGCCGGACGACGCCTCGTGGGCCGCGGTCCCGGCGGCCACGATGGCGTCCGCGTCGCGTGCGGCCGCGGCGAGCTGCGCCGTCACCCGCTCCTGGCCGACCACGTCGTCCCATACCGCCATCGCTGCTGCCGTCCTGTCCGTTCCGCGTGTGGTGCGCGGCGGGCGCCCTGGGGCGCGCCCCGCGCGGGTACTGCTCGGTCGCCGCTCGGCCGCACGGACCGTGCCGCGGCGGGGCGGGTCGGTCGGTCGGCCCGGACGCGTCGGTCACGCCCGTCCGGCACGCCCGTCCGCCGCACCTGCCCGTGACGCCCCGTGCCCTACCCATTGTGGTGCAACCCACCGACAATCCGTCCCGCGCCGGGGGTGGACGCACGAACGGCCGTGGCCGCAGCGCGAGTTGCTGCGGCCACGGCCGTTCGCCCCGGGTCCGGACCCGTCAGCCGCGTCGGCCCCGGCGGCGGCCGTTCCCGCCCGTGTCGTGGTCGGCGTCGTCCCCGCGCGGGCCGAGCAGTTCGTCGGCGAGGGACGGCAGGTCGTCCAACGGGGTCTCCTCCGCCCACTCGGGGCGGGGGCGGCCGCGCCGCGGGGGCTCCGCCGGGCGGCCGGTCTCCGGGTCGATCTGCGGGAGTTCGCGGGTCCGCTCGGCGCCGCCCTCGGCCGCTCCGGCGTCCGCGGCGGAGCCGGCGGCCGCGCCGTTCTCCTGGGCGAACATCCACGGCGGCACCCGGTCCGCCGGATCGTCCTCCCGGACGGGCGGCAGCACGGCGGTCTCCTCGGAGTCCGCGCCGCCTCCCCGGCGGGCGTCCCGGGCGCCGTCCCGTACGGGCAGCACCGCCGTCTCGTCCGCCGGGCCGTGCGCGTCCCGCGGCTCGGGCCGCGGCAGCGCCGCCGTCCGCTCGCTGTCCGGGTCGGCGCCGGAACCGGCGGAACCGGAACCGGAAGCACCGGCCCCACCGGAGGAACCGGACGAGCCGGAAGCACCGGCCCCACCCGACGAGCCGGAGGAACCGGAGCCGCCATCGGCCCCCGTCGCGCTCCGGGTCCCCGCCTCCGAGCCGTCCTCCACCGCCATCCGCTTCCGCAGCTGCGTCACATCCGTCTCGGCCGTCGGCGCCTCGGCCGACTCCGCGGCCGCCGCCTTGGCCTTCGCCTCGGCCGCGGCCGCCGCCTCGGCCGCCGCGATCCGGGCCTGCTCGGCGCGCAGCAGCGCCTCCTCGGCCTTGCGCTGCTTCTCCAGGCGGCGCTCCTCGGCCTCCCGGCGCAGCCGCGCCTGCTCCTCGTGCTCCTTGCGCAGCCGCTCCTGCTCGGCCAGGCGGGCCTTCTCCTCCGCCTCGCGCCGCTTGCGCTCCTCCTCGGCGGCCTGGCGGGCCTCCTCGGCGCGCTTACGGGCCTCCTCGGCCTGGCGGGCGGCCTCACGCGCCCTGGCCTCTTCGGCCTCCCGCCGCTTGCGCTCCTCTTCCTCGGCGCGCAGCTTGGCGAGCTGCGCCTGGCGCTCGCGCTCCAGGCGCTCCTCCTCCGCCTTGCGCGCGGCCTCCTCCTCGGCCTGGCGGCGGGCCTCCTCCTCGGCCGCCTTACGGGCCTCGTCCCGGGCCTTGATCTCGGCCTCGGAGAGCGGGAGGACCTGGTCGAGCCGGTGGCGGAGGACGGTGGTGACGTCCTCCGGGTCCTGGGCCGCGTCGACGACCAGATAGCGCGCGGGGTCGGCGGCGGCCAGGGTGAGGAAGCCGTTGCGCACCCGCTCGTGGAACTCGGCCGGCTCGGACTCCATACGGTCCGGCGCCTCGGTGAAGCGCTCGCGGGCCGCGTCCGGGGCGATGTCCAGCAGGACGGTCAGGTTCGGGACCAGGCCGCCGGTCGCCCAGCGGTTGATCCGGGCGATCTCGGTGGGCGCGAGGTTCCGGCCGGCGCCCTGGTAGGCCACCGACGAGTCGATGTAGCGGTCGGTGATCACCACCGCGCCGCGGTCCAGCGCCGGCCGGACGACGCTGTCGACGTGCTCGGCGCGGTCGGCGGCGAACATCAGCGCCTCGGCGCGGTCCGAGAGCCCGGACGTGGACACGTCCAGGATGATCGAGCGCAGCCGCTTGCCGATGGCGGTGGCGCCCGGCTCCCGGGTCACCACGACCTCGTGGCCCTTGCCGCGGATCCACTCCGCGAGGGCCTCGACCTGGGTGGACTTCCCGGCCCCGTCGCCGCCCTCCAGGGCGATGAAGAAACCGGTGGCCGCGGTGGCCTGCGCCGGGTCGCCGCCGCGCACCGCCTCCCGCAGGTCGTGCCGGAACGGGACGCCCTGCCGGTCGTCGGTCCGGCCCAGCACCCAGGCGGCGACCGGCAGCAGCAGCGCGCCGACCAGCATCAGCGTGAACGCGGCGCCGCCGTGCGCGAAGACGAAGGCGCCGCTGCCGATCTCGTGCCGGCCGATGACCCCGGCCAGAAGGGGCGCGACGATGGCGGCCAGCCCGATGGAGAGCCGGACGACGGCCTGGAGGTGCTCGGTCGTCCGCGCGATGCGGGCCGGCTCGGTCTCCTGGTCCAGCAGCACGTGGCCCGTGTTGGCGGCGACACCGGCGGCGACGCCGGCCAGCAGCGCGAGCACCAGCACCGAGGTGGTGTCCGGCACCAGCCCCATGGCCAGCAGCAGCAGACCGGTGGCGGCGACCGCCATGGACAGCAGCCGGCGCCGCGAGAAGCCGGGCAGCACCCTGCGTGCGCCACGGATGCCGACGGCCGTGCCGCCGGTCAGCGCGAGCACCAGCAGCCCGTAGCCGGCCGGCCCGGCGCCCAGGTCGGCGGCGTGCAGGACGGAGACCGCGGCGGCCGCGGCGATCGCGGCGGCCACCGCCGCGCAGGCCGCCACCAGCAGCGGGATCGCCCCGGTGCGGCCCCGCTCGGGCGCGCCACCCGTCTTGGCCGTCGCCGAGGCGGACCTCGGCCGGCGCAGGCCCTCCAGGGGGGAGCGCGGCCGCGGCGTGGCCCCGTCGGGCAGCTCGATGAAGTAGAGGATCGAGACCGACGCGGCGAACAGTCCGGCCGCGACGTACGAGCCCAGGGCCACCTGGTGCACGTGGAACCACTCCACGCCGGTCCCCAGCAGCCGCCCGACCAGGGCGCACACCAGCAGGGCGGCGGCCGCGATCGGCAGCGCGACGAAGCCGGTGCGCAGCGACAGCCGGCGCAGCGCGTCCATGTTGTCGGGCAGCGGCCGGACGGCGGCGCCCTCCGGGGGCGGCGCGGGCAGCAGGGCCGGCGCGGCGCTCTCCCGGGCCACCGTCCAGAAACGCTCGGCGACGCCGCTGACGAAGACCGTCACCAGCAGCCAGGCCAGCGCGCTGGTCGGCGTCCAGTCGATCCACAGGGGGGCGACGACCAGCAGCGCGAGCCGCAGACCGTCCGCGGCGATCATCGTCCAGCGGCGGTCCAGCGGTCCGTCCGATGGGGGTCCCCCCGCGCGTTTGGCAGCGGGGGAGGTGAGCGCGGACAGCGGGCCGAGCAGGACGGCGCCGAACAGCAGGGTCGCCAGCATCCGCACGCCGAAGACGGCGGTCACCGCGAGGGCGGCACCCCGATACCCGCCGCCGAACGCGGCCTGGCCGCCCAGCGGTACGTAGAGCGCCGCCTGGAGGGCGAGGACCACCAGGACAAGCAAGGACAGGGCATCGCCGACACCCCCGACGAACTGGGCGCTCCACAACCGCTTCAGTGGGGGGAAGCGGAGCAGGGCACGTACGGCGCGCTCGCGGGAATCGGCTGCGAGGGCGTCTGATGTGGGGGTCACGACCGTTGGCTGCTCGGCACGCGTCATCTCGCCAGCCTATCGGGACGGAACACTCCACCGGGCGCCTGCCCGAACAAACGGGCGGCCACCGGGAGCGCGAAAGGGCGGGCCGGCGGAGGGTGTCCGCCGGCCCGCCCTTGTGCCGCGCCCGACCGCGCCGGGCAGGCACGGTCCGGGCAGCTCAGTCCTCGGCCGGGGCCGCGGTCTTCTTCGCCGCGGTCGCCGCGGCCTTCTTCGCGGTGGTCTTCTTGGCCGCCGTCTTCTTCGCCGCGGTCTTCTTGGCGGCGGTCTTCTTCGCCGCGGTCTTCTTCGCGGCCGTCTTCTTGGCCGGCGCCTTCTTGGCGGTCTTCTTCGCCGGCCCCTTGGCGCGCTTCTCCGCCAGCAGCTCGTAACCGCGCTCGGGCGTGATCGTCTCGACGTCGTCGTCCCGCCGCAGCGTCGCGTTGGTCTCGCCGTCGGTGACGTACGCGCCGAACCGGCCGTCCTTGACCACCACCGGCTTGCCGCTCACCGGGTCCGTGCCCAGCTCCTTCAGCGGCGGCTTGGCGGCGGCCCGGCCGCGCTGCTTGGGCTGCGCGTAGATCGCCAGCGCCTCGTCGAGGGTGATCGTGAAGAGCTGCTCCTCGCGCTCCAGGGAACGCGAGTCGGTGCCCTTCTTCAGGTACGGGCCGTAACGGCCGTTCTGTGCGGTGATCTCCACGCCCTCGGCGTCGGCGCCGACGACCCGCGGCAGCGACATCAGCTTGAGCGCGTCCGCCAGGGTCACGGTGTCCAGGGACATCGACTTGAAGAGCGAGGCGGTGCGCGGCTTGACCGCGTTCTTGCCGGTCTTCGGGGTGCCCTCGGGCAGCACCTCGGTGACGTAGGGGCCGTAGCGGCCGTCCTTCGCCACGATCTGGTGCCCGCTCTGCGGGTCCATGCCCAGCTCGTAGTCGCCGCTCGGCTTGGCCAGCAGCTCCTCGGCGTACTCCACCGTCAGCTCGTCGGGCGCCAGGTCGTCCGGGACGTCGGCCCGCTGGTGGCCCTCCTCGTCCTTCTCGCCGCGCTCGACGTACGGGCCGTAGCGGCCGACCCGCAGCGTGATGCCGCTGCCCACCGGGAACGACGAGATCTCCCGGGCGTCGATCGCGCCCAGGTCCGTGACCAGCTCCTTCAGGCCGCCGAGATGGTCGCCGTCGCCGTTCCCGGCGTCCGCCGCACCGCCCTCGCCGGCGCCTGCGCCCTCGCCGAAGTAGAAGCGCCGCAGCCACGGCACGGCCTGCGCCTCGCCGCGGGCGATGCGGTCGAGGTCGTCCTCCATCTTGGCGGTGAAGTCGTAGTCGACCAGCCGGCCGAAGTGCTTCTCCAGGAGGTTGACCACCGCGAAGGAGAGGAACGACGGCACCAGCGCCGTCCCCTTCTTGAAGACGTAACCGCGGTCCAGGATCGTGCCGATGATCGACGCGTACGTCGACGGGCGGCCGATCTCCCGCTCCTCCAGCTCCTTGACCAGCGTGGCCTCGGTGTAGCGGGCGGGCGGCTTGGTGGCGTGGCCGTCGGCGGTGATCTCCCGGGCGGCCAGCGCGTCGCCCTCGGCGACCTGCGGCAGCCGCCGCTCACGGTCGTCCAGCTCGGCGTTCGGGTCGTCGGCGCCCTCGACGTACGCCTTGAGGAAGCCGTGGAAGGTGATGGTCTTGCCGGACGCGCTGAACTCGGTGTCCCGGCCGTCCGCGGCCTGCCCGCCGATCTTGACGGTGACGGAGTTGCCGGTCGCGTCCTTCATCTGGGAGGCGACGGTCCGCTTCCAGATCAGCTCGTAGAGCCGGAACTGGTCGCCGGTCAGCCCGGTCTCGGCGGGCGTGCGGAAGCGGTCGCCGGAGGGGCGGATCGCCTCGTGCGCCTCCTGCGCGTTCTTGACCTTGCCGGCGTACGTGCGCGGCTTCTCGGGGAGGTACCCGGCGCCGTACAGCTGCGTCACCTGCGCCCGGGCCGCGGCGACCGCGGTGTCCGAGAGCGTGGTGGAGTCCGTACGCATATAGGTGATGAAGCCGTTCTCGTACAGCTTCTGCGCGACCTGCATGGTGGCCTTGGCGCCGAAGCCGAGCTTGCGGCTGGCCTCCTGCTGGAGGGTGGTCGTCCGGAACGGCGCGTACGGCGAGCGGCGGTACGGCTTGGACTCGACCGAGCGGACCGAGAACGAGGTCTGCTCCAGGGCGGCGGCCAGCGCCCGCGCGTTCGCCTCGTCCAGGTGGAGGACGCCCGCCCGTCGCCCACCACCCTTGCCGGAAGTCGCTTCGCTCCCCTCTTGATCCTTCAGCTGCCCGTTGGGGCCGAAGTCCCGGCCCTGCGCGACCCGGCGGCCGTCGACCGTCGTCAGCCGGGCGGTCAGCGTCGACGGGTCGCTGGCGTCACCGGCCCGGCCGGTGGAGAACGTGCCGGTCAGGTCCCAGTACTCGGCGGAGCGGAAGGCGATGCGCTCGCGCTCCCGCTCGACGACGAGACGGGTCGCCACCGACTGCACCCGGCCGGCGGACAGCCGGGGCATGACCTTCTTCCACAGCACCGGGGAGACCTCGTAGCCGTAGAGGCGGTCGAGGATCCGGCGGGTCTCCTGGGCGTCGACCAGCTTCTGGTTGAGGTCGCGGGGGTTGGCGACGGCCTCGCGGATGGCGTCCTTGGTGATCTCGTGGAAGACCATCCGGTGGACCGGGACCTTCGGCTTGAGGATCTCCTGGAGGTGCCACGCGATGGCTTCGCCCTCGCGGTCCTCATCGGTGGCGAGGAAGAGTTCGTCGGACTCGGCAAGCAGCGCCTTGAGCTTCTTGACCTGGTCCTTCTTGTCGGTGTTGACCACGTAGATCGGCTGGAAGTCGGCGTCGACGTTCACGCCGAGGCGGGCCCAGGACTCGCCCTTGTACTTCGCCGGAACCTCGGCCGCACCGTTCGGGAGGTCGCGGATGTGCCCGACGCTGGCCTCGACCACATAGCCGGGGCCGAGGTAGCCCTTGATCGTCTTCGCCTTGGCAGGCGACTCGACGATGACGAGTCGGCGGCCGCCGCCC
The DNA here is from genome assembly GCF_019774615.1 of Streptomyces sp. BHT-5-2. Classification (NCBI taxonomy): domain Bacteria; kingdom Bacillati; phylum Actinomycetota; class Actinomycetes; order Kitasatosporales; family Streptomycetaceae; genus Streptomyces; species Streptomyces sp. BHT-5-2. Next base: position 1,852,170 of record NZ_CP081496.1, on the reverse strand, counting down.
TCTGCGGTCTCGCTGGTCGGGGACAACTTCGCTCTTCTCTCCGGTCGACGCTGGGAACGCTCCCGGGCCGGACGCCCGGGGTGCACTGCGGTGACGCTTGACGCTGCGGAGTGTGACGGTACCTCCCGCCCCCGTGTCAAACGGAAAAACCCCGCAACGCCACTCGAACGGTAACCCGACTACATGCCTTCGCGCCGCCCCGACCGCTCCGGCCGCTCCCCGGCGGCCCACCACGGCCCCCGTATGGATCACGGCGCTCCCGCTCCGCCCCACCGTCCGGCAGACCGCCCCGGCCCGGCGCCGGTCCCGCAGAGTCACCGCCCGTCACCCACCCGTCCGCGACGGCCCGACACGGCTCGTGCGGCGACCGTCACAGACCGGCTCCGATTGCCGTCATGGCCTTGATACGGCCGGTGAGCGGACTGGCAGGATGGATGCGGCACGGCCCACCGGGGGTGGACCGGCAGCCGTCGACGTCACGCACTCTCGGGGGGAACGACACCCATGGCGAACCACTATCCCGGACCGCCACCGGAGCAGCCGCCCGGCCAGCCCGGCCAGAACCCGTACTCCGCCCCGGAGAGCGGCGGGCCCGCCGACGCCGGCTACGGCTATCCGCAGGGCGGCCGCCCCGGAGACCCCGGCTACGGCTATCCGCAGGCCGCCCCGACGCCGCCCGCCTTCGCGCCCGGCGCACCGCCGCCTCCGCCCGCCGGCTTCCCGGCCCCGCAGCCGCAGGCCGCCGGTACGGCCCTGTCGCTCGGCGACATCGCGGTCAGCGGCGACATGATCATGACGCCGGTCGGCGCGATGCCGCTCAGGGGCGCGGTCTGGACGGCCACCGACATGTCGCGCACGGAGGAGCGGATGCCCGCGCACGCGGTCGTCCTCGCCATCATCTTTTTCTTCTTCTGCCTGCTGGGGCTGCTCTTCCTGCTGATGAAGGAGCGCACCACGACCGGCTTCGTACAGGTCACGGTGAGCAGCGGCGGCCGGCACCACTCCACGATGATCCCCGTGCAGTCGCGCGAGCAGGTCATGTTCGTCCTGAACCAGGTCAATTTCGCCAGGTCGCTGAGCGTGTGAACCCCGACGAGCCCCTGGGCACCACCACCCCGACGCCGCCCGGCGCACCCGTGCCGCCGGGCGGTCCGGCGGCGGTGCGCCGGCGCACCCTGCGCCAGGCGTCCCTCGCGCTCGGCACCGGCGCGCTGGGCGCCGGCTACCTCTGGCACACCGACCCGCACCGCTCCGGGCAGCTGCTGATCCCCTGCCCGTTCCGGATGCTGACCGGGCTGCTCTGCCCCTTCTGCGGCGGCACGCGGATGGCGTACGACCTGATGCACGGCGACGTCGCCACCGCCTTCCACGACAACGCCGTCCTGCTCGTCCTCGGCGCCCCGGCGCTCGCGTACGTGCTGGTGCGCTGGCTGGCCGCCGGGCTGCGCGGGCGGCGCCGTCCGCTGAAGCTGACGGCCCGCGGCAATGCCGTGGTCCTCGGCATCGCCGCGGTGTGGATGATCGTCCGGAACGTCAGCGGCCTCGTCGGCTGACGGCCGGGCCCTCCGGCGTCAGCGGACGGTGACCTTCACCACCGGGGAGACGACGCCGCCGGACGCGATCCGCAGCTCGTTGACGCCCTTGATGCCGAGCTTGACGCGTATCGCGTAGCTCCCGGAGGCGTTGACCGGCGCCTGGGCCGGCAGCGACACCCACTTCGCGTGCTGCTTCTGCTGGACCGTGACCTTGGCGCCCGGCTTGAAGCCCTTGGCGGCGCCGGCGATCCGGAACTCCTGCCATGCCTTGACCGTCGTCGCGCTGGCCTTGGCGGTCAGCGTCGCCTTCGCGGGCGCGGTGGCCACGACCGGGGCGGGCGTGTGGACGTGCTCCGGCGCGGCGAAGGCGGCGGCCGAACCGCCGGCGAGCAGGGCGACGGTAACCATCCCGACGGCGGCGTAACGAACTGCACGGTTCATCTGGGATCCCTCACTGATGGGTCAATGGGCGGTTGATGACCTTCGTTCAGGAATACGGACTTAAGCGCACGGAGGTTCCCTCTCCGCCGCACAATCCGCCGTAATCTCCGGAACTGGCCGAAACCGAATCCCCGCCGCCGGAGGGGCAGTTGCCGTCGGAGCGCCTCCGGCGGCCGGCCGCGGCCGCGCCCCTCGGCTCAGCCGACCGGCTCCAGGAAGCCCTGCTCGACCAGCATCCGGATCGAGGCCGGTGTGCGGTCCCGCAGCAGCACCGGGTCCTCCCCGACGAGCTGGGCGATGGCGTCCAGGATCCGCCCGGCGGACAGCGTCCCGTCGCAGACGCCCGCGAAGCCGGCGCCCACCGTGTCCACCTTCGTGGCCCGTCGCATCCCGCGGTTCTGACGGAGCACCACATGCTCCGGGTCCTCCGCGCCGGGCAGCCCGACCTGCTCCTGCACCACCTCGTCGACCAGCCGGAAGCGCCCGGCCAGCAGCGCCGCGTCGTCGGTGGCCCGCAGGTAGTCCTGCCGGTCGAAGTGGCTCAACACCGCCTCGCCCAGGGGCTGTTCGACCGGATGCGGCCATTCCTCGACCGTGATGGCCGGCTCCGCGGCGCCGGACCTGCGCAGCGTGATCCAGCCGAAGCCGACGGCCTTGGTCCGGCGCGCCTCGAACTCGTCGAGCCAGGCGTCGTACCGCGCGGCGTACTCCTCCTGGCCGGCGCGGTGGTCGCCGCCGTCGCGCAACCACAGCTCGGCGTACTGGGCGACGTCCTGCACCTCCCGCTGCACGATCCAGGCGTCGCAGCCGCGCGGCACCCACGAGCGCACCCGGTCCTGCCACTCCTCGCCCGCCACGTGCTGCCAGTTGGCCAGCAGCTGGCAGTACCCGCCGTCGTTGAGATGGGCGGCGGCCTGCTGGACGAGGGTGCGGCACAGGTCGTCGCCGCCCATCCCGCCGTCCCGGTAGGTCAGCCGGGCGCCCGGCGAAATGACGAACGGCGGGTTGGAGACGATGAGGTCGTAGGTCTCCTCGCCCACCGGCTCGAAGAGCGAGCCCTCGCGCAGATCCGCCGGCGCGGCCCCGGAGAGCGCCAACGTCAGCGCGGTGATCCGCAGCGCCCGGGGGTTGAGGTCGGTGGCGGTGACCCGGGTGGCGTGCTGCGCGGCGTGCAGCGCCTGGATGCCGGAGCCCGTGCCGAGGTCGAGCGCCCTGGCGACCGGGCGGCGGGCGGTGATCCCGGCGAGGGTCGTGGACGCCCCGCCGACGCCGAGCACCAGCTCGGCGCGGTCCGCCGCCGCGGCGCCCCGGATGCCGCCGGCCCCGCCGACCGCGCAGCCGAGGTCGGAGACGATCCACCAGTCCTGCCCCTCGGGGCCGCCGTACGGCCGCACGTCCACCGTGGCGCGCAGCTCGGCGCCGTCCCGCACCAGCCAGCCGTCGGCGAGGCAGTCGGCCACCGGCAGCACCGCGGCCGCCTGCGCCTCGGGTACCGGGCGCTGGAGCAGGAACAGCCGCACCAGGGTCTCCAGGGGCCCGCCGCCCCGGGTCGCGCGCAGCGCGGGAACGGTCTCGCTGCGCGCCAGCGCGGCGTACGCGGGCGCGCCGAGCAGCTCCAGCAGGCCGTCGGCGGTGAAGTCGGCGGCCAGCAGCGCCTCGCGCAGCCGGCTGGTGCGGGCGCTGCTCTCGGGGTCCTGGGCATCTGCGGTGGGGAGGTGCGTCGTCACCCCTCCATTGTCGGGCCTGCCACCGACAATCGGCGACGGCCCGGCGGCCCGCCCCGCTCCGGGCGCGTCGCCGGGCCGCCGCCCGCCGGGTGGTGGTGCTAGGCGCTCTTCGACGGCGCCGCCGACGGCCCGGCCGAGCCGCCCTGGTTCTGGCAGCCCTTCTGCCGCGCCATCGCCTTGCCCACGTCGCCGGCCTCCAGCTTCTTGAATGCCTGCTCGCTCTTGGCGTTGAGCTTGTTGATGCCGTTGGAGAGGTTGCGCAGTCCGTCGGCGAACTTCAGCTTGTCCCCGGTGTCGAGGCCGTCCACCTGCTTCTTGAGGTCCTTGTAGCCCGCGGAGAGCGAGTTGAGCTCGTTGACCGCGTTCTTCTGGGCGTCCGCGCCGCCCTCGCCCGGCGGCGGCCCCGCCTTGTCCAGGGACTTGGCCAGCTGCCCGTAGGCGTCGGAGATCTTCTGGAAGGCCGCCGAATCGGTCTGCTGGACCTTCTTGGAGTCCGTGTTGCCGCTGTCGGCCGTCTGCATCGCCGCGTTGGCGTCCTGGATCTGCTTGAACGGAGCCTGGGCCGGGTCGCAGAACGACTTCGCCCAGTTGTCGAGCTTCTTGGTGTTGTCCTCGCTGCAACCGGTCAGCGCGAGCAGGAGTGCGGCACCGCCGGACAGGGCAGCCACAAGCTTCTTGTTCACCGGATTGGTCCCTTCCATGGCTCTCGGCCCCGGAACATACACGTCCAGACGGCTTCGCCCATGGGTCGGGCATCCTCCCCGGCCCGCATTGCAGCCATTTGCACCAAGGACCGCGGGCCCCGTCGGACACGCCGCGGGCGGGTGTCCGGCGCGCGTAAAAGGCGCCGTACACCCGCCCGTTGAGCGGTTCCGCGGGCCGTGGGGGCGGCCCCTCCCGTCAGGACGCCACGGCCGTCTCGGTCGATTTGGCGACGTTTTCGGGATCCTCGGAGTTGTTGCCTTCGTCACCCACGGCGATTCCGCGCCGCTTGGAGAGGTAGACCGCGCCGACGATGACGGTGAGCGCCAGCACGGCGGCCGCGACGCGCACGCCGAGGCTCTTGTCGGGGCCGTACGAGAACTTCACCACGGCCGGCGCGATGAGCAGCGCGACGAGGTTCATGACCTTCAGCAGCGGGTTGATCGCCGGGCCCGCGGTGTCCTTGAACGGGTCGCCGACGGTGTCGCCGATGACCGTCGCCGCGTGCGCCTCGCTGCCCTTGCCGCCGTGGTGGCCGTCCTCGACCAGCTTCTTGGCGTTGTCCCACGCGCCACCGGAGTTGGCGAGGAAGACCGCCATCAGCGTGCCGGTGCCGATCGCGCCTGCCAGGAACGACCCCAGCGCGCCGACGCCCAGCGAGAACCCGACCGCGATGGGTGTGAGCACCGCCAGCAGCCCCGGCGTGGCCAGTTCGCGCAACGCGTCCTTGGTGCAGATGTCGACCACCCGCCCGTACTCGGGCTTCTCGGTGTAGTCCATGATCCCCGGCCGCTCGCGGAACTGCCGGCGCACCTCGAAGACCACCGCTCCGGCCGACCGCGAGACCGCGTTGATCGCCAGCCCGGAGAACAGGAAGACGACCGAGGCTCCGAGGATCAGGCCCACCAGGTTGTTCGGCTGCGAGATGTCCAGGCTCAGGCTGAGCCCGCCGGCCACGTGGCCGACCTCCCGGACGGCGTTGGCGATCGCGTCCCGGTAGGAGCCGAAGAGCGCGGAGGCCGCGAGCACCGCGGTCGCGATGGCGATCCCCTTGGTGATGGCCTTGGTGGTGTTGCCCACCGCGTCCAGGTCGGTGAGCACCTGCGCGCCGTCCCCGGCGACGTCGCCGGACATCTCGGCGATGCCCTGCGCGTTGTCGGAGACCGGGCCGAAGGTGTCCATCGCCACGATCACGCCGACCGTGGTCAGCAGGCCGGTCCCGGCCAGCGCCACCGCGAACAGCGCCAGCGTGATGGAGGCCCCGCCGAGCAGGAACGCCCCGTAGACCGCCAGCCCGATCAGCACCGCCGAGTAGACCGCCGACTCCAGGCCGATCGAGATGCCGGAGAGCACGACGGTGGCCGGTCCGGTCAGCGAGGTCTTGCCGATGTCCCGGACGGGCCGCCGGTTGGTCTCGGTGAAGTAGCCGGTCAGCTGCTGGATCAGGGCGGCCAGCACGATGCCGACGGCGACCGCGACCAGCGCCAGGATCCGCGGGTCACCGCTGCGGCCCAGGATCTCCGGGTCGCTGACCCCGCTCAGGTCCTGGTAGCGGGACGGCAGGTAGGTGAAGACCGCGGCGGCCACCAGCACCAGCGAGATGCCCGCGGAGACGAAAAAGCCGCGGTTGATGGCGGTCATCCCGCTGCGGTCCCGGCGCCGGGGCGCCACGACGAAGATGCCGATCATCGCGGTGAGCACGCCGATGGCGGGCACCAGCAGCGGGAAGGCCAGCCCGGCGTCGCCGAAGGCCGCGGTGCCCAGGATGAGCGCGGCGACCAGCGTCACCGCGTACGACTCGAAGAGGTCGGCCGCCATGCCGGCGCAGTCGCCCACGTTGTCGCCGACGTTGTCCGCGATGGTGGCGGCGTTGCGCGGGTCGTCCTCCGGGATGCCCTGCTCGACCTTGCCCACGAGGTCGGCGCCGACGTCCGCGGCCTTGGTGAAGATGCCGCCGCCGACCCTCATGAACATCGCGATCAGCGCGGCACCGAGGCCGAAGCCCTCCAGCACCTTCGGCGCGTCCACCGCGTAGACGAGCACCACACAGGACGCACCGAGCAGGCCGAGGCCCACGGTGAACATGCCGACGACGCCACCGGTACGGAAAGCGATCTTCATCGCTTTGTGGGCGACCGCCGTAAGGTCCGTCTGCTCTGCCGCGCCTTCTTCCGGAGTGGCTTCCCTGGCCGCAGCCGCCACACGCACATTGCTGCGCACCGCGAGCCACATGCCGATATAGCCGGTGGCCGCCGAGAATGCCGCGCCGATCAAGAAGAAGGCGCTGCGTCCGGCCCGCTGCGACCAATTGTCCGCGGGCAGCAACATGAGCAGGAAGAACACGACGACGGCGAATGCACCGAGGGTCCGCAACTGCCGTGCCAGGTAGGCATTCGCGCCTTCCTGCACCGCCGCCGCGATCTTCTTCATACTGTCGGTTCCCTCACCGGCCGCGAGCACCTGGCGTACCAGCACCGCCGCGACCGCCAGGGCGGCGAGGGCGACGACGGCGATCACCAGCACGATGCCGCGGTTGTCCGCGGTGAGCGAGGGTGCGGCCAGAACAGTGGGGGTGTCCATCAACTGAGGGGTGTAAGGCCCCGCCATTCGTCCTCCTTGACGTTATGGCACATGGGCGCGCGGAAGCACGCTCAGGCGTCCTGAGCAAGATGTGGACGGATTGTAGGGAGCGACGGTTGATCAAAACAGGGCGCCTCAAAGGGAATTCGCCTGATCCCGGCGAAGATCAAAAGGCCGATGCTTCACCGAATTCGTCCGCACGAAGGACGCCGGGTAATTCGCTGACCCCGGACGGATGATCTACCAATATCATCGATCGGCCCGATGATCCCGCTGCTCAAAGACCTCGCGCCGCGCCCCGCTCCACCTGTGACCGCCGTGAAACGGGAGGGAATTGAGGCACCCGCAGCCCCCTCTCGGCATCCGGAACGGCCCCTCGGCGGCCTGCCGCCGAGGGGCCGCACGATGATGACATGCCGTCAGATCACGACCGGATCGCATCGCCCGCGAGGCACGGAAAGGCCAGGAAGAGCGCACCAGGAGGCCAGGGCATCGGCGTCCAGGGGGGAGGCCGGGGAACGACTCACGGGCTGCGGCGACGGTGTGGGTGGGTAAAGGTACGGGTGCGTTCACGCGTACGGACGTCGCTCGGAGACCGACGTCCGCATCCGGCCCGCACAACAACGACTGAACGCCCCACCGACAACGGGCATCTCACCAGCCACGGAGCAGTACCGTTCCGGCCGGCCGATCGCCCGCCGTCCCGCCCTCGCTCGACGGCCGCCCTACGGCAGGACGACCGGAGCCGGGTGCGCGGGCCAGCTCATCCGGATGCGGCCGCCGTCCTCGCCGGAGGTCACCTCGACGTCGTCGACGAGCCCGCTGATGACCGCGAGGCCCATCTCGTCCTCGCCCTCGGCGTCGCTCTCCCCGACGCCCTCGGCGTCGGCACCGCCCGCGGCAGCCGCGCCGGCGCCCGGCACCTCGTCGCCGACCTCGATCGAGAACTTCTTCTCGTCCTCGATCAGCACCACCCGCACCGGGGCCGCGATGCCATGGCTCTCGTGCAGCCCCACGGCCCGGCTGCACGCCTCGCCGACGGCGAGCCGCACCTCGTCCAGCACGGCCTCGTCCACCCCCGCGCGCCGTGCCACGGCAGCCGCGACCAGACGCGCGGTCCGGACGTGCTCGGGAAGGGCGCTGAAGCGAAGTTCGACGGTGGCCATGCCATCCCCCTCGTGATGCGGGCGTGCAACGCGGGGGGCCGGACGGGTGCGTCCGGTACCCCCCACTCCTTCCACCCCCGCGCCCGGGGCGCGGGGGACCGGCAAACCGTCAGTCAGTGGCTGCGACGGCTTCGTCGACCGAGGTGTGGATCGGGAACACCTTGGTCAGACCGGTGATACGGAAGATCTTGAGAATGCGCTCCTGATTGCAGACCAGGCGCAGCGAGCCCTCGTGGGCACGCACCCGCTTGAGCCCGCCGACCAGGACGCCGAGCCCTGTGGAGTCCAGGAAGTCGACACGTTCCATGTCCACCACGAGGTGGTAGCTTCCGTCGTTCACAAGCTCGACCAGCTGCTCCCGCAGCTTGGGCGCGGTGTATACATCAATCTCGCCACCGACCTCGACGACCGTACGGTCGCCAACGGTCCGGGTCGACAGGGACAGGTCCACGGATCCTCCAGCACCTTGCTATCGAGCGGTCGCCCCCCTGGGGCCTCCCCACCGAGGTAGGGGCGGATCGGCAGCCGCCATGGCATTCAATCACTTACCAGCAGGCGTGCACGACGCCTTGTGAGCATTGTCCGTCACACCGGTGACACACTCGGTGCCGATGGCCTCCAATCGACTCCCGCCGGATCCGGGCGCGCGCACTTCCCCAGGCATGATTCTCGACCGTCTGGCCCGGGGCGCGACCCGCGCTGCGCGCATCACTCATACGGAGCACTTGCCCCCGCGGATCGGCACCCATGCCGACTGGCCGGCACAGATCCGGCCTGAAGTGATCGGCGCCATCCGTTCGGCCGGAATCGAGCGCCCCTGGGCCCACCAGGCACGGACATCCGAACACGCACTGCGCGGCGAGTCGGTCGTGGTCGCCACCGGCACCGCCTCGGGCAAGTCGCTGGCCTACATGGCACCCGTGCTCTCCACCCTCCTGGACGGGTCCGAGGCGCCCAACGGCCGGGGGGCCACGGCCCTGTACCTGGCGCCCACCAAGGCCCTGGCAGCCGACCAGCGGCGGGCCGTGCGCGAACTGGCCGCACCGCTCGGCACCGCCGTCCGGCCGGCCGTCTACGACGGGGACACCCCGGTCGAGGAGCGCGAGTGGGTCCGCCAGTACGCCAACTACGTGCTGACCAACCCGGACATGCTGCACCGCGGCATCCTCCCGGCCCACGCCCGCTGGTCCTCCTTCCTGCGTGCACTGCGCTACGTCGTCATCGACGAATGCCACAGCTACCGCGGCGTCTTCGGCTCCCATGTCGCCCAGGTCGTCCGCCGGCTGCGCCGGGTCTGCGCCCGCTACGGCTCCGAGCCGGTCTTCCTGCTGGCCTCGGCCACCGCCGCGGAGCCGGCGCAGGCCGCGTCCCGGCTCACCGGGCTGCCGGTGGCCGAGATCACGGAGGACACCTCGCCGCGCGGCGAGTTGGTCTTCGCGCTGTGGGAGCCGCCGCTGACCGAACTCCACGGCGAACAGGGCGCCCCGGTCCGCCGCACCGCGACCGCCGAGACCGCCGATCTGCTCACCGATCTCGCCGTCCAGGGCGTGCGCACGGTCGCCTTCGTCCGCTCCCGGCGCGGCGCCGAACTGATCGCCCTGATCGCCCAGGAACGGCTCGCGGAGGTGGACCGCTCGCTGCCCGCGCGGATCGCCGCGTACCGGGGCGGCTATCTGCCCGAGGAGCGCCGGGCCCTCGAACGCGCCCTGCACAGCGGCGAGCTCCTGGGCCTGGCCGCCACCACCGCGCTGGAACTGGGCGTGGACGTCTCCGGCCTGGACGCCGTGGTCATCGCGGGCTATCCGGGCACCCGTGCGTCCCTGTGGCAGCAGGCCGGCCGGGCGGGCCGTGCCGGGCAGGGGGCGCTCGCCGTCCTGGTGGCCCGCGACGATCCACTGGACACCTATCTCGTCCACCATCCCGAGGCGCTGTTCGACCAGCCCGTCGAATCGACCGTGCTCGACCCGGACAACCCGTACGTACTCGCCCCGCACCTGTGCGCGGCCGCCTCCGAACTTCCGCTCACCGAGGCCGACTTCGGGCTCTTCGGCCCGGAGACGGAGGGGCTGCTGCCCCAGCTGGAGTCCGCCGCTCTGCTGCGCCGGCGGGCCACCGCCTGGTACTGGACGCGCCGCGAGCGGGCCGCCGACCTCACCGACATCCGCGGCCAGGGCGGCTCGCCCGTCCAGATCGTGGAGGCCGGCACCGGGCGGCTGCTGGGCACCGTCGACGCCGCGGCGGCGCACACCACCGTCCACGAGGGGGCCGTCCACCTCCACCAGGGCCGCAGCTATCTCGTCCGGCACCTGGACCTGGAGGACGACGTCGCCCTCGTGGAGGAGGCCAATCCCCCGTATTCCACGACCGCCCGCGACACCACCGCGATCTCCATCCTGGAGACCGACACCGAGGTCCCCTGGGGCGACGCCCGGCTCTGCTTCGGCTCCGTCGAGGTCACCAATCAGGTCGTCTCCTTCCTGCGCCGGAAACTGATCAGCGGGGAGGTGCTGGGCGAGACCAAGCTCGACCTGCCGCCCCGTACGCTGCGCACGCGCGCGGTGTGGTGGACGGTCACCGAGGACCAGCTCGACGCCGCCCGGGTCAACCCCCAGCAGCTGGGCGGTGCCCTGCACGCCGCCGAGCACGCCTCCATCGGGATGCTGCCGCTCTTCGCCACCTGCGACCGCTGGGACATCGGCGGTGTCTCCGTCCCGCTGCACCCGGACACCCTGCTGCCGACGGTCTTCGTCTACGACGGCCACCCGGGCGGCGCGGGCTTCGCCGAACGCGCCTTCCACACGGCCGCCGACTGGCTCGCCGCCACCCGCAGCGCCATCGCGGCCTGCGAGTGCGAGGCCGGCTGCCCGTCCTGCATCCAGTCCCCCAAGTGCGGCAACGGCAACGACCCGCTCCACAAACGGGGCGCCATCCGGCTGCTCGGCGAGCTGCTGCGCGGGGCGCCGGGCAGCTGAGCCGGGGTGGTCCGGCGATCGCACGGGGCCGGATGGTGGAGCACCGGGCCGTCCGGCATCGGGTCGCCGGGTCCCGGGTCGTCCGGCACCCGGCCGTCCGGGCAGTGTGGGTGCTCGGGGCGGCGGGCCGCCGGCCCATGCGGCCGGCAGGAACCGCCGGCCGGCGTCCGCGCCGGGGCCGGCTCCCGGTGCAACCCCGGGAACCGCCTCCCTCCCGGCGTCCGACGTGCCCGCGGCGGCGCCCACGGCCGGGCCCGCCCGGGACCGTACGCGCGCCGCGAACGGCCCGCCGCCGGCCTCGGCCGTGACATCGGCGATCACCCCGGCCACCGAACAACGCACCAGGCGGGCGCGCTGCCCGGCGGCCACCCGGCGCGCCGTGGCGCACGCCGCCGCCGGGCCCCGGAGCGCCTCGTCCGCGGCCGCCAGCGCCGACAGGTCCGCGGCAGCGCCCGCCCGGTGCCGGGCGGCGACCGCCTGCCCGACGGCCATCAGTGCCGCGAAGACCGCACACAGGGCCGCCGCCGCGAAAACCGTCCACACCGTGGCGGAGCCCGCGTCACCAGACCGCTGCCTCGCCTCGGCGGAGCCCGCGTCACCGCACCGTTTCCTCCGCAAGGGCCACCGCCTCTCCCTCGACCCGCACCGGCAGCCGACCGGCCCCGGGCAGTGCGGCCTCGACCCGTACACGCACCAGGTCGCCCTCACGCGCCACCGTGATCCGCGCGCCCCGGGGCGCCGCCCCACGGGCCGCGGCGAGCGCCTGCGCCGGTGGCTCCTGGCGGGCCGCCGCACGGGCTCCGGCCCGCGCGGCGTCCACACAGGCGATCCGTGCACAGGCGGCCAGCAACCCCCAGATCAGCGCCGCCGCGACCGCCACCAGCACCGGCAGCACCACCGCCGCCTCGGCCGTCACGAACCCGCCGTCCCGGGCTCCGCGCCCGCCCGGTGGGCCCGCACCGGTACGCGCGGCACGGGCCCGTCCTCGTCCCTCAGAACTGCACATCGAGCGCCCTCTGGAGCAGAGACCGCAGCGCCGCGGCCACCGGCCCGCTCGTCACCACCTTGTAGAGCACCGCCGCGAACGCGCACGCCGCCAGCGTGCCCACCGCGTACTCCGCGGTGCTCATCCCGCGGTCCGCCCCTGCCGCGCGCACCCGCGCCCACCATCGACCGAACATCCCGCGCCTCCTTGAAAATCCGTCAATCCGTGTGTGAAGTCGTGCGTTTGCGTATGCCTGTCCGCGTGCGCGCGTACAAGCTTTTGCGCGCCCGCATGCCTGTGTGTGCCTGGTTGTCGGTATGCATCTGGTTGTCGGTGTGCTCTTGGTTGTCGGTACCGCCTCAGCCCATCCCGTCACCCCCCATCAGTCCGCTCGCCAGGCCGATCAGGACCGGTGCCAGCCCGAGCACCAGGAAGGCCGGCAGGAAGCATCCGGACAACGGGAGGGTGACGAGCACCCCTGCCCTCCTGGCCCGCGCGGCCGCGGTCCGGCCCCATTCGGCACGCAGTTCGGCCGCGACCCGGGAGGCCGGCTCGACGGCGGGAGCTCCCGATATGCCCGCGCGCTCCATGCAGCGCGCCAGTGCCTCGGCTCCGGGGAGTTCCGCCAACCGTGGCCATACGGCGGCCGGTTCACCACCCAGGCGCAGTTCCGCCGCGATGTGGCGCAGACGTTCGGCGACCGCCCCGTCCAGGGAGCGGCCCACCGCCTCGGCCGCCTCCCGGGGCCCGGCACCGGACGCCAGACAGGCCGCCAGCAGATCGCCGGCCGGGGCCAGTTCGGCGGCGACCTGTGCCGCCGAGGACCGGTCGGCCGCCGTGGCCCGCTGCCACCGCAGCCAGCGGTACGCGCCCCAGCCGACGGCCGGCCCCATCAGCACCCCGGTGACGCCGCCCAGGAGGACGGCCACGCACCCGGCCGCCACCAAAGGGCCGCCCCATTCCGTCAGCCGGCCACCGCCGAGGGCGTCCCGTTGGGCCGCTCCCCGCCCCTTGAGCCGGCCGCGGACAACCCGCCGCACCCGTGCGTGCAGGCCCTCCTCCCTGCCGTACAGACTGCCTACGGCCCCCTCCAGGACGACCGGCACCCGCCGTCGTACGACACGCTCCCGGTGCACCAACCGTCCCAGCGCCACCGCACACCACACGGCCACGGCGACCAGCACCGCCATCCCCAGCCTGTGGACAACATCCGGACTCACCACACCCGCCTCCCTCTCGCTTCACTTCCGCACCGTCGACGCGTCGGCGACGATCCGGGCCGTCCAGGCCACCCCGCCCCACTCCAGAAGCCCGCCGACGACCAGGCAGCCCCATCCGGCGGGGGTGTGCAGCAGCACCCCCAGGGGATCGGCGCCGAGCGCGCCGCCCATCAGCAGCCCGCCCACCGGCAGCAGCGCGAGTATCAGGGCGGTGGCCCGCGGACCGGCCAACTGGGCCCTCAGCTCCTCCCGTTGGTCCCGCTGAACGGCCAGCCCGGCGGCGATCCGCTCCAGCCCGCGGGCCAGCCCCGCTCCGCCCTCCACCGCCACCTGCCAGCAGGCCGCCGCCCCGGCCAGCCCCTCCGCGCCCGGCTGACGCGCCGCCGCCCGCAGCGCCCCGGGGACGTCCCCGCCGTACCGCGCGGCCGCCAGCACCGCGGGGCCCGCCTCCCCCGGCCCGGGCGCCCCGGCCGCGACCAGGGCCCGATCCGGCTGCCGGCCGGCGCGCAGCTCCGCAGCCACCGCCCCGCAGAACCGGATCACCGCCGCCGAACGCCGCTCCGCCGCCCGCCGCCGCGCCTGCCGGGCCAGCCATCGCCGTACGACGACCATGGCCACCACCGAGGCCGGCACCGGCAGCACCGACCGCCCCAGCAGCCCCAGCGCGACCCCGGCCGGCAGGCACCAGACCTCCGCACCGACCTCGCCCCAGCGCCCCAACCGCCACCGCCGGCTTCCCTTGTCACCGACCATCCGCCCGACGCACCACTCCCGCAGCAGCACACCGCGCCCCCGTTGCGGCCGTCCCGCCGCGGCGTCCCCCAGGGCCATCGCCATCCGCCGCCGCAGAACAAGCCCGCGCCGCAACCGCCGCACCAGAGCCACCGCGCACCCCACCGCGGCCAAGACCCCGACCAGCCCTGCCATCGACCCCGCGCCATCCCTCAGCACCGCTCGCCACCCCTCTCACACAGCCGCGCCAACCGCCCCCAGCCATCCGCCTCCTGGAACCCCTCCGGGCCCCACACCGCCGCCGGAACCGTCACCACGAAGCCGTCACGATCCCGCTCCAGGACGTGGATCTCGGCGATCCGCCGCCGCCCGGACCGGTCGCGTACGAGGTGCAGCACGACCGACACCGCGGCCGCCAACTGGCTGTGCAGGGCGGCCCGGTCCAGCCCGGCGGTGCACCCGAGCGCCTCCAGACGGGCCGGCACATCGCACGCGGCATTGGCGTGGACGGTGCAACAGCCGCCCTCATGGCCCGTATTGAGCGCCGACAGCAGATCGGTGACCTCCGGACCGCGCACCTCGCCGACCACCAGCCGGTCCGGCCGCATCCGCAGCGCCTGCCGCACGAGGTCCCGCAGGGTCACCCGGCCGGCGCCCTCCTGATTGGCGGGCCGGGTCTCCAGCCGCACCACATGGGGGTGGTCCGGCCGCAACTCCGCCGAGTCCTCGGCCAGTACGATCCGCTCCGCCGGGCCGACCAGCCCGAGCAGCGTGCTGAGCAATGTGGTCTTGCCGGACCCCGTACCGCCGCTGACCAGGAACGACAGTCGTGCGGCCAGCAGCGCCCGGAGCAGCCGGTCGCCGCCCGGCGGAACCGTCCCGGCCGCCACCAGCTCCGTCAGCGCGAAGGCCCGGGGCCGCAGCACCCGTAAGGACAGACACGTCCCGGCGACCGCCACCGGGGGCAGCACGGCGTGCAGCCGTGTGCCGTCCGGCAACCGGGCGTCCACCCACGGCCGGGCGTCGTCCAGCCTCCGCCCGGCGACCGCCGCCAGCCGCTGGGCCAGCCTGCGCACCTCGGCCGCGTCCCGGAAGCGGACGTCGGTGCGCTCCAGTCCGCCGCCGCGGTCCACCCACACCGCGTCCGGCCCGGTCACCAGTACGTCCGTCACCGCGGGCTCGGCCAGTAGCGGCTCCAGCGGCCCGCTGCCCACCATTTCCGAGCGCAACGCGCCCACCACGCCCAGCACTTCGGCGTCCCCGAGGAGGCGCCCCTCCTCGCGCAGCGCCACCGCGACCCGGGCCGGCGTCGGCTCCGCCCCGGCCTCGGCGAGCCGCCGGCGCACCACATCGAGCAGGTCCCGGCTCATCCCGCACCACCGCCCGGGGCGGCCGCCACGGCCCACCCGCCCCCGAAAGGCCCGACGGCACCCCGGCTCCTACGGGACCACCACCCCGCCCCGCACAGCAGCCCGTCCCGCCACCAGTCCCCGAACCGCGGACCGTGCCGACCCGATGCCGCCCGGCCACGATGCCCGGGCGTTCCCACCTTCCACCGCCTCATTCCGACGCACCCCCCGGCTCCGTCTCCGCACCCCGCACCGCACCCGCCACACCGGCCCCTCCTGCGCCCCGGGCTCGCTCCCAGAACCCGGCACAGAACCGCGCCAGCGGCCCCCGCTCCCGCGCGCCGGGCGCCCGCCCCCGCGCCAGGTCCTCCGACAGCCCCGCTTCCCAGGGCAGTTCACCCGCCAACGGCAGCCCCACCAGACGCGCGACCTCCTCGGCCGTCGGCCCGCCGCCGGACCCCGGTCCGGGGTGCCCGCAGGTCACCACCCGGACGTCGCCGAGCACCGCCCGCACCCCGTCGGCCACCCGCCGCGCCGCCGCCACCGCGCGCAGCTCCGTGGGGACGAGCAGCAGCCCGATGTCCACCTGTGCCAGCGCCTCGGACGTCGTCCCGTCCACCCGGCGCGGCAGGTCGACGACCACCACGCCGCCGCGCCGCCTGGCCGCCGCCAGGACCGCCCGCATCGCCGGCGGCGGAATGGCCACCTCCGCGCCCCGGTCCCAGCTCAGGACCCGTAAGGAGTGCAGCCGGGGCAGCGACTCGGCCAGCGCTCCGCCCGCCACCCGGCCGCGCGATTCGGCGAAAGCGGGCCACCGCAGCCCCTTCTCCTGCTCGCCGCCCAGCAGGACATCGAGCCCACCGCCCAACGGGTCGCCGTCCACGAGCAGGGTCCGCTCCCCCGCACGGGCGGCGGTGAGCGCCAGCGCCGCCGCGAGGGTGCTCGCCCCGGCGCCGCCGCGCCCACCGACGACCCCGACCGTCAGGGCCGGCGGCCCTGATCCCTCGACGGCGTCGGCGATCCGGTCCACCAGCCACCGCTCCCCGTCGGGGAGGGCCAGCACCCGCTCGGCCCCGGCCGCCACCGCCTGCCGCAGCACGGCGACGTCGTCCGCGTCCCGGCCGACGATGACCACGCCGGCGCGGCGGCCCACGACGGACAGCCGGCCGGCCGCGTCCGCGCCGACGACCACCAGCGGCGCCGCTTCCCACTCCTCTTTCCCGAGCGGAGGGCGGTGCGCCACTTCGGGCAGCGCACCGGCCGCCGCGCACAGCCGCAGAAGGTCGTCGAGGAGCTCTTCGTCCTCGGTGATCAGCAGTGGCCCGTCCCGCTCTTCACCGCTTCGCACCAGCTGGTCGGAAGTAGATGATCCGGACACGTTCTGTCCCCCTGTCGCTACACAACTCGCGCTTCCGCGAACTTCGCGGACTTTCACGATGCAGCGATCGGGAAATCTCTGTGGATCTTGACCCAAAACTGTGGACAACCCCGCGGTTGTGAATATCCCCGTCACCTATTCCAGCGACGCTGGGCAACTCCTGAGGCGCATGAGAAGCCTCCGCAGAGCAGTCCGACGGCTACCCTGAGTGATGGCATATGCATGACAGAAACGTCGGCCCATCAACGCGCGGAGAACGGTCGGATCAAGGTCTCACGACGGAAAATGCGTCCGGACATGCGACGACCCCCGCCGGGGGGGAGAGCGGGGGTCGTCTCCACGGCCGGCTCGGGGGGGGAGGAGCCGGACCGGGTTAGCACGGTCGCGAACGATCCGTGACTTCCATGGTGTACCCGAGTGCCTTCTCAGGCAAACCCACGCGCCACACCTTACGCCGAATGGTGGGCGCCTATGCTCGCCCCGTGGAAAACCACTCCGTGCCTCACTCGACGCCCCGTACTGCCGCGTTCTTCGACTTGGACAAGACCGTCATTGCAAAGTCGAGCACGCTGACCTTCGGCAAGTCCTTCTACCAAGGCGGCCTGATCAATCGGCGGGCCGTACTGCGCACCGCGTACGCCCAGTTCGTGTTCCTCGCGGGCGGCGCCGATCACGACCAGATGGAGCGGATGCGCGAATATCTCTCGTCGCTGTGCCGCGGCTGGGACGTGGCGCAGGTCCGGGAGATCGTCGCCGAAACACTGCACGATCTGATCGACCCGATCATTTACGACGAGGCCGCCTCGCTCATCGAGGAACACCACGCGGCCGGCCGCGACGTCGTGATCGTCTCCACCTCGGGCGCCGAGGTGGTCGAGCCCATCGGTGAACTCCTGGGCGCGGACCGGGTGGTGGCCACCAGAATGGTGGTCGGCGACGACGGCCGCTTCACGGGAGAGGTGGAGTACTACGCCTACGGCCCCACCAAAGCGGAGGCCGTTCGGGAGCTGGCCGCGTCCGAGGGATATGACCTCGAACGCTGCTACGCGTACAGCGACTCCATCACCGACGTGCCGATGCTGGAAACGGTCGGCAATCCCTGCGCCGTCAACCCGGACCGGTCGCTGCGCCGCGAGGCGAACGCCCGCGGCTGGCCGGTGGTCACCTTCAGCCGCCCGGTCCCGCTCAAGAAGCGGCTGCCCACGCTGTCGATGCCCTCCCGTCCGGTGATCACCGTTGTCGCCGCGATCGGCGCGGCCGCCGCCACCGCGACACTGGTCTGGTACGCGAGCCGCCGCAATACGGGAAAGAAACACCTCACCGCATTGCCCGCATTTGCGGGCAATCGTAAAGATCTGCGAGCTGGGGTTCCGCTTGCCCCGCATGAGTAGTACAAAGGACTTGACGGCCCGCGAGACCAAGGACATCCGAGAGGAACGCCTTTAACGCATCAAGGCCCACGGACCGACGCATGAATGCCGAGCACCCACGCGACGCCGACCCGTCGATTACGGGCCAGCCGCACCAGGTAAGCGGACAACGAATCCGACCTGATGGGCAAAAATTCGAGCACGCCTGGTAACTCGGCGGACGTGCCAGCGGCGGTACCGAAGGGTTGGTACCGCCGCAACCCGTGTGCGGCCCGCATCAGGGGCCGTGCACCGCGTCGTTACGCGGCACCGCGCTGGAGCGCCTCGCAGACCGCCGTGCTCTCCCGTGCACCCAGCTCGACCGCCCGACCACAGTGGGCGATCCACTGCGCCATGCCTTCCGCGGTGCCCGAGGCGTAGCCCCGGAGGGCCGCCGTGTAGTCCTCGCGCCCCTGTTCCGCGTGCCCGACCTCGGCCGGGCAGATCGCCTTCGGGTCCAGTCCGCTGCCCACCAGCACGATCCGCTCGGCGGCCCGCGCGACCAGCCCGTTGTGCGAGCCGAAGGGCCGCAGCGCCAGGAGTTCGCCGTGCACCACCGCGGCCGTCACCAGGGCCGGCGCCGCGGAGCCCGCCAGCAGTACCCGCGACAGCCCGTCCAGCCGCCCGGCGACCTCCTCGGCATCCGGGAGCGGCAGCTCGATGAGCGGCTCATCCACCGGCTCGTCGCCCTGCCGGGGCCGGCCCACGGTGTCGTCCGCCGCGCCGCCGCCGGCCGCGACCAGGTGCAGCCGGGCCAGCACGCGCAGCGGCGACTGCCGCCAGACGCTGAGCAGTTGGCCCGCCTCGGCGGTCAGCCGCAGCGCCGCGCCGACCGTGCGCGGCTCGCCGCCCTCGCTGAAGTCGGTGCGCCGCCGGATCTCTTCGAGCGCCCAGTCGGCCCCGGAGAGCGCCGCGGAGCCACGGGCCGCGCGCAGCGCCGCCTCGGCGGTGATCTCGGTGCTCCGACGCCGCATGATGCGGTGCCCGTAGACCCGGTCGACGGACTTGCGGACGGCGTCCACCGCGTCCGCGACCCCCGGGAGCGACGCCAGGGGCGCGAGCGGGTCGTTGCCCGTCGGGGGAGGTTCGGGGGACGTCCCCCGGGAGATTCCAGCCATGGGGACGACCCTACGCACCACCGGGCCGGACCCCTCGAAGGAGTGGTCTTCTTCACGTAAACCACCCGCCGAGAGGTTGGCCACACCTAGCCTGCCGAACATGAAGATCGCTTTCGTAGGCAAGGGCGGCAGCGGCAAGACCACGCTGTCCTCGCTGTTCATCCGGCATCTCGCCGCGTCCCGGATCCCCGTCGTCGCGGTGGACGCCGATATCAATCAGCACCTGGGCGTCGCGCTCGGCATGGACGAGGCAGAGGCCGCCGCACTGCCCGCGATGGGCGCCCATCTCCCGTTGATCAAGGACTACTTGCGCGGCGGCAACCCCCGTATCCCGTCCGCCGACACGATGATCAAGACGACCCCGCCCGGGGAGGGGTCGCGGCTACTGCGGATCTGCGAGGACAACCCCGTCTACGGGGCCTGCGCGCGGGCCGTGGCCCTGGACGACGGGGCGGTGCGACTGATGGCCACCGGCCCGTTCACCGAGGCCGACCTGGGCGTGGCCTGCTACCACTCCAAGGTCGGCGCGGTCGAGCTGTGTCTGAACCACCTCGTCGACGGCCGCGGCGAGTACGTCGTCGTCGACATGACCGCCGGATCGGACTCCTTCGCCTCCGGGATGTTCACCCGCTTCGACATGACCTTCCTGGTCGCCGAGCCGACCCGTAAGGGCGTCGCGGTCTACCGCCAGTACAAGGAGTACGCGCAGGACTTCGGCGTCCCGTTGAAGGTCGTCGGCAACAAGGTCCAGGAGCCGGACGACCTGGCGTTCCTGCGCGCCGAGGTGGGCGAGGACCTGCTGGTGTGCGTCGGCCACTCCGACTGGGTGCGGGCCGTGGAGAAGGGCCGCCCGGCCCCCTTCGCCCTTCTGGAGAAGGGCAACCGCCGCGCCCTGGAGACCCTGTACGACACCGCCGACGCCTCCTATGAGCGCCGCGACTGGGAGCGCTACACACGGCAGATGGTGCACTTCCACCTGAAGAACGCGGAGAGCTGGGGCAACGCCAAGACGGGAGCCGACCTGGCCGCCCAGGTCGACCCCGCCTTCGTGCTCTTCGAGGGGGCGGCTACTCCGCAACCGGCGTGATCCGGGCGGCCGGCGCCGGGCCGGACGCCTCCGGCTTCCCGGAGAGGTACGCCGCCCAGCCGTCCTCCGGCGCCCGGCCCACCGGCAGGCCCTGGAGCCTGGCCAGCACCTCCGGGTCCTGCGCGTCCAGCCAGTCGCTCAACTGCTTGAAGCTGACGCAGCGCACACCCGCGCGGGGGCAGATCTCCTTGATCGCCTCCTCGACGGCCTTCATGTAGGTGCCGCCGTTCCAGGACTCGAAGTGGTCGCCGACGAAGAGGGGGGCGCGGTTGCCCTCGTAGGCGCGCTCGAAGGCGCCCACGATGCCGTCGCGCATCTGTCGACCCCAGGTGTCGTACATCGCGCGGTTGCCGTGGACGCCGCCGGACTGGTTGGCCAGGAAGTTGTAGTCCATCGAGAGGGCCTCGAAGCCCCGGCCGGGGAACGGTATCTCCTGGAGCGGGAAGTTCCAGAGGCCATCGGTCTTGTGCGGCCAGACCTGGAGCCCGCCCGCCGAGCTGGCGTCGTAGCGGAAGCCCATCTCCTTGGCCGCGGGTATCAGGTTGTGCTGCCCCTCCAGACAGGGGGCGCGGCCGCCGACCAGCTCCTTGGCGTAGTCGAAGGGCAGCGGCGGCTCGTTCTTGAGGCCCGAGTTGGTCTTCCAGTTCCGGACGAACCACACGGCCTGTTGTATCTCGCTGCGCCACTCCTCCGGAGTCCATCTGCCGACCCCGTTGTGGCCGCAGAAGTGGCCGTTGAAGTGGGTGCCTATCTCGTTGCCGTCCTCCCAGGCGCCGCGCATCTGGGCCACGGTGGCCTTGATCCCCGGGATGTCGTTGAAGCCTATGGCCGAGGAGCCGACCGGGTGGCGGGGCGGTTCGTAGAGCTCGGCCTTCTCACTGGGGAGCAGGTAGATGCCGCTGAGGAAGTACGTCATCGTCGCGCCGTACTTCTTGCCGACTGCGCGGAAGTGGGAGAAGAGTCGCTGGCCGTCCTCGCCGGCGCCGTCCCAGGAGAAGACCACGAACTGCGGTGGCTGTCCGCCCGCCTTGAGCCGGGCGGGCCGCGGTTGGTGGGGCTGCGCCCCGGTGTATGCGGTGGAGCCGTCGCCTATGAGGCGGAGCGGGCGTGCTGCGGGGGCCTCTGCGGGCTCCGCGCGTCCCTTGGCCGTGCTCTGCCGCGACCCGCCCTGGGTCGCCGCGGAGCAGCCGGCTATGGCCGCCAGCACCACCGCCGCCGCAATGCGGACCGTCGTCTTCGATATGACGGTCATCAGCCACCTCATTCCTGGTGCGCAGGACACCATTTGGGTTATCAGGACGAACCTGAGGAATCGCCTATATCCATTGACAGATGACCAAAAGGGCACGACGAAAGTCGTTTTATTCACTCGATAGATGGAATGACTGCGCCATACACCCCAAAAGCCTTCTCACGGCCTTTACGCGTCATTACGATTCGTTTACCGATGCTTGAGAGTCACCGGAACGTCACCCACCTCGACGCCCGCCGGCCGGCTCGCTCCCGCCGCAGTACACCGCCGCCCCGCGGTCGCTTTCCGACGCCGACCGCGCCGCCCCGGAGGAGACGGGAATGTCGCAGATCCAGAAGTCACCGCAGCCGCCGACCGGGCAGTCGCCCGAGCCGGTACCGCCCTCCGGGGCCGCACCCCACGGGAAAGCCGCCGGCGCGGCCTGGCGGGGGGACCTCTCCGCCTCGGTCGTGATCTTCCTGCTGTCCGTGCCGCTGTCCCTCGGTATCGCCCTGGCCACCGGCGCACCGCTCCAGTCCGGGCTGGTCGCCTCGGCCGTCGGCGGGATCGTCGCCGGACTGCTGGGCGGCGCACCGCTCCAGGTGACCGGCGCCGCCACCGGCCTCCTGGTGGTCACCGCCGACCTCGTACAGCGCTACGGCTGGCGCGCCACCTGCCTGATCACGGTCCTGGCCGGGCTCGCCCAACTCGCCCTCGGGGCGCTGCGGGTGGCCCGCGCGGCGCTCGCCGTCAGTCCTGCGATCGTGCACGGCATGCTCGCCGGCATCGGCGTCACCATCGCCGTCGGCCAGCTCCATGTGGTGCTGGGCGGCAGGCCCGACAGCTCGGCCGTCGAGAACGCCGCGGCGCTGCCCGGCCAACTGGCGCACCCGCACACCACCGCGCTGCTGATCGGGGCCGTCACGGTCGCCGTACTGGCCGGCTGGCCGCGGCTGCCGGGCCGCGCCGGGCGCCGGGCGCGGCTGCTGCCGGCCCCGCTGGCCGCGGTGCTGGCTGCGACGGCGGTCAGCGCGGGGACGGCGGTGCCGCGCGTCGAGCTGCCGTCCTGGCGGCTGCCGCAGCCGCCCGTGCTGCCGGACGCCTCGCTGGCCGCCCTCGCCGCGGCGGTGCTGACGGTCACCCTCGTCGCCAGTATGGAATCGCTGCTGTCCGCGGTGGCCGTGGACCGGCTGGCCGCCGAGCGCCCCGGCACTCCCCCGGGGCGGCCGCGGCTCAACCGCGAACTGGCGGGTCAGGGCCTGGCCAACGTCGTCTCCGGCCTTCTGGGCGGCCTGCCGGTCTCCGGTGGCGCGATCCGCGGTTCGGCCAATGTGCGGGCCGGCGCGGCCACCCGCCGGGCGACCGTGCTGCACGGCGTGTGGGTGCTCCTCTGCGCCGGTCTGCTGGCGGGGGTGCTGGAGCTGATCCCGCTGGCCGCGCTGGCCGCCCTGGTGATGGTCGTCGGCGTGCGGATGGTCAGCTTCGTGCACCTCAGGCATGTGCAGCGGCACCGCGAGTTCCCGGTGTACGCGGCCACTTCGGCCGCCGTCGTGCTCTTCGGGGTGCTGCCGGGCGTCCTGACGGGCATCGCGGTCGGGATCTTCCTGGCACTGCGCCGGCTGACCCACACCCGTATCCAGGTGACGGAGGAGTCCGGCCGCCACCGGGTGCGCGTCAGCGGCCAGTTGACCTTCCTGGCGGTGCCGCGGCTGACCCGGGGTCTGGCACAGGTCCCACCGGGCGCCGACGCGGTCGTGGAGCTGTGCGGGTCGTTCATGGACCACGCCGCCTACGAGGCGCTGCAATCCTGGGCGACCACCCATCGGGCGGCCGGCGGATCGGTGGCCCTCGGGGGCCGTTCGGGCCGGCCGCTCGCCGAGCCGGTCAGTGCGCACTCCTGCCGGCCGTGGACGCCGTGGCGCAACCACCACTGCACCCGTCCCGCCGCGGACCACACCGACGCCCACCCGAGCGGCGGCCAACTCCTGGGCGGGGTCAGCGCGTTCCAGCGGCACACCGCCCCGCTGGTGCGCGAGGAGCTGGCCCGGCTGGCGCGGGAGGGCCAGCGCCCCACCCAGCTCTTCCTTACCTGCGCGGACTCCCGGCTGGTGACGAGCATGATCACGTCGAGTGGGCCGGGCGATCTGTTCACCGTGCGCAATGTCGGCAATCTGATGCCGCCGCCCGGCTCGGACGCCTCCTGCGACTCCGTGGCCGCCGCGGTCGAGTACGCGGTCGAGGTGCTGCGGGTGGAGTCCATCACCGTCTGCGGGCACTCGGGCTGCGGCGCCATGGCGGCACTGCTCGACGCGGCCGGCACCCCGCCGCCGTCCGACGAGGCCACCCCGCTCGCCCGCTGGCTGCGGCACGGCCGCCCGAGTCTGGCCCGGATGGCGCGGATCGGGCGGCTGGGCAGGGGCGAAGTCGCCTTCGTCGAACGGCCGGTGGCCGACGACCACGAGCGGCTGGCGCTGGTCAACGTCCGGCAGCAGCTCGACCACCTGCGGGCGCACCCGTGCGTCGCCCGCCGCATGGCCGAGGGCACGCTCACCCTGCACGGCATGTACTTCCACGTGGCCGAGGCCCAGGCGTACCTGCTGGACGAGCGCAGCGGACGGTTCCGCGCGGTGCGCGCCGACGTCCCGGCAGTCGGCGTCTGACCTGCGCGGCAGCACCCGAACGGCGGTATCTCAGAAGGGATTCGAACAGGTCTACACCAATAGTTGTCCACAGCCCTTGTCAGGGTCGGCCGCGGGCTGATGAGCTATGGCCCGGGGACACATCGCACGCCCTGGGAATGGGAGATGTCGTGAGCAACGAAAGCCTGGCCAACCTCTTGAAGGAGGAGCGGCGGTTCGCGCCGCCCGCCGAGCTGGCCGCGAACGCCAACGTCACGGCCGCCGCGTACGAAGAGGCCGCTGCGGACCGGCTGGGCTTCTGGGCCGAGCAGGCCAAACGCCTGACCTGGGAGACCGAGCCCACCGAGACCCTCGACTGGTCGAACCCGCCGTTCGCGAAGTGGTTCGCCGACGGCAGGCTCAACGTCGCCTACAACTGCGTGGACCGCCACGTGGAGAACGGCCTCGGCGACCGCGTCGCCATCCACTTCGAAGGCGAGCCGGGCGACAGCCGCGCGATCACCTACGCCGAGCTCCAGCGCGAGGTGTCGAAGGCGGCCAACGCCCTGACCGAGCTGGGCGTCCGGGCCGGCGACCGGGTCGCCATCTATCTGCCGATGATCCCGGAGGCGGTGATCTCCATGCTGGCCTGTGCCCGGCTGGGCGCACCGCACTCCGTCGTCTTCGGCGGCTTCTCCGCGGACGCGCTGGCGACGCGGATCGACGACGCCGACGCCCGTGTGGTCATCACCGCCGACGGCGGCTACCGCCGCGGCAAGCCCTCCGCCCTCAAGCCGGCGGTGGACGAGGCGTTGACCAAGCCCGGCACGGAGGACGTCCGCAGCGTGCTGGTCGTCCGCCGCACCGGCCAGGAGGTCGGCTGGACCGAGGGCCGCGACGTGTGGTGGCACGACGTCGTCGAGCGGCAGAGCGAGCAGCACACCCCCGAGGCGTTCGACGCCGAGCACCCGCTGTTCATCCTCTACACCTCCGGGACGACGGGTAAGCCCAAGGGCATCCTGCACACCACCGGCGGCTATCTCACCCAGGTCTCGTACACCCACCACGCGGTCTTCGACCTGAAGCCGGAGACCGACGTCTTCTGGTGCACCGCCGACGTCGGCTGGGTGACCGGGCATTCGTACATCACCTACGGCCCGCTCTCCAACGGCGCCACCGAGGTGCTCTACGAAGGCACCCCGGACACCCCGCACCAGGGCCGCTGGTGGGAGATCGTCCAGAAGTACGGCGTGACGATCCTGTACACCGCGCCGACCGCGATCCGCGCCTGCATGAAGTGGGGCGACGACATCCCGGCGAAGTTCGACCTGTCGTCGCTGCGCCTGCTGGGGTCGGTGGGCGAGCCGATCAACCCCGAGGCGTGGATCTGGTACCGCAAGCACATCGGGGCGGACCGGGCGCCGATCGTCGACACCTGGTGGCAGACCGAGACCGGCGCGATGATGCTCACCCCGCTGCCGGGCGTGACGGAGACCAAGCCCGGTTCGGCCCAGCGCCCGCTGCCCGGCATCTCGGCCACGGTGGTGGACGACGAGGCCCACGAGGTGCCCGACGGCGGTGGCGGCTACCTCGTCCTGACCGAGCCCTGGCCGGCGATGCTGCGCACCATCTGGGGCGACGACCAGCGCTACCTGGACACCTACTGGTCCCGTTTCGAGGGCGTGTACTTCGCCGGCGACGGCGCCAAGAAGGACGAGGACGGCGACATCTGGCTGCTGGGCCGGGTGGACGACGTGATGCTGGTCTCCGGCCACAACATCTCCACCACCGAGGTGGAGTCCGCGCTGGTCTCCCACCCGAAGGTGGCCGAGGCCGCGGTGGTGGGCGCCACCGACCCGCAGACGACCCAGGCCATCTGCGCCTTCGTCATCCTGCGCGGCGGCGCCACCGCCGAGGACGAGGGGCTGGTCGACGAGCTGCGCGCCCATGTCGCCCAGCAGCTCGGCCCGATCGCCAAGCCCAAGCGGATCCTGCCGGTCGCGGAGCTGCCCAAGACCCGCTCCGGCAAGATCATGCGGCGCCTGCTGCGCGATGTCGCCGAGAACCGCACCCTCGGGGACGTCACCACGCTCACCGACTCCTCCGTCATGGAGCTGATCCAGTCGAAGCTGCCGAGCGCGCCGAGCGAGGACTGACGCGCCGGGCGGGGCCTGCCGCGACGGCGGCGGGTCACGCCCGCGCGCACGGAGGGGGGCATCGGGCCGTCACGGCCGGGTGCCCCCTCCGGCGTGCCCGGGCCCGCCCCTGGTGCCCCCCGGCGGCCCGATGCCCGAAATGCCCGTAAAGTATTGCCCACGCATCAACCGCTTACAGCCACCCGTTAGAGTTAAGGAGGCGTCAAGGGGACGCCAGGAAACTCTGGGTGCGCCGGGAAGTCTGGTCGGCAACTGCTAAAGCCGTTCTCAGCTGCCGGAGGTCATCGCGTGACTGCGCCCAGCAACCGTCGCTCCATATTCCTCGGCCGGATGCCGCTGCCCGAGCGGAACTTCATCGCCGATGCGCTGCGCACCGAAACCGTCGGCGGGGTCCTCCTTCTCGCCGCCGCCATCGCCGCCCTGATCTGGGCCAACACCGTCGGCGGCAGCTACGAGGCGGTCCGCGGTCTGCACCTCGGCCCGGCCTCGCTCGGACTGGACCTCTCCCTCCAGCACTGGGCCGCCAACGGCCTGCTCGCCGTCTTCTTCTTCGTCGCCGGCATCGAGCTCAAGCGCGAACTGGTCGCCGGCGAACTCCGCGACCCCAAGGCCGCCGCCCTACCGGTGGTCGCCGCGATCTGCGGCATGGCGACCCCCGCCCTCGTCTACTTCGCCGTCAACGCCGCCGGCGGCGGCTCGCTCGGCGGCTGGGCGGTCCCCACCGCCACCGACATCGCCTTCGCCCTCGCCGTCCTCGCGGTCATCGGCACCTCCCTGCCGTCCGCGCTGCGCGCCTTCCTGCTCACCCTCGCCGTCGTCGACGACCTCTTCGCGATCCTGATCATCGCGATCTTCTTCACCTCGAAGCTGAACTTCCTCGCCCTCGGCCTGGCCGTCGCCGGCCTGGTGCTCTTCTACGTCCTGCTGCGCATTGGCGTCCGCGGCTGGTACGTCTACGTCCCGCTCGGCGTGGTGATCTGGGCCCTGATGGAGAACAGCGGCGTGCACGCCACCATCGCCGGCGTCGCGATGGGCCTGATGCTGCGCTGCCACCGCCGGGAAGGCGAGCGACAGTCCCCCGGCGAGCACATCGAGCACCTGGTCCGCCCGCTGTCGGCGGGGCTGGCGGTGCCGCTGTTCGCACTGTTCTCCGCGGGCGTGTCCATATCCGGCGGCGCGGTCCGCGACGTCTTCACCCGGCCGGAGACGCTCGGCGTGGTCCTCGGCCTGATAGTGGGCAAGGCCGTGGGCATCTTCGCCGGCACCTGGTGCACCGCCCGCTTCACCAGGGCCGAACTCAACCCCGATCTGAAGTGGCCGGACGTCTTCGGCGTCGCCGCCCTCGCCGGCATCGGCTTCACCGTCTCGCTGCTGATCGGCGAACTGGCCTTCGCCGGCGACCCGGTACTGACCGACGAGATCAAGGCCGCGGTGCTGATCGGCTCGCTGCTCGCCGCCGTCTTCGCCGGCATCCTCCTCAAGGTCCGCAACAACAAGTACCGGCGCCTGTGCGACGAGGAGGAGCGCGACGAGGACCAGGACGGCATCCCCGACGTCTACGAACAGGGCCGTCCCGAGTACCACCTGCGGATGGCCGCGATCCACGAGGCGAAGGCCGCCGAACACCGCCGGCTGGCCGAAATGGCCGCCGGGGCCCGGTCCGGGGACGATGGTCCGGCATGATCTGAGAGGCTTTGCATCCAGGCGAAGAGAAGAGGGAGACGGCGATGAGCGCAGCCGACGACGGTGCGGACCGCAGCCTCGGGCAGCTGGTGGCCACGGCGACCGCGGAGATGTCCGCGCTGGTGCACGACGAGATCGCACTGGCCAAGGCGGAACTCCGGCAGGACGCCAAGCGGGCGGGCATCGGCAGTGCCGCGTTCCTCGTGGCGGGCGCACTGGCGCTGTTCGCGCTGCCGGTCCTGAGCTTCGCGGCGGCCTACGGCATCCACAACCTCGGCCTCGGGCTGGCCTGGTCCTTCCTGATCGTGGGCGGCGCCTTCCTGGTCGTCGCCGCGCTGCTGATCCTGATCGCGGTGGCCAAGATGAAGAAGATCAAGAAGCCGGAGAAGTCGATCGCCTCCGCCAAGCAGACCGCCGCGGTGCTCCAGAAGGCCAAGCCGCACCCGCGGACGACCGAGGCGGACCACCCGGTCCTTACGTCTGTGACACGCTCGTCGGTATGACAGCCCCTGACAGCACCGCCTCGGTCGTGCGGCTCGATCTCCCGAGCGGGCGAGAGGTCACGCACCGGGACGTCGCGGCCAACGGCGCGCGCTTCCACATCGCCGAGATGGGCGACGGGCCCCTCGTACTGCTGCTGCACGGCTTCCCGCAGTTCTGGTGGGCCTGGCGGCACCAGCTGCCCGCACTGGCCGACGCGGGCTTCCGCGCCGTCGCCATGGACCTGCGCGGGGTCGGCGGCAGCGACCGCACCCCGCGCGGCTACGACCCGGCCAACCTCGCCCTCGACATCACCGGCGTCATCCGCTCCCTGGGCGAGGCGGACGCGGCGCTGGTCGGGCACGATCTGGGCGGCTACCTCGCCTGGACGGCGGCGGCGATGCGGCCCAAGCTGGTGCGCCGGCTCGCGGTCTCCTCGATGCCGCACCCGCGGCGCTGGCGGACCGCGATGCTCGCCGACGTCCGCCGCAGCTCGCACGTCTGGAGCTTCCAGCGCCCCTGGCTGCCGGAGCGCCGGCTGACCGCCGACGACGCGGAGCTGGTCGGCCGCATGATCCGCGACTGGTCCGGTCCCCGGCTCCCCGAGGACGAGACGATCGAGATCTACCGGCGGGCGATGACCATCCCGTCGACGGCGCACTGCTCGATCGAGCCGTACCGCTGGATGGTGCGCTCGATGGCCCGCCCCGACGGCCTCCAGTTCAACCGCCGGATGAAGAAGCCCGTACGGGTCCCCACCCTGCATCTGCACGGCTCACTGGACCCGGTGATGCGCACCCGCAGCGCCGCCGGTTCCGGCGAGTACGTCGAGGCCCCCTACCGCTGGCGGCTCTTCGACGGCCTGGGCCACTGGCCGCACGAGGAAGACCCCGCGGCCTTCTCCACCGAGCTGGTCAACTGGCTCAAGGACCCCGAACCGGACCGCTGACGGCCCCGCCCGACCGCCCCGCGCCACCCGTCCCGGGCCCGCTCCGCACGGTCACCGGCCCGCTCCGCCGCGTCACACGAACGTTCGTCTGCCGAACGGCCAATTGCCTCCCGCATAGGCCAATTGGCCCTCTCCCAGGCGGTTACGGACCATGGGCCACGGGCAGAGTCGAGGGTATGGGCTGGACGCACGACCACCGTGACGTGGCACGCAACCACCGCAGCAGTGCCGCTGCAGTGGGAACGCAGGACAGGGGCACCGCGGATCTCGGATCCGGCGGTTCCCCCGACCCGGCGCACCCGATGGGCATCCCCCGCATCCTGCGCCGCAGAGCGCGCTGGATGAGCGCCCGGCTGCGCCATTCCCGCAGCTGACCCGGCGCACTCCGGCGAGCGGCCGCCGGGCCGCGCCCCGTCCGCAACGGATCGGTACGCGGCCCCGCACCCGGCCTTTAGATCGCGCACCCCTGGGTGTCGACCTGCCGGCTCGCGACCCGCCCCCGGACGGCGTCCGTCCGCACCTCGTCGGCCGTCAGCGCGTAGCCGGTGTGGGCGTCGTCCCGCGACTTGGCGAAGACCACGCCGTAGACCTCGCCCTGCGGGGTGAGCAGCGGGCCGCCGGAGTTGCCCTCGCGGACGGTGGCGAAGAGCGAGTAGACGTCGCGGCCGACGGTGCCCCGCTGGTAGATGTCCGCGCCGTCCGCCTGGATGCGGCCGCGGACCCGGGCCGGGCGGACGTCGTAGCCGCCGTTCTCCGGGAAGCCGGCGACGATGGCGCTCTTGCCGCTGACGGCGTCCTTCGCGGCGAACTTCAGTACCGGGGCGCGCAGTTGCGGGACGTCCAGCACGGCGATGTCGCGCTGCCAGTCGTAGAGCACGACCTTGGCGTCCACCGGGAGCCCCTCGCCGCCCACCTGCACGGTGGGGTCGCTGACGCCGCCGACGACATGGGCGTTGGTCATCACCCGGTGCGGCGCGAAGACGAAGCCGGTGCCCTCCAGGATCTTGCCGCAGCTGGGCGCCCGTCCGACGATCTTGACGATGCTGCGCCGGGCGTCCGAGGCGACCGGGCCGTTGGCCAGCGCCGGGTCCGGCGGACGGACCGGCCGGATCGGTTCGTTGGCGAACGGCGTGAAGACCTGCGGGAAGCCG
Organism: Streptomyces sp. BHT-5-2; assembly: GCF_019774615.1. Classification (NCBI taxonomy): domain Bacteria; kingdom Bacillati; phylum Actinomycetota; class Actinomycetes; order Kitasatosporales; family Streptomycetaceae; genus Streptomyces; species Streptomyces sp. BHT-5-2. The sequence continues at coordinate 1,821,501 of NZ_CP081496.1, read as the reverse complement.
TTCTGCGCCAGCACCGCGAAGAAGTCCTTGAACCAGGTGTTGGCCTCCTGCGGCATGATCTCGGAAACCCCGAGCAGCACCTTGGAGTTGCGGACCTCCTTGCTGAAGGTCGGCAGGGACGTCTGCGCCAGGGCGGCGCCGATCAGCCAGGCGACGACCAGCATCGCCAGGACGTTGACCAGTGCCCCGCCGGTCGCGTCCAGCGCCCGCGCCGGGGTCCAGGTGATGTGGCGGCGGAGTTTGTTGCCGAGGTGGGTGGTGAGTGCCTGACCCACCGAAGCGCAGACGATCACGATGGCGACCGCCGCGATCACCGCGAAGGTGCCCGGTTTGGCGTCGTCGGTGACGCCGTTCCAGATCACCGGCATCACGTAGACCGCGATCAGACCTCCCCCGAGGAAGCCGATCACGGACAGGATGCCGACGAGGAAGCCTTGCCGGTAACCGACGATCGCGAACCACACGGCCGCGATCAGCAGCAGGATGTCCAGGACGTTCACGCCGGACACCGTCTCACGAGCGCCAGTCGAGCGGGACCTGCTTGTCGCGGTCCCATGGGATCTCCCACCCCGCGTAGTGCAGGATCCGGTCGATCACTCCGGCGGTGAAACCCCAGACCAGCGCGTTCTCGACGAGGAAGGCGGGGCCGACGTGACCGCTGGGGTGACGTGTGGTGACCCGGTGTGCAGGGTTCGTGAGATCTGCCACCGGAACCGTGAAGACCCGGGCGGTCTCCCCCTGGTCGACCGCACCGACCGGGCTCGGCACCCGCCACCACCCCAGCACGGGCGTCACGACGAAACCGCTGACGGGGATGTAGAGCCGCGGCAGCACCCCGAAGACCTGGACGCCGGAGGGATCCAGCCCGGTCTCCTCCTGGGCCTCGCGCAGCGCCGCGCGGACCGGACCCGGCCCCTCCGGGTCGCCGTCCTGCGGATCGAGCGAGCCACCGGGGAAGGAGGGCTGGCCGGCGTGCGAACGCAGGGTGCCGGCGCGCTCCATCAGGAGCAGCTCGGGCCCTCGGGTGCCGTGCCCGAAGAGGATCAGCACGGCGGACTGCCGGCCGCCGTGCTCCGGCGGCAGAAAGCGGCTGAGCTGGCGCGGCTCCACCGTGGCGGCCGCACGCGCCACCGGGCCCAGCCACTCGGGCAGGCCCCGGGTCGTCACCGCGGCCTCCCGCCCGGCCTCCGCCGAGCGGGTGTCCGTCGTCTCGCCGTACTGCTCCCGTGCACTCGTCATCCGCGCCCCCTTGAGGCTTACGTCGATGGTCGGTCCCCCTGGAGTCCTGCGCGCCCCGAGGCCCGTCCGGCGATCGCGCCGGACCGGCCCTCGCCGCCCTACGAGGCCGCCAGCGGCCGCGCGGGCTGCCCCGGATAGTCGGCCGGCGGCTTCAGACGCTGCCCGGGCTGGCCGCCCAGCTCGTACTTGAGCAGCTTCTTCGCCTTCTCCGGGTCGGTCTCGCCCTCGCCGTACGAGGGGCACAGCGGGGCGATCGGGCAGGCGCCGCAGGCGGGCTTGCGGGAGTGGCAGACACGGCGGCCGTGGAAGACCACGCGGTGCGAGAGCATCGTCCACTCGCTCTTCGGGAAGATCTCGGCGACGTCGGCCTCGACCTTCTCGGCGTCCTGCGCCGTCGTCCAGCCGAAGCGGCGCGCCAGCCGGCCGAAGTGGGTGTCCACGGTGATGCCGGGGACGCCGAAGGCGTTGCCGAGCACCACGTTGGCGGTCTTGCGGCCGACGCCGGGGAGCGTGACCAGGTCTTCCAGCCGGCCCGGCACCTCGCCACCGAAGCGGTCGCGCAGCGCCGTGGACAGGCCGATCAGGGACTTCGCCTTGGCGCGGAAGAAGCCGGTGGGGCGGATCAGCTCCTCCAGCTGCTCCGGGGGGACGGCCGCCATGTCCTCGGGTGTGGGGCAGGCCGCGAAGAGGCGGGGGGTGGTCTGGTTGACCCGCAGGTCGGTGGTCTGGGCGGAGAGGACCGTGGCGACCAGCAGCTCGAAGGGGTTGGTGAAGTCCAGCTCGGGGTGGGCGTACGGATAGAGCTCGGCGAGCTCGCGGTTGATCCGACGGGCCCTGCGCACCATCGCGACCCGGGACTCGGGCTTGCGGGCGGGGGCGGCCTTCTTCGCGGAGGTCTTCGCGGCGGCGGCCTTGGTGGTGGCCTTCTTCGCCGTCGCGGCCTTCTTCACGGGGGCCTTCTCCACCGCGGTCTTCTCGGCCGTCCTCGTCGCCGCTTTCCTGGCCACGGCCTTCTTGGCCACGGCCTTCTTCACCGCCGGCTTCGCGGGGGTCTCCTTCACGGCCGCCTCCTTCGCCTCGGAGCGCGACGCGCCGGGCGGGGGCGCCGTCGGCTGCCGCCCGGTCGTCACCCCGGGGGACGATTTGTTACTTTTGTCGGTATTCGAGGCGCCTGCGGGCCGCTGTTCGCCCACAGCGGAATCGCGCCGTGCGCTCACTCTGTCGGCCCCCAGTCCTCTGCTCTCACCGGCGTATTGGACACTCGGCCAGACTAAGGCCACCCACTGACATCCGACCCGATCACCAGGATTCGTGACCCCAATCGGCCCCCTGCCGTACGGCTCGGACCACGGGTCCGGCAAACTTGTGATTGATCGCACTGTTTTGCATTCCGGCATGATGGGGACCACAGTCCTCCGGAGCATGTCGACAAGGAGAGAACTCGTGGACGACGTTCTGCGGCGCGCCCCGCTCTTCGCGGCGCTCGACGACGAGCAGGCGGCCGAGCTTCGCGCCTCGATGGGAGAGGTCACGCTCGCCCGCGGCGACGCCCTGTTCCACGAAGGGGACCCGGGCGACCGCCTGTACGTGGTCACCGAGGGCAAGGTGAAGCTCCACCGCACCTCCCCCGACGGCCGCGAGAACATGCTGGCCGTCCTCGGTCCCGGCGAGCTCATCGGCGAACTGTCCCTCTTCGACCCCGGACCGCGTACGGCCACGGCCACCGCGCTCACCGAGGTCAAGCTGCTCGGCCTGGGCCACGGCGACCTCCAGCCCTGGCTGAACGCCCGCCCCGAGGTGGCCACCGCCCTGCTGCGCGCGGTCGCCCGCCGACTGCGCAAGACCAACGACCAGATGTCCGACCTGGTCTTCTCGGACGTGCCGGGCCGCGTGGCGCGCGCCCTCCTGGACCTCTCGCGCCGCTTCGGCGTGCAGTCCGAGGAAGGCATCCACGTGGTGCACGACCTCACCCAGGAGGAGCTGGCCCAGCTGGTCGGCGCCTCCCGCGAGACCGTCAACAAGGCCCTCGCGGACTTCGCGGGCCGCGGCTGGCTGCGCCTGGAGGCGCGCGCCGTGATCCTGCTGGACGTCGAGCGGCTGGCCAAGCGCTCGCGCTGACCCGGCGTCCGTCGCGACCACCGCGACCACCCAGGGCCCCGCTCCGGCGGGGCCCCTGCCGTATCCGGAGCACAGCATGCGGAGCGCAGCGACCGACTGCGGGCCGTGGACCGAGGGCCGCCGGTAATCGGCTCGCCGCCCGCCGCCGCGGCACCCCATAGTGGGCGCCATGACGAGCGACGGTGAATCCGGGGGCAAGGGCCTCGACCAGGACGGATGTTTCGTACGGGAAGGCTCCCTGGAGCGGGTGCCCGCGTCGTTCGCGCCCGTCGTCGCGGGGCTGACCGACCGGCTGGCCGGCCACTTCCCGCCCGGCCGCGTGCTCAGCACCTACCTCTACGGCAGCATCCCGCGCGGCACCGCCGTCCCCGGGGTGTCCGACCTCGACGCGCTGCTCGTCCTGCGAGGAGAGGGGCCCAGCGACGCCGACCGGGCCGCCGCGCGCGCCGTCGAGGCGGAGTTGGACACCGCCTTCCCCCAGATCGACGGCGCCGGCATCCTGCTGATCACCGAGGACCGGCTGCTCGGCGAGGCGGAGCGGTACGACTGGGCGTGGTTCGTGGCCTGTCTGTGCACGCCTCTCAGCGGGCCGGACGTGACCGCGGGGCTGCCCCGTTACCGGCCCACCTCGCTCCTCGCCAGGGAGGCCAACGGCGATCTCCACCGCCGGCTGCCCGGCCTGCGCGAGCGGGCCGCCGCGGCCACCGCCCCCGAGGAGCGCACCCGCCTCACCCGTGGGGTCGCCCGGAACCTCGTGCGCACCGGATTCACCCTCGTCATGTCGCGCTGGAACGGCTGGACCAGCGATCTCGCCGAGTCCGCCGAGGTGTTCGGGCGCTACTACCCGGCGCACGCCGAGCAGATGCGCGCCGCGGCCCGCGCCGCCCGCAACCCCGCCGCGTACCCCGAACTGCTCGACGACCTGCTGACCGGCCTCGCCCCCTGGCTGGCCGACGAGTACCTCGCCGTCCACGGCGCGAAGGCACTCCCCCCACAGGGCCCCTGACGCACCGCCAGGACCCGGCCCGCACGACAGGGCCTAGATCAGCCCGTGCTCGCCGAGGTAGTCCAGTTGGGCGCGTACGGACAGTTCGGCCGCGGGCCACAGGGAGCGGTCGACGTCGGCGTACACGTTCGCCACGACCTCGGTCGCGCTCCGGTGGCCGGCCTCCACCGCGGTCTCCACCTGGGCGAGCCGGTGCGCCCGATGCGCCAGATAGAACTCCACCGCCCCCTGGGCGTCGTTCAGCACCGGCCCGTGGCCCGGGAGGACGGTGGAGACCCCGTCGTCCACGGTGAGCGAGCGCAGCCGGCGCAGGGAGTCCAGGTAGTCGCCCAGCCGCCCGTCGGGGTGCGCGACCACGGTGGTGCCGCGCCCCAGGATCGTGTCACCCGTCAGGACGGCCTGGTCGGCGGGCAGATGGAAGCAGAGCGAGTCCGCGGTGTGCCCCGGGGTGGGCACCACCCGCAGCTCCAGGCCCCCGGTGGTGACGACGTCGCCCGCGCCGAGCCCCTCGTCCCCCAGGCGCAGCGCCGGGTCCAGCGCCCGTACGGGGCTGCCGGTCAGCTCGGCGAACCGGGCGGCGCCGTCGGCGTGGTCCGGGTGCCCGTGGGTGAGGAGCGTCAGCGCGACCCGGTGGCCGGCCCGCTCCGCGGTGTCGACGACGGCCCGGAGGTGGCTCTCGTCGAGCGGTCCGGGGTCGATGACGACGGCCAGACCGGAGTCCGGCTCGGCGACGATCCACGTGTTGGTGCCGTCCAGTGTCATCGGGGACGGGTTCGGGGCCAGGACGCAGTGGGCGCGCGGGGTGGCCTGTCCCGGGATGACGCCACCGCGGGGCTGTCCGGGGAGAGCGGCTGCGTCGGTCATGCGGAAGGTCCTCCCGAGGGCCCCGCGGGGCTGTCGTCCGTCGTCGCGATGTGCTTGGTGAACTCGTCGTGGCCCGGCCAGCTCAGCACGATCTCGCCGTCCACGAGGCGGGCGCGGGCCAGCACCGGCGTCAGGTCCCGCGCCCCGGCCGCGGCCAGCGCCTCGGCGACGCCGGCGTACGGCTGGAGAGCGCGCAGCGTGGAGATCGTCGGCGGCATCATCAGCAGCTCCCCGCGGTCGTAGCGGGCCGCGGCCTCCTCCGGGCGGATCCACACCGTGCGGTCCGCCTCCGTGGAGACGTCGAGGGCGCGCTGGCCCTCCGGGAGCGCGGCGACGAAGAAGAACGTGTCGTAGCGGCGCGTCTCGAACTCCGGGGTGATCCAGCGCGCCCAGGCGGCCAGCAGGTCGGAGCGGAGCACCAGGCCGCGGCGGGCCAGGAAGTCGGCGAAGGACAGCTCGTGGGCGACCAGCGCGGCGCGGTCGGCCGCCCAGTCCTCGCCGGTGGTGTCCGCGACGACCGTGGTGGCCGAGTCGCCGGCCAGCAGCACCCCGGATTCCTCGAAGGTCTCGCGCACCGCGGCGCAGACGATGGCCTGCGCGGTGGACGGGTCGACGCCCAGCCGCACCGCCCACGCGGCGCGCGAGGGGCCCGCCCACCCCACGGGGCGCTCGTCGCGGGGATCGACGGACCCGCCCGGATAGGCGTACGCGCCTCCGGCGAAGGCCATGGAGGCGCGTCTGCGCAGCATGTGGACGACGGGGCCGCCGTGTTCGGTGTCCCGCAGCAGCAGGACCGTCGCGGCCCGCCGGGGCACGGGCGGCGTCAGTTCGCCGTTCGTCAGGGCCCGGATGCGGGCCGGCCAGTCCGGCGGGAACCACTGGCCGTTCGTCGTCGACGCCATGGCCGGATGCTATGCGCTCGCGTGCGGATGTTCGAGGGGTCCTCCGGTGAGGAGGCCCGATCCGGACGCGAGCGCCGCACGTCCACCGGCCTTCGCGGCCCGTTCAGTCGGCGATCTCGACCTGGATCTCGACCTCGACCGGGGCGTCGATCGGCAGCACCGCCACACCCACCGCGGAGCGGGCGTGCACGCCCTTTTCGCCCAGGATCTCGCCGAGCAGCTCGCTGGCACCGTTGACGACGCCCGGCTGGCCGGTGAATTCGGGCGCGGAGGCCACGAAGCCCACGACCTTCACCACCCGGACGATCTTGTCGAGGTCGCCGACGACGGACTTCACGGCGGCCAGCGCGTTGAGCGCGCAGACCGCGGCGAGCTCCTTGGCCTGCTCGGGGGCCACCTCGGCACCGACCTTGCCGGTGAGCGGCAGCGAGCCGTCCACCATGGGCAGCTGGCCGGAGGTGAAGACGTACGAGCCGGAGCGCACCGCGGGCTGGTAGGTGGCCAGCGGCGGCACGACCTCCGGCAGCTTCAGGCCGAGCGACGCGATCCGGTCCTCTACGGCACTCACGGCTTCTCCCGCTTCAGGTAGGCCACCAGCTGCTCGGGGTTGTTCGGACCCGGCACGACCTGGACCAGCTCCCAGCCGTCCTCGCCCCAGGTGTCCAGAATCTGCTTCGTCGCGTGCACGAGGAGCGGCACGGTCGCGTATTCCCACTTGGTCATGGGCCGAGCGTAATGCCTGTTCCGACGGCCCCGGGCCCGCAACCCCTGGGGGACGTCCCGGACGCCGTCCCTGACCGCGTGCGGGCGGATCTCCGGGTGCTCCCAGGCGTATCCCGTGCGTGAGCCGGACGCGGACTGGTTAGGCTCCTTGGCGTGAGCAGGCTCCATGTCGTCAGCGGCAAGGGCGGCACCGGCAAGACCACGGTCGCCGCTGCCCTCGCCCTCGCCCTGGCCACCGAGGGGCGACGTACCCTCCTGGTCGAGGTCGAGGGTCGGCAGGGCATTGCCCAGCTGTTCGAGACCGAAGCGCTCCCCTACGAGGAGCGGAAGATCGCGGTGGCCCCCGGGGGCGGCGAGGTGCACGCCCTGGCCATCGACGCCGAGCGCGCCCTGCTGGACTACCTCCAGATGTTCTACAAACTCGGCTCCGCCGGCCGCGCCCTGAAGAAGCTCGGCGCGATCGACTTCGCCACCACCATCGCCCCCGGTCTGCGGGACGTCCTGCTGACCGGCAAGGCGTGCGAGGCCGTCCGCCGCAAGGACCGAAGCGGCGCCTTCGTCTACGACGCGGTCGTGATGGACGCCCCGCCCACCGGCCGCGTCACCCGCTTCCTGAACGTCAACGACGAGGTCGCCGGCCTGGCCAAGATCGGCCCGATCCACAATCAGGCGCAGGCCGTCATGCGCGTCCTGAAGTCCCCCGAGACGGCGGTGCACCTGGTGACGCTCCTGGAGGAGATGCCCGTCCAGGAGACCGCCGACGGCATCGCCGAGCTGCGCGAGGCCGGCATCCCGGTCGGCGGTGTCGTGATCAACATGACCCGCCCCGCCCTGTTGGACAACGGCGATCTGGAGGTCGCGGCCCGCGGCGCCCGGGCCGGCATCGCCAAGGCCCTCTCCCAGGCCGGGCTGGGCGGCGCCCGCCGCGGCGGCGGCGCGGAGCGCCTGATCGACCCCCTGCTGGAGCAGGCGCGCGAGCACGCCGAGCGGGTCGAGCTGGAGCGCGCCCAGCACACCGCGCTGACCGAACTCGGCCTGCCCACCTACGAGCTGGGGCTGCTCCCCGAGGGAGTGGACCTCGCCGGGCTCTACGGCCTGGCCAGAGACCTGCGGAAACAGGGACCCATATGACCTCCGACGACCACACGACGCTGGACGCCTCGGCCCCCCGGCTGGAGGTCGACGCCCTGATCGACGACCCCGGCACCCGCATCGTGGTGTGCTGCGGCTCGGGCGGTGTGGGCAAGACCACCACCGCCGCGGCGCTGGGGGTCCGCGCCGCCGAGCGCGGCCGCAAGGTCGTGGTGCTGACGATCGACCCGGCCCGCCGCCTGGCGCAGTCGATGGGCATCTCCGAGCTCGACAACGTCCCCCGCCAGGTCAAGGGAGTCGACGAGGCCGCCGGCGGCGAACTCCACGCGATGATGCTGGACATGAAGCGCACCTTCGACGAGATCGTCGAGGGGCACGCGGACGCCGAGCGGGCCCGCGCCATCCTGGAGAACCCGTTCTACCAGTCCCTGTCGGCCGGTTTCGCCGGTACGCAGGAGTACATGGCGATGGAGAAGCTGGGCCAGCTCCGCGCCGGCGACGAGTGGGACCTGATCGTCGTGGACACCCCGCCGAGCCGCTCCGCGCTGGACTTCCTGGACGCGCCCAAGCGGCTGGGCTCCTTCCTGGACGGCAAGTTCATCCGGGTCCTGATGGCGCCGGCGAAGGTCGGCGGACGGGCCGGCATGAAGTTCCTCAACGTCGGCATGTCGATGATGACGGGCACCCTCAGCAAGCTGATGGGTGGTCAACTCCTGCGTGACGTCCAGACGTTCGTGGCCGCGATGGACACCATGTTCGGCGGCTTCCGCACCCGCGCCGACGCCACCTACCGCCTGCTCCAGGCGCCCGGTACGGCCTTCCTGGTGGTCGCCGCGCCGGAGCGGGACGCCCTGCGCGAGGCGGCGTACTTCGTCGAGCGGCTGGCCGCCGAGCAGATGCCGCTGGCCGGCCTGGTGCTCAACCGCGTCCACGGCAGCGGCGCGGCCCAGCTGAGCGCGGAGCGCGCGCTGGCCGCCGCGGAGGCGCTCACGGAGGACCTCCCCGACCGCGCCCCGGAGGATGCCCCCAACTCCCCGTCCCACGAGGCTGGTTCGGCCTCCGATTGGGCCTCCGTGGAAAATACGGAAAATCTTGGGCCGGACGGCATTATGGATCTGTCCGGCGGGAAGACTGCCTCACGTAACCCCGGCGGCCACTCCCCCGCCGCCGCGGCGCATGCGGCACCCCTTTCTGCCCCGGCGGCGCAACTCGCCGCCGGACTCCTGCGGCTGCACGCGGAACGCATGCAGGTCCTGGCGCGCGAACGGCGCACCCGCGACCGCTTCACCGCACTGCACCCGGAGGTGCCGGTGGCGGAGGTCGCCGCGCTCCCCGGCGACGTCCACGACCTCGCGGGCCTGCGCGCGATCGGCGACCGCCTGGCGCTGCGCCCAGGCACCGCCGACGACTGACCGGCCGACGACCGGCCTGCGCCGGACCGACGCCCCACGGACGGCGGCCGGCGGCGTACGGATCCACCCGCCGGGCGGGCCTATCCGACCGCCGCGTACGCGTCGTCGAAGGCGTCGTCCGAGCAGTCCACCGGCAACAGGCCCGTGCTGCGCTCGTATTCCGTCCGCGCCGTCTCCAACAGCCGGCGCCATGACGTGACCGTCGGGCGGCGGCGCAGCAGCGCCCTCCGCTCGCGTTCCGTCATCCCGCCCCACACGCCGAACTCCACCCGGTTGTCCAGGGCGTCGGCGAGGCATTCCGTGCGCACCGGACACCCGGTGCACACCGCCTTGGCGCGGTTCTGCGCCGCCCCCTGCACGAATAGTTCATCCGGATCGGTAGTGCGGCAGGCTGCCTGTGCACTCCAGTCGGTTACCCAGCCCATGCTGGCGCCGTCCTCTCCCGAATCGAGGCTCCCCCACGGCGGCAAACGGCATATTCACCGTTGCCAGTTGAGGACGTTACGGAAGGCGAGCAGGGCGCAACACCCCCTTCGGGCCCAATCTTGAATGGCCCGAACGGACTATGCGTACGCGGCAGATCACCCAACGGAGTGACCGCGCGACATACGTCACTTCCCTCCCAAGCGGGACACTTCGCTGTGACAGCAAGGGATTTCTGACGCACAGCGGGCATCTGGGACAGCGCCCAAGCGGGGAGTAGGGGTTGACCAACCGAGGCAGAACCGTTCCGCTGCGGCGGATGGGAACAGGCTAAACGAACAGGTGCGCCCCTGTCCGGCGAATGAGAACGTAGGCTTCCCTCATGCCTAAGAAGCGCGAGGGCGGGGGTCGGTCGAGGACCCAGCAGGCCGCCAAGTTCCTCGGTGTCAGCGTCCTTGCCGGAGCCGTCCTCGCCGGTATCGCGCTGCCGGCCGCCGGAGCGCTCGGGCTCGCGGCCAAGACGACCGTCGGGGCCTTCGACGACATCCCGGCGAACCTCAGGACCCCGCCGCTGAGCCAGCGCACCACCATCCTGGACTCCGACGGCGGCGAGATCGCCTCGGTCTACTCCCGCGACCGCACCGTCGTCGGCCTCAAGGACATGTCGCCGTACATCCAGCAGGCCATCGTCGCCATCGAGGACGCCCGGTTCTACTCGCACGGCGCCATCGATCTGAAGGGCATCCTGCGCGCGGTCAACAAGAACGCCCAGTCCGGCGGCGTCGCCCAGGGCGCGTCCACCCTGACCCAGCAGTACGTCAAGAACGTCTTCGTCGAGGAGGCCGGCGACGACCCGGACAAGGTCGCGCAGGCCACCCAGCAGACCCTCGGCCGCAAGGTCAAGGAGCTGAAGTACGCGATCAAGCTGGAGGAGAAGCTCGGCAAGCGCAAGATCCTCCAGAACTACCTCAACATCACGTTCTTCGGGGAGCAGGCGTACGGCGTCGAGTCCGCCGCCCAGCGCTACTTCAGCAAGCACGCCAAGGACCTGGACGTCGGGGAGGCGGCGCTGCTCGCCGGCATCGTCCAGTCCCCGACCCGCTACGACCCGGTCAACCACCCGCAGGCGGCGACGGCCCGGCGCAACACCGTGCTGCGGCGGATGGCCGACCTCAAGGACATCACCCGCGCCCAGGCCGACGCGGCCGCCGCCCGGCCCGTCCAGCTGAAGGTCAGCCGCCCGCAGAACGGCTGCATCACCGCCACCGACGGCGCCGGCTTCTTCTGCGACTACGTCCGCGAGGTGCTGCTCAACGACCCGACGTTCGGCAAGACCCGCGAGACCCGTTCGAAGCGCTGGATGCAGGGCGGTCTGACCATCCGCACCACCCTGGACCGGCAGACCCAGAAGTCGATCCAGGCGTCGCTGAGCAAGCACGTCTTCGAGGACGACCCGGTCGCCGGCGCCGGCGCCGTCGTCCAGCCGGGCACCGGCAAGATCCTCGGCATGGGCCAGTCCCGGCCCTACGGCTTCGGCACCAACCAGACCCAGATCAACCTCTCGGTCGACCGCAGGATGGGCGGCGGCGCCGGCTACCAGCCCGGCTCGACGTTCAAGCCGATCGTCGCGGCGGCCGCGCTGGAGCAGGGCGTCAGCCCGTACCAGCAGTACTCCTCGCCGTACAAGATGGCGGTCCCCACCCCGGTCCAGACCTGCACCGGGGAGTGGGCAGGCCACGACACCGCCCAGAACGAGAACCCGGGCGAAGTCGGCCCGTACGCCATGAAGGAGGCGACCGCGAAGTCGGTCAACACCTACTACGTGCAGCTGATCAGCGACATCGGCATCTGCCCCGCGGTCACGATGGCCAAGAGGATGGGGATCCGGCAGGCGGACGGCAAGCCGCTCAAGCAGGTCCCCTCGCTGGCGCTCGGCAGCCTGGAGGTGTCCCCGCTGACCATGGCCACGGCCTACGCCACCTTCGCCGACGAGGGCACCTACTGCGCCCCCGTCGCCATCGAGTCGATCACCGACGACCGGGGCCGGGCGCTCAACGTCCCCAAGAGCAACTGCCGCAGCGCGATGTCCAAGAAGACCGCGGACACCGTCAACGCCCTCCTCAAGGGCGTCGTGGAGGACGGCACCGGCAAACAGGCCGGCCTCAAGGGCCGCGACAGCGCCGGCAAGACCGGCACCACGGACAGCCGCTACGCCGCCTGGTTCGTCGGCTACACGCCGAACGCGGCCGGCGCGGTCTGGGTCGGCGACCCGCGGCACCAGCGCCAGATGTACGACATCACCATCGGCGGCGTCCCGCACGACAAGGTCTACGGCGCCGACACCCCCGGCCCGATCTGGCGCGACATGATGACCGGCGCGCTGGCCGGCCGTCCGGCCCCGGAGCTGCCGGCCGCCACGATCGACGATCCCAAGGACAAGGGGGACCAGGGCGGCAAGGGCAAGCCGAAGCCCCAGCCGAAGCCGCAGCCCCAGCCCCAGCCCGGCGGTGGCGACAACAAGCCCGGCGGCGGCTGGCACATCCCCGGCTTCCCGGACTTCCTCGGCGGCGGGAACGGCGGCTGGTGAACGGCTGATCCGGCCCACCGCCGCCACGGCGCGAAGACTGCACGAAGAAGGGGCGCTCCCTCGGCGAGGGGCGCCCCTTCGGCGTTTTCACCGCGGCGGCCTCAGCCGGCACCGGCCGGACCGCCGCCCACGGCCTCAGCCGGCCAGCAGCTTCTTCACCATCGCGGCGACCCGGCCGCCGTCGGCCCGACCCGCCACCTTCGGGTTGACGATCTTCATCACGGCGCCCATGGCCTTGGGGCCCTCGGCACCGGCGCCAGTGGCCTCCGCCACCGCCTCGGCGACCAGCGACTCCAGCTCGTCGTCGGTCAGCGGCTTGGGGAGGTACTCGGCGAGCACCTCGCCCTCGGCCCGCTCGCGCTCGGCCTGCTCGGCCCGGCCGCCCTTGTCGAACGCCTCGGCGGCCTCGCGGCGCTTCTTCGCCTCCCGCGCGACGATCTTCTCGACCTCGCCGTCGGACAGCTCACGCGACTCGGTGCCCGCCACCTCCTCCTTCTGGATCGCCGTCAGCGTCAGACGGAGGGTGGCGGAACGCAGCTCGTCACGCGCCTTGATCGCGGTGGTGAGGTCGTCCTTGAGCTTGGCCTTGAGCGTGGTCATGCCGTCGAGTATGCCCCCACCCACCGACAACCGCCGCGCCTTTTCCCGCCGCGCGCCCCACCGTCCACACCCCACCCGACATCGGCGGCCACACCCGCCCCACCAAGATCGCCTCTCCCCGGCCCCCGCCCTCTCTGCAACCATGGACCCATGCGCGCGCGATACGGAGTTCCCCTGTCCCTTGCCGCGGTCGGCGCGGCCGGCCTGGCCTACGCCGCCGGCTACGAAGTCCGCTCCTTCCGTCTGCGACGCGTCACCGTGCCCGTACTGCCCCCCGGCATGCGGCCGTTGCGCGTCCTCCAGGTCTCCGACATCCACATGGTCGGCGGGCAGCGGAAGAAACAGCGCTGGCTCCAGTCGCTCGCCGGACTCCGCCCCGACTTCGTCGTCAACACCGGCGACAACCTCTCCGACCCCGACGGCGTCCCGGAGACCCTCGACGCCCTCGGCCCGCTCATGGAGTTCCCCGGCGCCTACGTCTTCGGCTCCAACGACTACTACGGCCCCCGGCTGCGGAACCCCGCCCGCTACCTGCTGGAGAAGGCCCAGGGCCGACACGGCCTGAACGGCAACGCCCCCGCCGTCGGCGTGGTCCACAACCCGTGGGAGGACCTCCGCGACGCCTTCGACGCGGCCGGCTGGCTCAACCTCTCCAACACCCGCGGCCGCCTCAAGCTGGAGGGCGCCGACATCGCGCTGACCGGCCTGGACGACCCGCACATCAAGCGCGACCGCTACGCCGAGGTCGCCGGCGGCCCCGAGCCGGACGCCGACCTCTCCCTGGCCGTCGTCCACGCCCCGTACCTGCGTTCCCTGGACGCCTTCACCGCCGACCGCTATCCGCTGGTCCTCGCCGGCCACACCCACGGCGGCCAGCTCTGCGTCCCCTTCTACGGCGCCCTCGTCACCAACTGCGACATCGACACCAAGCGCGCCAAGGGCCTCTCCACCCACACCGCCGGCGGCCACACCTCCTACCTTCACGTCTCCGCCGGCTGCGGCACCAACCGCTACACCCCGATCCGCTTCGCCTGCCCCCCTGAAGCCACCCTCCTGACCCTGACCCCCCGCCACTGACGCCCCGACCACCCCCGAGGGCGGCCCATTCCGCGTGACCTCTGTCACTCAACCCCCTCCGGCCGCCCCCACAGGGAACGGGCACACCCCCGCCCTCCCCGAGCCGCCCCCACAAAACCCCAGGTCAGAGCCGTTTCGACCACTGACCGAAAGCGGATTTCACCTACGGGGATCAGTCCGCTAAAGTAGAGCTCGTTGCTTCGGGGTGTAGCGCAGCTTGGCAGCGCGCTTCGTTCGGGACGAAGAGGTCGTGGGTTCAAATCCCGCCACCCCGACTGAAGGAACACCAGGTCAGGGGCCTGATCCGCATAGCGGGTCGGGCCCCTGATTCGTTCCTGGAGATCGTTTGGGAGAAATCTGGGAGAAGATCTTGGTCGAGGTCTCCCAGCACGCGATCGCCGAGAAGGTGTGACGCGCGCCTCACGCAACTGACCGCACCTGCGCGTTCGCAAACCCAGCCGCCAACTCGCCTCTGAGGATTGCTTGTGGACCAGGACTTAGCCGCTGAGGCTGCCAACGCTGCGGAGCCGGAGGGCCGCCCTTGCGCGATCTGCGGCACGGCGATGGAGTACTGGCGGCCACGCAGCCAGAAGTACTGCTCTGCCCCGTGCCGCACCGTGGCCGCCAAGAAACAGCGGACGGAACGGCCGAAGGGGGACTCGCCAAAGGCGCCCCGCCCCAAGCCGACACTCACGCCGGGTACGCCGCCCGTCCCTGACCCGACCAGGACCCGCAAGATCCCCGGAGATCCCTACTGGAATCCCATCCTGGCAGCTGCCGAGCGAGCCATCGGCGGCGAACCGTGCCGGGTCTGCGGGGAGCCAGTGCCGGGCAAAGGCCACTGGGAACACCGGGACCGTCATGTCTGCTCCAGCCGGTGCAACGACACCCTCAAGCGCCGTACGAAGACCAGGATCCGGCGCGGTGAGATCGATCTCCTTGCCATACCCGAGCTGGCTGACCGGTCCGCCGCCATGTCCGAGCAGCGCGCCCAGCTCAGCCAGGAGCGGATGCCACAGGTGTTTCGTACGCGGGAAGCGGACGCCGACTTCCCGTACGAGTTTCGCGGGCTCGGCCCAATACCCGGCGACATCGTCGAGCGGAACGGGTCAGTCACCGCTTACGCCACCGCCGCCGCCCTGGCAGCCGACCACATCGTCGCTCTCGTACGAAACCACTCGGATGGCGACGAGGAGCCGATGATCGCACTCCACGAGCAGAGCGGCTCCTACCTCGCCTACACCAGCGGGGTGGTCTGGTGGGTCGGAGCGGCTGAGCAGCTGGAGCGGCTGCACTTGGGCCAGCGGTTCCAAGGCATCGACGGACGCAGCTGGATCTGGCAGAACGAGGCCATCCGTGATCTGGACTCCGCCGGCCGGGAGTACACGTGGGAGGCGTATATCTGTCTCACCGAGACGACCACGCCCATCCTCTGGACTCCTGCCTATGCGGCTCGCTCCGCCAAGCAGCTGCGCATCAGGCGTGCCCGCAACAGCTACCAGGCCCGGATGCGCGAGCGAGGAGTGCTCAACGCGGCGGCGGACGGCGTCGACCCATACGAGATCTACGAACGCGACCAGTGGATCTGCCAGTTGTGCCATCAGGCCATCGATTCGGTTGTGGAGTGGCCCGATCTGCGGTCCGCAACGCTCGATCACATCAAGCCGGTCACGCTGGGAGGCGCGCACACAGCCGAGAACCTCCAGGCCGCCCACTGGGTCTGCAACGACCGCAAGGGTGATGCCTGGGGGCCAGGTGTGCAACAGGACAGCGCAGCGGGAAGCGGCGCCCATAACACCCTTTCAGGTGAGGGAAGTTGACTGATCAGTAGAGTTGCCGGAGCCTCGTTCCATTCGGGGCAACGGGGCCTGGAAGTTGCTTCTCAAAGGAAGTGGGGATCAGGGCTCATGTCGAGTCATCCACCCGCGAACCCTCGTGACCAGGCTCGTGCGCACGCGCTGGCCAGGCAAGTGCGCAGGCTGCGGGAGGAACAGGGCTGGTCGCGTGAACGGCTCGCCAAGGAAGCCGGTATCGGGACCAGTACGCTCGCTCGGCTGGAGAGCGAGGGAGCGATCCAGCCAGGTTTCTTCACTGTGGGAGCGCTGGCCGAGGCACTGGGTGTCTCCCTCGACGCCTTGTTCCGCGAATCCACGTCGAAGTGCGTACCCGGGCTGTGGTCCGCCGGGTACGAGGGGCGCGACATCGACTCGTTCGTCGCTGCGCTGCTGGAGTCCCGTATCGACGTCGTGGCCGATGTGCGGCTCACGCCGATCAGCCGTAAGCGGGGCTTCAGCAAGACCCGCCTCGGGCTGGCGCTCGCCGAGGCCGGTATCTCCTACGATCACCTCCGTGGCCTGGGGAATCCCAAGGACAATCGGGCGCCCTTCTGGGACGGCCGCGTCGTCGAGGGCCGGGCACGGTTTCGGAGCCTGCTGCGTTCCGACGAGGCGCGGGCGGATCTCGACCGGCTCGCCGAGCACGCCAGCCGGTCACGGGTAGCAGTGCTGTGCTTCGAGAAGGACCAGGAGCGCTGTCACCGTCACGTAGTCCTGGAAACCCTCCGGAAGCGGCTCTCTGTGCCGGTAACGCCTCTGGCCTGACCTCGTCGCTCAAGGCAGTAGGCGCCCTTGCCCGGCGCTACCGGCTCCCCTCCAATCGGACGAGTCCGAGTCTGATCAGGACGATCGGCCAGGGGGGCTGTCATGGGGGACGCCATGGCTCAGGCATGGCAACGGGCACGGATCATGATCACGGTCAAGACGTATCCGGAACTCTCCACGAAGTACCGCGAAACCAGCTGTGTAGCCGGCATCCGTCTGGACGGGAGCCGACCGCACCACGTACGCCTCTTCCCCGTCCCGTTCAGGCTGCTCGCGGAAAGCAGCCAGTTCGCGAAGTACGCGGTCATCGAGGTCGACGTCCGGCGGCACAGCCGAGACCGGCGGCCGGAGAGCCTCCGGCCCAACCTCGACACCCTTGAAGTCGTGGGCCACGTCCCCTCCTCCAACGGGTGGAAGCAGCGCTACACGTACATAGAGCCGCTCATCGCGCCCTCCCTGTGCGCGATCAAACGGGACCAGGAGGAGCGTGGAACCTCCCTGGGCATCTTCCGCCCCGCCGAGGTCACCGACTTCCGTCTGGCTCCAGCCGAGCCCTGGCCGGCCTCCAAGGCTGCCCTCACCGACCAGCTGGACCTGTTCGACCAGGACCTCCGGCGCCTTGAGTGGGTGCCGCTGGAGTTCCGGTACCGCTTCCGCTGCGCGGACAAGCAGTGCACCGGTCATGACATGGCGCTCAAGGACTGGGAGGCCGGCGAGTCGTACCGCAAGTTCCTGCGGAAGTACGGCGAGGGCGCCGTCCATGAGAAGTTACGGGAGCGCTGGTACGAGCAGATGTTCACCGCCGACCGTGCGGTCCACTGCTTCGTCGGCAACATCGCCGCGCATCCCAAGACCTTCATGCTGCTGGGGCTGTTCTATCCGCGACGGGACGTCGTCGAGTGCGTGCAGGAGGAACTCTTCTCCCTGTGACGTCGGCGTGTAGGCAGGTCCCCGGCGCGACACGCGCCGGGGACTGCATCACTCCTCACCTGCCTCATCCCCGCGTGAGGAGCAGGCGGTCGAGTACCGCTACCGGAGACCTCGGGGACATCGCGCGGCGGGCGTCGAGCGCTGCCTCCCACTGCTCGGTGAGACCGAGCATGAGGCGCTGGCGCATGCCGGAGGTGACATGGGCGTAGCGCGCGGAGACCGAGCCGTCGATGTGGCCCATGCGCTCGTCCATGAGCACCTTTTCGGTGCCCAGGTCCTCCATCATCGTCCGGTGGGTGTGACGGAGGCCGTGGGGTGTCAGGCCCTTGGCGATCGGGAGCCAGCAGGAGTCGGCCCGCTCGCCGGCGTTTCGCCCTCGCGCCGGGACGCCGGGCCACGGATCGCCGATCAGGGGTACGGGCCGGGGCTCCTGCGGGGCCTTCTTGGGATACCAGCCGGAGGCCGCCGGGGTGAACAGCCAGGTCGCATAGCCATTCCTGCGCCAGTGGGCTGCATGCTCCGACACCGTGCCGCCCCGTACGAACCTGAGGTCTGCGATGGCCTGCTCCACCTTTGCCCGTGTGACTTCAGTGACACGCTCGGGGTGGTTGAGGACGTTGGACACCGTCCCCGTGGAGATCCCGGCCAGCCGCGCGACGTCGACCAGCTTCGCGCCCTGATGACCACCGGTGCGGGCAGCGCCCTGTCCATGGAAGACGTACGTCCTCCCGTGGCAGGAGCAGGGCGTCGGCTTCGTACGAGCGACGTGGTTGAAGACCAGGGCGGACAGCCAGTCCATCGAGTCGATGGTGCGGTAGCTGTCGTCCTTGGGCGGGACGCGCACCAGCTCGCCGGTGTCCAACTCGTACAGCTGCCACTCGACGCGGAACGCACCAGGTCGGACGAACTCTGTTTCCAGACCGACGATCTCGCCCCAGCGCTTGCCCGTGTAGCCCTTGAGGACCACGGCGACGAACTCGTCGTCTCGGCCGGAGAGGAGGGCAGACCGCTCGGCAGTCAGCAGGATCCCGAGCGCGTCGGTGACGACCTTCTCCGGACCGCGGTCGCGGGATCGGCCGGCACGCTTGCCCCGCCCTCGCCGCCTGGCCGCCGGGTTGGACGTGATCAGGCCCTCGTCGATCGCGTCCTCGAAGATCAGGTGGAGTGTCGAGCGCCAGGTCTTGACGCTGGATGCCGCATACACGGCCTTCTCCTTCTTCTCCCAGGCAGCCACGTCCGTGCGCAGGATGCTCGCCAGCGCCTTGTCCTCGAACTCGGGGAGCAGATGCTCCTCGATGTGCCGCCGATAGTTCTGCATGGTCGAGGCGGCCAGGTCCTGGGCGTCGTACCAGCGGCTGGCGTACTCGCCGAAGGTCTCCTGCCCCAGGCCCGGGTCGCGCCACTGGCCACGCCGGACAGTCACCTCTTCCGCGTCTGCGGCCTGCTTGGCCTCGCGCTTGGTGGCGAACTTGACGACGGCACCCGTGGAATCAGCGACCGTGCCGTACTTGCCGTCTTCGATCTTGTATCGGCCGCGCCAGTAGCCGCCGCGTTTCTCTGCGTACCCCACAGAGTTCCCTCCCTTCTCTCGTGTGGGATGCGTTAAGCGGCCGTTCCGTACTGGGACTTGAGCATGCGGCGCGGCGGCCGGGCCTTGAGGCGGACCGTGGGCACGACAGGCGACGGGGAGGGCCGAGAAGCACGGGGCTTGGGGGCAGGAGCAGTCGCTCCTCGCTGCTGCGGGGCGGCAGGGCGGGCCTCGTGCATGTGGATGATCTCCGCAAGGTGCTCGCTGGTGAAGCGATAGGCGCGGCCAACCCGTGTGAACGGGATGAGTCGGCGGCGGGCACGGTCTTTGACCCACCAGGCGGAGCAGCCGAGTACCTCAGCGACTTCCTCGGGGAGGTAG
This sequence comes from Streptomyces sp. BHT-5-2, assembly GCF_019774615.1. Taxonomy (NCBI): domain Bacteria; kingdom Bacillati; phylum Actinomycetota; class Actinomycetes; order Kitasatosporales; family Streptomycetaceae; genus Streptomyces; species Streptomyces sp. BHT-5-2. The sequence continues at coordinate 1,802,019 of NZ_CP081496.1, read as the reverse complement.
AGACGCGGCAGGCCGACGTCAGGGCGCGAAGTCGGTGCGGAGGCAGGAGGTATTGCAGGTCGGTGCAAGGGTGGTCCTCATCTGGCAGGTGTGGGGCGGCAACCCCGGCCTGGCCGGTGATCATGGGATGGGCGGTGGTGGGAGAGGTCCGGGCAGGCGGTGGCCGCCATGCCCGGACGAAAAGGCTTCAGCCTTCGGACCCGGCGTCGGGGGCGTCCTTCGTGGTGCCTGGCCGTGGTCGTACGCCGTGCTTCATGAAGTGCCAGGGGGAGTCCGGGTTGTCGGCGATCTCCTCGGCGATGGCCTGCTTCACGGCGTTGTCGACCTCCTCGTAGATGTCCGGGTGCTCATCGAGGTAGCGGTCGAGGGCGTCTCTGGCTTCACTGAAAGCCAGGTTGGCCCGCTGGGTCTCGCGGAAGGCCCGTCGGATCTGCTCCACGAGCTCCATGGCGCGGGCGTGCTGGGCCATCTTCGGGGGGCCGATGAGGCTTTCGAGGGAGATGCCGAAGACCTCGGCGAAACCGATCGCCTCATCGAGGTTGACCCGCCGCTTGCGGTTCTCGATGCGCCACACGGCGGACGGGTTCATCTCGAAGCCGGCCTCGACCAGCCGGTCCGACAGGGCGTTCGTGCCCCAGCCGCGGGCTTCGCGCTCCAGCTTGATCCGGACCGCGGCGTTCTCCTCGCCCCGGAACACCGGGAGATCGGCCGACTCCTCGTCGCTCCCCACGGACGCCCTCCTTCGCTACGTAGCACTCCACTGCGGTTTGCAGTACGAAAACAGTAGCATGGATTTCTGCGAGATGCAGGACACTCCTGCTATCGGCAATATGCCTGGTACACTTAACGCAGGACCTGAGCCCGCCCAGGGCCCAGGAACGCAAGAAGCCCCGGTGCGAACACCGGGGCCGAAGCGAAGTCCCCACCACCGCCCATCCCTGAACGATCTACCGGTCAGGCCGAGGTTGCCGCCTCGATGGCCTGCCGTGTGAGGAGCTCTATGCCCCACAGTACGTGCCCGCGTACTGCCCCCGCATCCCCGTTGCGTCGCCCGTCCGCGAAGGCGGGGCGATAGGCATGGCGCGCATACGCACCATCAAGCCGGAAGCCTTCGCTTCCGAGTCCCTCGCCCAGGTGTCCGTGACCGCCGAGCGGACCTTCTTCGGCCTGCTCACCCAGGCCGACGACCACGGCCGGTTCCGCGACCAGGCCGCCGTCATCGCCGGCCTGCTCTGGTCCCTGCGCCCCGAGCACGGCCCCATAGGGGTCGAGGACGACCTGGCCCAGCTCGACGGCGCCGACCTGATCTGCCGCTACGAGGGCGCGGACGGCAAGCGGTACCTGCACATCGTCACCTGGCGCCGCCACCAGAAGATCAACCGGCCCAGCGGCGTACGCCACCCTGCCTGCCCCCACCACGACGGAGCACCGCGCAGCGAGCCGTCACCGGCATCGCAGGGAGCCCTCACGTCCTCCTCCGTGCCCCCTCACGGAGGACTCACCGAAGGCTCGCGTGAAATGCGCGAGCCCTCCGTGACGCGTGACGAATCCGCAGGTCAGAGCGGATTCAGTGAGCCCTCCACGAGGGCGCAGGGAGGACTCACCGAACCCTCCGTGAGCCCTCAGGGTCCGGATCTAGGACCTAGGATCCTGGATCTAGGATCAGTACCTGTGGGGGCCGCAAGCGGCCCCGCGCCGGACACCGCCTCGGCCCAGCAGCTGATCGGCGAATTCGTCGCCGCATGCGCCCATCGACCTCCCGAGAGGCTCCTCGGCCATCTCGGACGCGAGGTCAACCAACTCCTCGGCGAGGGCATCGCACCTGCCCACATCCGCGCCGGGCTGGAGCGCCTGCGCACCAAGGGCCTGAGCCCCAGCGTGCTGCCCAGCCTCGTCAACGAGGCCATGAACGCCACGCAGCCCGCCCCGCGTGCGGCGCACCGGCCATGGACCAACCCCACCGACGTCGAGGCCGCTTACGGGGGTGACCTGTGACCCCAGCCGCCACAGCCACCCGTGAGCCGCACAGGGTTGGCCTCCTGGCCGACCGTCTTGGCGCGATCCTCACCGACCGGGGCATCGACCCCACCACGGTCCCTGCCGAGCCGCCTGCCGAGCCGGTGACCGCGCTGGAGCTGGCCGACGCCCGCATACCAGTCCGGTACCGCAACGCCCTGGCCGACCACTCGCAGGTCACCGCCTGGGTCGAGGAGATCACCCGAACTGGTCGCAAGGGACCGGGCGGGGCGCCGGGGATCGCGCACGGCCCGTCGTTGCTGATCGCCGGACCGACCGGCACCGGCAAGACCCACCAGGCATACGGCGCCGTGCGATCGCTGCTGGCTGCGGGCGTCCGGCTGCGTTGGGAGGCAACCACCTCAGCCGACCTCTACGCAAGCCTGCGACCCCGTTCAGGACACGACCCCGAGCGCGCCCTGTGGAGTTTCGGCCGCTGCCCGCTGCTGATCCTCGACGACCTCGGCGCGGCCAAGACCTCGGAGTGGACCGAGGAGCTGACGTACCGGCTGATCAACCGCCGCTACAACGAGATGCTCCCGACCCTGGTCACCACCAACCTGCCGATCGCCGAGCTGCGCGGCGCCGTAGGTGACCGCGTCGCCTCCCGCCTCGCCGAGATGACCACCCGCGTCATCCTCAGCGGCACCGACCGCAGAAGGCAACCCACCGGCCCCTAACAGGCCCTTGCTCCCTGCGTCCTCACCCCCACATTTCCTCCGCCCGCACCGGCTCACCCATCGGTGCGGCGGACTCTCCGGAGACCCCGCATGCCACACCTCGCCCTGGCCACCCCTGCCACAATCCCCACGACCGGGCCCACCAGTGAGCGACGCGCCACCACCTGGGACCGCGCCGCGATCACCGCCCTCGGCGCCGCCGGATGCGCCCTCTCGTACGACGCGCTACAGCAGATGGCCATCGCCATCCACATCCGCGGCCTGCTGACCTACCTCTTCCCCCTCGTCATCGACGGGTTCATCGCCTACGGCGTCCGCGCCCTGATCATCCTGCGCATCGCGCCCTTCCGCTCACGGCTGTACGTCTGGGCCCTCTTCGGCACCGCCACCACAGCCAGCATCTGGGCCAACGCCCTCCACGCCGTACGCCTCAACCAACAAGCCCCTCAAGCGGGTCTGCGCCTCGAAGACCTCACCGTCGGAGTGCTCTCGACCCTCGCGCCACTGGCCCTCGCGGGGGCCGTCCACCTGTACATCCTCATCGCCCGCCACACCCCGCAGCAGGAGTCACCAACGCCTCACCACACGAAACCGGCTCCGCATCCACGCGACTGCACGGAAGCCGGTCGCCCCCACCCGGAACCGCAGGGCGAAGCCGACGATCACCAGCAAGCCGTGCTCCCCAACACCACGGAGAACCGCCGCTACGGACGCCCCCCAGGCGCCGAAATGGACGTCCTGCTCGACATCGCACGGAAGGCGATCCACACGCACGGAAAGTGCACCCGCGCCGTGGTCCGCGACGCGGTCCGCGAAGCCGAACTCACCCTCGCCGAAGACCGGCTCACCGAACTCATGAGCGTCCTGCGGACCGAGTCGAAACAGCACCAGGACCAGGGCCACACCACCTGACCGGATATCCGGTCAGCCCGCCCGTGCGCCCCGCGGACCAGCAGACCACGACACCTCGGGACCACCACCGCCCCGTCTCCCACACGCCACCTCGGCCGCGATCCCCACGCTCGTCCGCGCGGATGCGGACCAGCAGACCAACTCCTCCCCCGCCATTCCCCCGCCCGACGGAGAACACCCCGCATGCACACCCCGAACCCCGATAACCTCACCCCCCACGGCCACCCGCAGAACTCCACCGTTGCCACAGACGCAGCAAGTTGTCGCGGGAGCAATGCTCCCGCAGCCCCCGCCCCTGAAGTGGCGGAGACTCCCCGGCACCAGGGGGCGCCGGAGGGAGAGACTGCGACCGAGGGCGGATCGCAGCCCAAGCAGGGGGAAGGACCGAAGCCCCTGTCGTCCGTGCGCCAACGTCCCCGCGAACCGAAGCTGCGCGAGCACCAGCCCAGCTGCCGCATGAACCCCTCCGAGTACGACCTCCTCAAGACCGCTGCCAAGCGGTGTGAGATGACCGTCGCCGGGTTCCTCGCCCACTGCGCGCTCAAGGCTGCCCGCGACCTGGACCGCACCGCCGCTGAGATCGCCACCGGGCGAGAGATCGTCGAGGAGCTGTTCGCCGCCCGCCGCTACCTCGGCCGCATCGGTGGCCTGCTCAACCAGGTCGCCAAGGCCCTCAACTCCGGGGCCGACGCCCCGCAGCTCGACCAGATACTCGACGCCGTCACCCGCGCGGCCCGCCGCACGGAAGCCGCCGCCGATACCGTCTCGCGCCACCACAACGACAAGGCCGCCGCATGATCCCCAGCCTCCACAAGCGCGGCGGCAAAACGGTTGGCCTGATCCGCTACCTCTACGGCCGCGGCACCCACGAGGAACACATCGACCCGCACCTGGTCGCCGCCTTCGACCCGCTCACCCCCGACCCCGGCCGCGACCCGAACGTCACCTACGAGCAGCTCCAGCAGCTCCTCGACCAACCCGTCAACGCCCTCCCGGAGAAGCGCCGCCCGGACAAGCACGTCTGGCACCTGTCCGTCCGTGCCGCACCCGAAGACCCCATCCTGTCCGACGAGGACTGGGCGGCCATCGCCCGCCGCATGGTCGCCGCCACCGGCATCGCACCCGACGGCGACGAGAAAGCATGCCGGTGGGCGGCCGTACGGCACGCCGACGACCACATCCACATCATCGCCACCCTCGTCCGCGACGACGGCCGACGCCCCCGCCTGAACAACGAAGCCCGCCGCGCCCAAACTGAATGCCGCAGCATCGAGGTCGACTACGGACTGCGCCGGGTCAAGCCCGGGGACGGCACCGCCGCCAAGCGGCCCACCAGGGCCGAGCGGCACAAGGCTGAACGCCTCGGCCAGGAAGACGCCTCGCGCGAGCTGCTGCGCGAACGCGTCCGCCGCGCCCTAGCCGGCGCTGCGAGTGAGACCGAGTTCTTCGACCGGCTCGCCACCGAAGGCGTCCGCATCAACAAGCGCCTCGCCCCCTCCGGCGACGCACTCGGCTACAAGGTCGCCATGGTCGGCGACCGCAACGGCGACAACGAACCCATCTGGTACTCCGGCTCCGAACTCGCACCGGACCTTTCCCTGCCTCGCATCCGCAAACGGTTCACGGCCACCACAGACATGCCCGAGCTGCCCGCAGCCCTGGAACACAGCGGCACCACCGCACCAGCCCGCGCCCGCCACTTCGCCACCGAGGCCACCAACTCGGCCCTGGGAGGGATCGCATCCGGCGACGATGGCGTGGCGGCAGCCCAGCTGATCGGCGTGGGCGAGGTCCTCGACGCCCTCACCCAGACCTCCCTCGGAACCACACGGACTGAACTGCGAGAAGCCGCAAGGCACTTCGAGCGCGCCACTCGCTCCCACATCCGCGCCAAGGACGCGGAGATGTACGCCCTGCGCCGCGCAGCCAACCAGATCGTCCACTCCGGTACCGCCCTCGGCCGCGGTCCAGACGGTGCCGCCACCGCCCTGGTGCTCGACATCATGATCCTCGCCGTCGTCGCCGCTGCCCGCTGGCACGCCGCCCGCGGTCACGCCCAGCAGGCCGAGGCCGCACAGCGCGCCGCCGACCACCTGCGTGCCGCCTACCAGGCCACCGCCGCACCACCGTTGGCCGTCATGCGCGCCTACGGCCAACGTCTTCCCGCCCCGGACCGGCAGCGGCAGACGAGCACGGTCCGCACCGCCCTCCCCCACCTCGCCGACCGCCTCCAGGCCGAACCAGGCTGGGACGCCCTGGCCGCAGTGCTCGACCAGGCCGAACGCGCCGGCCACGACACCGCCGCCCTGGTGACGAAGGCGGCCGCACAGCGTGAACTGGACAGCGCGGATTCGATCAGCGATGTCCTGGTCTGGAGGTTGCAGCACCTCGGCTACGTCACGCCTCCCGCCTCTGCGCCTCGGGCACAACGTCCTAGGAGCGCGCCCGTTCCGGTCCCGGCCGCATCCGCCGTCGCCCGCCAGGAGGTGAACCGACCCCGGCGGCGCTGATCACATCCGGCCTGACACCTCCGGGGTGAGCAGCTGCAACGCCTCCTCCCATCGGAAGCAGTCCGCTCCGCCACCGGCCTTGGGCGGGTGAGGCTCGTACGAGCCGATCAGGACGCCCATCTCGCGCAGCCGGTCGAGACTCTGCCGATACGCGGGATGGGCGGCCTGGGCTGAGTTCAGGTACGGCAAGACGGCAGTGGGTATGCCGAAGCCGTACGCTTCGCACAGGAAGCCCACCGCCAGGGTGTCGGAGATCCCAGCGGCCCATTTGTTGATCGTGTTGAAGGTGGCTGGGGCGACCGCGATGGCGTCGGCGGGCGGCAGCGGGCGAGGGTCTCCGGGCGAGCGCCAAGCCGAGCGGATGGGGTAGCCGGTCTGGGCCTCGACGGCGGTCGTGTCGATGAACCCGAGGCCCTGCGGGGTGGCGATGACGCCGACGTCCCAGTCCGCCTCCTGGGCAGCCGTGATCAAGTTTCCGACATCGCCAGCGATTCCGGCTGCGCAGACGACGACGTACAGGAAAGACTTCTTGGTGTGCTGGTCAGGCTGATCGCTCACGCGAGGACTCCAAGCTGTCGGCAGAAGCGATGCGGTTCCGGCAAGGCACAGCCGATGTCCTGCCCCGCGCGTCGCGAAGGAGGACATCAGGCGTTCCCGCGCCGCCATTCAGACCGTAAGCAAGAGGCAGCGTGGGGGCGGGACCCGGCGGTACTGTCCGGGCCTGGTGCGGATCAGGCTGGCACTGGACCGCTGACGTTCGTGGCGCCTGGCTTAGCCCTGCAGTTCACCCGCTTTGATACTGCTGCGGAACGCGGACCACTCGGCGGCGGTGAAGCGCAGCGCGTCACAGTGAGGGTGCTTGGAATCGCGCACCGCGACCGCACCACCAGGCAGCTGCGCCACCTCGACGCAGTTATTCATTCCGTCGCTGAAGGACGACTTCTTCCACACCACGTGCGAGAGATTCAATGTGTAAAGACCAGCCGTCTGCATGGCGTCCTCCTCGTCTGGACCAGTTTGCGGCAAATTACTACCCGCCCGGAGGGCGCCTACCGGCCAATACCTCCGAGTGGGACGGCCCATCGGACAGGCCCTAGCCGGCGAGAACGGCGTCCAGGTACTGCTGCACCGGCTCAAACAGGCCGTACGGGACGTACTCAGGAATCTCGTCGTGAGCCACCCAGGCAAGCTCGGCCAGTTCCTCGGTGTCCGCGACATACGCGGTTCCGCTGACCACCTCGCAGGCGGTATAGGACATCAGCCTGCCCGTTGCCGGGTGGACACGCTCGCCCAGCAGCTCGACGGCGGAGACGTTCAGTCCGGTCTCCTCCTTGGTCTCCCGCACGGCGGCGTCCTCGCGGGTTTCACCGGGCTCGACCTCGCCGGCCGGGAACTGCCAGGAGAGCTTCCCCTCACTGACCCGGCGCCGGACCATCAGAACGCGTCCCTCGTGAACGATGATGGCCGCTGCAATGCCGGGTCGCTCATCGGCTGTCCGCTGCGTCACGTCTGCTCCTCCAGGACGGCAAGCACGGGTGGAAAGATCGTATCGACGGGGATGAAACGGGTCACCGCGTTTCTGGGAACCCACATCACATCGATGTTCTCGACGGCATCCGAGCTGCACGCCCTGCCCAACCCGAGCCGCTTCCCCCGCACCAGCCCGGCCCTGCTAGGGCGCAGGGTCGGCGTAGCTGAGGCCGATCCCCTGGCCTGAGCCAGTCCCTGCCGGGGCTACTAGCCTCGGCAGGGACTGTTCGCCATCGCCCACAAGTTCAGCGCTCAGCGGCAGGTGCACGAGCAGCCAGGACCGGAGTCGAAATCTTCCCGGCGGCGTACGCGCACGCTGGCTCAGGACGGTCAGGAGCACCTCAGACCTGGCCGCTAACGTGGCGCCTCAAGTGGTCCAGGTGCTGCCGTACGCCATCGGCCAGGTCGGCGTAGAACGGCACTCGGGCGGCCGCCTGGAGGATTTCGGTGCAGGCGGTCAGCTCCCCGACCCGGCCGGCAGGGGTGTCCAGCACGTGGGCGAATTCCTTGCGGATCCGCTCGGCGACGTCCGGCACGGGCAGGGAGTGCAGATACAGGTTTGCGGCGTCGTAGCCGAGGGGCGCTGTGCCCCAGCCTTCCCAGTCCAGAAGGGTCAGCGCCGGGCCGGTGAGGTTCGCCCAGTGAAGGTCACCGTGCGTTGTGGTCCAGGCGATCTCACCGGGGGTGACGCCGGTGAACTCCGGGACACGGCGGCGGATGTACTCCTCGCGCGCCGCCTGCCGGCCCGTGCGGACGAGCGCGAGGTGGTCCAGCGCCTGGCGGAGGTCCTGCCACCAGGTGTGTGGCAGGTCCGCCCGGTGGTGCAGCACCGGGCTCTTCGACACCGGCGGGGTGCCGACGATCTCGTAGTGCTCTGCCCGGTAGTCCCAGCCGTCGGCGGACCAGTCGCGCAGGCCGAGCAGCCGCGGGCGAGGCACGACGGGGGGCACGGACCGTTCCGCCTCCTTGGGGCCGTCCCACAGCTTCCCGCTGCCCTTGCCCTCCGGTTCGCTGACCAGCCGCAGCCACGCGCCGCCTTCCGGCGTGGTGACGGCTCCGGACAGTGTCCTGCCTGCGTATCCCCACACGTCCCCGCCCGCAGTGTCGTCGAGGCCCAGCAGGGCACACGCGCGGCCGCGGGCGGAGATCATGCGGTCCCTGACGGCTTGCTCAGGGGCAGTGAACATCGGCTACCTTCTCCGGCTGACGGCGGCAACGTCGGCCGCGACCAACTCGGAGACGAGAGCTGCGACTTGGTCAGCGGGGAGACCGGAGCTTACCGCCAGCCGGCCCAGGGTCCAGGTGCTTCCCTCGGCGAGGAGCTTGATCACGTCGAGGACCGGGGCGGCGAACGTCCACTCCTGGCCGCCTGCGCTCAACACCACGTGGCCGTCCCCGTCCACCTCGTACCAGGCCCCAGCAGCCGTGAGGCGGACGAACAGGCTGTCGTCCGCGGGGATACCGTCCACGAATGGCAGGGACGGCATCGGCCTCCCGGGGTCCATGCTCCCCCGTGCGTTGACGAACTCCTCGATCACTCCATCGTGCAGGGCTTCGGTGAGCTCCTTCCGCAGTGCTTCCAGATACGCCGCCCGTTCGTCCGACGAGGCGAAGTACGGCAGGTTCGCACGGACGGTGTCCGAGACCCGCAGCCGGTCCGACAGCCACGACAGGAGATCCGCGCCGGTGGTGGGCTTCAGGCCACAGGTCAGGTGCAGAGACCGGCCCTCGGTGGCGGCGACAGCGTGCCACCATCCCCGGGGCAGGTAGAGCATGTCGCCGCTCCGGAGCACGATCTCCGCGACCGGATCGCCAGTTGGTGGTTCGGGGGCTTCGATGTCGACCCGTAGCGGGTTCGTGCGGGTGGCCCCGTAGATTTTCCACCGCTTGGCGCCTTCGAGTTGGAGGACCACCACATCGTGGTCGTCCCAGTGGACGCCGAAGCCCTCCTTCGAGGTCCACGAGGCATAGAGGTTGACCTGCACATCGGTGCGGAAGTGTCGCTCCAGGGCTGCCGCGAGGTCTTCCACGCCGGGGTGTAGTGCGTCCACGGCATCCAGGACGAGCGAGGCGCCGTCTTTGAGCTGGTGGTGCAGGTTGTTCGGCTCGATGCGGTGCCAGACGGTGTGGCGCTTGGACACCACGGAGTGGGTGTAGGCGTGTTGAGGGACCTGAATGCCGTCGTTGAAGAGCCGCAGGCGCGGGGGTTCGAGACGGTGTCGGGCGATGATCTCGTTGAGGTCGTCCCACGTGAACACGTGCGAGAAGTCGTCGACGTTTGGCCAGAGGCGGTAGGTGCGGCCGAACGCCTCGGCGGGGAAGTTCCCGCCGAGGCTCCGGACCGCCGAGGAGATGGCGGTCATCTACGGCTCCGATCAGTCGTTGCCGTCGCCCTTGCCGGTGCCGCCACCGTCGCTCAGGCGGTCCTGGGCGCGGGCGGCCTGCACGGAACGCTTCGAGACGATCAGGTCGTTCATCGCATGTTCCCTTCTCTTCGGTTCTCCCACCGGGGTTCCGGCGGGAAATCTGTGGGCGCCTAGGCGAGCGGCGCCGCGGTGGTATCGGGCGCGGAGACTGGGGTTGCCCCGGTGTGGTCGGCGTCGTGCTGGACGGTCAGCGCCAGGAGGGTGAGGCCGGCCGTGGTGCCCAGAAGCCACAGGCGCCCCAGCCACACGTCCAGGCGCGGTTCCCCGCTGCGGTGACGGCCCCTGACACCCTGCGCGGACCGCGTCACCTCACGTCCCCCTCCCCGTGGTGGACCTGGCGGTGCAGTTGCTGGACGGACAGCGCCAGGTTCTTGAGACGGCGAGCGGCCGACGCCAGCCCATTGCCGGGGCCGGCCCGCAGCTGGAACTCGGCGTTGTCGATCTGGCGGTGTTCCCGATACCAGGCGGCCTCTCCCGGGCGATGCTGCTCGACGTGCTCTTTGGCCTGCTCGATCAGCGGGGCGAGATGCCCCTGGAGGGTCTCGATCAGCCGGAGGACTTCGTCATACGGAGGGAGGACGATGCTGGAGCGCAAAGCGGCGGCGACGTCAGCCTGAAGCTGGTCCGTGGCATCTGTGACCGTCGGCTGCGAAGGGGACGGGTCGGCGCGGGTGGCATCCATGGTGCAACTCCTCGAAGACGGTGGTGGTCAGCACCGCCGCCCGGGGCGAGGAGAGGCCGGCCGTACGCGGCCCCTGGCGGCTGAGAAGAGTCAACCGCCGGAGAAGCAAGCAGATCCGCAACCGGGTTGCGAGGTAGCAAACCCTTTGCGGGAAGGAGCCGGATTAGTCGACGAGAACGCCTGCGCGTCCCGCGAAGGCCCGGACTCCCGGAAGGCTTCGGTCGTGGCGGAGCAGGCCGCTGGCCAGGTTCTTGATCGCCCCTCGCCGGATCTCCTGCGGTGCAGCCCGCTCGGCCGCCAGTAGCGCCCGATAGCACTGCTCGGGCTTGCCCCACTGGTCGAAGCAGCGGGCCACGTCGGTGAAGAACCGCCCCTGCCGCTCGGCGGTCGGCAGGGCCGCGGGGTCGATGGTCTTGGCCAGGTCGATCGCCTGCCCGGCATCACCGAGCAGGTAGTGGACCGACAACTGGTGCAGCAGCACCTGCTGAGTCCCGGTGTCCGTTCGGGCCGCAGGGCTCGTCGGGCCGGCCTTCGCGGCCTCGGCGGCCTCACCGATCAGGGCGTGCGCCGTCGGCCGGTCACCCATCTTCGCCGCGGTGTACGCGGCGGTGGCCAGCAGCGAGCTGTTCGCGGACAGTCGGGCAGCCTCTGGGGCGCGGCGGTCCGCGCGTACGTCCTGCGCGGCCCGGACGGCGATGTCGGTGGCTCGGGCAAGGTGGCCCTGGCGACGCCAGGCACTGGAGACCATCCGGTGTGCCTCGGCAATCGTCAGCGCATCCCCGCCCACCCGTGCGGAATTCAGTGCGCGGTCTGAGGTGATCGCCATGAGGCCGTCCTCGCCGAGCTTGATGCACAGCCGGGTGGCAATGTTGTAGAGGTCGGCAACCGCCGTGGCCGACAGCTCCACCGGCTCCAGGGCCTGAGCTTGGGCGATCCGACCAGGCAGGGTCCGGGCCAGAGTGTCGTAACGGGCGGCGCGGAAGTCCTGCCGGGATGTCTTCACCGCGGCAGCGACGCCGGCCGGTGATACCTCACTGTTCTTCGGCACAGTGGCCGTGCCATAGAGCAGGAGGTCTTCGAGCGGGGCGAGAGTGCTGGCCTCGGCCGGCGTGGCCCCGGCCAGGGGGGAGGCAAAGACCACCGCCGCAGCGGCCAGAAGTTCGCGGCGTCGCACGGGGTCGTCACCCTCCTCTGGACCAAGATTGTGAACAACCCTAGTCGAGCCCGACCGACGCCGAGCCGATACCGGCGATCGTCCAGGCGGCCGTACAGCAGCAAGGAGTTCGGCCAGAGACATGCCCAATACGTCGGAGATCTGACGCAACGTATCCAGGCTGTTGACCGGGATCACATCCCGCTCGACCTGCGACACCCAGCTTTCCGACCGACCGATCATCGCAGCCAGATCCCGCTGCGGCCATCCCTTGCGCCGGCGTGCCTTGGCGATCGTCTTACCGAGTGTCAGTTCGCTCCCCGCCACTGGGCACGCCCCCGAGGTCCCGTATCCGCATCGCGTGAGCATGCAACGGTACTGGCGGAAGGGGCCCGGCTGTAGGGGGCAGGACGGCCAGGGCAGCCGTAGCCAGACGCCGCGGGCAGCAGGCAGCGGTGCGTTGGCTTACGGTGCGTTGCCTTCCGGGGGCGCTTGCAGATCGGCGGAGAGCCAGCGTCGTGGGCGCGTCCGTACCGTCATTAGCTCAGTGGTGAACGCCTCGGCCGCGTGCCGGACGTACCAGTCCACCTGCTCTGCGGGAAGGTAGCGGGCGGCCATCGCCCGCAGCTCCTCCTGGGTGGTCTTTTCCGCGTACACCACTTCGCCCTCCACCGAGACGTAGCGGGGTGGTGTGAGCTGGTTGGCCAGCATGGTGAAGCGGCCCGCCGCCTGGATCAGCCCGTACTTCCTGGAGGCGCGGTCGGTGGTGATCCACACCTCGCCGCCCGGCTCGTAGGCGTACCAGATGGGGACGGTCACCGGTGCTTGGCCCGGATCGCCCGAGGCCACCGGCAGGACTCCGAGGTGCGGCTCGGCCAGGAACTGCTCACGTTCGTCAACGGTAATCGGCATGGCGCCACCTCGGGGTCGGATGCGCAGGCCATCGATGCCGGCCGGGACGAGCCGCGCGCTGGGCGGGCGGCATCGGGACCGGACACGATGGCACTGCGTGGAGTTCTCTCGGGGGTTGGGGATGGTGTCGTCGGTGAGGAGAGGTCACTGGCCGCCGACGTAGTCGTCTTGCGAGGCGATCTTGCCCTCGCGCAGCTGCAGGACCGTGCAGAAGCTGGCGGTGACCCGCTCCCCGGCCGGAGGCAGGGCCGGCACAGCCCCGGAGCTGGTCCCCGCGAAGTCGGTTTCGAGGGCGATGACGTCCCCGTCGGCGATGATCCGCTTGATGGACAGCTTGCGGTCGGGGACGGCGGCCGCGTACTCCTGGATGTGGCCCACGAAGGCATCCCGGCCGTTGAAGGCGATCTGGTAGGCCCCGACGGTGTAGGCGACGTCGTCGGTGTACAGCGCCCCGAACCGGTCGAAGTCCTGATCGTTGTAGGCATCCACCCACTCGTGAGTGAGTTCGCTGGCGTCCGCGTGAACCGTGTTGCTGGTCATGACTGCTGGCCTTCCTGTTGCCGTTGAGAAGTCGTACCGAGAGGTTGACACCGGTATAGGTCGGTTCATGTCCTATATCCACAGAATCGCCGATTGGCCTATATAGGACGTGCCCTGTCCTATACGGAGCTGATGCTTCCGCTATGACTTCTCAGGACAACATCAAGATCACAGGTGGGAGCGCGGGCGTGGGCGAGGGAATGACGCTCGCCGGAAAGGTGGCACTGATCGCGGGAGCGACCCGGGGTGCGGGCCGGGCCATGGCGGTCGAGCTCGGCCGGACCGGAGCCACCGTGTACGTGACCGGGCGCACCACGCACAGCAGCGCGAGCGAGACGGGGCGCCCGACGGAGACCATTGAGCAGACCGCCGAGCTGGTCACGGCGGCCGGTGGCGAGGGCATCGCGGTCGTCGTCGACCACCTCCAGCCGAAGCGGGTGCGGGCGCTGGTCGAGCGCATCGACAAGGAGCAGGGGCGGCTGGATGTCCTCGTCAACGCCGTCTGGGGCGGCGACGGCCTCGTCGAGCACGGCAAGAAGATGTGGGAGTGCGACATGGACAAGGGGCTGCGGATGCTGCGGCTCGGCGTCGAGACCCACTTCGTCACCAGCCGCTACGCAGTGCCGCTGATGATCCGTCGGCCCGGTGGCCTGGTGGTGGAGATGACCGACGGTACGGAGGAGTTCAACCGCCGATACCGCGAGCCGTTCTACTACGACCTGGCCAAGTACGCGCCGATCAGGATGGCGAAGGCGCTGGCGGCGGAGACCGCCGAGTACGGCTGCACGGCCGTGAGCCTGACCCCCGGATTCATGCGTACCGAGGCGGTGCTGGAGATGTTCGGGGTGAGTGAGGAGAACTGGCGCGACGGCTGCAAGATCGACCCCACCTTCGCGATGTCCGAGACCCCCGCCTACGTTGCACGCGCCGTGGCGGCGCTCGCCACCGACCCGGACGTGGCCCGTCTCAACGGCCACTCGCTGTCCGCCGGCGCCCTGGCCAAGGAGTACGGCTTCACGGACGCCGACGGCTCCTCCCCGGACCCCGCACGGTACTTCGAGGACTTCATGACCACCGGCAACGCCCCCGACCCCAACGACTACCGCTAACCACCACACCAGGCCCTGGGTCCCGGGCTCCGGGGCCTGCCCGGACCGCAATGCGAAGGAGGCATCGCCATGACCCCGGAGGATGTCGCGGAGTCCGCTATGGGGCTGCCGGAGGCGACGGAGAGCGAGCCCGGGCCCGGGATGACCCTGTTCAAGGTCGGCGGCAAGATCTTCGCCATCCTGACGGAAGCCAACGACTCACGCCCCGACCAGGTGACCCTCAAGTGCGACCCCGACCTCGCCCTGCACCTGCGCGAGCAGTACCCGGCGGTGGGCCCCAGCTACTACGCGCGCCTGCCGCACTGGAACACCGTGGTCCTGGACGGCACCGTGCCCGCCGACGAGCTCGCCGACATGATCGACCACTCCTGGGAACGCGTGGTGGCCGGCCTGCCCCGTATCACCCGCGACCAGCTCCAAAGGCTCCACCAGGATCAGCCGTGACCTCCCCTATCAGGCACGCGGGAGGAACGCTTCACCCACGGTGCCGTCCACTTCTTCGTCGGCAACATCGCGGCCCACTTCAAGACCTCCATGCTGCTGGGCCTGTTCCGTCCGAAGGCGAATGTCATCCAGTACGTCCAGGACAGCCTGTTCGGCAACTGACTGGCAGAGCTGAGACCGTCAGGACACCGGCCCAGGCCAGCCCACGCGGAATGCCGAAGGCCCGTTCCGTGAGGGAACAGGACAGGTGTTCCCCCAAGGAACGGGCGGCCCGTTCCCTCGGGGAACGGCTGGAGATCACCCATCTCCCTCAGGTCCGCTCGATGATCCGAACGAACCTCCTAGCCACCGAGCCACAGCGGCATTTGTCCGTCTCACACCACTGCCGCACCAGTAGAGACGGTCAGCCACGGGCAACCGGGGTGCAGGCGGCACGCCCAGAAGGCCGCACCCGACAGCGCAGCACTTCGCTGACCTGCGGCGACGCGCCAAAAGCCCCTGTGATTCCCAAGCTCAGAGCGCGGGTTCGATTCCGTCACCCGCTCCATACGGAAGCCCCAGGTCAGTAGCCTGGGGCTTGGTTGTTGTCCGGCCCTTTTGGGGCGCGTGCCATTCGTGTGCCCTTCGCGTGCCGCAAGGGGCCGATTAACGCATGGAGTTGGCGCCTGTAAGGCCTTGCAGGGCGATTTGATCGGCCGTCATCTCGAATCGCGAGGCGCAGTGTGTATGGCCTGAGGCACATAGTGCCCGATGGTCAGCAACGATGCATGTGCGAACGCTCCCCTGGCGTTGCCATGGCCGAGGCGGGTACGACGAGGGGCGGGCGCCGGGCCGGATGGACGCGGTTCCGCCGGAATCGGGCCCCCGCAAGCCGGACTTGCTCTTCGCCGACTGCGGCCGTTCCTCCGTCGTGGGTGAGGCGGGTTCCGCCTCACCCCACGACCCTTGGCATCGAACGTGACGTCGTAGCCGACGGCGGACCGCACCTTCGTCGGCAGCCTGTATCCCTTGTCGTCGAAGGAGCGTCGAAGCCTCGACGGCTTCCTCACCGCTCGCCGCGTTCGCGGCCCGTCTGAGGCTCTTCCGTGGGAACCGGGTGTGCGTGATGGGTGCCGGTATCGATGAGGATCTGCTCGGCCTGGGTGACGTTGCCGGCCTCGACGGCTCTGGCCATCGCGGCGCGGGCCGCTTCAGGTGTCGCGTGCGGCGGGACCACCAGCAGGGAGAAGTGGTCCTGGTCGCCTCGGGTGATGAGGACGGTGTCGTCACCGATCGGGAAGGAATCGATGTGCACGACCCGGTCGTCGATGACCAGACGTGTCGGCAGTTCTTCCCAGGCAGCGGTGTCCAGGCCGACGCGCAGGACGGGGCCGAGATGCGCGGTCAGCGCGGCGATCAGACCGGGGAGCTCGGCTCCGATGTCGCGCGAACGCGGCCACCACGCACCGTCGAGAACTTGCTCGCGGGTGTGCATGGTCACCAGCCGCACGAGAGCCGTCCCGGGCCTGACCGCCTGGTGGACTGAGTCCGGCAAAAGCTGCGGGACGCGGGGAGTGTCGGAGTCGGCCATGTGTGTTCGCCCGCCTTCCGGGGCGGTGCGTCCGCCCGGCGAGGTGACCTCGTCACTTCACCGTACTCCGCGTGCCGGGGCAACGCGGGCGCGCCGCACGGCAGCGGAGCCAGACCCGCGTTCGCCAGGAAAGTTCCTGGTCACACGCGCCTTTACGGACGGCTGGCCGGAGTAGAGTGAAGAGACCGGGAGTACTTCGCACACCGGCTCCCACGCCGGTGCCGTTTCCGGCGAGCAACAACACCGGGACGTCGACGACGAGCCCCGGGGACGGGTCCGCGCCATGACCGCGACCATCGACCGTACGATCGTCAGCGAGCGCGAACCTTCGTCACCGGCCCGCCTCTCCTTCACCCCGGCAGGATCACCTCCGGGTCTCCTGGACGGCGCCTGGTGGCCACGCTCTCGCGATCTCTTCCGCGAACTTCCCGCTCTGACCGACGTGCTGGACGCGCGTTGGGGCCGGATCACTCATGTCACGGTGAACCCGGTCCACTGGCCCGTGGTGCCGCGAAAGGTGCCGGTGCACGGGCACACGGTGCACGTGGGCTGGTTCGCCGAGGAGGACCCGAACAAGCTGATCCTCCTCTCCTACACCGCGGGCCGCTGGGACCTGCTGGTGATCCCGCCGGAGACCGGCGCTGCCGCCGCCGCCCGGCTGATGTCCGCCGCGGCCACCCCCGGCGGCCTCCACAGCGCCAGCGCGCTGATGACGAGCGAGGACACCACCCGTCACGCGCAGGAGGAGCTGCAGGAGGAAGAAGAGTGGGAGACCGACGGCGGAGCCGCCTCGGCGACAGAGAAACCGGCCGAGTTCCTGACCTCCGCCCGAGGGAGGTGAGGACGTGGAGACGATCATCATCGTAGCCGTGATCATCCTCATGATCGTCGCGGGCGTGGTCTGGATCCATCTGCTCAACGCGCAGCACGACGAGCGGATCGCAGCGTTCCCCTACAGCGAAGCCCTGCGAGGATCCGGACGGCGGAGCTGCCCGAACCGACAGCCGGCCGAGCCCACTGAACCGCCCGTAGCCACCCACCACGAGCACCGCGCCGGGGGCCGCAGATGACACCGACCTTTTCCTGACCGGGGGCGGTGGGTGTGGCGCGACGGCATCACACCCATCGATACGTCATCCTGCCGTCCCTCAATGAACGAGGCCACCGTGAAGCCACCAGAACTCCCCTCGGCCGGGCGCGCCGACGTGCGCATCGTCGCCGCATCCCCCGAAGCCGCCCGTCAGGTCGCAGACGTTCTCCGTCATCACTTCGCCGCCACCGAACAGCGCAGCTACCCCGTCGACGACTCAGGCGGAACCCGCCTCCACCTCACCGTCGACACCACCCACGCACCAGAGCCGGCGCAGCCCTGGCTGGTGACGAGTCGATCCTCCGGGGACGCCCGCACACAGACGGACGAAATCTGAAGCCAGAGCCGGCAACGGGCGGCGGGGCGGGCGTACTGCCTCGCCTGCCCCACAGGCTCCGAGTCGGCGCCGGCACGAGTGGAAGCGATCATGGCAACACTGCAAGAGCGGAAGCACTACCGCGAGGCGATCATGAAAGCCCTGTACGAGACCACGGAAGGCAATCGCTTCCTTGGCGTCACCGGGGCAAAGCTGCGCGACGATCTTCAGATCCCCGAGCAGGATCTGGCCGCCGCCTGCGCATATCTGGTGGGCGAAGGGCTCATCATCGTCGACTGGGAACAAGGAAACACACCCGTGATGGTCACGCTGACGCACCATGGAATCCGGCTCATGGAAGCCGAAGAGGAGAAGCGGGGCTGACGCGAAGCGAAGGCTGTTCACCCATCCGGCCGTTAGCGCCCAGGCTCGGCGACGGGTACCGGTGAACCATGGCTGGCACCTTCACCACCCGCACGATCGACATCACAACCGGCTCCACAGAGACCCTGCACGACCTCACGAACGCATGCTCCGCGTTCCTCCGGGAGGCCGCTCAATCCGTCGTACTGGTGAACGCCGACCGGGACAACCCGGAACGCCAAGTCCGGCTGTCTTTCCTCAGCTGACCACACGACCCTGCGCCTAGCCTTCGCCCCCCTCGACGAGGCAATTCTCCGGCCGGCCACCCCAAGGTCTCCTCTGTCCAGATCGAACGTCTCGAAGCGCGTGACCATGGCCTCGCTCAGCGGGAGCCGCAGGGCCAGTCTCTCGGCCAGGCAGCTCGGCGGCGGGAAGGACTGACGGGGCACTGAAGCCCATCCGATAAAGGATCGAATTACCCAAAAGCGTCTTCTGACGGGTAAGCGGCAAAGGCATAACATGACGAATGGGTCGGCCCCGGTGTGTGGACATCGGGGCCTTGCGCACTGTCGGCGCGACGGCAGGGAACGAGCGGATCCTGGCGCGTATGTCGGCCGAGCACATGCGCCGAAGCCGGCATCAGGCTGCCCTGTGACCCACTCATCGGAGACCGCCGGCTCGGCAGATGAAGGCGAAATCAGGCTGGTGAGGCGAAAGGGCAAGGCTATGGCGGAGGGCGATCGGCAGCCTGGCGAGGACACGGTGGACCGGTCGGAGGGGTTCGGCGAGCGGCTGCTGGGGGTGCTGCTGGACCGGGCACACGAGATGCCGCCGCAGCTGATCGCCCCGCTGGTCGCGAAAGAGGTGGCCAGGGTCGGTGGCCGGGATATCTCGATCTTCCTGCAGGACTATGCGCAGCTGCTGCTGGTGCCGCTGCCGGGTAGGCGGCTGGTCGTCGGCCGGCCCGAGCTGATCGGTGACTCGCACGCAGGCGCAGCCTTCCTGTCCGGGGCCCCTGTCGAGCTACCGCAGGACGACGGCGTCCGGATGTATCTGCCGTTGCTGGACGGCAGCGACCAGGTGGGCGTGCTGGCCCTCACCCTGGACACCGTCGATGACGATGACCGGCGCTTGTTGCGCAGACTTGCCGGCCTCGTCGCCGACCTGCTGGCCACCAAGCACAGCTACACCGACCAGTTCTTCCTCACCCGGCGCCGCGAACCGATGAGCGTGGCCGCGGAGATCCAGTGGTCCCTGCTACCGCCGCTGGCGATGTCCGTCCCGCAGGTCGCGGTGGCGGGAATCCTGGAGCCCGCCTACAACGTCGCCGGCGACAGCTTCGACTACGCACTCAACGACGACATCCTGCACGTGGCCATGATCGATGCGATGGGCCACGGCCTGGACGCCGCCACCATGGCGACCGTCGCCATCGGCGCCTACCGGCACGCCAGACGCGCCGCAGTCGGTCTGTCCGAGATCTACGAGTTCATGGACCGGGCCATCGCCGAGCAATTCGGGCCCGAACACTTCGTCACCGCGCAGATGATGCGCCTCAACATCGCAACGGGCCACCTGCAGTGGGTCAACGCCGGCCACCCCGCACCGCTGCTGATCCGCAACGGCAAGGTGGTCCGGCAGCTGGAAAGCCCGACCACCTTGCCCGTTGGCTTCGGTGGTGAAGAGCCCCAGATCAGCGAGCAGATGCTCCAACGCGGCGACCGGGTGCTGTGCTTCACCGACGGCCTGATCGAGGAGCACGAAGCCGGCGAAGAGCAGTTCGGCGAGGAACTACTCATCCACTGGGTCAACCGCATCGAGTACACAGAGAAGGGAGTGCGGGCAGTGGTGCGAGCGCTCTCCCACACCCTGAAACAGGAGCGGGGCGGGAGCACCAGCGACGACGCAACCCTCTTCCTGATCGAGTGGCGCGGGGGCGCCGCCGACCACCTCGCCGTCCTGGAGTGAGCCGACAGCCGCACCACCATGCGGCAGAGCCGACGGCGCGCAGGTTCGCCCATCGTGATGCGCACTCGCCACTGACTTCCCTCCCCGCGCCCTGACCGACACCGCACCCGGAGCCGAGCTCGCACAAGCCATGCCAGCCGGGGCCCGGCCCCAAGAGATCTGGGACCAGTACCTCTTCGCGCCTTCCCCTCCACCTGCACATAGCTGTGCCCGCCGGTTCAACCGGCGAGGCACAGGGGCTGTACGGGGCCGGCTCTCCCGCTGCTTCTTCTCGCAGCGCTCGGGACTCGTGGAGCCCGCACGGCCCAGATCGAGCGACACCACAGCCTCGGCGAGCCACCGTGCCGCTTCCGTGCCAGACGGAGCGGTAAACAGCGGTCAACAAGGGCCGGAGACGTGCCCGAGCGCACCTCCCCCACCAGCGGCATCTCCCCTGGCCAGGAAGGCATTGGGCGCCGGACGGCCCCATGATTCCCAAGCTCAGAGTGCGGGTTCGATTCCCGTCACCGGCTCCAGTTGAGGTGAGGCCGAGAGCAAACGTGCCACTGCAATGCAGGGAGCGTCCCCTCCCACCTCGCACGGAGCATCGCGAGGCCCGGACTCTGGGAGAAATTTGGGAGATGATCTTGACTCGGAGGCCCGTCGAGGCCACGCCACACCAACCCACACAAAGCCGCTGACCAGCACAAATGTCCGTCCACCCTGGTAGCGGTCATGCCCGAACCTCATTCGGGACGAAGAGGTCGTGGGTTCAAATCCCGCCACCCCGACTGAAGGAACACCAGGTCAGGGGCCTGATCCGCGAAAGCGGGTCAGGCCCCTGACTCGTTCCAAGGGTGCCCCTCCGCTCCACAGCGGGACGCCGTTACGTGCGCCGGGCCCGACCGAACTCTAGGGAGGGCGCCCCGCTCCCCTGACCCCCTGAGCTTTCCCATGCCCGCCCAGCCACCCCTCATTGATGGGGAGTTGACCGCCATGGCCGTGTTTCGCCGGCCCGTAGTGCGTCGGGGTGGTGCCGTCGCGGCCGCGTCACACCGGTACACCCACCTTCTTTCCCGAAGGGAAAGGAGGTGGTAGTTTCCTTTGAGGAAAGTTGTTGGGCCGGGTGGACGGAAGATCGGGGACGGCGTTCATGACCACTTACGACGCGCAGGCTGCGCTGGATGCCATACGGGAGCGGCAGGAGCAGACGCGGGAGCAGTACGTGCGCCAGAACTACTCCGGTGCGCAGGGGCTCATCACGGCGCTGGTCGTGTTCGCCATCGGGTCGGCCGTCGATCTGCCGAGTCCGTGGAGCCTGGTCGGCAGGATCGTGGCGGCGGTGCTGATGGTGGGCGGTGTGATCATTCAGTGCCGGCGGACCCGGGTGCGGAGGAGGCAGACCGGGGCCGAGAAGGCGTTCACCGCGTTGGCGGTGGCCGTGGTGCTCACGGTCTTCGTTGCGGCGGTGGTCGTTGCCCGGTTGATGGAGCTGCCGGCTCCTTCCGTACCGGCCGCGGGCGTTGCGGCGGTGGCGACGCTGGTGGTCACGTATGCGACGCGGCCGATCGCCAAGCGGCTCGCCAGGAGGGAAGGCCGAGGCTGATGGATCCGGAATTCGACGAATTCCTGCATGTGCCGGCGCGGTTGTCGATCGTGGCGCTGCTGGCTCCGGCCGAGTGGGTGGAGTTCGGATTCGTGCGGGACGCCGTCGGCACCAGCGACTCCGCGCTGTCCAAACAGGTCGCGGCGTTGGTGGACGCCGAGTACGTGGAGGTGCGCAAGACCAAGAGCCGTACGGGGCGCCACACCCACCTGCGGCTCACCGCACACGGACGGGAGGCGTTCGGGCGGCACGCCTCGGCGCTGGAGCGGATCGTGGCGGCGGCACGCGAGGCGCAGCAGTAGGGGGAGCAAAAAGGAATGACATTCCGGCCAGGGGGTCGATCCGCGGAGGCGGGTCGACCCCCTGGGGTGTGTCAGGGGGTGGTGAACTCCGGTGTGGTGGGCCGGGCGTTGAGGAGGGAGGTGTGGGCCTCGACGGCTGCGGTGGGGTCGGGGCCGCGCCAGGCGATGACGTGGTCGGGGCGGAGGAGGAGGGAGTGCTGGGCGGGGAGGAAGTCCAGGGTGTGGGGGTGGGTGGTGAGGTCGGGGTGGGTGGTGGGTGTGGGGGTGTTGGTCAGGAGGGTCCAGTGGGGGCCGGCGAGGTCGAGGGTGGAGCGGGTGCGGGAACGGTCCAGCCAGCGGTGGGGGATGCGGGTGCCTATGCGGCCGGTGGGGGCGAAGTCGGTGATGGGTTCGGGGTCGTCGGGCGCCTGCGGGTCGTTGACGAGGGCGCCCTCGGTGTACTGGTAGCCGCCCGCGGTCAGGACGAAGGGGTGGGCGAGGGTGGGGTCGGGGGCCGTCACCGCCGCACGGAGGTTCAGGGTGCGGCGGCTCGACTGGTCGGCCGCGAACCAGCCGGCCGGGCGGCGTTCGGCGTCGTAGCTGTCCAGGAGGGCCGGGGCCGCGCGGCCGCGCAGGACGGCGGCGAGCTTCCAGCCCAGGTTGTGGGCGTCGGCGATACCGGTGTTGGCGCCGCTGGCGGCGAACGGCGGCATGACGTGCGCGGCGTCGCCGGCCAGGTGGACGCGGCCGGCGGTGTAGCGGTCGGCTACGCGCATCTCGGCCTGCCACGGCAGGACGCTGCGGACGTCCAGGTCGGGGGCGGGCACGCCGAGGACGGTGCGGAGCACGGCGGGCCAGTCCCGGTCGGTGGTGGTGCCGCCGCCCATGAACACCCAGCGGCGGCGGCCGTCGACGGATGCCAGCGCGCCGGGGGCTTCGGGGTGCTCGATCTGGCAGAGGTTGAACTCCCGGCCCCGTACGACCTCGCCGAGGTCGGCGTGGAAGTAGACGTTCACGTTCGGTTCGCCGATGGTGCCGCGGCCCGAGCGGCCGATGCCCAGGGCCTCGCGTACGGGGCTGCGGGCGCCGTCGGCGGCGACCAGGTAGCGGGTCCGCAGCCGTGTGCGTTCGCCGGTGGCGCGGTCCAGGAGGTCGGCGGCCACCTCGTCGTCGTCCTGCTCGAAGGCGAGGAGTTCGGTCTCGAAGCGCACCGTGGCGCCGGCGTCGACCGCCGCCTCGCGCAGCACCGGCTCCAGGACGTCCTGGGCGATCAGGCAGGGCGGCTCCGGGCTGATGTCGACGGATCCGCCGGGACCCGGGGGTCGCCACAGCGGGAGCTGCTCGGCCTCGGCGAGCGTCCGTCCCGCGGCCATGTGGTCATGACCGACGAGGTCCCGGGCCGCGTGGTGGACCAGGCGGGCCAGCCCGAGCTCCCGGAAGATCTCCATGCTGCGGACGTGGAAGCGGCGGGCCTTGGGCTGCGGGGAGGTGGTCGAGCGCTTCTCCACCAGGGTCACCGCGACGCCGTGGTGGCGCAGCACCAGTGCGGTGGTGAGCCCGACCAGTCCGCCGCCCACCACGAGCACCTCGGGCATCGGTGTACGTTGTCCACTCATGGTGGACAACGTACACCACGCCTAGAGTGGCCACCATGACTTCTTCCGAGCGCCGGCCCGCCGCCGGGGGGCTGGTGTGGTTCGACGAGCCCACGCCGCCGCGCGCCACCGAGCAGCTCAGCCGCGAGCGCATCGTGGCCGCCGCGGTGGAACTGGCCGACGACCAGGTGCCCGGCGAGATCACCATGCGGGCGCTGGCGGCCCGGCTGGGCGTCCGCAGCCCGATGGCGCTCTACCGCTACGTCGGCAGCAAGGACGGCCTGGTCGACCTGATGACGGACCAGGTCTACGGCCGGATCACCGTGCCGCGGGGGGAGGGCTGGCGGCCGGCGCTGCGCGGGCTCGGCCGCACCGGCTGGGACGCGGTCCGGCAGCACCCGTGGTTCGCGCGGCTCGCCTTCGCCCGTCCCCCGATGGGGCCCAACGCCCTGCGCCTCTACGAGGCGGCGCTCGCCGAACTGGCACCGCTCGGGCTCGATGCGACGACGCGGATGGGGTTCGTCAAGACCGTGCTCGGTCATGTGCTGGGGTCGGGGCTGGCGCTGCTGGAGGAGGAGACCATGCGCGCCCGGGTCGGGCTGCCCGAGGACAGCGACCTGGAGGCCGCCGTGGCCCCCTATATGGAACGCATCGCGGCGGCGGGCGAGCATCCGCACTTCGTCGGGTGGGCGAGCGATCCGCAGCGGCTCGCGCCGGAGCCGCAGTCGTTCGAGCAGGTGCTGGAGTGGCTGCTCGACGGGCTGGCGACGCTGGTGCCGGAGGCGGGCGGCGGGGCCTCGGACTGACGGATCCGGGCGGGCGAGCGGTGCCGAACGACCGGCCGCCCGTGCCGTTCGGCGCCGGTCCCTCCCCTCGTGGGGACCGGTGCCGAACGGCGCGGGCGGCGTCGATCCGCGCCCCCCGTACCGGCGCGGATCCAGGCGGATCCAGAAAGGGCCGGACCCGTAGTCGGTGTGGTGGCGGTCCGGAAGGACCGGCTCCACGGGGCCCGGCGTTCGTCCGCCGGGGCTTTGCGGCCGGCTCGCGGTTTCGGTGGCGGATGGCCGAGAACATGTGTCCCGGGGTGCCGCTCCGGACGCCGGGCCGGTGATCCGTCCGGATGTCCGGGTAGTACCGGGTTTGCCGCGCCGTCGGGTCGTGATCCTGCCAGCTGGGGCTTCCGCGGAGGAGGTTCCGGCCCCGGGCCGATGCCTTCATCGCAGGTCAGCCGGTTAAGGTGAGTTTTCCGGTCCGGACATCCAGGAGCGGGGGGAGTAAGGGGTGGAACCTTGAGTTCCGACTCAGGGGCACGCACAGCCTTCGCCGAACGCCTCGCGCTGCTGTATACGGAGGCCGGCAATCCGCCCCTCAAGAAGGTGGCCGAGGCGGTCGGCCGGCTCCAGCGGGTCGACGAGCGCGGGCGTCCCGTCCGGGTGTCCGTGCAGCGGATCAGCGACTGGCGCCGGGCCAAGAACGTACCGGCGCAGTTCGCCGCCCTCGCCGCGGTGCTGCACGTCCTGATCCCGCAGGCCCGGCGGCTGCGGGCCGCCCCCGTCTCCCCGGGCCTGTACGACCTCGGTCAGTGGCAGCGCCTCTGGGAGCGCGCGGTCGCCGGTCCGGCCGGCGACCGTTCCGCGGCGGCCGCGCCGGAGGAGGCGCGTCCGCCGGCCCAGGCCCCGCCGGTGGCCGGGGTGTGCCCGTACCGGGGGCTGGCCTCGTACCGCCGGCAGGACGCCCGGTGGTTCTTCGGCCGGGAGCGGAGCACCGACGCGCTCGTCGACCAGCTCCGGGCGGCGGAGGAGACGGGCGGCCTGGTGATGCTCGTGGGCGCCTCGGGGGCGGGGAAGTCGTCGCTGCTGAACGCCGGGCTGGTGCCCGCGGTGCGGGACGGCGCGCTGGGCGACGGGGGCGGCGGGCAACGGCGCGCGCTCCAGCTCGTGCCGGGCGGCGATCCGCTCGCTGAACTGGCCGGCAGGATCCCGGAGCTCGCCCCCGTCCTTGCCGGCGGGGCGGAGCCGGCGACGGAACGGCCCGGCTCGGCGCACTTCGCGGACGCCGTGCGGGAGGCCCTCGGTGCCTGGGCGCGGCGCGAGGGTGCCCCCGGAGCCCGGCCGGTCGTGATCGTGGACCAGTTCGAGGAGGCGTTCACCCTCTGCTCCGACGAGGCGGTCCGGCGCACCTTCGTCCGGCTCCTCCACGCGGCGGCCACGCCCGCCGGCCCGGACGCCCCGGCCCCCGCCCTCGTCATCCTCGGCATCCGCGCCGACTTCTACGAACAGTGCCTGGCCCACCCCGAGCTGGCCGACGCGCTGCAGCACCGGCACATGGTGCTCGGGCCGCTGACCACCGCGGAGCTGCGCGAGGCGGTGACCGGCCCGGCCAAGGCCGTCGGCCTGGAGCTCGAACCGGGCCTGGCCGAGCTGATCGTCCGCGAGGTGAGCACCGACGGCCCCCGTGGGGCCCACGACGCGGGTGTGCTGCCGCTGCTCTCGCACGCGCTGCTGGCCACCTGGCAGCGGCGGAAGGCGGGACGGCTGACGCTGGCCGGCTACCGCGCGGCGGGCGGGATCCAGGGCGCCGTGGCGGCCACCGCGGAACGGGCCTGGTCCGGCCTGGACCCGACGGCGCGCACCGCCGCGCGACTGCTGCTGCTCCGGCTGGTGCGGCTGGGCGAGGACACCCAGGCCACCCGTAGGCGGGGGACGCGACGACAGCTGGCGGAGGAGTCGGCGGACCCGAACAAAACGGAGGAATCGCTCGAAGCGCTGGTGCACGCCCGCCTGGTGACGCTCGACGCGGACGCCGTGGAGATCACCCACGAGGCGCTGCTGCACGCCTGGCCGCGGCTGCGCGACTGGATCGACGAGGACCGGAACGGCAACCTGCTGCGCCAGCGCCTGGAGGAGGACGGCCGCGCCTGGGAGGGCTCCGGCCACGACCCCTCGCTGCTCTACCGGGGCTCCCGTCTGGAACAGGCCCGTACCTGGGCGCGGTCCGCCGGGGACACCTCGCTGACCCGCAGCGCGGTGGAGTTCCTGGCCGCCTCGGTCCGGCTGCGCAAGCGCTCGGTCCGGCTCCGCCGCGGCGCGGTGGCCGCGCTGGTCGTGATGGCGATGCTGGCCGTCGGTTCCGCGGTGGTGGCGTGGCAGCAGCGCGACGACACCGTCTTCCAGCAGGTGCTCGCCGAGGCCGACCGCGCCCAGGACAACGATCCGTCGCTGTCGGCCCAGCTCGACCTGGTGGCGCACCGCCTGCGGCCCGGCGACCAGGGCACCGGCAACCGCCTGATATCGATCGTGAACGCGCCCCTGGCCACCCCCCTCCTGGGCCACACCGGCGCCGTCTACCTCACCTCGTTCAGCCCGGACGGGCGGCTGCTGGCCACCGCCTCCTACGACCGGACCGTCCGGCTGTGGGACGTGGCGGACCGCACCCACCCCCGCCCCCTGGGCGAGCCCCTCACCGGCCACACGAGCTGGGTGAGCACCGCCGTCTTCAGCCCGGACGGGCACACCCTCGCCAGCGCCTCGGACGACGGAACGATTCGCCTGTGGGACGTGCGCGACCCGCGCCACCCGCGTCCACTCGGTACCCCGCTGAACCCGCACGCCGGCACCGTCTACCTGCTGGCGTTCAGCCCGGACGGACGGACGATGGCCTCCGCGGGCGAGGACCACACCGTGCGCCTGTGGGACCTGACCGACCCGGGCCGGCCGGCGCCGCTCTCGACCCTGACCGGCCACACGGCCCCGGTGCGGTCCGTGGCGTTCAGCCCCGACGGGCGGACGCTGGCGGCGGGCGGCGACGACACCACGATCCGGCTGTGGGACGTGGCCGACCGCCGCCGCCCCGCGCCGATCGACACCGTGCTGACCGGCCACGCCGCCACCGTCCACTCGGTGGCCTTCAGCCCCGACGGCCGCACCCTCGCCAGCGGCGGCGCCGACAACACCCTCCGCCTCTGGAACACCGCCGACCCGCGGCACCCGGCCCCGATCGGCCAGCCGCTCACCGGCCACACCGGCCCCCTGTGGTCGGTGGCCTTCAGCCCCGACGGCAGCATGCTCGCGGCGGGCAGCGCGGACAGCACGGCGACGCTGTGGAACGTCAGCGATCCCGAGTACCCGTCGCAGGTCGGCGAGCCCCTGGCCGGCGGCAGCGGCGAGATGTACGCCGTCGGCTTCAGCCCGGACGGGCACACCCTGGCCACCGGGAGCGGCGACGGCAAGGTGCGGCTGTGGTCGATCCCGGCCGATGACATGGTCGGCCGGTTCGCCGCGTTCCGCCCCGACGGGCGGGTGCTCGCCACGACCGCCCGCGACGGCCGGATCCGGCTGTGGAACGTGGCGGACCCCGACCGGCCGGTGCCGCTGAGCGCCCCCTTCATGCCGCGGGACGGCCTCGACCGCTCGCTGCGGTTCTCCCCCGACGGCCGCACCCTCGCGGTCCACACGGCCCACCGCAAGGTGTTCCTGTGGAACGTCGCCGACCCGGCCCACCCGGTCGACCACGGCGCGCCCCTCACCCTGCTGACGCGCTTCGCGGGCGCCCAGGCCATGGACTTCAGCCCCGACGGCCGCACCCTGGCGACCGCCATGGACGACCGCACCATCCAGCTGTGGAACATCACCGACCCCGCCCGTGTCGTCCCGCTCGGCCGGCCGCTCACCGGCCACCAGGGCTACGTCAACACGCTCGTCTTCAGCCCGGACGGCCGCACCCTCGTCAGCGGCAGCGCGGACGCCACCCTCCGGCTGTGGAACGTCGCCGACCCGCGGCACGGCGCCCCGCTCGGCACGCCCCTGACCGGGCACCTGGGGCCGATCAACGTGCTCGCCTTCAGTCCGGACGGCCGCACGCTGGCCAGCGGCAGCGACGACGACACGGTCCGGCTGTGGAACCTCGCCGACCCCCGCCGGCCCGCCCGGCTGGGCTCCGCCCTGACCGGGCACACCGAGGCGGTGGTGTCGCTGACGTTCAGCGGGACCGGCCGGACGCTGGCCAGCGGCGGCAGCGACAACACGGTGCGCTTCTGGAACGTCGAGGACCCCGGCCGGGCCACCGCCATCGGGCAGTCGACCAGCCCGCGGGCCAGGGCCGGCAACTTCCTGGCGTTCGCCCCGCACAGCCGGATGCTCGGCGTCTCCAGCGGCGCCGGCACCGTCCGGCTGTGGAACCTCGACAACGACAAGGCGGTGCGCCGCATCTGTGCGACCACCCGGGGCGTGCTGACGCCGGAGAGGTGGCACGAGTACCTGCCGCAGCTCCCCTACGAGCCTCCGTGCGGCGACTGACAGCACCGTGGGACCCCTGATGTCATGACGCCGGGTGAAACCGGTCACAACTCCGCCCTCGGATTCGGCAGTTGACTCCCGCCGCGGGGGCAGTCTTGCTAGGCTGGGTCACAGCCCGATCGCTGGTGCATCCCCCGTCGCCAGCGATCGGGCGTTTTCGTGCCCACGGGCGCCCGGCTCGTCCCGGGGACGGGCCGCGGACGGGCGACGCGCGTAGGGTCGGTCCATGTGACTTCTGCGAAGAGTTCCGAGACGAGTCCGAGCGAGGCGACGGCCGCTGGGTCGAACCCCTTCTTCTCGGCGAGTGAACTGCCCTACGGGCTCCCGCCGTTCGCCCGTATCCGGCACGAGCACTTCCTGCCCGCCTTCGAGCGGGGCATCGCCGAGCAGCTGGCCGAGGTGGCCGCCATCGGCGACCGCCCCGAGCCGCCCACCTTCGAGAACACCGTGGTGGCGCTGGAGCGCAGCGGCGCGGTGCTGCGGCGGGTCTCCGCGGTGTTCTTCAACAAGACGAACGCGGACACCGACGAGGCCACGCAGGAACTGGAGGCCGAGATCGTGCCGCGGCTGGCGGCCCACGAGGACGCCCTGCTGCTGGACCCGGCCCTGTTCGCCCGCCTGGAGGCGCTCCACGAGGGGCGTGCGGGGCTCGGGCTGGACGGGGAGCAGCAGCGGCTGCTGGAGCGCCGGCACGCCGAACGGGTGCGGGCCGGGGCGCGACTGGGCCCGGAGCAGCAGCGGCGGCTGCGCGAGCTGAACGCCGAGATCGCCGTCCTGTGCACCGACTTCCGGCGCAACCTGCGGGCCGACACGGCGGCGGCCGCACTGGTCGTGGAGCGCGCCGAGGAGCTGGCCGGGCTGCCCGACGACGAGATCGCCACCGCCGCCGAGAACGCCCGGTCCCTGGGGCACCACGGCGCGTTCGCGCTGAGCCTGCTGAACTTCACCAACCAGCCGCAGCTCGCCGCCCTGGAGGACCCGGCACTGCGTGAGCGGCTGCTGGCCGCGTCCATGGCGCGGGGCTCGGCCGCCAACGGGGCCGTCGCCGTCTCGGTGGCCCGGCTGCGGGCCGAGCGCGCCGCCCTCCTCGGCCACCCCAGCCACGCGTCCTGGCAGGTCGCCGACCAGACCGCGAAGACGACCGGCGCCGTGGAGGAGATGTTCGGGAAGCTGATCGGGCCGGCGCTGGCGAACGCGGAGCGGGAGGGCGCGGCGCTGGCGGCGGCCGCCGGCGTCCCGGAGGTCGGCGCGGCCGACTGGCAGTTCCACGCCGAGCGGGTGCGGCGGCAGCGGTACGACCTGGACGCGGCTGCTCTCCGCCCTTATCTGGAGCTGGAGGCGGTCCTGCGGGACGGTGTCTTCCACGCCGCGACCCTGGTGTACGGGATCACCTTCACCGAGCGCCCCGACCTGGTCGCGTACCACCCGGACGCCCGGGTCTTCGAGGTGCACGACGCCGACGGCGGCCCGCTCGGCCTGTACGTCGGCGACTTCCACGCCCGGGAGTCCAAGCGCGGCGGCGCCTGGATGAACGAACTGGTCACCCAGTCGCACCTGTTGGGGGAGCGGCCCGTGGTGGTCAACAACCTCAACATCGCCAAACCGGCGGCGGGCGAACCGGTGCTCCTGAGCTGGAGCGAGGTCACCACGCTCTTCCACGAGTTCGGGCACGCGCTGCACGGACTGTTCTCCGACGTCCGCTACCCCATGCTGGCCGGCACCGAAGTGCCGCGCGACTTCGTGGAGTTCCCCTCGCAGGTGAACGAGATGTGGGCGGAGTGGCCGGAGGTACTGGCCCGTTATGCCCGGCACCACCGCACCGGGGAGCCGATGCCGCCCGAACTCCCGGCCAGACTGCGGGAGGCGGAACGATTCGGCGAGGGCTTCGGCAGCGTCGAGCATCTCGCCGCTGCCGTGCTGGACTGGTCCTGGCACACCCTGTCCGCGGACGAACTCCCCACGGCGGACGGCGTGGCGGCGTTCGAGGCGGCCGCCCTGGGGCGCCACGGTCTGGCCCACCCGGCGATCCCGCCCCGCTACCGGACGGGCTACTTCGCCCATGTCTTCGGCGGCGGCTACGCGGCCGGCTACTACGGGTACCGCTGGGCGGAAGTACTGGACGCGGACACCGTGCGCTGGTTCCACGAGAACGGCCGGACGGTCCGCGAGAGCGGCGAGATCTTCCGGCGGGAACTCCTCAGCCGGGGCAACAGCGTCGACCCGATGGCGGCGTTCCGCGCGGTGCTGGGGCGCGACCCGGACTTCGGGCCGCTGCTGGAGCGGCGCGGGGCGGTGGCCGCGGAGTAGCCGGCGGGGCGCCGGCGGCCCTCGTCCCGGACGGCCGGCGCCCCGCCGCCGCTCCTACTTCCCGTCGTCCGCCGTCGCCCGCCAGCTCACCGGGCGCGCGCCGTCACCACTGCCCTCGAAGGTCAGCGACGCCGGCGGATCGCCCTTGGGCAGCATGTGGATGGTGCACTCGGTCACCGTGGCGCCCGGCTTGAGCATCTTGTGCGGGACCGACTCGGGGCACTGCGGGACGCCGGGGCCGCCGATGTCCAGCAGGGTCATCTTCTGCGCCTGCCGGCCGCTGACACCGGTCAGCGTCAGGCTGTCGTTGAGGCTCGGGAGGAGGTCGTACCGGCCGGTGTTCCGGTACACCACCGTCACGTAGTACGGGACGAGTTGCTTCTCCTCCGCGCGCAGGTCGAAGCGGCTCAGGTCGTCCAGGGAGCCGGTGCGGATGTTCTTCGGGGTAGCCAGGGCGGTCGCCGTGCGGCGGTCGCTGTCGGTGGTGACCACGTCGGCGGGCTGGTGCGGGGGCAGCACCCCGGCCGCCCCCTGCTGCGCGCCGCCGATCTGCCACAGCAGGGTGCCGCCGCCGTCGTCCTTGTAGGAGACGTTGCCCGGCTTCAGCCCCTTGGGCAGCATGAAGATCTGGCAGACCGCCGAGGTCTCACCGGCGGCCAGCGTCGCCTTGCCGGACTCCTGGCACTCGGGCGGCAGGCCGTTGCCGGTGGCCAGCGGGTTGGTCCGGAACAGCGAGAGCTGCTCACCGGCCTGCCCGTCCACCCCGTTGACGGAGAAGTTCCGCTCCGGGTACAGCTCGCTCACCGTCCCCTTCCCGGTGTTGGTGTAGGAGACCGTGAGGTAGTACGGGACCAGCCCCTTGAGGTTGTCGTCCAGCCGGATGTGCGCGAGGTCCGAGGGGTGGCCGGCGGCCAGCCGGGTGGGCTTGAGCCGCAGCGGGTGCGCCTTGTGGTCGGAGCCGGTCCAGGTGCCGGTGCGGGCCGCGGACTCCATGGGCAGCGGCTTGGCGGGCACCACGGCGGGCGACGCTCCCGGCTTCGCCTTGGCGCCGGAGGCCCCGCCGCATCCCACGGCCAGCAGCATGAGCGCGCCCGCGCCCATGGCGCTGGCGATCCGTCCGCGTCCCCGCACGGAATCCCCCGTCGTCGAAAGGGCCGATGTTTCCGGCCCGGCAGTCCGCCACAGTAACCGGCCGGGCGCGGCGCGCCTCCGGCGGGCCCGCGCGGGCCGGCGCTCCCTCAGGCCGGCTTCGTCGCCTTCAGGGAGTACATCAGCGGAATGCGCGGCCGGTCGGCCGGGAAGCGGTAGTAGCCGTCCGTGCCCCGCCGCAGCACGCCGAAGCGCTGGAACAGCGTCATCTCGTGCTCGTGCAGGAACTCCAGGCGCAGCCCGGCCCCTGCCACCGCGCTGACCACGTCCCCGAGGGAGTGCTGCCACTCGACGCTCCTGTTGTGGACCGTCGGCGCCTCGAAGTTCGTGTAGCTGCCGGGGGTTTCCTCGTCCCACGCGGCGCTGCGGAAATAGTCGTGGGCGACGCGCGAACCGGTCTCCTCGTCCAGCACGTCGCCCAGCGGGTGGAATTCGGCGAGGTAGAGGAAACCGCCGGGCGCGATCAACGACGCGGCGGTCTCGGCCCAACCGACCAGGTCCGGGAGCCAGTTCACCGCCCCGATGCCGGTGTAGACGATGTCGTACGCGGGGTCGGGCACCGCCTCGGCGGCGTCGTACACGTCGGCGGTGACGAAGGCCGCGCGGTCCGGGCCGTAGCCGAGTGCGGCGGCCAGGTCGCGGGCGGCCTCCACGGCCGGTTCGGAGAAGTCGAGGCCGACGACCCGGGCGGCGCCGCGGTGCGCCCACGACAGCGTGTCCTGGCCGAAGTGGCACTGGAGATGGAGCAGGCTCCGGCCGGTGACGTCGCCGACCTCCGCCGCCTCGAAGTCGCGGATCACGTCCCGGGTCCGGCGGAAGGTGTCCTGGTCGTAGTAGTCGCTGGCGGTGTGGAGGGCGACGCGCTCGTCCCAGCGCGCGCGATTCGCCTCGCGCCAGCCGTCGGGGCCGGTCCGTTCTCGCATGGGCCGAAGTTATCCACAGCCCGTCGGCCACGCCAACGGAAAATTCCCCGCCGGGCGCAGAATGGCCCCATGACTGACGAGACCACAGGCCCCGGCCGCACCCCCGCCGACCCCTCCCCCGCCCTCCCCCGTTCCGCCGACGCCGCCATGCCGGACTGGGAGAAGCGCTTCCGCGCCCCGCGGATCGGCCTGCCGGAGTGGGCCGAGTACGCCCCGGACCGCTCCCTGTTCGTCTCGAACGCCACCGGCACCTTCGAGCTCTATGCCTGGGACCGCGCGACCGGCACCCAGCGCCAGGCCACCGACCGCCCGCACGGCACCACCGACGGCACGCTCACGCCGGACGGCGAGTGGATCTGGTGGTTCTCGGACACCGACGGGGACGAGTTCGGCATCTGGATGCGCCAGCCGTTCGCGGGCGGCCCGGACGAGCCCGCCGCCCCGGGCCTCGACGCCTCGTATCCGGGCGGCCTGGCCATCAGCCGGGACGGCACGGCGGTGATCGGCCGCTCCACCGACGAGGACGGCTCGACGGTCCACGTCGTACGGCCCGGGGAGAAGCCGGTGGAGATCTACCGCCACCGCGAGTCGGCGGGCGTCGGCGACCTCTCCCACGACGGCTCGCTGATCGCCATCGAGCACACCGAGCACGGCGACGCCATGCACTCCGCCGTCCGCGTCGTCCGCCCCGACGGCACGACGGTCGCCGAGCTGGACGACACCAACGGCGGCACAAAGGAGCTGGGTCTGTCGGTGATGGGCTTCGCGCCGGTGGACGGCGACAGCCGGCTGCTGGTGGGGCATCAGCGGCGGGGCCGCTGGGAGCCGATGCTCTGGGACCCGCTGACGGGCGTCGAGACGGCCCTGGAGATCGACCTGCCCGGCGACGTCGGCGCCGACTGGTATCCGGACGGCTCCGCGCTGCTGGTGGAGCACGCCTACCAGGCCCGCAGCGAGCTCTGGCGGTACGACCTCGGCACCCCGCGGCCCGGCACGGACACCGCGGCCGACGCCCCGGCCGGCCCCCTGAGCCGGGTCGCGACCCCCGTGGGCACGGTCTCGGGCGCCACCGCCCGCCCCGACGGGACGGTGGAGTTCCTCTGGTCCTCCGCCGCCCAGCCGCCGGAGGTGCGGTCGACGGACGGCACCGTCGTCCTGGACCCGCCCGGGATGAAGGCCCCCGGCTCGGTCCCGGTGACGGACGCCTGGGTGGACGGCCCCGGCGGCCGCATCCACGCCCTGGTCCAGCAGCCCCCCGGCGCGGGGCCCTTCCCCACCGTCTTCGACATCCACGGCGGCCCGACCTGGCACGACAGCGACTCCTTCGCCTCGTCGCCGGCCGCCTGGGTCGACCACGGCTTCGCGGTCGTCCGCGTCAACTACCGCGGTTCGACGGGCTACGGCCGCGCCTGGACGGACGCGCTCAAGCACCGCGTCGGGCTGATCGAGCTGGAGGACATCGCCGCGGTGCGGGAGTGGGCCGTCGCCTCCGGACTCGCGGACCCGGAGCGGCTGGTGCTCGCCGGCGGCTCCTGGGGCGGCTATCTGACGCTGCTGGGCCTGGGCGCCCAGCCGGACGCCTGGGCGCTCGGGCTGGCCGCGGTCCCGGTGGCGGACTACGTCACGGCGTACCACGACGAGATGGAGGCGCTGAAGGCCATGGACCGCACCCTCCTGGGCGGCACGCCGGAGGAGGTCCCCGAGCGCTTCGAGGCGTCCTCCCCGCTGACGTACGTCGACGCGGTGCGCGCCCCCGTCTACATCTCCGCCGGCGTCAACGACCCCCGCTGCCCGATCCGGCAGATCGAGAACTACGTCCAGCGCCTGGAACAGCGCGCCCACCCGCACGAGGTCTACCGCTACGACGCCGGCCACGGCTCCCTCGTGGTCGAGGAGCGCATCAAGCAGGTCCGTCTGGAACTCGACTTCGCCCAGCGCTTCCTTAAGACGGAGGCCGAGCGGACCAACTGACGTCTCCCGGGCCGAAGCCGGGCCGCCCGGCCGCCCGACGTCCGGTCGCCGCCGTCGGACGGCGGCCGGGCGCGGGGGCCTACTTCCCCGCCGGGACCTCGCCCCCGGCCACACCGTCGGG
Organism: Streptomyces sp. BHT-5-2; assembly: GCF_019774615.1. NCBI lineage: Bacteria > Bacillati > Actinomycetota > Actinomycetes > Kitasatosporales > Streptomycetaceae > Streptomyces > Streptomyces sp. BHT-5-2. Next base: position 1,766,572 of record NZ_CP081496.1, on the reverse strand, counting down.
AACCACACCCTCAGGAGCCACGCCCTCAGGAGCCACATCCTTCGGGGCCGCGCTCCCGCCGGCCACCGCGCCCGGTGTCTCCTCCGGGAGGATGCCCAGGGCGGCGTCCTTGGCGGCCTCGGCCTCGCGGCGCACCAGGCGGAACCACATGAAGAGCACGAAGCCCGCGAAGACGAACCACTCGCCCGTGTAACCGAGGTTCTGGAACGCCTTCATGTCCAGGCCGCTGCCCTCCGCGGCGGCCGGCGGAACGGCCCGCAGCGGCGCGGGCGGGTCGCTGAGCGTGATCCACGCGTCATAGACGCCGTACGGCACCATGTTCACCAGCGATGCCGCGCTGATCATGCCGAGTTGGCCGGCCGGCAGACCGCCGCCCGCCCGGACCCCGGCCGTGCCCTCGTTCTCCGACGCCTGCAGCGCCCCGGTCACGGTGACCTCGCCCGCCGGCGGCGCGGGCACCTTCGCCGTGTCGGCCTCGGCGCTCGCGTCGCCGGGCAGCCAGCCGCGGACGACCGGGAGGGCCTTGCCACCGTCCGTGCGCAGCAGGGTCAGGACGTAGAAGCCCTGCTGGTCGCCGTGGTCGCCCCGGAGGGTGCGGCCCGGGACCAGAAGCTGGTGCCCGGCGTCGTAACGGCCGCGGGCGGTGGCCTGGTGACCGGAGGTGACCTGGTCGACCGGCAACAGGCTGTCCAGAGGCCGCGGAGCGGCGGTCCTGGCGTCGGCGGACCGGTTCTCCTGCTGCTGGTGCGAGGCGACCCGGGCGTCGAATCGGCTCAGCTGCCAGCTGCCCATGAAGATGCAGAAGGGGATCGCCAGCACGGCGAAGACGTTGATTCCCCACCACCGCGGGGTCAGCAGGAACCGGTACACCCCACCAACGGTACGGGGCCCGCCCCGCACGGCCGCACCGCCCCCTCCCCGCCGCCGCTCCGGCCCGGGCCCCCGGGCGGTCGTCCCACCCACGGAACGACCCGGCCGACCCATCGGACAGGTCCTTAAGGAGCCGCGAGCGGGTCCGTGCGGTACACCGTGCCCGCGCAGGCGTCCGTGAGCTTGGCGTCGGCCGCGACCGGCTCGCCCGCCTCCGGCGTGTGGGTCAGGACCACGCCGCCGGCCGCCGCGCCGCCGTCCTTGGCGCCTTCGGTGCCACCGGCCTGGCCCCCGGTGCCGCCGCCGCTGCCGCTCGCCGACGTCGCGGCGGCCGGCGACTCCCCCGGCGCCTTGGACGGGTCGGGCGTCGGCGACGGCTTCGGGCTGACGCACCCGGACGGGCCACCGCCCGCCGCCGGGATCCAGGCGAACTTGACCTCGTACGCCTGCCCCGGCTTCAGCACCAGCTGGTCGGGGGTGATCGCCGGGTCCGGCAGCCCGGTGGCGTCGTCACCGGAGGTGTGGTCGACGACATGGATCTTGTCGGCCTTGGTGGTGCCCTGCGCGGTGACGTCCACGGTCCCGCCGCCCTGGACGGAACACGCGGCGTCGGAGGTGTTCACCACCCGGAACGCGCCGTAGACCCGGCCCGCGGAGTCGGCCGGGCCGACCGTCGAGGTCCCCTTGCCGAGCTGGTCGCGTCCGCAGACCGGCGAGGTGACGTCCATGGTCGTGTCCGGAGCGGGCGTACCGACGCCGGGGACGGGATCCGCACCGGGGGTCGCGGCGCCCTTGTCCTCCTTGCCCGGCGGCCGTTCCGGGCCGGGCATCCGGCCGTCCCCGCCGGTGGGCCGGGTGCCGGACCGTTCGGTGCCCTCGCCGTGCGCACCGCTGCTGTCCTGCTGGTCGGCGCTCCGGCTGCTGGCGGCGTTGGCCGGACGGTCGCCGGGGGCGTCGCCGAAGCTCGCGACATGCACCATCGCCGGGACCGCCGTACCGCCGAACAGCAGCACGGCGGCCGCGCCCACCAGGGCATGGCGCCGCCGCTGGCGCCGCGCCGGGACCGCCCGCCGCAGCTGCTCCAGCGCGTCCGGCGCGGGCTCCAGGTCGGCGACGCTGGTCTGTAGCAGCCGCCGCAGCTCGTCCTCACCGCCGAAACCGGCGTCGTCGGAGCCGCCCTCGCCGAAGCCGGCGGCCCCCAGGTCGGCCTCCCGGCCGTCCCGGTCGCCCCCGTCGTGCCCGGTGTTTCCCCGGTCGGGTCTTGCCGCACTCACGCCGGAGCCTCCATGGCGACGCGCAGCGCCGCGATCCCCCGCGAGCCGTATGCCTTGACCGAGCCGAGCGATATTCCCAGCGTCTCGGCGACCTGAGCCTCCGTCATATCGGCGAAGTAGCGGAGCACCAGCACCTCGCGCTGGCGCCGCTGCAGACCGCGCATCGCCTTGATGAGCTGGTCCCGCTCCAGCAGGTCGTACGCGCCCTCCTCGGCGCTCGCCATGTCGGGCATGGGCTTGGAGAGCAGCTTCAGCCCGAGGATGCGGCGACGCAGCGCGGAGCGCGAGAGGTTGACGACCGTCTGTCGCAGGTAGGCCAGGGTCTTCTCGGGGTCGCGCACCCGGCCGCGGGCGGAGTGCACGCGGATGAAGGCTTCCTGTACGACGTCCTCGCAGGAGGCCGTGTCGTCGAGGAGCAGTGCCGCCAGGCCGAGGAGCGAGCGGTAGTGCGCCCGGTAGGTCTCGGTGAGGTGGTCGACTGTGGTGCCGGCTGCCATCGCGTCGTCAGTGTCCCCACGCTGCGTCGAGAGCTGCGCGGGGCGCGCGGCGGACCAGGGGGCGATCACCGGCATGCCCCCGGAGCCCCGTGGGCGCGGGCGCACTGCTGCGCCTGCCGCTCCCGCCGGGGCGATGGTGAATCCGAGTACCTCTGCCACGCCTGTTGGACACGCTTCCCCCCAAAAGGGTTGTACGCGCAAGGCACCGCTTGTGGCGATGCGTCAAATGCCCTCATGCGTACCAGCTCTTCCCCAAATGCCCCAATTGCCCTGATACGACTGCCCTGACGCAATCGTTCCGCCACCCCAGGGCCCCGGAAGCGGTCCGCGCGTGCCGCGGGCCGCCCCAGGGGGTGACCCGGAAAGACGCCGGATGCCGCCCGCCGGTTGCAGCACCGCGGGAAGCGAATGATCGAACAGAACATCAGCCCAGATCAAGCGGTTCGGACCAGCACTCCATACACGAAATCTTCACACGTCTCACAAATCATCGCGCAGGGGGGCACCCCTCCGCAGCCACTCCCCCCAACTTCCGCACCCCCTCGGGGAAACCAGCCGACCGCACCGCACTCCGCCGGCCCGCCGCTCCCCCTTCCCGCTACTCCTCCGCGCCCCGCAGCTCCCCCGCCACCAACTCCCCGATCTGGGCCAGATTCAGCGCGGCCCCCTTGCGCAGGTTGTCGCCGCACACGAAGAGCTCCAGCGCCCGGGGGTCGTCCAGCGACCGCCGGACCCGCCCCACCCACGTCGGATCCGTGCCGGCCACGTCCGACGGGGTCGGATAGGCGTCCTCCGCCGGGTCGTCGAACAGCACGACCCCGGGCGCGGCCGCCAGGAGCTCGTGCACCCCGGCGACCGTCACCTCGTTCTCGAAGCGCGCGTGCACGGCCATCGAGTGCGCGGTGAGCACCGGCACCCGCACGCAGGTCGCGGTGACCGGCAGCTCCGGCAGCCCCAGGACCTTCCGGGACTCCTCCCGGATCGTCAGCTCCGCCGAGGACCAGCCGTCCGCCGCCGGCGCGCCGGCCCACGGCACGACGTTGAGGGCGAGCGGCGCCGGGAACGGCCCGAGGGTGTCGCCGACCGCCCGCCGGACGTCGCCCGGCGCGGTGCCCAGCTCCGTACCGGACACCGCCGAGAGCTGCGCCCGCAGCGTGTCGGTGCCGGCCTGCCCGGCCTCCGACGCCGCCTGGTACGAGGAGACGACCAGTTCGCTCAGCCCGTACTCGGCGTGCAGCGCGCCCAGGGCGACGATCATCGAGAGTGTGGTGCAGGCCGGGTTGGCGACGATGCCGCGCGGCCGGATCCGCGCCGCGCACGCGTTGACCTCGGGCACCACCAGCGGCACGTCCGGGTCCGCCCGGAACGCGCCCGAATTGTCCACCGCCACCGCGCCCTTGGAGACCGCGACCGGCACCCATCGCGCGGCGACCTCGTCCGGCACCGCGAACATCGCGACGTCGATGCCGTCGAAGACCTCCTCGCTCGCCGCGAGGACCTCGACCTCCGCACCGCGCACCGTCAGCTTGCGGCCGGCGGAGCGGGGCGCGGCGATCAGCCGGATCTCGCCCCAGACGTCCGCCCGTTCGGAGAGGATCCCGAGCAGGACGCGGCCGACGGCACCGGTGGCGCCGACGACCGCGAGGTGGGGCTTGGCGGCCGGGCGGGCCCCCGTCCCGGCCGTGTCGGCGAGGGACGGGCGGCCCGCCTCGGCCGGGATCATCGCCCTGTGCCGCCGTAGACGATCGCCTCGTCACCCTCGCTGTCGAGGCCGAAGGCGCTGTGCACCGCCCGGACGGCCTCGTTGACGTCGTCGGCACGGGTGACGACCGAGATGCGGATCTCGGAGGTCGAGATCAGCTCGATGTTCACGCCCGCGTTCGACAGCGCCTCGAAGAACGCCGCGGTCACGCCGGGGTTGGTCTTCATGCCGGCGCCGACCAGCGAGATCTTGGCGATCTGGTCGTCGTAGCGCAGCGAGTCGAAGCCGACCGCGGCGCGGGTCTTCTCCAGCGCCGCGACGGCCTTGCGGCCCTCGGCCTTCGGCAGCGTGAAGGAGATGTCCGTCAGCCCGGTGGAGGCCGCCGACACGTTCTGCACGACCATGTCGATGTTGACCTCGGAGTCGGCGATCGCACGGAAGATCCGCGCGGCCTCGCCCGGCTTGTCCGGGACCCCGACGACCGTGACCTTCGCCTCGGAGGTGTCGTGCGCGACGCCCGAGATGATTGCCTGCTCCATCGGCCTGTCCCCTTGCGGTTCGTTGCTGACCCACGTGCCCTGCAGCCCCGAGAAGGACGACCGGACGTGGATCGGGATGTTGTAACGGCGTGCGTACTCGACGCACCGGTGCAGCAGCACCTTGGAGCCGGAACTGGCCAGCTCCAGCATGTCCTCGAAGGAGATCCAGTCGATCTTCCGGGCCTTCTTCACGACCCGCGGGTCGGCGGTGAAGACGCCGTCCACGTCGGTGTAGATCTCGCAGACATCGGCGTTCAGGGCGGCGGCGAGCGCCACCGCGGTGGTGTCCGAACCACCGCGCCCCAGCGTCGTGATGTCCTTCTTGTCCTGGGACACACCCTGGAAGCCGGCAACGATGGCGATGTTGCCCTCGTCGATGGACGCCTGGATACGACCCGGCGTGACATCGATGATCCGCGCCTTGTTGTGCACGGAGTCGGTGATCACGCCGGCCTGGCTGCCGGTGAAGGACTGCGCCTCATGGCCGAGGTTTTTGATCGCCATCGCCAGCAGGGCCATGGAGATCCGCTCTCCGGCGGTCAGCAGCATGTCGAACTCGCGCCCCGACGGGATCGGGGACACTTCCTGCGCGAGATCGATCAGCTCGTCCGTCGTGTCACCCATCGCCGAGACCACCACGACAACCTGGTTGCCGTTCTTCTTGGCCTCGACGATTCGCTTGGCGACGCGCTTGATGCCCTCGGCATCCGCAACGGATGAGCCGCCGTACTTCTGCACGACAAGGCCCACGTGCGCTCCTCGCAACTGTCTCTGCGGGAGGGGGTCCCTCCCGGACCCCCTGACACGGGGGTACTGCGGTCGGCTCAGTCTAACGAGCGGGCGGAATCCGCCCCGCTACCACCACATCGTGAGACACCGGACGCGCGTCCCGATCAACGCGCCCACCGTGGATCGACCTTGCGGAAGGCACCCGATGAGCGCGCCGAACGCGGCCCGTGAACTCCGTGTCCCTCGCCGGTCCAGCGCGGTGCTCCGTCGCACCGGCTCGGCGTGCACCTTCCCGCTCCGACCCCGGACACACGGAAACGTAACCCAGGTCACACCGGCATTCCGTTTCGGGTACGCGGTGCCGACGAGGGGTCACACCCCGTGCAGCCCCAGCGGCCCGGCGATCTCCGCCGCCATGACCTTGCCGGCCTCCTCGGCGAGCCGCTCCTCGTCGCCGTTGGCGTCGCTGTCGGTGTCCAGGCCGTCCAGCGCGTCCAGCGGCTGGTCGAGGCGTACGTGGGCGACCAGCGACTGGAGCGCCCGCAGGGTCGCCGAGGCGGTCGGGCCCCAGTTGGAGAGGTAGGAGAACTGCCACCACCACAGGGCCTCGGTGACCCGGCCCGCCCGGTAGTGCGCCAGTCCGTGCCGCAGGTCGGTGATGATGTCCGCGAGGTCGTCGGAGATCCGGGACGCCACCGGCTCGCTGCGCGGCACGTACGGATCGAAGACCTCGGAGTAGACGTCCACCGGGTCGAGCAGCCGCGCGAACCGCTCGCGCAGCTCGTCCACGTCCGGCTCCGGACCGGTGTCCGTCTCGTACCGCTCGTCGGGAACGATGTCCTCGTGCGCGCCCAGCCGGCCCCCCGTGAGCAGCAGCTGGGAGATCTCCAGCAGCAGGAAGGGCACCGCACTGTCCGGCTCGTCGCCCTTGGCGACCTCGGTCACCGCGACGATGAAGCTCTCGATCGAGTCCGAGATCGAAACGGCGAAGTCGTCGGGGTTCTGTGTCGTGTCGTGGAGCGTCGCGTCAGACATCGAGAAGTCTCCTCCCTTCGAAGGCCCGCCCGAGCGTGACCTCGTCGGCATACTCCAGATCGCCTCCGACCGGCAGTCCACTGGCCAGTCGCGTCACTTTGAGGCCCATCGGCTTGATCATCCGGGCAAGGTACGTGGCCGTGGCCTCGCCCTCCAGATTCGGGTCGGTGGCCAGGATCAGCTCGGTGACCGTGCCGTCCGCGAGCCGGGCCAGGAGTTCCCGTATCCGCAGGTCGTCGGGGCCGACGCCCTCGATCGGACTGATCGCTCCGCCGAGGACGTGGTAGCGGCCGCGGAACTCCCTCGTCCGCTCGATCGCCACGACGTCCTTGGGTTCCTCCACGACGCAGATGACCGCCGGATCGCGCCGCGGGTCGAGGCAGACCCGGCACTGCTCCTCCTGCGCGACATTGCCGCACACGCTGCAGAACCGGACCTTCGCCTTGACCTCCATCAGCGCGTTCGCGAGCCGGCGGACATCGGTCGGCTCGGCCTGAAGAATGTGGAAGGCGATCCGCTGCGCGCTCTTGGGACCGACGCCGGGCAGCCTGCCCAACTCGTCGATCAGGTCCTGGACCACGCCTTCATACACGGAACGTCTTCTCTCTCTTCTGCCGTGCTGCGTACGCTAGTTGGCTACTCCTCAGAAAGGGAGGCCAAAGGTTCCTCAGAAGGGGAGACCGGGGATGCCGCCACCGCCGCCCAGCGCCTGGGCGAGCGGGCCGAGCTTCTGCTGCTGGAGCTTCTGCGCGGTGGCGTTGGCATCGCGGACCGCCGCGAGGACGAGGTCGGCGAGGGTCTCGGCGGTCTCCTCGGCGGAGTCGGTGTCGACCGCCTTCGGGTCGATCACCAGCCCCTGGAGCTCGCCGGAGCCCGTCACGGTCGCCTTGACCAGGCCACCCCCCGCGGAACCCTCCACGGGCGTCTCCGCCAGCTCCTGCTGGGCGGCCGCGAGATCCTGCTGCATCTTCTGGGCCTGCTGGAGCAGCTGCTGCATATTGGGCTGACCACCGGGGATCACGACATGACTCCTGCCGTACGACAACGATTTGTGCGGTAGCCCGAGCCTACGTGTTTCCCGCGCCCGGCGCCCCACACCGCGGGGAGGAGCACTGATGTGCCCCGTACGCCCCCCGGAGGGGCCGGCGCCGCCGTCCGACCCGCCCACCGTGCACAGCGCATCCGCCCGGTGACGCCCCGCCACCGGGCGGTCCGGGACGGGCCTTGCCGCTCGCGGGGCGCGTCCGCCGTCACCGCCGGCTACTCGTTGTCGATCTCTTCCAGGACCGTCGCCCCCAGCTCGCGCACGATCAGCTCGTGCCCGCTGAGCGCGGAGTCGACGAGATCCGGGTCGTCCTCGGCCGGCATGTCGTACTCGATCGACATCGAGGACTCCGGCGCGGGGTACGAGGGCTCGGCCGCGGGTCCGCCCTGACCGCCGCCGGTGGACGGCGACGACGCCACCGCCTCGCGCGCCATCCGGGCGCCCTGGCCGCCGCCCCCGCCCGGCCCCTGCTCCGGGGCCGCCGGGGCGCCCTGCCGGGCCGGGGCCTGCGACGCCGGCTGCTGCGGGGCACCGGAGCCACCGCCGTATCCGCCGCTCGCCCCGCCGCCGAAGCCACCCCCGCCGCCGCGGGCACCACCGGCCGGTGGACCGGAGCCACCGGACGGATCGACGATCGCCTCGACCCGCCACTGGAGCTGGAAGTTCTCGGCGAGGACCTCCTTGAGGACGTCCTCGCTGCCGCCGTTGGCGAAGCTGTCGCGGGCCCCGGCGTTCGGGAAGCCGATCTGGAGGGTGGTGCCGTCGAAGCCGGAGACCTGGGCGTTCTGGCTCAGCAGGATCCAGGTGAAGCGCCGCCGGCCCTTGACCGCGTCCAGGATCTGCGGCCAGAGCTGCCGCACCTGGGCCGCGCCCTGCGCCGCCCCGCCGGCCGCAGGCTGCGCGGGCGCCGCCGGCCCCCCGGCCCCGGAAGCGGGCGCTCCGCCCGCCGCCCCGGCCTCGGACCGCCCGCCCGGACCGGCCTGGCCACCGGGTACGCCCTGCCCGCCCGCTCCACTCTGATCACTCTGACCGGTCTGACCTGCCTGTCCGCCCTGGCCCGGCGCCACGGCCGACGGCCAGCTCCCGGGCTGCCGCGCGGCGGCCCCCTGACCGGCACCGGCCGCACCGGGACCACGGGTGCCACCGGGCCACGCGCCCGGCCGCCCCGCCCCGCCCTGCGCCGCGTCCGCGGGCCCGGCCGGCGGCACGGCCGCCTCACCAGGACCCGAGGGCGCGGCGGGCGCAACGGGAGCAGGAGCGGCCTGGGCCGCAGCGGACCCCGCGGGGCCACCGGCGCCCGTCCCGTCCCCCGCACCCGGGCCGGGAGCCGGGGCTGCGCCCGACGCCCCGCGCACCGCGGCCCGCGCCGCGGCCGGCCCGGACGGCCCGGCGGCCGGCATCGGCGGATGCGCCTCGGCCCCCGGCGCATACGCCACCGAGGGACCGCCGGACTCCAGCACGGCCCCCGCAGGACCGACGCCACCGACGGGCCCCGGCCCGCCGCCCAGCGCCATCGCCGCCGCGCCCGCCCCGGCTCCGCGCTCCAGGCGGTCCAGCCGCGCCTGCACCGACCGCTCGTCGTCGTACGCCGCCGGCAACAGCACCCGGGCGCAGATCAGCTCCAGCTGGAGCCGCGGGGAGGTCGCCCCGCGCATCTCCGTCAGTCCGGCGTTGACCAGGTCGGCGGCGCGGCTCAGCTCGGCCGCGCCGAACACCGACGCCTGCGCCGTCATCCGCTCCACGACGTCGGCCGGGGCGTCGATCAGCCCCTTCTCCCCGGCGTCCGGCACCGCCGCCAGGATCACCAGGTCGCGCAGCCGCTCCAGCAGGTCGGCCACGAACCGCCGCGGGTCGTTCCCGCCCTCGATGACGCGGTCGACGACCTCGAAGGCCGCCGCCCCGTCACCCGCCGCGAACGCCTCGACGACGGCGTCCAGCAGCGAACCGTCGGTGTACCCCAGCAGCGACGTCGCCATGGCATATGTCACACCGTCCGCCCCGGCCCCGGCGAGCAGCTGGTCCATCACCGACATCGAGTCACGCACCGAGCCGGCCCCTGCCCGCACCACCAGCGGCAGCACGCCGTCCTCGACCGGGATGTCCTCCCGGCCGCAGACCTCCGCCAGGTACTCCCGCAGCGTCCCCGGCGGCACCAGCCGGAACGGGTAGTGATGCGTCCGCGACCGGATCGTCCCGATGACCTTTTCCGGCTCGGTCGTCGCGAAGATGAACTTCAGATGCTCCGGCGGCTCCTCGACGACCTTCAGCAGGGCGTTGAAGCCCGCCGAGGTCACCATGTGCGCCTCGTCGATGATGTAGATCTTGTACCGGCTGCTGGCCGGCCCGAAGAACGCCTTCTCCCGCAGCTCACGCGCGTCGTCGACACCACCGTGCGACGCCGCGTCGATCTCGATCACATCGATCGAGCCCCGGCCGCCCCGCGCGAGGTCGACGCAGGACTGGCACGTCCCGCACGGGGTGGGAGTGGGACCTTCCTCACAGTTCAGACAGCGCGCCAGGATCCGCGCGCTCGTCGTCTTGCCACAGCCGCGCGGACCGCTGAACAGATACGCATGGTTGACCCGGTTGTTCCGCAACGCCTGCTGCAGCGGGTCGGTCACGTGCTCTTGCCCGATGACCTCGGCGAAGGTCTCGGGGCGATAGCGGCGGTACAGCGCAAGGGACGACACGCATACGACGATATCGGGCCGCACTGACAACCGGCCCGTCCCGGCTCCGCCCGCAAACGCAAGCGCCCCCCACGCACCCGCCAGAGCCGACCTACCCTTGCTGCCTTCCGGCCCTGGGGGAGTTCAGTCAGATAGCGCCACGTGAGGGGCTGCGCCCCACATTAGCGGATCCCACCCCCTGAAAACGACCCGCACCCCCTCCACCCCCTCGACCCGACCCCCTCCCCCGGATCATGTTCGCGAGCACTCCCCAACGTCTTGTATTGTTTGCGGCGGAGGATTCGCCTAGTGGCCTAGGGCGCACGCTTGGAAAGCGTGTTGGGGGCAACCCCTCACGAGTTCGAATCTCGTATCCTCCGCACCCGCCCAGCAGGGCAGACGAAGGTCCCGACCGGATTCCGGTCGGGACCTTCGTCGTTGCCTGGTCTCAGTTTTGGTCTCAGTTGGCCCGGAACCCCCTCCCGCCGGGCCCCACCCGACCGGAATTCGCGCTCTTCCTCTCACATTGAGCACGTGACCGTCGTCGCGGGCGCCGGCCCAAAGCAGTCGTGGCCCCGCGGGTATGGTCGGACCGGTGATCTGACCCGTCGGCTTCGATCGGGGTCGGCCGGCAGGAGAGGGGGCGGCGATGGACGGCGTGCGGTCGCGCGGGCGGGCTCTGGCCCGGCTGATGGCGGTCTGCACGGTGCTGTTCGGGCTGTTCCTCATGCACGGCGCCCCGGCGACCGCCGCCAACGGTTGCCATGGCGCGGTGCCGATGTCCATGCCCGTGTCCATGTCCGTGAGTGGTGGGCACGCCGCTGCGCACGGCGGGGGTGCTTCCGCCGCCGCGACGGCTCCGATGGCCGGGACGGGCTCGGCGCATACCGGTTCTCAGGTCGTCTTCGGCGAGCACGGCGCCCAGTGTGTGGCGACTCCGGTCCGCGACCGGCTCACGTTGCCGAGCCCCTCGCTCCTGGCCTTCGCGGCCGTCGTGAGCCTGTGCGGATGGGCGCTGACCGGGCGGCGCGTGATCGCCGGGGAAGCGGGGCGGCGCGGCCCGCCAGGCGGCGGGCGCGCTGTGCTGTTGAAGCTGGGCGTCGCGCGGACGTGACAGGGCCGCGCCCGAGCCCAGGTGTACGGGCATCGGGCCACGCGTCCTGATCACGCGCGCGCCGATGGCGGCGCGCTCACCCGAAGGTTTTCTCCGATGTCGATCACTTCTCGTTTTCCCCTGCGCCGCCGTGGTCTCGCGGCGGCCGGTACGGCGGCCGTTCTCGCGCTGGCACTGGCCGCGTGCGGCTCGTCGAAGGGCTCGTCCGGCTCGTCCGTGCCGGGCATGGACCACAGCTCGGCACCCTCGGCATCCGCCTCGTCCCCCTCGATGGGCTCGATGCCGGGGATGGATCACGGCTCCATGGCCACCGGTGACGGCCTGGCCGCCGGCAAGGACGGCTACCAGCTGACCTCGACCGTCGGCGAACTGCCCGCGGGCAAGGCCGGCGACTACACGTTCACGATCAAGGGTCCGGACGGCAAGCCGGTGACCGGTTTCGCCGAGGACCAGACGAAGCGGATGCACTTCTACGCGATCCGCTCGGACCTCACCGGCTTCCAGCACCTGCACCCCACCATGGCCGGCGACGGCACCTGGACCGCCGGCCTCTCGGCGCTGGAGCCCGGTTCCTGGCGGGTGTTCGCCTCCTTCACCCCCGACGGCGGCACGGGCAAGGGCAAGGCCCTCGTCCTCAGCCGCACCCTCACCGTCCCCGGTGACGCCAAGAACACCCCACTCCCCGCGGCGACTTCGAGCACCGAGGTGGACGGCTACACGGTCACGGTCAAGGGCGAGCTGATGGCCGGAATGGCACATCCCATGACGGTCAGCGTCAGCAAGGACGGCAAGCCCGTCACCGACCTCCAGCCCTACCTGGACACCTATGCCCACCTGACCGCCTTCCACGAGGGCGACCAGGCGTTCGCCCACCTGCACCCGGAGACCAAGGTCAACGGTGACCACGGCGGGCCGGACCTGTCGTTCCACGCCATGCTGCCCAAGGCGGGCAACTGGCGGATGTTCCTCCAGTTCCAGACCGGTGGAAAGCTGCACACCGCGGCACTGACCCTGCGCGTCAGCTGACGCACCGTCCGGGGGCGGCACTTCGGGGCCGCCCCCGGACAGGGTTAGAGCCTGTCCGACGGGGCGGTCGGGTGGTCCGCCGTGACCAGCCACGACGTGCTGCGCAGCCGGACCGTGCCGTCCGCCGCCTCGTGGTCGCGCAGGTGGTCCGTGAGGGTGCGGCGGGCGCGGGCCCGCGCAGTCGCGTCGGCCCGTTCCATCAGGTGGCGACCGGGGCCCGTTCCCAGCAGGAACTCCGCCGCGTCCTCGGCTCCACACCCCCATGCCCCGTACGCCTCTGCCTGGTTGAGGGTGATGCCGGTGAATCCGGCCGCGGTGAGGACGTCGCGGATGCGGTCGGGGGCGGCCAGGGAGAACATGCCAGGCAGCCCCGGCCGCCCGAAGTCGCCGACCGGCAGGAAGTCACGCAGTGCTGCCACCGCCCTCACCCAGTCGTTGAGCGCGGCATCGGCCGGACAGACGAAGGCCAGGCGCCCGCCAGGTCGCAGCGCCCGGCGGACGTTGCCGAATGCCGCTACCGGGTCGGCGAAGAACATCACCCCGTAGCGGCTGATCGCCGCGTCGAACGCGCCCGCCTCGAAAGGGTGCGCCTGCGCGTCGCCTTGCGTGAAGGAGACGTTGGCGATGCCCTCCCGCTCCGCACAGGCCCGGGCCTCGGCCAGCATCGGGCCGGACAAGTCGAGGCCCAGCGCGTGTCCTTGGGGTGCCCGCAGCGCGGCCAGGCGCGTGGTCTGCCCGGAGCCGCAGCCGAGGTCGAGAGACTGGTGCTCCCCGGCGATGCCGGCGGCATCGAGGAGCGGCTCGTTGAAGCCCTCGTTCACGGCGTTCCAGCGGTCCTGGTTGCGGGCCCAGTGGACTCCTTCGGGACCGTTCCATGCCTGTGCCTGCTCGGTGTTGACGATGTCCGGCACGGGTGCCTCCTGTGGTGAACGACGGAGAATGGGCAGGTGCCCAAACAGTATGGGCAGGTGCCCAAACTGGCAATCCCAGCTACCATCCAAGAAGTCGTGCCCCCATGAGGGCGACGGAGGCAGGACGGAAGAGAGGGGCCCATGTCACCGCGCGGAGTGGCGACGCCGGACGTACGCGAGCGGCTGTTCGCGGCCGCTGAGCGCGTCGTGGAAAGGGATGGGCCTGGCGCGCTCACCAGCCGGTCCGTCACGACCGAAGCGGGCTGCGCCAAGGGACTGTTGCACACGCACTTCGCCGGGTTCGACGAGTTCGTGGCCGAGCTCTGCCTCGACCGGTTCGCGCGGACGGCGGCGCAGGCGCAGGCGCTTTCGGGGCTTGCCGGACAGGGCACGGTGGCGAGGAACCTTGAGGCCGTCGCCCTTGCGCTGCTCGACTCCGGCGGACCCGCCATCTCGGGCCTGGCCATGACCCGCCCCGCCGCCGCGCTGCGTATTCGCGAGGCCCTGGAAGGCGGGGCGCCCGGCTTCACCGCGATCCAGGAAGCCATCACCGACTATCTACAGGACGAGCGGGAGCTTGGCCGGGTGGCGGAGACCGCAGACCCGTGCACGGTGGCCCTCGCCATCGTCGGCACCGCCCACCACCTCCTGATGACCAGCTGGCCGGGCACACCTGACCCACGGCCCCCTATGACGCGCCTGGTGGCCGCGTTGGTGGGCGGCCAGTCAGGAGCAGCGCCACAGACGTGCGGCGGCAACGGTCACGATGCCTGAAGGACGTACGCCCTGTCGTCGAAGCGCGTGGCCACGGCGCGGTAGAGCTTCAACTGGTTGATCAACCGCTCGGCTTCGTTCCTGCGGGCACAGCATGCCGGGTCAAAGCCGGCGGGCCGGCCACCCATCGGCCGTGTGAACAACCCTGCCAGTCAGAACGCCTAGTGGCCGGTAGGGGACGGCACGCCAGTTCCGAGCATCTTGCGCATCTGGGCGATCTCGGCGGTCTGCGAGGTCACGATGTTGCGGGCCATTTTCTTGGCCGGGCCGTAAGCGCCTTGCCGCTTCTCGGTGTTGGCCATCTCGATCGCACCCTGATGGTGCTCGATCATCATCGTGAGGAACATCCTGTCGCAGGCCGCGCCGGAGGTGCCCTTCAGCTGATTCATCTGTCGGTCACTCATCATGCCGGGCATGGCCGAAGGGCCGCCGTGCCCCATGTCGGGCATCTCGTTCATGCCTTGGGGGACGCGCTGACCCCAGGACTTGAGCCACGTCGTCATGGTCTGGATCTCTGGGCTCTGCTCCTGCTCGACCTTCTCAGCGAGGGCCTTCACCTCGTTCGAAGAGCCGTGGGCTACGACCATGTCGGCCATCGCGACGGCCTGGCGATGGTGCGGGATCATGCCCTGGGCGAAGGCGACGTCGGCCTTGTTGTGCCGGCCTGCGGGGGCGGAAGCCGGCGCGGATGCGGTGGTGCCGGAAGGCGCGGCGGGGGTCGCGGGAAGTGCTTCGCTGGCTTTGGTGCCGTTGCCACAGGCGGTCAAGGCGAGAGCCGCGACGGCTGCGGCAGCCGTCATCGCTGCCGCGCGGCGGGGCAAGGAACGGGAAGTCTTCATGATCATGAGGGCTCCTGACGGCGCGAAGGTATCTGGGCATACCTGTACGCGGACGAGGAACCGTGCCCGAGTGTGCCGCGCCGCAGAGCCGCTTTTTCACACCGGCCCGCCGGCGTGGGTGTTCTTCAGCAGCGGGAACCGGCTGCCCAGCCAGCCGCCGAGAAGGTAGATGGTCAGCGGGACGCCGTACATCTCGGTGAACAGCGCGAGCAGGAACGCGCTGTAGGCACCCATGGCCCGCCAGTCCCGCTTGGTCTTGGGGTGGAAGAAGCCGACGGCGAAGACGACGAACAACGCGGTGTTGAAGACGACCAGTGGCCACAGGCCGTAGGCAGCGTCGGCCATGCGTCCTCACCTCCCTGGGGTGGGCCTGCTGCGGGTGAGCGCGTCCATCGCAGCGCGGTAGGCGGCCTCGTCGATCTGCCGGGTGTCGCGTCTATGGGCAAGGCGGCGCTCTGCGGCGGCGCGGACGGCGTCACGCCCGCACGGCCGGGCCAGGGGCGGGCAGCGCCGGCAGAAAACAGCCACGTGTCGGACAGCCCACCAGAGCCACCCGGCCAGGAGCAGGGCGCCGATCAGCGCGGTGATGGTCATCGCCGAGGCCCGTACGGGTCAGGAGCGGCCACCGCTGCCCTGGTCCATGCCGCGCATCATCAGCGCCATCATGGCCGTGCACATGATCGCGACGAGGAGGAAGCCGGGGCTGAGGATGCCGGTAGCGACCAGGACGAGCGCCGCGATGATCACCGGGACGCAGCAGGCGAGCATCATCCAGCCGTGCTTGCTCCGCTTGTCGGGTGTAGAGCGGTGAGTGGTCATGGCCGGCTCCGCAGGGACCGGGGGGTATGGCCGAGCTTGGCGTAGAGCGGGCAGTGGCCACTGGCGCCGGTCACGAGGAGGTCCAGGCCGGCCAGGAACAGCAGCACCTCCAGCGCCACGGCGAGTGCGCTGGAGGCGGTGGTGAGGAGGACGATCGCGGTGACGGCGGCGGCCAGGCCCACGATGGCGCGGCCAGCGCGTTCTGGAGGGCTGATGTTCACCGTGCGCCACGCGGGGACACCGGTCGTGGGTGCGGTCATGGCGAACTCCCGAGGGTGCTGGGAGGTTTCCGTTTCAGGATTGCGTCGGGCCTGGTGGTTTGCCTCGGAGGGTGGCCAGGCGCCGCTGGTATTCGTCTTCGTCGATCTCGCCGCGGGCGTACCGCTCGCCAAGGATCTGCTCGGCACCAGGACCGGGGGAGCCAGGCGGGGGTGGGGTGCCCCAGCCAGGCTGTCCGCTGTTGTGTGGCCCAGGGCGCTGGGTGAAAGCGCGGAATATCAGGATGGCGACGACGATGATCACTATCCAGAACAGGAGGTTGCCGACGAGCATCCACGGCCACATCCACCCGCCGCCGTGTCCGTACCAGTACATCATCGCGGTTCACTTCCCCGGATCAGCGGCTGCTTGAGGCGGGCGCCCGCAGCTGGCCTTCCTCTCATGCTCCCTCCCGGGGGCGGAGGTCGAAGGGGTCCGGACGGCCCCTGCCGGGGACCGGTGGGCCCGTCTTCCCGGACCGGGGCACGCTGGAAGGTGAAGGGGAGTCCGGCACGGACGGAGGCCCGCCATGGGTGTCGCCGAGATCGTTGTGGCGCTGGTGGCCGCCGGGCTGGTCGCGGCCCTGGGGTGGTTCTTCTTCGGGCCCCGCAAGGCCCGCACCGCACGTGTCGAGGGCGGGGTGCAGCGGGCGGAGATCACCGTACGGGGCGGCTACAGCCCCGACGTGATCGTGCTGCGCCAGGGGATACCCGCGGAGCTGGTCTTCGACCGGCAGGAGACCGGCGAGTGCACCTCCCGCGTGGTCTTCCCCGACCTGCACACCAGCGCCGCCCTGCCCGCCTACGCCCGCACCACGGTGCGGGTCAGCCCTGACCGGGCTGGATCCTTCGGCTTCGCCTGCGGGATGAACATGATCCGCGGAACCCTCGTGGTCGAACCAGCCGAGGGGACGGCCCCTGCGGCCGCACCCGCCGAACGGGCCCAGGGGCAGCCCGAGGAGCCGGCAGCCGAAACGGAGGCTGCCGAGACCGCCGAACGACAGGCGGAGATCGCGGACTTGACGCGCCGGGTCGCCCTCGGCGCCGTCCTCACCCTACCGGTGCTGTTCGCGGTCATGGCCCACGAGCTGTTCAAAGCCGACTGGGTACCGGCGGTACTGCTCAACCACTGGCTGCAACTCGCCCTGATCACCCCGGTGATGCTCTACACCGGCTGGCCCATCCACTCCACGGGCTGGCTCACCCTGCGCCACCGCGGCGCCGACATGAACTCCCTCATCACCCTGGGCACTTCGGCCGCCTACGGCTACAGCCTGCTGGTCACCCTCGCCCCTTCCCTCTTCCCGGTGGACGTGCGCGGCGTGTACTTCGAGGCGGTCGGCGTCATCCTCACCCTGATCCTTCTCGGGCGCCTGCTGGAAGCCCGGGCCAGGGCCGGCACCGGCGAGGCCATCCGCGCCCTGCTCGGGCTTCAGGCCCGTACCGCCCGGGTGATCCGCGACGGTGAGCAACAGGAGATCCCCGTGGCGGACGTGGTCGTCGGGGACGAACTGGTCATCCGCCCCGGCGAGAAGGTCCCGGTCGACGGCGAGGTGCTCGCCGGCTCCTCGCCGGTGGACGAGTCCATGGTCACCGGTGAACCGATGCCCGTCACCAAACGGGCCGGGGACACCGTCATCGGCGCCACCGTCAACGGCACCGGCTCCCTGCGCGTACGGGCGAACAAGGTCGGCGCCGACACGATGCTGGCCCAGATCATCCGCCTGGTGCGGCAGGCCCAGGCGTCGAAGGCCCCGATCCAGCGGCTCGCCGATGCCGTCTCCGCCTACTTCGTCCCCGTCGTGATCGCCATCGCCATCGCCACGTTCGCCATCTGGTTCACCCTCGGGCCCACTCCGGCCCTGACCCTCGCCCTGGTCTCCGCCGTCTCCGTGCTGATCATCGCATGCCCGTGCGCACTCGGGCTGGCCACGCCGCTGTCGGTCATGGTCGGCACCGGCAAGGGCGCCCAGGCCGGCATCCTCATCCGCTCCGCCGAAGCCCTGGAGACCGCCCACAAACTCGACACCGTCGTGCTCGACAAGACCGGCACCGTCACCGCCGGAAAACCCGTCCTCACCGACCTCCACGTCACCGACGACTGCACCGAGGACGAGTTCCTGACGCTGGTGGCCGCCGCCGAGCAGACCAGCGAACACCCCCTCGCCGCGGCGATCGTCACCGGTGCCCACGAGCGCGGCCTCGCGCTGCCGAACGCGACGGACTTCACTTCGGTCACCGGCAAGGGAGTCCGAGCCACCATCGACAGCCGCAGAGTCCTGGTCGGTACCGCCCGACTGCTCACCGACGCAGGCATCGACGCCGAGACACTCGGACCGGTTGCGGGCCGCCTCTCCGCCGAAGGCAAGACCCCGGTCCTCGCCGCGATCGACAGCCATCCCGCGGGCGTACTCGCGGTGGCCGACACCGTCAAGGACGACTCCGCCTCCGCCATCGCCCAACTCCAGCAGCTCGGCCTGGACGTCGTCATCATCACGGGCGACAACGCCCGCACCGCCCACGCCGTCGCTGCCCAGGTCGGCGTCGAACGCGTACTGGCCGAGGTCCTGCCCGAGCACAAGGCCGACGAGATCCGCCGCCTGCAACGCGAGGGCCGCACCGTCGGCATGGTCGGCGACGGCATCAACGACGCACCGGCGCTTGCCGCCGCCGATGTCGGACTGGCCATCGGCACCGGCACCGATGTCGCCATCGAGGCCGCCGAC
Source organism: Streptomyces sp. BHT-5-2 (assembly GCF_019774615.1). Lineage (NCBI taxonomy): Bacteria > Bacillati > Actinomycetota > Actinomycetes > Kitasatosporales > Streptomycetaceae > Streptomyces > Streptomyces sp. BHT-5-2. The sequence goes on along the minus strand of NZ_CP081496.1, from coordinate 1,747,746 downwards.
ATCACCCTCATCTCCGGCTCCCTCACCGGCGTCGTCACCGCCATCCGGCTCTCCCGCGCCACCATGCGCAACATCCGGCAGAACCTGTTCTTCGCCCTCGTCTACAACGCGGTCGGCGTCCCCGTAGCCGCCGGCGCCCTCTACCCCCTGTGGGGCATCCGCCTCAGCCCCATCCTCGCCGCAGCAGCCATGGCACTCTCCTCCCTCTCCGTCGTCACCAACTCCTCCCGCCTGCGCCACTGGCACAGCACCAACCCGCCACGTTCACCGCGCACATGAAAGCGAGGGCTGGACGGTTCGCCGGCCCAGCCCCCACTGGAAGTCGTCAATCGCCGCAGTCGCCGTACGTTCCCGGGTTCTTCGCCCGGTCCACAGCCTGTGCACACGCTTCGACGAACGCAGCGGCAACGGCGTCCTCGCCCGTGCCGCGGGCCCGAGCCTCGAACTCCCCAGAAGATACGGGCCATTGCTCTGGTACACCCACGTTCAGCCGATCACCGCCGGGGACGAAGAGAGCGCGGGCGTGGAAAGACGACCTTGCGGTCGGGCAGCCGGTCGCGGATCGCCCGACCGCCGCCAGGCCCGTTGTGCTGCCGGCGGCGACTGACGCCGCTGTCGGCGGAGGACACCGGAGCCCGGTGGCCGGGGCGGGCACCCCGGCGGCGGAGCCGGTTGAACACCGCCGCCGCACGGGGCGTTAGGCAGACGTTAGCGGCGCTCGGCAATCTTGTGGACCGATCACAGGACAGACCGGGCCGGGCCCACCGCACCGGGCCGGACCGCGGAGCGCGCCACAGCCTCCGCCGAACGGGGGAGACCGGACATGCCACGCACCGACGCCATCGCCGCCGCCCGCCCTGTCCGCACGGTCCGCCGCCGTGCGCTGCGGCTCGCCGCGGCCGGGCCGACCGCGGTGGACGCGCTCACCCTCACCGCCCGCGGCCAGGACAACCCGCTCAGGGCCGGCGACGCCTAGCCGTTCATTCCGGCCCCGCAGGACGACTCCGGGGACCCGGCGGCCGGTGGTGCCCACGGCGGCCTGCTCACCGGTTACGCCCGATGCTCCACCGTCGCCCGGGATCTGACGGCCCAGAAGCAGACCCTGCTGGGCCTCGGCATGCCCGAGGGCCGCAGCTGCCTCGACCACGCCCGCCTCTGCCACCGCCGTTGGCACGCGCACGCCGGCACCACACCCATGACCAGTACAGGAAGGGCTCGTGATGACCTCAGAGTTAACGACCTTGACCAGTCTGCTCAGCAAGCCGACGGAGTCCCGTTCCATACCCTGGGAGCAGGATGCCGTCGACCGGTTCACCAGGCGCATGCTGGATCAAGACAACTTGTTCCCTTGCGTGTTCGGGGTGGACGCGGTGCGGCGCGAGACGCTGCGGTACACCTTCGTCCCCCGGGACTCCGCCGTCTCCTCCCTGGCGGCGGCGATGACCGAATTCGTCACCCAGGCGCCGAGCCTCGGCAAACGCACCTCGCTCGTCGCCTTCTTCCAGCCGGAAGAGGAAGCCGGGACGTACGAGGGCTACCGACGACGGTTCTGGCAGATCCTGCAAGACCTGCACAATGTCGACACCGAGCCGTGGCCCGAGGGGATTTCCACCGACACCGAGGATCCCGAATGGGAGTTCTGCTTCGCGGGCATGCCGATGTTCGTGGTCGCCAACACTCCCGCGCATGAGCGCCGGGCGAGCCGGTACTTCGAGTCGCTCGCCATCACCTTCCAGCCGCGGTTCGTCTTCGACGACCTTGCGGAGGACTCCGCGCAGGGCAAGAACGCCCGGAAGATCATCCGGGCGCGGCTGAGCGACTACGACACGCTGCCGCCGACGCCCCTGTTGGGCAGCTTCGGCGCCCCCGGCAACCGTGAGTGGACGCAGTACTTCCTCGACGACGACAACGCGTCGCACGCCGCGGAAGGCCGCTGCCCGTTCACCCAGTCCACGAAAGGCATGGAATGAGCCCCGTGTTCACCATCGAGCCCACCCCCGAGCTGAGCCCACAACTGCTGCGGCTCCTCCCCGAGCAGGGGAGCTTCGAGTTACAGCACGACCAGGCGGGCAAGACGCACAACTGGCACCACCACAGCCTGGACGAGGAACTCTTCGTCATATCCGGCGAGGTCCTGCTGTTCTGGGTGGACGGCCAGGGCGAGTACCACGAGCGGCGTTGTGAGCCCGGTACGTGGATAACCCTGCCCGCCGGTACGCGGCACGGCTCGGTCGCCGGGGCCACGGACGTGGTGTACATGATCCGCCCCGAGAACGGGCGGACCGCCCGTACGACCTTCCTCGAACCCGCGGAATTCCCGCACCCCACCCCCTCGTTCGCACAGGGACGGGCATGACGACAACCGGCGACTCCGCCGCGGCGGCCCCCTCGGAGACCACCGAGGGGGCCCGCCTCCGCGGCCATCTGGGACTACCCGGCGCGATCGCGCTGGCGATCACGATCGTGGTCGGCAGCGGTGCGCTGGTGCTGCCCGGCATCGCCTATCGGCAGGCCGGCAGCGCGGCGCTGTACGCATGGGGTCTGGCGGCCGCCGTCACCGTGCCGCTGCTCATCGTCTTCGCCCGGCTCGGCGCGGCGTACCCGGGCGCGGGCGGCGTCGCCGGCTTCGTCCAGGCGGCGTTCGGGCGCCGATTGGCCGCCGGGGTGGAACTGCTCACGGTCGGCACCTTCGGTCTCGGCATCCCGGCGATCGCCCTGACCGGGGCCGGTTACCTCACCGTCCTGCCGGGGCTCACCGGCCTGCCCCGGCCGGCGGCCGCCGCCCTGCTGCTGTGCGTCGCCGCCGCCGTGGTGTTCAGCGGGGTCCGGCTGTCGACCGGCGTGCAGATCGTGCTGGCGACCGCGCTCACCCTCGGACTGCTGGGCGTCGGCATCCTGGCACTCACCCACGCCTCCCCGGCCGGCCATCTGCCACCGGCCACGTTCTCGTCGCTCACCACGGGCGCCCAGGCCATGGGGGTGGTCTTCTTCGCCTTCACGGGCTGGGAGATGCTCTCCTTCACCACCGAGGAGTACGCCAACCCCCGGCGGGACTTCCCGCGTGCCGTCATCCTGAGCTTCCTGATCGTGACGGTCATGTACGTGCTGCTCGCCCTCGGCGTACAGAGCCTGCTGCCGCGTGACGCCGCCACCACGGCGAGCGCACCCATCCAGGCGGTCGTCGCGCAGGCCGCCTCGCCCGCCGTCGGCTGGCTGGTCGCGGTGCTCGGCGTGGTCATCATCCTGGCCAACCTGGTCGGCGCGGTGTGGGGGGCCTCCCGGCTGGTGATGTCCAGCGCCCGCGAGGGGCTGCTGCCCAGCCCGCTGGCCCGGCTCCACCAGGGGGAGAACCCGCGCACCGCGGTAGTCGCCTGCACCACGGCGTTCCTCGTGGTGATCGCGACGGAGGCGTTCGGCTGGTCGTCGCTGGGCGGGCTGCTCTCCGTGGCGGGGAAGAACTTCTTCCTGCTCTACTTCCTGTGCGCCCTCGTCTACGCCCGGCTGTTCCGGGCGAGCCACCGCGTCCTGGGCATCGTCGTCTCCGTCGGCCTCGCCCTCATCGCCGGCGCGATGTTCGGCCTGGCCCAACTGGCGTACGCGGCCGTGCTGCTCGCGCTGGGCAGCGCGCTCTCCTCGATGCGCAAGGCGCGCTGACCCGCCCTGCCGCTTGCCGACCCCCGCCGCCTCCGGCATCCGCTGACCCAGCGGCGGCGGGGCCGCCAAGGCGTGTCCGTCACCGGGCGGGACAACGGGTGCCCGCACAGCGTGCCCGGGATGAAGTCGGCCGCGGGAGCGAAGACTTCGGGGCGGTGCCGGTGGAAAGGGAGACCGTGGCCGTCGGAGTGGACCTCGAAGCGGCAGATGTCCGGACCGGCTTGCCGCGGCCGGGGTCCGCCCGGGGCTCCGACCGCACGGAACGAGCCGCGCCGACGAGCCTACGCAGGCACGGACGGCGCAGGCACGGACGGCGCACGGCGGTCGCGGCCGTCGGGGTGGACGGGGCGACGGGCGCGGGTGGCCGGTCGGTACCGGCATACGTCTGATGGCCGGCGAGCCGAGCGTCCAGGCGCAGCGGCAGCGGCGGCGGCGGGCGACCGCCTTCCTTATCGTGGACAGCAAGGCGCCCACGCCGCCGGCACCGAGGCATGCGCCGTCCGAACCATGGCCTGACAGGGCATGGCAGGAAAGAGCCGCACATGGAGCAGGGAGAGGACCCGCTGCCGCCCGCGCTGCGGCTGCGCCTGGACGCCGAGTGGGACCGCGTCACCGAACGGCTCCGCGCCCTGGCCGACGCCCAGGAGCAGTTCCAGGGGCTGCTGGACGCCGCGCTCACCATCAGCCGGGAGCTGGAGCTGCCCGTGGTGCTGCGCCGCATCGTCACCACCGCGATGGACCTGGTCGGCACCCGCTACGGCGCCCTGGGCGTACTGGACGAGCAGCACACGGGCTTGTCGGAGTTCATCCCGGTCGGCCTCACCGACCGCGAGGTGGCCGACCTGGCCGGTGTCGGGCAGCCACAGGGCCGGGGGCTGCTGGGCCACCTGATCCACCACCCCGAACCGCTGCGGACCGACAACGTCCCGGCCCACGCCCACGCTGCCGGCTTCCCGCCCGGACATCCACCGATGCGCACCCTGCTCGGTGTGCCGATCAGCGTGCGTGGCGAGATCTACGGGGACCTGTACCTGGCCGAGCGGCTGGACGGGCAGCCCTTCGACGCGCACGACGAGAGTGTGGTGCTCGCCCTGGCCGGCGCCGCGGGCGTGGCCATCGACAACGCCCGCCTCTTCGAGCAGGTCCGCGCCGGAGCCGAACAGTTCCAGCGCCTGCTCCTGCCCCACCTGCCCGACCTGCGGCCCTTCACCGCGTCCGCGATCTACCGGCCGGCCACCGCCCCCGGGCTCCTGGGCGGGGACTGGTACGACGCCGTCCTGCTGCCCGACCACGCCTGCGCGGCCGTCATCGGCGACGTCGTCGGCCACGACATGCACGCCGCTGCCGCCATGGCGCAGACCCGCAACATGCTGCGCGCCCTGCTCTACGAGCGGCGCACCCCGCCCAGCGCCGTCCTCGCCCAGCTCGACCGCACCCTGTCCGCGATCACCGACAACCCCGTCACCACCGCCTGTCTGGCCCGCATCGAGCCCGCGGGAGACGCCTGGACGCTGCGCTGGAGCACCGCGGGCCACCTCCCACCGCTGTTGATCACCCCCGACGCCCGGACCGAGTATCTGCACGCCGACCCCGGCGTCCCCCTCGGCGTCGACATCGCCCAGCCCCGCCCCGACCACACCCACCCCCTGCCCGCCGGCGTCACCGTGATCCTCTTCACCGACGGGCTGGTCGAACATCCCCGGCACTCCCTCGACGCCGGTCTGAACGTCCTCGCCCGCATCGCCGCCGCTCACGCCGAGCTGCCCCTGGACGCGCTCTGCCGGACCCTGGCCGACCAGCACCCCGGCGACGGCCACGACGACATGGCCATCCTGGCCCTGCGCACCCCACCCCGTGCGTAACCGCACCCATCCGATCGGCGTCCACCGGGCGGCCACCGGCGGCCACCGGACTGCTCCGCCGCGTACTGGACTCCTCACGTCCTCCGCTCCTCATGTCCTCATGTCCTCATGAGGTCGTAGCCTGGGTGATGGGGAGCCGGTGGTGATGGCGCGGGCCGCCCCGCCGTAGGGCCGGGGCGTTCGGTGGCGGAACGCGGAAACGGTGAGCGGTGATGGCAGCGGCGTACGAGCGGATCGCGGACGAGCTTCGCGCGGCCATCCGCGCGGGGCGGCCGGCGCCCGGTGAACGGCTGCCGGCCGAGACGGCGCTCGCCGAGCGGTTCGGCCGGAGCGTGCCGACCGTCCGGGAGGCGCTCCGCGCGCTGCGGGACGAGGGCCTGGTCGAGAAGCGGCACGGCATCGGCACGTTCGTCCGCCGCCCGCGCACCATGGCCCGGCGCAGCAACCTCCGCCACCAGTGGGAGAAGGACCGGGCCCGCGCCCCCCGGGAGCAGCGGGCGCGGGCCGGGGCGACCGAGCGTGACACCGGCCTGGCGTCCGAGGAGCTGGTCTTCCGGGCCCGTTACCGCGAGTGCCCGGCCGACGCGGACCTCGCCGGGGTGTTCGGCGTCCCCGAGGGCACGGTGCTCCTCGAACGCGACTACCGGACCCGGTGCGCCGCCGAGCGCGCGCCCTTCAGCCTGGTGACCTCGTACCTCGTCCGCGAGCTGATCGCGGGGAACCCCGACCTGCTGGACGCGGCCGAGGAGCCGTGGCCCGGGGGCTCGCAGAGCCAGCTCCATTCCGTCGGCATCGAGCTGGACCGGGTCGAGGAGCGGGTCACCGCCCGTCCGCCGACGCACGAGGAGGCCGAGGAGCTGGAGCTGCCGCCCGGCACGTCCGTGCTGGTGCTCCGCAAGGTCTCCTACGACACCGACGGCCGCGCCGTGGACGTCGCCGATCTCGTCCTGCCCGGGGACCGCACGGAGCTCCGGTTCACGACTCCCCTGGAAAGGTGGTGAGCCGTGCGCCGGCGCATCCTCGTCGTCACGGCCGTCCATGCCCCCTCCGCGCGTTTCCTGCCGGAGGCGTACGCGTCGCTCCGCCGGCAGGAGCTGCCCGACGGGTGGGAGTGGCACTGGGTCGTCCAGGAGGACGGCAGGAGCACGGAGGTCGCTCCGCATCTTCCGGGCGACGACCCTCGGGTGACGTTCGGCCAGGGGCGGCCCGGCGGCCCGGCCGTCGCGCGCAACCTCGCCCTCGCGCGGACGGCGGGCGAGTACGTCAAGGTCCTGGACGCCGACGACCAGTTGGCGCCCGGTGCGCTCGCCCGCGACCTGGCCGCCCTCGAAGGCGATCCCGGCATCGGCTGGGCGACCTCGCGCGTCCTGGACCTGCTGCCGGACGGCTCCACCGTGGGTTTCGACGGGGAACCGGAGGACGGGCCGATCGAGTGCGGCGCCGTCCTGGACTACTGGGCGGCGCACGACTTCTATGCGCAGGTCCACCCCGCGTCCCTCTTCGCCCGGCGCGCCCTGCTGCTGGCACTGGGGGGCTGGATGGCCCTGCCGGCCTCCGAGGACACCGGGCTGCTGCTGGCGCTGAACGCCACCAGCCGTGGCTGGTTCTCGTCGGAGGTCGGGCTGCTCTACCGGAAGTGGCCCGGGCAGTTGACCGGCCAGGCGTCGCACCTCGAAGCCGCCGAGCGCACCGCCCGCATGGCCGTCATCGAGGCCCGGGCCCGGGAGTTGGCCCGCTTCCGGTGGAGCTACCCGGCCGCGGACGACTGACGGTCGCGGTCGAAGGGGAGGTCCAGCATGCGGATGGCGTTGCCGCGGAGGAGCTTGTAGGCGATGTCGGCGGGGAGGTGGCCGACGTGGTCGGCGGCCACGGCCTTGGTGTGCGGCCAGGTCGAGTCGACGTGCGGGTAGTCGGTCTCGAAGGTCGCGTTGTCGACGCCGACCGTCCTGATCGCCTCGACCCCGTGCTTGTCGCGGAAGAAGCAGCAGAAGATCTGCCGGTAGTAGTACGTCGACGGCGGCTCGGGGATGAGGCCCTTCACCCCGCCCCACGCCCGGTGCTCCTCCCAGACGTCGTCGGCCCGCTCCAGGGCGTACGGGATCCAGCCCATCTGGCCCTCGCTGTAGGCGAGTTTCAGCCGGGGGAACTTCACCAGTACCCCGCTGAAGAGGAAGTCCATCATCGAGGCCATCGCGTTGTTGAAGCTCAGTGACGCCTGGACGGCCGGCGGCGCGTCCGGGGAGGCCGCCGGCATCTGCGACGACGAACCGATGTGCATGTTCACCACCGTCCCGGTGTCTTCGCAGGCCGCGAAGAACGGGTCCCAGTATCCGGAGTGGATGGACGGCAGGCCCAGGTAGGTGGGGATCTCGCTGAAGGTGACCGCCCGGACGCCGCGCGCGGCGTTGCGCCTGATCTCGGCCACGGCGAGATCGATGTCCCACAGGGGGATCAGGCACAGCGGGATCAGCCGGCCGCCGCTGTCGCCGCACCACTCCTCCACCATCCAGTCGTTGTAGGCGCGGACGCAGGCCAGCCCGACCTCCTTGTCGTCGGCCTCGGCGAAGGTCTGGCCGCAGAACCGCGGGAAGGTCGGGAAGCACAGCGACGCCTCGACGTGGTTGACGTCCATGTCCGCCAGGCGGGCCTTGGGGTCCCAGCAGCCGCGCCGCATCTGGTCCCGGGTGATGCCGTCGAGCGTCATCTCGTCGCGGGAGAAGCCGACGGCCGCGATGATGCGCTTGTACGGGAAGAGCTGGCCCTCGTACTCCCACCAGTCGGTGATCTGACCCTCGGGGTCCGTGGTGAAGCGGTACTTGCCGCCGGCGTAGGCCAGTTCACCGATGCCGGCGGTGAGCGGTTTCGGGCCCCGGTCGCGGTACTTCCGCGGGAGCCACGTCTCGAAGAGGTGCGCCGGCTCGATCACGTGGTCGTCCACGCTGATGATCCTCGGGAGCTCCGCCGTTCCGCCGTGGGCGGCACCGACGCCGTTGCCGCCATGGACACCGTTGCCGCTGGTCATGCTCTACCCCCAACTACCGTGCGATCTGACGCTCCGTCAGTTCGGAGGTTAGGAGTTCGCCCCCGCAATCACAAGGGACATCGGGAAACTCGGCCTCTTGCACTCTCCGGCGCCTTCCGCTGAACTGACGCTCCATCAGATCGGTGGGGCGGAACGAGAAGGGCGGTTCGCATGCGGACGATCTGGCTCGACGGTGCCGAATGGCTCGCGGTGCTCCGCATCGGCCTCGGCCTGTGGTGGCTGGAGAGCTGGCGCCACAAGGACAAGAAGAGCTGGTTCGCCGGCGGCGGCATCACCTGGGCGGCGGGCATCGCGGCCGAACACCGCTGGCCCGCGGTCCGGAAGGGCTTCGACCGCATCGTCCGGCCGCGCCCGCGGCTGATGGCCCATGTCGTCGCCTACGCGGAACTGGCGCTGGGTCTGGGCCTGATCGCCGGACTGCTGACACCCGTCGCCCTGACCGCGGGCCTGCTCCTCAACCTCGTCTACCTGGTGCTGATGATCCACGACTGGGGTGAGCAGGGGCAGAACCTGATGATGGCGCTGATCTCCGGGACCGGGCTCTTCGCCATGTGCTGGCAGGACTGGTCGTTGGACAGGATTCTGGGGCTGTTCGTGTAGCGGTGGCGGGGGCCAGGGGACACAAGGGACCCGGGGGAGGCGTCAGTCGGTGAGGGTGATGCGGAAGACCGGGTGCTTGTGCGCGATGCGCAGCAGGGCCTCGTCGGAGGAGTCCGGGCCGACGCCGTCGAAGAAGGCGCCGACCTCCGCCTTCCAGCGCTTGAGGTAGGCGCGCAGCAGCTCGGGCTTCTCGCCGTCCGGGACCTCGACGGCGGTGAACGCCTGCGCCGTGCGCCCCAGGCGGAGTTCGCCGCCGCCCGCGGCGCGCATGTTGTGGGTCCACTGGACGTGGCCGCGCGCCGCGACGAGGTACTGCCGGCCGTCCACGGTGAGCGGGTTCACCGGGGTGCGGCGCCACTCGCCGCTCTTGCGGCCGCGGACCGCCAGCTCCTGGGAGCCGAAGACGCTGACGCCGCGCCGGGTGAACCAGCCGACGAACCGGTTCATCACGTGGACGGTCAGCCAGCCCGGCTTGACGACGTGGGGCCGGGTGGCTGCGTGCCGGCTGGTTTCCGCGTTCATGGGGAGCCTCCGGTGACGAGAGGGCGGGCGGGGGTGCGAGCGATCTGCCCGGTCAACAAACCGTGAGCAGTGCTCTCTGTGCGGATCAGTGTGCACGCGATCGACCGGCAAAGCAAGAGCAGTGCTCTCGGTATTGGTCGGTGCTTCCGTAACTGGCAGACTGGGGCGTCATGAGCGCCATCCAGGGAGCGCGGGAACGCGCACGCAGAGAAATCACCGCGGCCATCAAGGACGAGGCCCGCCGTCAGCTCGCCACCGAGGGGGCGGCCAAACTGTCGCTACGGGCCGTGGCCCGCGAACTCGGGATGGTCTCCTCCGCGCTCTACCGGTACTTCCCCAGCCGCGACGAGCTGCTCACGGCGCTGATCATCGACGCCTACGACGCCGTGGGCGAGGCGGCCGAGCGCGCCCTCGCCGAGGCCGGCACCGCACCCGTCGCCCGGTGGACGGCGGTCTGCCGCGCGGTCCGCGGATGGGCACTCGCGCATCCGCACGAGTACGCGCTGATCTACGGCTCGCCCGTGCCCGGCTATGCCGCACCCCAGGACACCACCGCCTCCGCGGCCCGCGTCGGGCTCGCACTGCTCGGGGTGGTCGAGGACGCGCAGCCGGCCGGCGGGACCCGGACAGCGGCACCGGCCGGTCCGCCGCTCCCGCAGGAGGTCCTGGACGACGCCGAGCAGCTCCGCAAGACGCTCGATGTGCGGCTGCCCGCGCCCGTCCTGGCGGTGGCCGTCGCGGCCTGGGCCGAGCTCTTCGGGCTGGTGAGCTTCGAGGTCTTCGGCCAGTTCAACCGGGTGGTCGAGGCCCGCGAGGCGTTCTTCGAGCAGGCCGTCGCCCGGCTTGCCCGGACTGTCGGGCTCGGGGACGGCGAGGGGTAGCCGCCACAGCACACTCCGCACACCGGCCGCGGCCGTCGGCCCGAGGGCCGCGCCCGTCAGCTTCGCCGGCCCTCGAACAGCTCCGCGTACAGGCCGCCCCGGGCGAGGAGTTCGGGGTGGGTACCCGATTCGGCGAGGTGGCCCTCGTCGAGGACGAGGATGTGGTCGGCGGTGGTGGCGAGGTCGAGGTCGTGGGTGATGACGAGGGTGGTGCGGCCGGCGGCGAGGCGGTGCAGGGGGCCCAGGATGCGCTGGGCGGCGAGGGTGTCGAGGCCGGTGGTGGGCTCGTCGAGGATGAGGACCGGGGCGTCGCGGAGCATCGCACGGGCGATGGCGACCCGTTGCAGCTGGCCGCCGGAGAGGGCGGCGGTGGAGGGGGCGATGACCGTGTCGTAGCCGTCCGGGAGGGCGGTGATGAAGGAGTGGGCGTCGGCGGCCTGGGCGGCCAGCACGACCTCGCGGTCGGTCGGGACGGGGTTGTCGCGGCCGCAGGCGATGTTCTGCGCGATGGTGTCGTGGAGGACCAGGGTCTGCTGCGGGAGCAGGGTGATGTTGCGGCGCAGGTCGGCGAGGGAGAGGCGGTCGACCGGGATGCCGTCGAGGCGGATGCTGCCGGCGTCCGGGTCGTAGAAGCGCAGCAGGAGGGCGGCGAGGGTGGACTTGCCGGCGCCGCTGGGGCCGGTGACGACGAGGAACGCGCCGGGGTGCGCGGTGAAGGAGAGCGCGGCCAGGGCGTGCTGGTCGGGGGCGGCGTTGGGGTAGCGGAAGGTGACGGCGCGCACGGCGAGTTCGCCGCGGGCGCGGTGCGGGAACGGCGTGGTGCGGGAGGGCGGCGGGTCGGTGACGGCGGGGCGGGCGTCGAGGATCTCCAGCAGGCGGTCGGCGGCGGCGGTGGCCGCGGTGGCGGTCAGTCCGAGCTGGCCCAGGGAGCGGATGGGCGGGTAGAGGTAGCCGATGAAGGCGGCGAAGGCGAGGAGCTGGCCGAGGGTCATCCGGCCGGCCGAGATCTCCCAGGCGCCGAGGCCGATGATGGCCAGCACGCAGAGGGTCTCCAGCACCTCGACGAGCTGCTCGTAGAGGGCGTTGAGGCGGGCGCTGACGACGGAGGCGCGCAGCCAGCGGAGGGCGACCTGGCCCAGGCGGGCCTCCTCGTCGCGCTGGCGGTTGTACGCCTGGGTGAGGACGACGTTGACCAGCGTCTCCTCGACGACGGAGGTGAGGGCGCCGTCGGCCGCCCGCAGACGGCGGGAGACCACGCGCAGCCGGCCGGTGAAGCGGCGGGTCGCGGCGAAGAAGACCGGGGCGGCGACGAAGGTGGCCAGCGCCAGTTCCCAGCGCAGCCAGAGCGCGGCGGCGCCGTAGAAGAGCACGCTGAACAGGGCCGTGCAGGCGCTCACCAGGCCGCTGACCACGAGGCGTTCGATGGCGTCGACGTCGCCGGTCAACCGTTCCACGAGGTCGCCGCGACGGTTGCGCTGGAAGAAGTGCGGCGGGAGCGTCTGGAGGTGGGTGAAGACGCGGGCCCGCAGGCGCAGCAGGAAGCGTTCCGCGGTCCAGGCCGCGAGGGAACTGCCGAGGTAACCCACCACCGCGCCGGTGACCGCGACGGCGAGCCAGGTGCCGGCCGGGTCCCAGAAGGCGCTGACCGAGCCCTTGGCGAGGGCCTGGTCGGTGAGTTGGGCGAAGAGGAGGATCGTGATCGTTTCGGCGAGGGCCGCGATGACGGCGAACACCCCCACCAGCAGCATCCAGCGGCGGTCGCCCCGGGTCAGCGGCCAGAAGCGGTGGAACGCCTCCACGGGCCCGACGTGGCGGGTCAGGATGGGGGCGTCGGTGGGGAGTTGGGCGTGCGGGGGCTGCGGCGGTTCGGGTGCCGTTGCCGGTGGCTGCTGCGTCGGCGACCGGCCCCCGGCGGGGTCCGGTACCGGTTCCGGTACCGACCCGGCGGACTCCGGGGCGGGATACGGGCGTTCTCTGCGCAGATCCATGATCGCCACGTGCGGTACGGGCCGCTGAAGAGCGGGTCGGCAGCCCACGAGGCCGGCTCGCGTCACACTCGCGAGCCCGCCTCGGGCTGCTCATCAGGCCCGTGAGCCCGAATCACATGTCATTTGATCGTCAGTGGTTTGCCCATGGTCGTCAGCTACCGTCCACGGCCCATGACAGGACCCGACGGCGCGACAACACCGTGGCAACTACCTGAAGAAGCCACCGTAGCCACGGCCGCCACGTCCACCGAATCCGAAGAATCCGCCGTAGCCGCGTCCGTAACCGCGTCCGTAACCACGTCCGTAGCCGTAGCCGTAGCCCCAGCCATCACCGTGACCGTGGCCACCGCCACCGCCGCACGAGCGGTTGCGGGGGAAGAATGCCTTGAAGGTCATCTTCTCCTCCTGAGAATCGGGCTTCGCCGCGACCTTCCCGGACCGTGCTCTGTATGGCGATTCGGCACGTTCCCGTCGGGGCGTCCCCTTCGGTCCGTTCCGGCTGAACGTTCCGGCCGCGACACCACTGACCCTACGACTCACCACCCGTCCCAACAAGGGCATTGTGTGAAAATTCAGGCAAAACGGGCAGGTCACGATGGGTGGAGGGGTAGTCGCTCATGGTCGCTCGGGGCGGCCTTCGGTGGCGATCCCGCCGATGGCGGGGCCCTTTCAGGCCGCGGGCGGCGCCCTCTCGGGGATGCGGGGCGGCCTGCTGAGGCGCCGGGCCGTGGCGCTGCCACTGATCGGACGGCTCGCCGATCTCGACGCGGCGTGGTCGCGGGCGCTGCTGACACCATCGGCCGAGGCCCTGCACACGAGCCGGCTCGCCGGACGCATCGCGGAACTGACCGTCACTCGGGCCGGGGCGGTCGCCGCCCACGGCGCCGAACTGCGGCGCATCGAACGGGATCTGCACGACGGCGCACAGAACCAGCTGGTGGCACTGCCCATGCCGTTGGGGCTGGCGCGGTGCTGACCGCACCGACCTACCTCGACCGCAGGCCCGGACCATCGCCGACGGCGTAGCACCGACGTGTTTCACGTGAAACACCCACCTTTTCAGGCGAGTTGACTCGGTGGCGACGGTTTCACGTGAAACAGTCCGCGGTTTCACGTGAAACACTGCGCGATTCCGCCTAGTTCAGCCCGCCGCGGCTGCGCCCGCCCCCACCGGCCCGTCCGTCTCCCCCGGCCCCTCCTCACGCCCCTTCCCCTCCCGCTCCCCTTCCTCCTGCCCCTGCCCCTGCCCCTGCCCCTGCTCCGCCCAGATGATCTTCCCGTTGGCCGTGTAGCGGGTGCCCCAGCGGCGGGTGAGCTGAGCGACGATCAGCAGCCCCCGGCCGCCCTCGTCCGTGGTGCGGGCGTGCCGCAGATGCGGCGCGGTACTTCCGGTGTCGGAGACCTCGCAGATCAGGGCGGCGTCCTGGCGGATCAGACGCAGGGTGATCGGGCCGCTGCCGTGCCGGATGGCATTGGTGACCAGTTCGCTGACGACCAGCTCGGTGGTGAACCGCAGCGCCTCCAGCCCCCAGACCGACAGCTGCCGCCCGACGAGATTCCGAGCGCCGGCGACCGCGGCGGGATCGGTGGCCAGGTCCCAGGAGGCGACCTGACTGGCGTCCAGGGCGTGCGTCCGGGCCAGCAGCAGCGCGGCGTCGTCGGACGGCGGGCCGGTCAGCAGCGCCGAGACGACGTTCCCGCCGATCTCCTGGAGCGTCCTGCCGGGCTCGGCCAGGGCGCGGCTCAGCCGGGCCATGCCCACTCCGATGTCCCGGTCGGCGGTCTCGACCAGGCCGTTGGTGAAGAGCGCCAGCAGACTGCCCTCGGCCAGCTCCAGTTCGACCGCTTCGAAGGGCAGTGCGCCCAGGCCGAGCGGCGGCCCGGCCGGCAGGTCCGGGAACTCCGCGGTGCCGTCCGGGGCGAGCACGGCGGGCGGCAGATGGCTGGCGCGGGCCATCGTGCAGACCCGGCTGACCGGGTCGTACACCGCGTACAGGCAGGTGGCGCCCATGAATCCGGCGGAGGGGGCGACCGCGCCCTCCTCGCCACCCGCGCCGCCGTCCCGGCGGGTCTCCATCAGCCCGATCACCAAGTCGTCGAGTCGGGCGAGGAGTTCGTCCGGCGGGAGGTCCAGGTTGGCCAGGGTGCGGACCGCGGTGCGCAGCCGGCCCATGGTGGCCGCGGCGTCGATGCCGTGCCCGACGACGTCCCCGACGACCAGTGCCACCCGCGCCCCGGACAGCGGGATGACATCGAACCAGTCGCCGCCCACCCCACCCGGGGCGTCCGCCGGGTAGTACCACGACGCCACGTCCAGCGCCGCTCCACCGGCCAGCGCGTGCGGCAGCAGGTTGCGCTGCATCATCCGGGCCGCGGTGCGCTCGCGGGTGAAGCGCCGCGCGTTGTCGAGACACACCGCGGCGCGGGCGACCAGCTCCTCGGCGAGCCGCACGTCGTCCGCCTCGAAGGGCCCCAGCCGCCGGGACCGGACGAAGGTCGCCGCGCCGAGCGTGACGCCGCGGGCCCGCACCGGGGCCACCATCACCGACCGGTACCCGAATCTCCGCACCACCTCGGCCCGCCGCGGGTCCTCGGCCACCCAGGTGCTGTCGGCGCTCAGCAGCCGCTCCACCACCGACTCCCCGGAGAGAAGGCAGCGTGCGATCGCCGACCACGGCGCCCGCCGGACCGCCTCGCCCACCGCCAGCGCGGCCTCCGGGCACCCCTCGTGGACCGACCGCTGCCCCGCCCGCCGCATCGTCGGCGTGCTGTCGACCGGCCCGGGGACGGGCTCCTCACCGCGCAGTACGGAGTCCAGCAGGTCGACCGCCACGAAGTCGGCCAGCGGCGGCACCGCCACGTCGGCCAGCTCCTGCGCGGTCCGGGTCACGTCGAGGGTGCTGCCGATCCGTGCGCTGGCGTCGTTCAGCAGCGCCAGCCCCTCCTGGGCCCGCCAGCGCTCGGTGACGTCGATGACCATGTACCAGATGCCCACACCGCCGCCGTGCGGGCCGGTCAGCCGGAAGAACGACGCCGCATAGGCCCGCTCCTGGGCGGGATCGGCGTAGGTGGGGCTGCGGAACTCGTAGTCCATCACCGGCGTGCCGGTCTCCAGCACCCGCGCCATCCGCTCCTGGAACGCCTCGGCCTCCAACCGCGGCAGCACCTCGTCCACGGTGCGGCCCAGCCGCCGCTCCAGCGGGATCAGGCGCTCCAGTACGGCGTTCACCCAGACGTAGCGCAGGTCGGTGTCCAGCACGGCCAAGCCGACCGGGGAATGCACCAGAAACGGCTCCAGCATCAGCTGGTTCACCCCGCCGCCGGGGACCCGCCACTCCTCCAGCGCGACCACCGACCACCGGCCGGCGTCGGCCGTGCCGCCGCCCGCCGCGGTGATCACCGGCGACACCTGAAGGGCGAGCTGGATCGCGTGCCCGTCCCGGTGCCGGGCCGCCACCGACCCGCTCCACCCGTCCCCCGCCCAGCGCGCCACCGCCGCGACCCGTGCCGCGTCCCCCGGTACGGCCAGCAGCTCCACGGCGGCGCGGCCCAGGACCTCCGCCGCCGAGTACCCCAGCATCCGCTCGGCGGCCGGCGTCCAGGCGATCACCACGCCGCGCCCGTCCAGCTCGGCGGCGGCCGCGGAGGCGATGTCACAGGCCCGGCCCAGCCCCTCGCCCGACCCGCCGCCCGGCCGCTCCGGCCGGTCATTCTCCGAGGTCATCGCATCGCCAGTCCGTTGCAGCCGGTTCCGCATCATGCCCATTTTAGAATCAATCCGGCATTCGGGATCAGTCGCCGCCGGCCCCGAACATCCGGCCCCACCCCGCCGGACTCGGCCCACTACCCTCCCGATCCCGCCCCCGCCGCCCCGGCCGCCCCCGCCAGCCCCGCCAGCCGTGCCGCCGACGTGCCCAGCCCGCTCGGGGCCGGGATCCAGCCGGGCGTGCCGGGCCGGTGGCGCAGGTACTCGGTGCGGTAGCGACGGCACTCGCGGTGCCAGGTGAGGGTGCCGGCGAGCCAGTTGCGCAGGTCCCCGACGTAGCCGTCGACGGCGGCACGGGCCTCGGCGGTCAGCTCGAAGTCGTCGTACAGAACCGGGAGTTGGTGAGCCGCGACGTGCTGGAACTCGCGCATGCGGGAGGTCGCCAGGTCGTGCACGACGGCCAGCGCGGACGGGTGGTCGCAGTCGAAGAAGTTCTGCACGACGAGGATCGCGTTGTGGACCTCGCCCTCGTACTCGATCTCCTTCTGGTACGAGAAGACGTCGTTGACCAGGCAGGCGTAGTCGGCGGCGGCGTTCTCCAGGGAGCGCATCGGGCCGCTGCGGTGGATCTCCGGCGGCACCCGGCGATCGTGGCCGAGCCGGCACAGGCTCATGGTGACGTCGGAGCCGAAGGTGGCGCGGCGCATCTCGATGTAGTCGACCGGGTCCGGGACGCGGTGCAGCACCGTGTTGTCCAGCTCCCAGAGCCAGCCGGCCGTCAGCGTCTCGATGGCGCCCTTGAAGGCACGCCGGGCGTCGACGGTCATCGGCCCGGCGGTACGGCGCCAGAGGTCGGCGAGGCCGCGTTCGAGGGCGTCGGCCGGCGCGGGGGCCGCGTCGGGCTCCTCGACGGGCATCAGGGCGGAGAGCCGCTTGGTGGCGGCCCGGGCGCCGGCGACGTTGCGGGGCCGGCCGAAGACCACGGGGTGGTAGTCGTCGGCGTAGGCGCCCCAGGCCAGCCACTGGGTGTCGAGGTCCAGCTCGTCCGGGGTGGCGTCGGGGTGCCGGCCGGCCGCGTACAGGGCGAGGTCGAAACGGTTCAGCGCGTCCTCGTCCCAGATGCCGGAGAGCGGCACGCCGGGCTGTGGCCGGAGCAGTCCCATCCGGTGCGCCCAGGTGACGACGTTGCGCCGGGACGCCTCCAGGTGGGGGCTGAGCGTGGTGGTGAACGGCATGTGGAAGTCGGGGAGTTGGACGGTCCCGACCTTTCGGTGGGGGGTGTGGGTGCGGCGGTGGAGCCGCTGGGCGGCGGCGGTGCGGAGGGCGATCGGCAGGTCGGCGGCCCAGGCGCCCGGACCGAGCACCCCGGCGGCCGCCCGGCCCAGCCCCTCGGTGCCCAGCCCGCCGAAGACCAGCGGCGACCAGGGAGCCGCGGCGCCGCCCGGCTCGCCCGCCCCGCCGCCGTTCATGTAGCGGCTGGAGCGCAGATGCCACTCATGGCCGCCGGACTGCCAGTCCTGCAGGCCCTTGGCGTACGCGAGGACGGCGGCGCAGCCGGCCGGGTCCAGGCCGCGGTCGGCGAAGAGCACCGGCAGTTCGGTGAAGACGGTGTCCTCGAACTGCTGCAACCGGGAGGTGATCACGTCGTTGACCGCGTCCGCGGCCTCCTGGGTGGTGCAGTCCAGGAACGTCTCCAGGACCAGCACGCCATTGCTCAACTCCCCCTCGTCCTCGGTCTCCCGCTGGTACGAGAAGAGGTCGTTCCGCAGGTGGACGCTGTCCGAGAAGGTGTCCTTGAGGACGCGCAGGGGGCGGGAGCCGGCGACCGCCGCCGGGACCTCGGCACCGGTCGCGTACTCCACCAGCCCCGCGGACCAGGGGGCGCCGCCCACCTTCCGGCGCATCTCGACGTACTCGACGGGGTTCGGGATCCGGTTGATGTCCATGTTGGAGAGTTCCCAGAGGGACTCGTTCAGCAGGTGTTCGGTGCTCTCGGCGAACCGGCGGCGCCAGTCCGGCGACATCGACGGCACGGTGCGCGCCCACAGGTCCGCCAGCCCCGCCTCGACCTGGTTGGTCGGCTCCGGGACGGGAGTGTGCAGATCCATCGGCATGAACGCCGGCAGCCGGTCGAGGTACGCCTTGCCGCCCTCCCGGTCCAGGGTGCGTTTGAACTTCTCCAGGAAGTGGTCGTCGAAGAAGAAGACCCACACGTACCAGTCGGTGACGAGGTTGAGCGCCTCCTCCGAGCACTCCGGGTGGGTGTAGGCACACAGCAGGGCGTAGTCGTGGGCGTCGAGATCCCGCTGGTCCCAGATGCCGGAACCTTCCAGCATGTTCATCTCCCGCGCCCAGCGCCCGGAGTGCGCCCGCGCGGCCTGAAGGTGCGGGTTCAGCCGGGCCGGATGCGGCAGGTAGAAGTGCGGCAGGGTGAACGGCTGTCCCTTGGGCGCCGTGGGCTGCGCCGAGGGCTGCGCTGCGGTCTGCGCTGCGGTCTGCGCCGACGTGGTCCGCGACGACGTGGTCCGCGACTGTGACTGCGTCACCGTTGGTGGCCTCTCCCGATACCGATGCCCCTCCGTACGGACGGTGCGCACGGAAGGAGGGCGCGCCGGAGCGCCCCATTGACGGGCGCAGCACTACCCCGGCGGCGGCCGCACTAGGCCCGTCCGGTCACGCCCACGCCGAACTGGCACTCTTTCGGGTTCAGTTCACGGGGAAAGGCCGCGATGCGTGGGGCTCCAGGGCTACGCGCGGCCGCTCGCGGCCCGGTGCAGGGCCAGTTCCGCCAGCGCCTCCGGGGCGCCCGCCTGGCCGCGAACGCCCGGGAAGGCGTTGATGTCGACGATCAGCGGAACTCCGGCGCCGGCGTGCAGCACGTCCACGCCGTACACCTCCAGGCCGAAGACCTCTCCGACGTGCAGTGCGCTCTCGATCCAGGCGGCGGGGAGGGCGGCGGGCGGCAGCGGCAGGTTCGGGCCGCGGCCGCCGGGCGCCAGTTCGGAGCGGCGGCGGGCGGCGAACGGCTGGCCGCCGACGATCCACAGCTTGTGGTCCCAGCCGCTGTTGGCGGTGAACTCCTGGACGATCACGGGCTCTTCGCGCCAGGCGGTCGCCAGTTCCACCAGCTCGGCGGCGGTGTCGACGCGCGCCACCAGGTCGTCCCGGCGGCTGTGGCGGCTCTTGAGGACGAGCGGGAAGCGGAGGTCCGGCGCGGCGGACGCCAGCGCGCCGACCGTCGCCGTCCGCAGGGTCTCCGCGAACGGCAGCCCGGCCGCACGGGCCACCTCGGCCATCCCGACCCGGTCCTGACAACGGGCCGTGGCTTCCGCCGAGTTGACGACCGGCGCACCCCGCTCCTCCAGCCGGGAGGCGAGGGCCAGCGCGTCCGGCGTCCGCGCCTTCAGCAGATAGACGTCGGCGAGCGGGCCGGATTCCAGCCGGTCGGGGCCGTCCGGGCCGGGGAACGGTACCCCGTCCGGGCCGGCGAACGTCACCCGGTGGCCGGCCCCGCGCAGCACCCCCGCCGCCGCCGACAGCAGCGGATGGCCGGGATCCGCGCTGATCATCCCGACCCTCATCGCGCGCCCCCGACCGCCCCGGCCGCCTCTGCCTCCGCCCACGGCCCGCCCTGGCGCCCGATGAGGGACAGGGCCGGCGCCGGTGCGTGGTCGCTGCCGTGGCGGGCCAGCCGCAGCACCGCCGCGGAGACCCGGGCGACCGCGTCCGGCACCTTCCGGAAGCTCGGGAAGTCGTTGATGTCGACCACCACCGGCCCGTCCGGCCCCAGCAGCACATCGACCCCGTACAGGTCGAGCCCGAAGGCCGTGCCGACCTCGGCGGCGATCCGGGCGACCTCGGCCGGCAGCGGAACCTGCCGTTCCGTCATGGGCTGCCCGGGGTGCAGCGGGGAGCGGCGCTCGGTCGCGTAGAGGTCGCCGGCGACGCAGTAGACCTTCAGATCGACCCCGGAGTTGGGGACGTAGGGCTGCGCGATCAGCATGCCGCCGGCGGCCTCCGCGCCACCGTCCGGCTCCGTGCCACCGCCCACCGCCACGCCGCCGGGCGGCGCCTCGACCGCCCCGCATCCCAGCTGATCGGGCCGCTCCACCAGCCGCACCGCGCGCCCCGAACTGCCGTCGGCCGGCTTCACCACCAGCGGGAACTCCGCCTGGGGCAGCTCCGCGAACTCCCCGGCCCGCACCGCCGCGTACGTCATCGGCACCGGCAGCCCGCCGGCCCGCGCGATCACCGCGGCAAGCGCCTTGTCCCGCACGCCCCGTATGGCCCGTACGTCGTTCACCGTGGTCAGCCCGGTGGTCGCGGCCGCCTCCAGCAGGGTCAGCCCCGGCCCGCCGGAAACGGTCTTGAGCACCCACGCGTCATGCCGGCCGTCGGCCACCGCCTCGGACAACTCGGACATCCGGATCAGCGAACGGCCCGGCCAGAGGACGTCCACCCGGTGTCCCCAGGCACGGAGTTGGGCGATGACGTCCCGTGGCATGCCGTCGTGGCGGTACTGCTCCTCCACCAGGAAGCAGAGTCTCATCGATGCACCCTTGTATCGCCGCACGTCCACTCGTATCGCCAACCGCCCGCCGCGGTCGGCGGACGTCTCCCCGTGTCGCCGTACGCACACCGTCCGCCCGGCGGAAACATGACGCACCAGGATCGCATGCGGCGATCCAACGGCCGGCCGTGGCACCGGCGGCCGTCCTGGATGCCGTGTTTCGGCGACGTTACGCCACCAGTCGGGACCTGGGAACACATCGTGAGCTGGGACGCACCGGGCCGCTCGGGGGGTTGCGCCACCCGCACCCCGACCTCGTCAAATCCCGTATGTCGAAAACCTTGTTCCGCTTTATGGGTGGTCCTAGGGTCGGGCCACCTTCGCGGCCGGCCCGTTTCCGGGGCCCGGCCGCGCCTACGTACGCGGTGACGGAAGCAGACGCAAGCAGACGGAAGCAGGCGAGCGGGTTGGCGAACGAGCAGCAGGGACAGGAGACCGGGGCAACCCCCGGCGGGTGTACGGAGGCGGGGCGGTCGGAGGGGACGGGAGGCGCGACGGACGCGGGGACGTCCGCAGATGCCGGCGCCCGTGTCGGCCGCCGTGGCTTCCTCGCCGGAGTGGCCGGGGTCGCCGGGGCGGCCGGTGCCGGCGGGCTGCTCGGCGGGGCGGGCGCCGGCACCGCGTACACGCAGTCCGCGTCGGCCCGGCCCGCGTCCCCCGCCGGGTCCGGCTCCGGCGCCCGGCCCGAGTCGGGTGCGGACGGCCGACGTCCGCTCGGCCCCGAGCAGTTCACCGGCGACCGCCAGTTGCTCGTCCCGGACGTCGTACTGCTGCCGGACGGCCCGGTGCGCGACCATGCCGTCCTCGTCGAGAACGGCATCTTCCGCGAGGTCGGCCCGGCGGCCCGGCTCCTCGCCGCGCACCGCGCCGGCCCCGCGCCGATCCGCCTCCCCGGCCACCTCCTCATGCCCGGCTTCATAGACGCCCACCACCACCTCACCCAGAGCTTCGGCAAGGCGCAGTCGTTCGGCCAGCCGTCGGAGATCTTCAAGGCCGTCTGGGAGCCGCTGGAGCACGCGCTGGACGAGGAGACCGCCTATCTCTCGACGAAACTGGCCGCGTTGGAGGCGCTGCGCGGCGGCTTCACCACCGTCGCCGACGCCGGCACCCGGGCGCCGGTGGACGTGGCGGCGGTGGCCAAGGGCACCGAGGAGGCCGGTATCCGCTGCGTCCTCGGCAAGATCGTCTCCGACGGGACCGGCGGCCCGGCCCACCTGGCGCGCTGGCACGGCCATCCGCTGGTCCACCCGTCCCTGGCCATCGCCGTCCCCGAGGACGCCACCGGGCCGGTCATCAAGCGGACCGCCGATCTCTGCAAGGAGGCCGGCGCGGTGTTCCAGATCCACGTCAACGAGCATCTCGCCTCCGTGGAACGCTCGTTGAAGAGCGTCGGCCGCCGCCCGGTGGACCATCTGCACCATCTCGGCGCCCTCGGCCCGCACACCCTGGGCGCGCACGCGACCCTCCTCACTCCGACGGAGATGCGGCAACTGGCCGACACCGGCGCGGCGATCAGCTACAACCCGGTGGCCAGCGCCTGGAAGGGCAACGCGGTCGCGCACGCCACCATGCTGGCCGCGCTCGGCGTCCGCTTCGGCACCGGCACCGACGGCACCCGTGGCGACGGCTTCCGGCTGGTCGACGCCGCGGAGACGGCCCAGCGGCTGGCCTACGGACTGGCCGCGGGCGACTCGGTGTGCGGCGCCGGGCACCTGTGGCTGGAGCACGCCACCGCGGGCGGCGCGGACGCGCTCGGCCTGGGCCGCGTCACCGGCGCCGTCGCCGCCGGCCGGGCCGCCGACTACCTCCTCGTGGACCTCGCCGTCCCTGAACTCACCCCCTCGTACGACCTGAGCTGGGAGCTGGTCCGGCTCGCCGACCGCGACCAGATCCGCGCCGTGGTGGTCGCCGGTCGCCTCCGCGTGTGGGAGGGCTGGCCGCCCGACTGGGACGCCCGGGCGTTGGTCGCCCGGGCGGCGACGGTGGGGCCGGAGGTCGTCCGGCGCGCGAGGATCCAGCGGGTCGCCCCACGGTAGGCCCCTTCGGGGCCGGTGCTCCCTACGTGGCCGGCTGTCCCGCCGTGCTTGGCTTCCCGCCTGCGGCGGAGGGGTGTGCGTGGGGCGGGGATCGCCGCCGTCGGACGGGAGGGTGTGGGGCCTCCGGGGTGGGTGTTCGGACTGCTGCGCTTTACGTCCGAACACCCACCCCTGCGGCCCCACACCCTCCCGTCCGACGGCGGCGATCCCCGCCCCGGTGGGTGAAGAGGAGGTCAGGGGTGCTCGCGCCTGAGCTGCGCTTCTGGTCTCGGGGCCACCACGACGGCCCCGTTCTTCCCCCACCAAACGCGACCCCCTACGTCCGCATCCACCGAAAGACCAACACCGCCACCACCGCCACCCCACCCGCCAACGTCAACGTCGCCACATGCATCCCATCCGTGAAGGCCGCAATCACCGCGGGGCGCAGCCCCGCTCCCTTCAGCCCCGCCTCCGCCGCCGCGACCGTCGTCGGTCCGCCGGGCCCGGCGAGCGGCGCGGGCAGCCGGGCGGTGAAGACCGCGGCGGTCAGCGTTCCGGTCAGCGCGATCCCCAGCGCGCTCCCCAACTCCCGTGTCAGGCTCTGGAGTCCGGAGCCGACCCCGGCGGCCTCCGGCGGCAGTGCGTGCATCATCGCGTGCGACAGCAGCGGGGTCGCGACACCGCAGCCCAGCGCGGTCAGCCCGGCCCCGACGGCGTAGAGCGCGTACGGGGTGGTGGCGTCGGCCGCCGACACCGTGGCCAGCCCGCTCGCCAGGACGAGCATCCCGGCGGCGACCGCGCCCCGCCGCCCGCCCCGCCGCTCCAGCACCAGCCCGCACCGCGGCCCCGCCAGCAACGCCGCCGCCATCGGCAACAGCCGCACCCCGGAGCCGAACGGCCCGTACCCCTTCGCGTACTGGAGGTACTGCCCGTTGAGGTAGAACAGCCCGAACATGCCCAGGAACAGCACGGCCATCCCGACCGCCCCGGCCCGGACGGCGGGACGGGCGAGCACCCTGGGGTCCAACAGCGGCCGGGAGGAACGCAGTTCACGCCGCGCCCAGCCGGTCAGCAGCAGCCCGGCCAGCGCGAGCGAGCCGAATACCCACGGGCTCAGCCAGCCCTGCTGCGGCCCGCTCACGATCCCGTTGAGCAGCGCCAGGAAGCCACCGGTGAACAGGACCGCGGCCAGTGGCGCGACCGGTCCCGGATGCCGCCCCGCCACCGGCACGACCGCCGCCACCAGCGCCAGTGCGACCACCGCGATCGGCACCACGCACACGAACAGCGCCCGCCAGCTCCCGTACTGGATCGCCGCGCCCCCGCCCACGTTCCCCAGCACCGCGGCGAGCCCGGTCATCGCCGCCCACACCGCGATCGCCCGCCGCCGCGCCCCGTCCGACAGCCCGTCCACCAGCAGCGCGAGGGTGTTGGGCAGCACGGCCGCGGCCCCCGCCCCGCTGAGCATCCGACCCGCGATCAGCACCCCGACGTGCGGCGCCACCGCGCACACCGCCGAACCGGCCACGAAGACACCCATCCCGCACAGCAGCGTCCCCTTGCGCCCCCGCCGGTCGGCCAGCGCCCCGGCCGGCACCAACAGGCAGGCGAAGACCACCACATACCCGTCCACCACCCACACCACGGCCTGCGCGGACGGGTGCAGCGGCCCGGCCGACAGATCCGGGATGGCCAGGTTGACCGCGGAGACCATGCCGACGACCAGCGTCACGCACAGGCACACCGCGCACGTCGCCAGCCCCCGCGCGGGCGCGCGCCCCGGCCGCAACCGGCTCACCCCTCCCGGACCCGGTCCAGCCGCGCCCGCAGCGTCAGCCGGTCCCCGCGCAGATGGATGAACTCCAGGTCGGCCGGCCGCCCGTCCGCCAGCCGCGTCAGCCGGTCCACAGCCAGCACCGCGCCCCCGGCCGCCATCCCCAGCACCTCGCACGTCGCCGGGTCCGCGACCACCGCCCGCAGGGCCACCTCCGCCGACCCCAGCGGCCGCCCCGCCACCCGCTCGATCAGCTCGAAGACGTCCCGGCTCTCCAGCCGCTCCCGCCCCAGCGCCAACAGCGGTTCGCCGACCTCGGGGATCAGATACGTGCAGTCCAGGGACAGCGGCATCCCGTCCACCCGCCGCAGCCGCTCCAGATAGACCGCCCCGCTCCCGTCCGGCAGTTCCAGCCGCCGCGTCACCGACGCCGGCGCCCGCACGGTCCGCGCCGCGCGCACCTCGTTGACGACCGTCCCGTGCCGCTGCAACACCTCGGCCAGCCCGGACAGCTCCCCCAGCGGATGCTCGTAGGCCCGCCCGACAATCACCGTCCCCACCCCGCGCCGCCGCTCCACCAGCCCCTCGTCGCGCAGCAGCCCCAACGCCTCCCGCACGGAGTTGCGCGAGGTCCCGAACTCCGCGACCAGCGCCCGCTCGTCGGGCAGCACGCCCCCGGGGAACGCGCCCCGCAGCACCTGCCCGCGCAGCACATGCGCCACCCGCCGCGCCCGATCGGCCCGCGTCGCCCCGTCCCCGGGACCGGCCGCCGGGTCCGCTCCGCCGTGCACGTCCATGTCCGCCCTCCTCACACCGCGCCGCGCCGCCTCCGACGGCCCCGACGAGCGAACGCCGGGCCCCGACGCTAAGCAAGCCCCGTTACGGCGGAGTTACGCCACCGGCATTGACCTGCACGAACGGCTGACCTGGGGGTTTGTCGGGCGCACCGGCCGCTGCGCCACCGCCGGCCGGCCCCCGTTACCGTGACTGCACTCCCGCGCCCCGGGGAGGGAGAAGACACGCCCCAGGGGGAGAGGAAGAAAGGGCCGCACCATGAGCACCAAGTCCGCACCGTTCGACGAGCTGGACCGCAAGATCGTCACCGCGCTGATCGAGAACGGCCGGGCCAGCTTCGCCGAGATCGGCTCGGCCGTCGGCCTCTCCCCCACCGCCGTCAAACGCCGGGTGGACCGCCTCCGCGACAACGACGTCATCACCGGTTTCTCCGCCACCGTCCGCCCCGCCGCCCTCGGCTGGTTCACCGAGGCGTACGTGGAGGTCTACTGCGACGGCGCCGCCCCGCCCCGGCGACTGGCCGAGGTCGTCCGCAACCACCCGGAGATCGCCGCCGCGATGACCGTCACCGGCGGCGCCGACGCCCTGCTGCACGTCCGCGCCACGGACGTCGGGCACTTCGAGGAGGTCCTCGAACGCATCCGGACCGAACCGTTCATCCGGAAGACGATCAGCTACATGGTGCTCTCGCACCTCCTGCCCGACAGCCCCGAGGCCGGCGCCCGTGCCCCCTCCGACCTCACCGGCCCCACCGACCGGGCCGCCGTCCCCGCCGCCCGCGCTCGGGTCCGTCCCCAGCCTCCTGGCCGCGCAGCAAACCAGCGGTAGGGGCGCCGCACAAGCAGCATTCCTGCGTACCCTCGCAGCATTCCTTTCTTGTGACCGGAATCCGCCGCTCCCTACCGTGGATGCCCCAGGTGACGATCGCTGACAGACCGTCACAGCAGGAAGCGGAGGCCCTTTCTGTGCTCATCACCCAGCCCGGCGGCGCGCCCCTGACCGACGCCCGCCGCACCCCCCGACCGCGGCGCTATCTCGCCTGCCGGCCCACGCACTTCGCGGTCGAGTACGCCATCAACCCCTGGATGCGCGAGGACGCCGAAGTCGACACCGCCCTCGCCCTCACGCAGTGGGAGGACCTGGTCCGCGCCTACCGCGACCACGGCCACACCGTCGAGACCATCCAGCCGGTCCCCGGCCTCCCCGACATGGTCTTCGCCGCCAACTCCGCCGTCGTCGTGGGCGGCCGGGCCTTCGGCTCGCTCTTCCACGCCCCGCAACGCCGCCCGGAATCCCGGGAGTACGAGATCTGGTTCAAGGCCGCCGGCTACGACCTCTACCGGCCCGAGTCGCCCTGCGAGGGCGAGGGCGACCTCGTCCCCGTCGGCCGCTACCTCCTCGCCGGCACCGGCTTCCGCACCACCCGCGACGCACACGCCGAGGTCCAGGAGTTCTTCGGCCGCCCGGTGATCAGCCTCCAGCTGATCGACCCGTACTTCTACCACCTGGACACCGCCCTCTTCGTCCTCGAAGACGGCCTCACCGCCGAAACCGACGGCGGTAACGGGGGCGGCAACAGGGGCGGCAACGGTGCCGGCGACGCCGGCGGGGCGGCCCTCGCCTACTACCCCGAAGCCTTCTCCCCCGGCAGCCGCGAGGTGCTCCGCCGCCTCTTCCCCGACGCCGTCCTCGCCACCCGCGACGACGCCCTGGCCTTCGGCCTCAACTCGGTCTCCGACGGCCGCCACGTCTTCATCGCGCCCCAGGCCACCCACCTCGTCGACCAGCTCACCGCCCGTGGCTACGTCCCCGTCCCCGTCGACCTCTCCGAGTTCCACAAGGCCGGCGGCGGCATCAAGTGCTGCACCCAGGAGCTTCGCCCATGACGACCGCGCCCACCGAAACCCGCCGCTCCTCGGCCTCCCTCATCAAGGCCGAGGCCCCGGTCCTGGCCCACAACTACCACCCCCTCCCCGTCGTCATCTCGCGCGCCGAGGGCGTCTGGGTCGAGGACGTCGAGGGCCGCCGCTACCTCGACATGCTGGCGGGCTACTCCGCGCTCAATTTCGGCCACCGGCACCCGGCCCTCATCGCGGCCGCCCACCGCCAGCTGGACGCCCTCACCCTCACCTCCCGCGCCTTCCACCACGACCGCCTCGGGGACTTCGCCGCCGCGCTCGCCGACCTCACCGGCCTGGACATGGTCCTCCCGATGAACACCGGCGCCGAGGCCGTCGAAAGCGGCATCAAGCTCGCCCGCAAATGGGCCTACGAGGTGAAGGGCGTCCCCGCCGACCAGGCCACCATCGTCGTCGCCGGCGGCAACTTCCACGGCCGCACCACCACCATCATCAGCTTCTCCGACGACGAGGAGGCCCGCGCCGGCTTCGGCCCCTACACCCCCGGCTTCCGCACCGTCCCCTACAACGACCTGGCCGCCCTCGAAGCCGCCCTCGACGAGACGACCGCCGCCGTCCTCATCGAGCCCATCCAGGGTGAGGCGGGCGTCCTCATCCCCGACGACGGCTACCTCGCCGGCGTCCGCGCCGCGACCAGCCGAGCCAACTGCCTCCTCATCGCCGACGAGATCCAGTCCGGCCTCGGCCGCACCGGCACGACACTCGCCGTCGAACACGACCAGGTCGTCCCCGACGTCATCCTCCTCGGCAAGGCCCTCGGCGGCGGCATCATCCCCGTCTCGGCCGTCGTCGCCCGCCGCGAGGTCATGTCCGTACTCGGCCCGGGCCAGCACGGCTCCACCTTCGGCGGCAACCCCCTGGCCGCGGCCGTCGGTTCAGCGGTGATCGACCTCCTCGCCACCGGCGAGTACCAGTCCCGCGCCGCCGACCTGGGCAAGGTCCTGCACTCCGGCCTCGCCGACCTCCTCGGCAAGGGCGTCACCGCGTTCCGCTCCCGCGGCCTCTGGGCCGGCATCGACATCGACCCCGCCCTCGGCACCGGCCGCACCATCAGCGAACGCCTCATGGCAGAGGGCGTGTTGGTCAAGGACACCCACGGCTCGACGATCCGCCTGGCCCCGCCCCTGACCATCACGGAGACCGAACTGTCCTCGGCCCTGGCGGCATTGGCGCGCGTGTTGGACTAACGGAGCCCGAACACCCCGTCCTTCACAGCCCCCACGAACGCACTCCAAGCCCCCGCCGGGACAACGATCGCCGGCCCGTGCGGGGCCTTGGAGTCGCGAACGGGTATGCCGTGGCGGTAGCCGTCGAACACCTCGATGCAGCTGCCCCCTCTGCCCCGCTGTACGACGACTTGCGCCAGCCGCTCAAGGTCGCCGCGTCCGGGGTGTTGTCCTCAGCCATGGTGTCCACAGTCCTTTGCTCTCACCCGCATCAAGGCAAGTGACTCCTTCAGAGGAAGGCATCGCTCAATGCGAGATCGTAGGCGCCTTGGAGTCGCTGAACCACGGCCGGGGAGTCATGCACCTTGCCGATGGACATTCCCTCGGAGTAGGCAACAGGAGGCTGGTCCCCGAACCACATGAGCGACAGCATCCCCTGCATGAGGCGATACGTCCCCACCCCCATCGGGATCACATGCACCCGCACACGCTCGTCCTCGACCAGCCGGATGAGATGTGCGATCTGCTCAGTCATAACCTCGGGACCGCCGACAGGACGCTGAGCACAGTCTCGTCGAGAAGCGCCCACATGACGGGCGTCACCGGATCGGCAAGCACCTTGGCCCGGTCAAGCCGTGTGA
The DNA here is from genome assembly GCF_019774615.1 of Streptomyces sp. BHT-5-2. Classification (NCBI taxonomy): domain Bacteria; kingdom Bacillati; phylum Actinomycetota; class Actinomycetes; order Kitasatosporales; family Streptomycetaceae; genus Streptomyces; species Streptomyces sp. BHT-5-2. The sequence continues at coordinate 1,718,607 of NZ_CP081496.1, read as the reverse complement.
CCAGGAGCCTGTCACATTCCTCATCACCCGAGGGGGATAGACAGGTCGTAGCGTCGCACGTGCGTACCCCTCCGTCTGGACAACTCCCGGCACATGGGCCAACGCGTACTCACGGATCTCCGTGGCAGCGCCGCCTCGAAGTAGTCCGCAACCATCACATCGTCCTGCGGCAGAAAGCTACTCAGCACGTTGCCCGTGTTGAGGGCGCAGTCCAGCCTCCACGCGTCCTCCCTGGAGGGGACCCTCCGTCCCGCCTCAATATGGGCAATGTGCAATCGGGTCGTGATCGCCGCATCCGCCAACTGCTGCTGCGTCCTCCGGCAACGGCTACCTCACCCGCAAAGCGGACCGCATGGAGAACCAACAAATGCACAACGCCGCCGTCGCCTACACCGACGCCGAGACAACCCTGCGCAACTCATCCGCCGGCCCCCCCTCCTCCTCCGCCTCATGCTCAAGCGCACCACCACCGCCCTCGGCAACACCCTCCGCATCGCCGACAGCCGCCTCGACCGCCTGCCGGCACCAGCCGACAGGGCACCCGACGACGAGGGCCCGGCCCTTCCTACGTCTCAATAGGCGAGGCGTACAGCGAACTTCAGGCTCGCCGCAAATCGCTCCAGCCCCTCGCCCCGCAGGGGCCACACACCGCGGGCGTCAGCAACACAAGCCACCCGAGCGCAACCCCACATGCAGCGTCAAGGCCGTCGCAAGAGCCGGAGCCACCAACGCCCGCGGTGCCGGCTCATCCTTCTCCCACTCCCACCTCAAGGCCACTCCACCATCGCCATACAGGCAACAAACAACACCACAACCGCCACCGGAGCCATCAACGCAAGCATCGCCCTGCGCCCCGCATGCCGCGACTCCCAAGCCACAACCAACGTCCTGGCCGGCACCAGGAACCCAACCTTCAGCACCATCAAGGCAGTCGAGATGCTGGCATCAAACCCACGCGCCTTCTCACTAGTGCACGCATCACAGGCCATCGCCGAAAACCCCAGCACGCCAAGCACAAAGAACCCGGCGACTGCCGTGACCACGGTGGAGGCCAGAGGAGCAACCCAAGCACGAGAGCTCTGCTCCCCACCCACAGGCAACGACACATCTTCCATGCCTACCAGTTGACCGTAGTCAGTCCCCATGCGCCTGAGTCGACATACTCAGGCGGCACGGACCCTGTCCAGGACGCCCGTACCTCACTCATCTCATCGGGGCCGCACTCTGCTCGCGCATGGTGATGAGTAATCACGTCAGTTCTGTGACGTGATTACAGCCAGCACCCTGTGACGGGGCCTCATCAATCAAATCCCTTATACCCCGTCACGCAATCACTCGGAAGATCAGCCTCGCCAAGAAAGACATTCAGAACGTCTCGCAGATCCCTATTCCCGATTGCCGACATAATAAATCCAGGCGCCGGCGGAAAATCCCGCTCCCTAAATAGGGCCACAGGCGTACCATCGGCCAATTCGAACGCGAAGGTAATCCACGAAGCGAAATCATCACTAGTGATGTCGCAAGGACCCCATCGCCGCTCAGCTTCCTCTTCTTCGATTTCCAGGTGAGCGACGAAGGCTTGAGGTTTCCCAGTAAACTGCACCACATTGATTCTCCTCATCTAACTATCTTACCTCCGTGACAAAAACTGGTATCCAAGCAAATTCCTCGCCCTCATGGACAAGGTGACCCACACCCGATTCTTTCCCATATTCCCAGGAAGCATACCCCGGCGGCGTATTACGCTGAGGCTTCGGCTCTACCGATGTATAGAATTCGAAGCTCCCCGGAGGGGCATTAGCCGGAAGCGGACCTCTATGCGCCTGTGCTGTGGCGCCACCACCCCACCTAGGTTCGCGCCCCCAAAGCTGACCGGATTCGATCACCAGATCGGTGTGAGCCCGGGTTTGTGTGGGCGAAGCCAACCTATGGAATGGTCCATGGAGATTGGCCACGTCTCCAATGCCGGGCGCGGAAGGCTCAAGCATACGGGGCGAATGAGTTTGCCCGGATACACCACCATCCACCCCTCCCTTACCAAAGAACGACTTGACTCGGCTGAAAAGCGATGGCTTGCATACAGTCAAGCCATTCGGATCCACCCAAGCGTACGGGTTCGGGGCATAGGTAAACGGGTTTTCTGAAGGTTTTATCCCCAACGGGTCCGGAGTCAGAAATCGACCACTGTCCAGATCGTAGTAGCGGTGATAGTTATAGTGGAGTTGAGTTTCCGGGTCGACATATTGACCAGGGAACCCGATCGGGGTATAGGCTTGAGCATCAGAACCCCAAGAAGTTATACCCCAAAGCGTAGATCTCCCATACCACGAAATCTCGCCGCTGTCAGATACAAGCCCCGCGGGCGTTCCTACCAAGTCCGCAACGACGGAAAAGAAACGTTGGTCGACAATCGACCGAGATTCATTCGCCGCCGGATGGGAAATCTTTCTTTCAGTTTGACTCAGGAGCGCAATGCCTTGATGTTCCCAAGTCAGAACCACTGATTCCGATGAGTCAAGTCCATGACTTTCTTCCTCGACGAGAGTAGGGCCATCCCAGCAGAATTCCTCTGATTCTGTTGCACCCTCGATGGTGACGCGTTGTTTCGATATGCGTCGCGCAAACGGGTCGTAGAGATATCGCCAAGCAGCGCCGTCAGGAGTAACAACTTTCGCGAGGCAGCCCTCACTGTTCCACGTATACTGCCAGGTATCGGGCTTCCGAGAAGAACGGACCTTCTGGCGCAAAGTAACCCGGCCCAGCCCATCGTGTTCATACCGAACTCGTCCCGCACGAGTGAGGTTCATGCCCTCGTAGGAACGCTCGCCCCGCGCTGACGCATTGGGGTGATGGTCAGGCCAAGCCGCATAAGTCTGGTTGCCCGCCGCGTCGTACGCGTACGTCTCCGTCCAGTCCGTGGCATGGACCGCCGTCACGCGGCCCGCGGGGTCGAGGTCGAAGGTGCGGCGGCCGGTGTGGGAGTCGTCGATGGCGGTGAGGTGGCCGTCGGGGCGGTAGGTGTAGGCGCGTTGGAGGACCTGGTGGAGCTCGGACTGGGCGGTGCCGGTGGGGTCCGCGGCGGCTGCTGACAGCGACTGGCCGGTCAGGCGGCCGGTGGGGTCCCAGGTGTGGGTGAGGTGGAGGGTGCCGCCGATGGTGCGGGTGAGTTCCTGGCCGGCGGCGTCGTACTCGAAGGAGAGCGGGTGGCCGGCGATGTCCATGCCGGTGCGGTTGCCGGCGGCGTCGTAGGTGTAGGTGGTGTGGTGGCCGGTGGGGGTGGTGCGGGAGGTGCGGCGGCCCAGGATGTCGTAAGTGAACGTCATGGTGCGGCCGTTGACCGTCTCGGTCAGTACGCGGCCCAGGACGTCTCGGGTGTAGGTGACGGTGGCATCGGGGTTGGTCGCCTGGTGGAGGTTGCCGGCGGGGTCGTGGGCGTAGGTGGTGATCAGCCCCGCGGCGTCTTTGGAGGTGATGCGGCCGAGCGTGTCGCGGGTGTAGGTCGTAACTTCGCCCAAACCGTTTGTCCGGGAGGCGAGTTGGCCCGCTACGTCGTGGGCGTAGGAGAGGACGCGGTCGTCGAAGTCGGATTCGGATATCAGGCGGCCGGCGCCGTCGTAGGTGTAGTTCCAGGTGAGGCCCTGGGGGTTGGTGACCTGGGTGAGGCGGAGTTCGGTGTCGTGGGCGAACTCGTAGCGGACGCCGTCGGGGTCGGTACGGGCGGAGAGGAGATCGAAGTGGGTGTAGGAGAAGTGGGTCGTCTGGCCTACGGCGTCGGTGTGGGTGAGGCGGTTGCCCTCGCCGTCGTAGGTCCACGTCTCGGTGGCGCCCGTGGGATCGGTGCGGGCGGCGAGTTTGCCTTCGACTGTCCACAGCATGTGGGTGGTGGCGCCGAGGGGGTCCGTCACGGCGGTTGTGCGGCCGAAGGCGTCGCGGGTGTAGTGGGTGGTGTGGCCCAGGGGGTCGGTGACCGAGGCGGGCAAGCCGGCGGCGTTGCAGGTGATGTGGGTGGTGTGGCCGAGGGCGTCGGTGACGGAGGCGAGGTTGCCGCGGGCGTCGTGGGTGTAGGTGGTGGTGGCACCGACGGGGTCGGTGGTGGCGACGCGGAGGCTGCGGGAGTCGTAGGTGTGGGTCCAGGTGGTGCCGTCCGGGCCGGTGACGGTACGGGGGTTGCCGTGGGCGTCGTAAGTCGTGGTGGAGGTGGTGCCGTCGGGGAGGGTGACCGCCACCGGGCGGCCCGCGTCGTCGTAGGTGAAGTGGGTGGTGCGGCCGAGGGCGTCGGTGGTGGAGAGGATGCGGTGCTTGGTGTCGCGGGTGGTGCGGGTGGTGGCGCCGGTCGGGTCGGTGGTCGTGACGATCTGGTGGTGGTCGTTGACCTGGTAAGTGGTCAGCTGGTCCTGGGAGTTGAAGAAGCGGTTGGTGCGCAGGCCCGTGTCCGGGTCCGGGTCGCCCCAGATGTAGCGGGCGCGGAGGTGGCCCGCTATGCCGCCCTGTGAGGTGCAGCGGTCCGCCTCGTCGTAGGCGTAGGTGTAGCTGCTGCCGTTGGTGTCGGTCCAGGAGGTGATGCGGCCGGCGTCGTCGTAGGTGAAGCGGAGGGGGCGGTCGGAGGAGGGGCGGGTGACGGTGGCGAGGTGGCCGAAGGCGTCGTAGCCGTAGGTGACGAGGAGTTGGTCGCCGCCGTCGGGGGCGGCGCCGGCGAGGTGGAGGGCGGTGATGCGGGCGCCCTCGGCGGTCCCGTCGACGGTCCTCTCGGTCGTCAGCAGGAGGCGGTAGCCGGCGCTGCTGGCGATGGCGGTGGGCGTGCCGTCCTCGGTGTAGTCGAAGGTCTGGTGGTTGCCGTGGCGGTCGGAGATCTCGTCGAGGAGGGCGAGGTTCTCGGTGTGGGTGGTGAAGTAGCGGCGGATGCCGGTGACCGGGTCGACGAGGAAGTAGTCGCCGTCCGGGGTGCGGGAGAGGGGCGCGCCGTCGCCCGTCCGCACCGATCGCCTCCAGGCCGTCGCCCAGTTTGTCGGCACCGTACTCGGCGACCTCCCCGGCGCCGCGCTCCACGGCGTCCGTGAACTCGCCCACCCCGTCGGCGACCTTGTTGAGACCGCTCTCGAACCAGTTCACTTGTCGCTGCCCCCGTGTGTCTGTTCCGCCTCCACGATCTCTGCCGTGGTGTCGGCCGGGTCATCGCCCCCGTTCAGCAGGCGGCCCGGGACCGCCGACACCTCGTGCCCAAACCGGCCCAGGGCCTCGTCCGTCCGCTGGAACGACTCCTGGGACGCCTTCGAGTTCGGGTCCCAGTCGAAGTCCGTGTTTGCGTCGATGACGTCGTCCTTGAGCTTGCTCCAGGACGTCTTGTGCAGTTGCTCCGCCGACTTGGTCGGGTCGCCGAACGCGGCGTTCACGCCCTGCTTGAGGAGGTCGGAGGCGTACTGCTCCTGCTCGTAGTAGTTCCCGGCGGTGAGGCCCAGCTTCTCGGAGAACGCGTTGGCGTCCTGCATCAGGGTGCGGACGCCCCAGCCCCAGCGGTCGCAGAACGAGGAGAAGACCGACGCCAGTCCGTCGTCACCGCATTCCACGGCGTCCAGCGACAACCGGTCGAAACCGCGGCCGAGTTGGGCCTCGATATCGAAACCCAGCTCCTTGAGTTCGCCCATTGCGGCATTTATGCCTTTGGTGAGCTGCTCGAAAGCCTCCGGGTCGGTACGGTAGCCGTCGCCCCCGATGAGCCCCATGGACGTTCCCCCCTAGACGTGCGTGATGCTGCTCTATGCCTCGGAAGACGAGGTCGTGGATATTCCGTTCTCGGCGTCGACCGCGACGCGGTCCGGGACGATTCCGGATACCGGCGGGAAAAGCATCCCTTGCGCGCTTCCGGCGTCCAGGGCGACGCCCGCCGGGCCCTCGATGCCGGGTATCAGCACGTCGAGGATCCGGGCGCCGGACACGGTGGCGTACTGCCATTCCGCCGCCGGGTCGCTTCCGCGGCCCGCGGCGAAACGGGACACGGAATCCTCGTCGCTGAATGCGTAAAGCCAGCGGATGCCGTCCAAGTCGGCGGCCAGAAAGGCGTCGTCGGCGATCGGGAGTATGACGACTGCACGTCGGAATTCGCCGATGAGGGCGGCCGGATTCGGTCGTCCTGCATGGAACGCGGCTACTTCGTCCGCCAGCGGCATGGTGAGCCCCCTCCCCCGTCGCTGTTCGGCTCAGCTCATCTGCTGGATCCACTTTCGCACACGGCACTGACAACGCCGCCGAGTGCGCCCTGGCACCCGATAAACCGGCCCGCAGTTCTTTTTGTGTTCAATCATTAGGCGTCATCGGCAGGTGTACCGAGCAGGGCCGCAGCCGTCGCGCGAGCAGTACGGGCCGGGGCCGGGTCGCCGGATATGGCGGCGCCGGTGATGGCACCGTCGACCAGGAGCGCCAGTTGGGCGGCCAGGGCCGTGGGGTCGGGGTGACCCAAGGGGCGGGCCAGGTCGGCGAGGTAGGCGTGCAGGGCGCGTTTGTGGTCGCGGGTGACGCGAGCGACCCGATCCGAGGTGGTGCCCAGTTCGCCGTAGGCGTTGATGAAGGCGCAGCCGCGGAAGTCCGGGGCGTCGAACCAGGCGGCGAGCCAGTCGAAGACGGCGAGGATGCGGGCCGGAGGGGTGGCATCGGGCCCGGTCCGGCCGCCCACGTAGGCGGCGAGGTCGCTGCGCCAGCGGGCGTCGCGGCGGCGGAGATACGCCTCGACGAGGTCGTGTTTGGCGGGGAAGGTGGCGTAGAGGCGCTTGAGGGACACGTCGGCGGCGGCGCGGAGCCCGTCCATGCCGACGGCCTGGATGCCGCGCTCGTAGAAGAGCTTTTCCGCCGCGTCGAGGATCTGCGTCCGGATGTCGTCGCGGGCATTGCCCTGGACATCGTCATGGGCCGTCACAAGGGCCTGCCTTCCCGGGAGAACGTTCGTTCTCTAGACTAGCCGCGCCGGTGGAGAACGATCGTTCTCTGGCCGTCACGGACGCAGCCGTGTCCGCGTCCGCATCCACCTCCGCATCCACCTCCGCGTCCATATCCGAGTCCACGTCCGCCCAGATAGGAGCCATGCCATGACCACCGAACCGCGGCCCCCGTTCCCCCCGTTCGACGAGGGGAGTGCGCGGCAGAAGGTCCAGGCCGCCGAGGACGCCTGGAACACACGCGATCCGGAACGGGTGGCCCTCGCGTACACCGAGGACTCGGTCTGGCGGAACCGGGACACGTTCCTCGCCGGGCGTTCCGAGATCGTCGCGTTCCTGCGGCAGAAGTGGGCCCGGGAGCTGGACTACGCGCTGCGCAAGGAGCTCTGGTCGTACGCGGGGGACCGGATCGCGGTGCGGTTCCAGTACGAGAGCCGGGACACCAGTGGTCAGTGGTGGCGGAGTTACGGCAATGAGCTGTGGGAGTTCGACGGATCGGGGCTGATGCGGCGGCGGGAGGCGGGGATCCACGACGTACGGATCGGGGAAGGGGAGCGGAGGATTTTCGGGGCGCGGCCGGAAGGGGAACGGGGGCTGCCGATTCCGTTCCGGTGAGGGTTCCTGATCCGTTCCCGGTGAGGGTTCACCTTTCGGCTTCGCTGCCCCGTTTGGCCGTGGCCCTCACCACCTCCCCCAGTATGGCGATGCCTTCCGTCAACTCTCCTGGTGTGCGCGCCGCGTAGCCCAGTACGAGGCCCGGCTGCCCGTAGGGGGCTTGGCCGTGCCAGGACAGCGGGTGGACCTTGACGCCGCGGGCGAGGGCAGCCGCGGCCAGTTCGGTGTCGGGCGGGGCGGTGGGCCGGAAGGTGAGCGTCAGGTGCAGGCCGGCCGCGGCGCCGTGCACCACCGCCTCCGGGAGGTGGGCGCGGGCCGCCGCGATGAGGGCGTCCCGGCGCTCCCGATGGCGGCGGCGCAACTGCCGTATCAGGCGCTCCAGTTCACCGGAGTCCATCAAACGGGCCAGTACCAGTTGCGGCAGTGTGCCATTGCCGAGGTCGGCGAACCGTTTGGCGTCCACCAGCGCCTCCCGGTAACGGGGCGGGGCGAGTAGCCACCCGACCCGTAGGGCGGGGGCCAGGAGTTTGGAGACGCTGCCCGCGTAACAGACGTGATCGGCGAGGAGGGAGTGCAGGGCGGGGACCGGCGGGCGGTCGTAACGGTGCTCGGCGTCGTAGTCGTCCTCGATGATCAGGCCACCGGTGTCGCGGGCCCAGCGGAGCAGGTCGCGGCGGCGGGCCCCGTCGAGCACCACGCCGGTCGGGAACTGGTGCGCCGGGGTGAGCAGGGCGGCCCGCGCGCCGGTCGCCCGCAACGCATCGACGCGTACGCCGTCCTCGTCCACCGGGACCGGCGGGGTCGCCGCGCCCCAGTGGTGGAGGTGCTGTCGGGCACCGAGGGAGCCGGGGTCCTCCACGGCGATGGCGTCGATGCCGTCGGCACGGAGGACCTGGGCGATCAGCCCGAGTGCCTGTGCGGTGCCGGAGACGATCAGGACGTCGGCGGGGTCGGCCCGTATGCCGCGGTTGCGGGCCAGCCAGTGGACGACGGCCCGGCGGAGTTCCGGGGCGCCCCGGGGGTCGCCGTACCCGAAGGCCGAGGACGGGAGTGAGGCGAACACCGCGCGCTCGGCGCGCAGCCAGGCGGCGCGGGGGAACGAGGCCAGGTCGGGCACACCGGGTGTGAGGTCGATCCGCGCGGGGGTCGCGCGGAGGGCGTCGAAGATGTCGCTGCGGGGTGGGGTGGTGTACGGGGTGGCGGCGGGGCCCGTTGCCCTCGGGGACAGCACCGGGGCCGGTCCGGCCGGTACGGGTGTGCCCGCGGGGCCGCCCCCGACCGCCATGGGGGCGGCGACCACCACCGTGCCGCCGCGGCCCCGGCCGGCCACCTGGCCGTTCTCCCGCAGCCGTTGGTACGCCTCGGTGACCAGGCCCCGGGAGACCCGCAGATCGGCGGCGAGCACCCGGGTCGCGGGCAACCTGCTCCCGACCGGCAGCCGACCGTCGGCGATCGCCCGCCGCAGCTCACCGGCGAGCCAGTCCGCCCGGCCTCCTACGGGCGCCTCGGCGATCCTCAGCTGAAGGAAATCGGAGCCGGTGGCGGCCGCGGGCCCGGGAACCGGCGCATCCATGGACCGCTCGATCGCGCCCGCTATGGACCGCTCGATCGCACCCTCTTTGGACCTGTCCATCGGGCCATTCTCCAGCGACCGTTGCTCCATGAACGCGCAAGCCCATGCCGAGGCCCACGCCCCAGTCGCATCCACCACCACACCCCCGGCCGTCACCCCGAACACCTCCCCCACCACACCCCCCGCCTCCCTCTCCCCCCTCTCTTCCGCCCCCGGCTACGTCCACGGCTACTCCGACCAGGAGGCGCGCCGCCTCGGGGACCAGGCCGACACCCTGGCCCAACTACTGCACGCCGGGACGTCCTACCCGGCCGGGAGCCACGTCCTGGAAGTGGGCTGCGGCGTCGGCGCGCAGACCGTGCACCTGGTCGACAACAGCCCGGGCGCCCGTATAGCCGCCGTCGACCGCTCCGCTTCCTCCCTCGACCAGGCCCGCGCCCACCTGGCCGCCTACGCCCCGCACGCCTCGGCCCAGGTGCGCTGGCACCGCGCCGACCTGCACCAACTTCCCTTTCCTGATGCCTCCTTCGACCACGTCTTCCTCTGCTTCGTCCTGGAACACCTCCCCGACCCCCTGCGCGCGCTGACCGAGCTGCGCCGCGTACTGCGCCCGGGCGGCACCCTCACCGCCATCGAGGGCGACCACGGCTCGGCCGTCTTCCATCCCGACAGCCCGGCCGCCCGCCGGGTGATCGGCCACCAGGTCCGCCTCCAGGCGGCAGCCCGCGGAAACGCCCTGCTGGGGCGGCAGTTGTACCCGCTTCTCCGCGCGGCCGGCTTCGAGGACGTCGCCGTCCGGCCGCGTACCGTCTACGCCGACGCAAGCCGGCCCGGCCTCGTCTACGGCTTCACCCTCCGGACCTTCGTCGCCATGATCGAATCCGTACGGGACGAGGCCCTCGCCGCGGGGCTGACGACGCCCGCCGAATGGGACCGCGGCATCGCCGACCTACGGCGCGCCGCGGAGCCCGGGGGCAGCTTCCACTACACGTTCTTCAAGGCCCTGGCCGTCCAGCCGACCGACCGGCGCTGACCGGCAGGAACGGCAACCGACGCCCGCCCCAGCGCCGTTCAGCACTCCAGCAGTCGGGGCAGCTTCTCCCGCGTCGCCTCGTCGTGCGGCATGCACACGAACAGCTTGACCCCGGGCGCTTCCAACGCCGCCAGCTTCACGTAGTCGAAGACCAGCGCCCCGACCCGCGGATGCCGGAAGGTCCGCCGCGTGCTTCCCAGGTCCGCGAGGTGGTGCGCCTGCCACCACCTGGTGAACTCCGGGCTCTGCGCGGAGAGTTCCCGGGTCAGCCGATCGAGTCGGGGATCACCGAACCGCTCGCCGGCGTCCGCCCGGAACTGGGCGACGAGGTCCCGCGCCTGCCCCTCCCAGTCGTCCAGGAGCGTCCGCATCGCCGGGTCGGTGAAGACCACCCGGAGCAGGTTGCGCTCCTGGGGGGCCAGTCTGCCCGGGTCGCCGATCAGGCCGGCCTCGGCGCGGTTCCAGGCGACCAGGTCCCAGTTGGCGTCGAGCAGATAGGCCGGGTACGGGTCCAGGGCGTCCACCAGGCGCTGTAGGGCGGGGCCGGGGCCGGTGTGGTCCGGCTGCTCCGGAGGGAGTTCGCCGGCCAGCGCGTACAGGTGGCGCCGCTCGACCGGGCCGAGCATCAGGGCGCGCGACAGACTGGCCAGGACCTGCCGGCTGACGCCGATGTCCCGGGCCTGTTCCAACCAGGTGTACCAGGTGACACTGACACCGGACAGCTGGGCGACCTCTTCGCGCCGCAGCCCCGGCGTCCGCCGCCGGGGCCCGGCCAGGATGCCCGCATCCCGCGGGGTGATCCGCTCCCGGCGCGAGCGCAGGAACTCCGCGAGGGCGCGCCGCCGGTCGTCGTCGGCCATGGACTCTCCCGGGGGGCGACACCCGGCCGCCGACGGACCGCCGGCCGTACGCACACGGTCGGTGGTAGCGAAAACACCAGCATAATCGGTCTCTGTACGGGAGTTCGGGGCTGCGCGAGCGTTGCGCCATGGCTCAGACATCACGCCCGGCCGCACGCCCGGCGTCACGCCCGGCATCACCTCCGGCATGGCCTCCGGCTGCGGCTGCGCACACCGCCCCGGCCCCTCTTCCCACACCCCCGGTGACGGCTTCCCCGGGCGCCCTCGCGCTCATCCTCACCGGCGCCTTCGTGGCCGTCCTCGACACCTTCATCGTGATGGTCGCGGCGCCCGCCATACAGGAGGACCTGCACGCCTCCGACGCCGACGTCCAGCTGATCCTCGCCGGTTACCAACTCACCTACGCCATCGCCCTGATCACCGGAGCCCGGCTCGGCGACCGCTTCGGCCGCAAACGGCTGTTCCAGTGGGGGATGGCGCTGTTCACGCTGTCCTCGGTGGGTTGTGCGCTGGCGCCCGGCGCGGGTGTGCTGATCGCCGCCCGGCTCGCCCAGGGCTTCTCCGCGGCCGCGATGTTCCCGCAGGTCTTCGCGATGCTACAGGTGCTGGTGCCGGCCGAGCGGCGGGCCCGGGCGTTCGGGGCGCTGGGGGCGGTGATCGGCATCGCCGGCGCCGTGGGCCAGCTGCTGGGCGGGGTGCTGGTCTCCGCCGACCTCCTCGGCTCCTCCTGGCGCCCGATCTTCTGGGTCAATGTGCCGGTCGGCCTGGTGGCGCTGGTGCTCACCGCGCGCCACGTGCCCGAGACCCGCGCCCCGGAGGCGCGCCGCCTCGACCTGCCCGGGGCCGGCGTACTGACCCTGGCGCTGGGCCTGTTGGTCGTCCCGCTGGTGGAGGGCCGGGCCGCCGGCTGGCCCCGGTGGACGTGGTTCAGCCTGGCCGCCAGTGTGCTGGCGTTCGTGGCGTTCGCCCTGGTGGAGCGCCGGGTGGACGCGTCCGGAGGGGCGCCGCTGGTGCGGCTGCGACTGTTCCGGGAACGGCCCTTCGCGGTCGGCATGACCCTGGTTCTCCTCACCTACGCGGGCATCAACTCCTTCTTCCTGATCTTCTCGCTGACCCTCCAGGACGGACTGGGGCAGAACGCGCTCGGCGCCGGGCTGTTCTATCTCCCGTTCGCGGTGGTCTTCTTCGTCGCCAGCCTGCTCGCCGGGCGGCTGGCCCGCTTCGGTCGGCGGGTCCTCCAGGCCGGCGCGCTGATCGTCTTCCTCGGTTTCGCCGGCACCGTCGCGGTGGCCACCCTGGCCGGCCCCGAACTGTCCGCGTGGTACCTGGTCCCGACCCTGGCCCTGGTCGGCGCCGGCAACGGCCTGCTGGTCACCCCGCTGCTGAGCGCGGTCCTCGCCGGCGTCCGCCCCGGGGAGACCGGGATGGCCTCCGGCCTCCTGTCCACCGGGCAGCAGGTCGGCGGCGCGGTGGGCGTCGCCGTCATCGGCGTCCTCTTCTACGGAGCGCTCGGCCCCGCCGCCCACCAGGACGTCGTCGCCTACGGCCAGGCGCTGCGATGGGCCCTCACCGCCAACGCCGCCCTCGCCGCGCTGGTCTCACTGCTGCTCCCGCTCCTCCCCGACCCGGCGGCCCACCGCTCCACCTAAACGGCGCACCAACTCGCCGCCCTCCCGCCATAGGCCGCCGCACACCGGAGCGCTATGGTCAGATCGAAGAGAACGGAACGGGGGAGGGCAGCGATCGATGGCCCGGGATGAAGCCGTGATCGGCTGTACCGGAGTGCTGCTGATCGGCACGCGCGGAGCTGCCGGCCCCGGTGAGGTTCTGGTGCGGGTCCGGGGCGGCTCCGAAACGTTTCTCGCCTGGTCCGCCGAACCCCTTCCCGTAGGGGCGACCGTGCTCGTGATCGAGTCCCGTGGCCATCGCCAGGTCAACGTCATGGAGTGGGTCGATCCGTTGGACGCGTCGCCCGGTGACCCCGGCGACGCTGGTTGAGGAGACGAGTGATGTTCGGTTACCGCGTTCCTGCCCCTGATCAAGCCATGCTGATCTCCGGTGGCAGGCGGGGGCAGGGCGGTGCGCCATTCCGGGTGGTGACCGGCCACGGCAAGTTCGTGCTGCCGGTCTTCCGCAAGGTCCGCTTCCTGACGCTGGCGCTGTGCGAGTCCGAGGTCGCCGAGAAGTGCGTGACCAGGCAGGGCATCGCGCTCACGGTGCGTGCCGTGATCGCGTTCAAGGTCGGCAACGACACCGAGAGCATCGTCAACGCCGGCCAGCGCTTCCTGTCCGACCAGGAGCAGATGTCGATCCTGACCGGCCGGATCTTCGCCGGTCATCTGCGCTCCATCATCGGCTCGATGACGGTCGAGGAGATCGTCACCGAACGGCAGAAGCTGGCCACCGAGGTCCTGGAGACCTCCAAGACCGAAATGGCCAAGATCGGCCTGATCGTCGACTCGTTGCAGATCCAGTCGATCGACGACGGCGACACCGGCTACATCGCGGCGATGTCCGCCCCGCACAAGGCGGCCATCCAGCAGAAGGCCCAGGTCGCCCAGGCCCGGGCCACCCAGGCGTCGGTCGAGGCACAGCAGGAGGCAGCGCGCAATCAGGCCGAGTACAACCGCCAGACCGCAGTCGTCCAGGCCGAGTACTCCGCCGAGGTGGACCGCGCACAGGCCCAGGCCGCGCAGGCCGGCCCGCTCGCCCAGGCACACGCCCAGCAGGAGGTCCTGGCGGCCCAGACCGAGCTGGCCGAGCGCCGGGCCCGGCTGCGCCAGCAGGAACTGGTCGCCGAGGTCGTCAAGCCCGCCGAGGCGGAGGCCGAGCGCATCAAGCTGCTGGCCATGGCCGAGGCCGAGCGGATGAAGATCCAGGCCGAGGCCGCCGCCTCGCACGACCGGGTGGCCCTGGACCGGATGCTGATCGACCAGCTCCCGCAGATCGTCAAGGAGGCGTCCGCGGGTCTGGCCAACGCCAACGTCAACGTCCTCAACGGCACCGACGGCCTCGGCGAGATCGCCGCCGGCCTGGTCGGCCAGGGCCTGACCATCCTGGACTCGGTCCGCCGCAACCTCGCCACCCCGCCCTCGCCCGACAACGCCGGGAACTCCGGCGCCCAGAACGGCAACGGCACCACCCACAGCGGCCGCGTCGAGATCGAGTAGCGGCGCCGCCCACCGGCCGGGGCCCGTCGCCCGCCGGCCGGTGGGCCCCGGCCGCCCAAGGTCCTGTCGTCAAACTCCCGCCGTTCGCCGGAGGGCGGGCCGGGCGCCGCCCGGCAGGCGCGAGTTTGACGACAGGACCTACGCCCCCCGCTCCCCCTGCACTCCCGGTCCCTCCTCCGCATGCTTGTCGCGGACGTAGTCGACGAGGCGGTCCAGGACCGCCTTCGTGGTGACCAGTTCGGCGGCGTCGAAATCGCTGAGCGCCTGGCGCAATCCGGCCAGTCGGGCCTGCCGGAAGCTCTCCAGGACGGCCCGGCCGCGCGGTGTGATCGCGATCCGGCGGGCCCGCCGGTCCAGCTCGTCCGGGGTGCGCTCGACGAGGTCCTGCGCCTCCAACTGCCGGATCTGCCGGGTGACATGCGGCGGCTCGACCATCATCTGCACCGCGAGATCGCCGACCCGGCTGACCCCTCCGCTGTCCTCCAGCGCCATCAGCAGATAGAGATCGGAGCGGCCGGCCGTGACCCCCGCCTGGCTCGCCTGCCGCTCGTGCGCCTGTGAGCGGGTGAGCAGATAGGACAGCGTGGCCAGCACTTTTTGCAGTGCGGCGGTGGGGTCCTGGTGGGTCGCGGGGTCCGGCATGAGGGAACTGTAGCGGGCGGCGGTCCCCGGATCCGTAGCGCTCCGTACCAGGATCCGGCCGTCGCCGGACGCCCCCGGAACACGCCGGAACGCCCTTGCACGCCGGTTGCCGAGGCCGCCCGTCGCCCCCGTATCGGCCTACGTGACAGTCACTTTGAGCCAACATCGGTCCTGCCGCGATCCGTCCTTCCCTCCCCCGTCCGGCCTGGGTTAGCGTGGCGACAACTTAGTTACCTAAGTTAGGTAACTAACCCACGCGGAAGGACCGGCCGCATGACGACCGCAGAACGCACCGCTCCCCCCGAGTCCCTCACCGTCCCGGCCAGCCGCGCCCCGGGCTGCCCCTTCGACCCCGCCCCCGGCATCGCCGACGCGACCCGCACCGAGCCGCTCACCCGCGCCACGCTCTGGGACGACTCCCCCTGCTGGTTGGTGACGGGCCATCAGGAAGTCCGGGAGGTGCTCGGCGACCCGCGCTTCAGCGCCGACGCCCACCGCCCCGGTTTCCCGTTCCTCACCGCCGGAGCCCGCGAAATCGTCGGCAACAGCCGGACGTTCATCCGCCTGGACGACCCGGAGCACGCCCGGCTGCGCCGGATGCTCACCGCCGACTTCATGGTCAAGAAGGTCGAGGCGATGCGCCCCGACGTGCAGCGCCTCGCCGACGAGCTGCTCGACCGGATGACCGACGGGCGCACCACCGCCGACCTCGTCACCGACTTCGCGCTGCCGCTGCCGTCCCTGGTGATCTGCCTGCTGCTGGGCGTCCCCTACGAGGACCACGAGTACTTCCAGGAGCGGAGCCGGATCCTGCTCTCGCTGCGCTCGACGCCCGAGGAGGTCCGGGCGGCCCAGGACGAGCTGGTGGAGTACCTGGCCCGGCTCGCCCGGGCCAAGCGGGAGCGGCCGGACGACGCCATCGTCAGCCGCCTGGTCGCCCGCGGCGAACTCTCCGACACGGAGATCGCCACCATGGGCCGGCTACTGCTGGTCGCCGGCCATGAGACGACCGCCAACATGACCGCGCTGTCCACCCTCGCCCTGCTGCGCAACCCCGAACAGCTCGCCCGGCTGCGCGCCGAGCCCGCGCTCGTCAAGGGGGCCGTCGAGGAACTGCTGCGCTATCTGACGATCGTTCACAACGGCGTCCCCCGGATCGCCACCGAGGACGTCGCCGTCGGCGGCCGCACCATCCGCGCCGGCGAGGGCGTCCTGTGCATGATCAACTCGGCCAACCGGGACGCCGGGGTCTTCCCCGGCGGCGACGCCCTCGACGTGTCCCGGGACGCCCGCCGCCATGTCGCCTTCGGCTTCGGCGTCCACCAGTGCCTGGGCCAGCCGTTGGCCAGGGTGGAGCTCCAGATCGCGCTGGAAACCCTGATCCGCCGACTGCCGGGCCTGCACCTGGCGATCCCCTACGAGGAGATCCCGTTCCGCAGCGACATGGCGATCTACGGGGTGCACTCCCTGCCCATCGCCTGGTAGGCGCGGCACCCCCGCCCACCGCCGTCCAGCATCAACTGTCCGTCATCCCCCACCACTTGGGAGCACCATGCGCATCCACGCCGACCAGGAGAAGTGCTGCGGCGCCGGCAGCTGCGTCCTCGCCGCGCCCGACGTCTTCGACCAGCGGGAGGAGGACGGCATCGTGGTCGTCCTCGACGCCGAGCCGCCCGCCGCGCTCCACGAAGCGGTCCGCGAGGCGGCGGCCATCTGCCCGGCCGCCGCGATCACGGTGACCGACTGACCCGCCGGCCACCCCGTGGCCCCGCCGCCCAGCGCCCCGGCTCCCGCCTTCCCGCGGGGCCGGGGCGCTGCCGCGTCCACCCCGTCGAAACCCGCCCCCGCCGGCGGATCGATTCGGCGACCCCCCTTCGAGTGACGGCGCACATCACCGGACGCCCAGGTGGGCAGCGAACAGCCCGCACGACGCGACATCACGACACGACTCACGACGCCACTTCACGGCGCGACATCGCGACGCCAACTCCCGTGGCGGGAAAGGACGTTCCCCATGCGCCACCTCCGCCGCGCGCCGGCCGCCGTCACCGGCTCCCTGGTCCCGGCCCTGGTCCTGGCCCTGGCGCTGCCCGCCGCCTCGGCGCACGCCGGCACCGGCGTCTTCAGCTACGCCTACAAGGACCCCTACGGCGGGACGCGCACCGCGCTCCTCGTCGACCCGCCGAGCAGGAAGTGCCACCCCCTCCCGGAGGCCGTCCAGGAATACCTGCCGCCCGCGCACTCGCCGCACAACGACACCTCGTCCGCCGCAACGGTCTTCACCGGACCCGACTGCACGGGCGACCACTTCACCCTGCGGCCCGAGGGCGGCCACGGCTCGGAGCGCCTCAAGCTCCGCTCCGTGCGATTCGCCTGAGGCCGGCCCACACCCCCGATTCCCCATCCCCCGGCCCGTTCGAGGGGCGTACAGCCGCCACGCCCCTCGAACGGGCCCTAGTCTCCCCGGTCCTGGTCGGCGCCCCTGTCGGTCCGCTCGACCGCGTCTGCCACGTCCGCCGCCTCCGCCGCCAGCCTCCGCAGCGCCGCCTCCGAGCGGGTGCCGGCCTCGGCGTGATGGGTCACCAGGACCTGTTCCGGGTCGGCGGCCACCAGCAGGGACTCGTAGGAGAGCGTCAGCGGGCCCGCCACCGGGTGGTTCAGCTGCTTCACGCCGAAGCCCTTGTCCCTGATGTCGTGCCGGGCCCAGAACCGCCGGAACTCCTCGCTCCGCGCGGTCAGTTCGGTGATCAGCCCGATCAGCGCGGGATCGTCCGGATACCGCCCGAGCTCGCGTCGGAGCAGCGAGACCGTCATCTCGGCCTTGCCCTCCCAGTTCACGTACAGCGCGCGGGTGGCGGGGTCCAGGAAGACCTGCCGGGCCAGGTTGCGGTGCTCGGCGGGCATGGCGGCGAAGTCCCCGAAGACGGCGCGGCCGAGCGCGTTCCAGCCGATGACGTCCAGCCGCCGGCCCAGTACGAAGGCGGGCACCAGCTCCATCGCGTCCAGCAGCTGCCGGCACCCGGGCCCCACCCGCTGCGGACCGGCCGGGGCCGCCTCCGGTCCGGACGAGCGCGCCGGGAGCGGACGGGCGGCCCGGATCCGCGGGGCGCGCGGGCGGACCAGGTGCCGGAGGTGGTCGCGCTCGGTGGGGGTCAGCCGCAGCGCGGTGCCCAGCGCCTCCAGCACCGCGTCCGAGACATTGCTGACATGGCCCTGCTCCAGCCGGATGTAGTACGCCACACTGACCCCGGTCAGCTGCGCCAGCTCCTCGCGGCGCAGCCCCGGCACCCGGCGCAGCCCGTTGCCCTCCGGCAGCCCGACGTCCTCGGGCCGCAGCCGGGCCCGCCGGGAGCGCAGGAACTCGCTCAGCTCGGTGCGCCGGTCGACGACCGCGGGCGCCGGCGGCTTCCCGGACCTCCCGGGCTTCCCGCCCGGCAAGGTGGTTCCGTCAGTGGTAGGCACGCCATTCATATGTTCAAGGGTGCACTGGTTGGGGCCTCCGGGACGACGCATTCTCGATGGCATGACCCACACCTCTGTCGCCGCGTACGCCGCACCCGCACCGAAGGCACCGCTGGAGCGGACCACGATCCCGCGCCGCGAGCTGGGTGCCCACGACATCCTGATCGACATCAAGTTCGCCGGTATCTGCCACTCCGACATCCACACCGTGCGTGCCGAATGGGGCGACGACGGGAACTTCCCGATCGTCCCCGGCCACGAGATAGCCGGCGTGGTGGCCGAGACCGGCCCCGAGGTCACCCGCTACCAGGTGGGCGACCGGGTGGGCGTCGGCTGCTTCGTCGACTCCTGCCGCACCTGTGAGAACTGCCTGGCCGGCCTGGAGCAGTACTGCACCGGCGAGCTCGGCACCGTCAACACCTACAACGACACCGACCGCAACGGCGAGGTCACCTACGGCGGCTACGCCACCCACCTCGTCGTCGACGAGAACTACGCGCTGCGCATCCCCGACGCGCTCCCGCTGGACGCCGCGGCCCCGCTGCTGTGCGCCGGCATCACCCTCTACTCCCCGCTCGCCCACTGGAAGGCCGGTCCCGGCAAGAAGGTCGCGGTGGTCGGCCTGGGCGGTCTGGGACACATGGGCGTCAAGATCGCGCACGCCATGGGCGCGGAGGTCACCGTCCTGAGCCAGTCGCTCCGCAAGAAGGACGACGGGCTGCGACTGGGCGCCGACCACTACTACGCGACCAGCGACCCGGCCACCTTCGAGGCGCTGGCCGGCACCTTCGACCTGATCGTCAACACCGTCTCGGCCAACCTGGACCTCAACGCCTACCTCGGCCTGCTGCGCACCGACGGCACCCTGGTCCAGCTCGGCGTCCCCGAGAACCCGTTGCCGATCGCGCCGTTCGCGCTGATCGGCGGGCGCCGGTCGTTCGCCGGCTCGCTGATCGGCGGCATCGCGGAGACCCAGGAAATGCTCGACTTCTGCGCCGAGCACGGCCTGACCTCGGAGATCGAGGTGATCGGCGCGGACCGGATCAACGAGGCGTACGAGCGGGTGCTGGCGAGCGACGTCCGCTACCGCTTCGTGATCGACACCTCGACGATCTGAGCCGAGCGAACCGGATCGCCCCGCCCGTGTCGTCTGATCCGGGTCCTGACGCGGGTCGTCCGATCCCGACGCGTTGAGCGCCCGGGGCCGCCCCCACTGGCCGCCCCGGGCGTTTCGCGTGCCGTGACCCCTGGCATCGCATGAACAGCGTAATTGAAAACGATGCCCATTTCCATATAGCCTCCGTCGCAACCGCTACCGACCGAGACCGGTACCCGCCCGACTCACGGAGGCACGCCACCATGGCCGTCCCCAAGCGCAAGCTCTCCCGCAGCAACACCCGGCACCGTCGCGCCCAATGGAAGGCCGGCGCCCCGAAGTTGGTGCCCGTCACCGTCGACGGCGTCGTCCACCGCGTCCCGCAGCACCTGGTCAAGGCGTACCAGCGCGGCCTGCTCGACCCGAAGGGCTGACCCGGCCATGGCGCACCCCCGGCTGCCCGACCGACTCCCCGTCACCGTGCTCTCCGGCTTCCTCGGCGCGGGCAAGACCACCCTGCTCAACCACGTCCTCGGCAACCGGGAGGGCCTGCGGGTCGCCGTCATCGTCAACGACCTGAGCGAGGTCAACATCGACGCCGCACTGGTCCGCGGCGGCGAAGCGGCGCTCTCCCGCACCGAGGAGCGGCTGGTCGAGATGACCAACGGGTGCATCTGCTGCACCCTCCGCGACGACCTGCTGGAGGAGGTCGACCGGCTCGCCCGGGCCGGCCGCTTCGACTACCTGCTGATCGAGTCCAGCGGGGTCTCCGAGCCGATGCCGGTCGCCGCGACCTTCGCCTTCCCGCGCGACGACGGCGCCACCCTGGGCGACCTGGCGCGCCTGGACACCATGGTCACGGTCGTCGACGCGGCCAACTTCCTGCCCGAACTGGCCGGCGGCGACGCCCTGGCCGAGCGCGGCCTGGACCAGTACGAGGACGACGAGCGCACGGTCAGCGACCTCCTCATGGACCAGATCGAGTTCGCCGATGTCCTCGTCCTCAACAAGACCGACCTGGTGGACCGCGCCACCGCCGCACGCCTCCGGGCCGCCCTCACCCGCCTCAACCCGGCCGCCCGGGTCGTCCCCGCCCGGCGCGGCCGAGTGCCGCTCGCCGAGGTCCTGGGCACCGGCCGCTTCGACCTCGAACGCGCCCAGCAGGCGCCCGGCTGGGTGCGCGAGCTCAACGGCGACCATGTCCCCGAGACCGAGGAGTACGGCATCTCCAGCACGGTCTTCCGGGCCGGCCGCCCCTTCCACCCGGGCCGCCTCTGGCAGTTCGTCACCTCCGGGATGGACAGCGGCGACTACGGCGACATCCTGCGCTCCAAAGGCTTCTTCCACCTCGCCACCCGGCCCGGCGTCACCGGCCTGTGGTCCCAGGCAGGCGCGGTGGCCCGCTTTGAACCGTCGGGCGTGGACACCGCCGCCACCGACACCGACGGCGACGTCGATCCCGCCGCCGGCCAGGAACTCGTCTTCATCGGCACCGGCCTGCGCCCCGGGCCGCTGCACGCCGCCCTCACCGCCTGCCTCCTCGCCCCCGACGAGCCGGTACCCACGGCGGCCGACGACCCGTTCCCGGCCTGGGCGGTACACGGCCTGGACGACGCCTGCGAGCACGAGCACGCGCACGAGGACGCGGCCCTGCCGGAGCACACGGCACCGGCCGTATGACCCGCGGAACGGCACGACCCCGGCGCCCACGCCCCGCCCGCCGGTTACGGTCGCACCACCCCTGACGCCCCGCCGAAAGTTTTTCGCGCCGAGCGGCAACCCCGACCGGCGCCGCACGTCGTCTCGGGTGAGGGCGCCCCCGGGCGCCACCCGTTGACGATCTGGAGCAGCCGACCGTGAACCCGTCCCGTACCGCGCGCACCTCCCGTACCGTCCGTCATCGCCTGAGCCGTTCGGTCGGTGCCGGGCTGCTGGCCGCGATAGCGCTCACCACCGTCGCGACGGCCGGCACCGCCCACGCCGCGCCCGCCTCGGGCCCGGCCGCCGCCGGCGCCACCCCGTCGCACGCCCCCACCAACCCCCCGAGCCACGGCGCCTCGCCGAGCCCGGTGCCCACCCAGCCGCCCGGCCACGGCGCCTCGCCCTCGCCGGCGCCCACCAACCCCCCGGGCCACCGCGCCACCCCGTCGCCGGTCCCGAGCCTGCCGGGTCAGAGCGCCACCCCCGCGCCCGTCCCCAGCCACCCCGGAAGCCGTCCGGCGCCCGGCCAGGACGGCGGCGACCACAAGCAGCTCGCCAAGACCGGCGCCTCCTCCGGGACCACCCTCGCGCTGGGCGGCGGCGCGGCCGCCCTGATCGCCGCGGGCGGCGGCGCGCTCTACGCGGTCCGCCGGAAGCGCGCCTGACCCCGCCCGGGCGAGCCCGAGGGAACGATGGCCCACTACGCACCACACCCGGCCCCGGCACGGTTCGCCCTGCCGGGGCCCCGGCCTGCCACCTGGCGCCGCCTGCTGCGCGCCGTCCGCCGCGGGTCCCCGCCCCGCCCACTCGCGCCCGGCCACCAACTACCGGGCCCCACAGGCCAGTTGGCGCACGAACGGGCCGACGCACCACCGCCGGAGCCGCACCGCCCGACCATCACCGAGCTGTACCACGCCCACCGGCTGAACATGGTCCGGCTGGCCGTCCTCCTCGTCGACGACCGCGCCACCGCCGAGGACGTCGTCCAGGACGCCTTCGCCGCCCTCTACAAGCGGCACGGCGAACGGCTCGGCGAGGTCGACAACGCCCTCGCCTACCTGCGGACCGCGGTGGTCAACGCCGCCCGGTCGGTGCTGCGCCGCCGCCGCACCGCCCGCGACTACACCCCGCCGCACGAGACCGCCGCGCCCTCCGCGGAGGAACGGGTGGTCCTCGACGAGGAGCACCGCGAGGTCCTCGCCGCGCTCGGCGGGCTGACCGCGCGCCGCCGCGAGGTGTTGGTGCTGCGCTACTGGGGCGAGCTGACCGAGGCGGAGATCGCGGCGACCCTGGGCATCAGCCGCGGCGCGGTGAAGTCCCTGGCCAGCCGCGCCCTGGACGCCCTGGAGAAGATCCTGGAGGAACGGTCTTGAGCACCCGCGACACCGCCCCCGGGGAGGCTGCCGCGGAACGGCCGGTCGAGGTCCGGCTGCGCCGCGCCCTCACGGCCCGCGCCGACGCCGTCGGCGTCCACGACCTCCGCCCGGCAGCGCCGCCGGGCCCGCATCCGCGCCGCGCCCGCCTGCCCCGCCCCGCCTTCCTCGACCGGCTCCGGCCGCGCCGCCTCGTCCTGCCGCTGGCCGCCGCCGCGGGCGCCGCCGCCCTCGCCCTCGCCGCACACCTCGCCACCGCCCCCGAGCGTCCCGCGGCCCCACCGCTACCGGCCTCCCCGCCGACGCCGGCCCCGGCCACGGGCACCGCCACCCCGTCGCCGTCCCCGTCCCCGGTCCCGTCCACCGAGCCCAGCGGCACCGTCCGCACCTCCCCGGCCCGCCCCGGCGCCCGACCGACGCCCGACCCCGCGCCGACCGTCCCGCCCGTCCCGAGCCGCCGGCCCACCGACCGCCCCACCGGCGGTCCGGCCCACAGCGCCACCCCCACACCCGCCGCCTCCACGCCCCCGCCCACCGGGAGCGCGACGCCCGGCAGCGGCTGACCTGCCCCTTGCCCGCCGCGTTCCCCCTTGCCCGAGAATCGTGCCCATGCCATTCCGGCCCGCACCCGTGTCCCCGTCCCCGCCCCGGTGCGCCCCCGCCGTCCGCCGCGCCCGCACCGTCGCCGCTGCGCTGACCGCCGCGGCCGCCCTCGCCCTCACGGCCTGCCACGACGGCACCGGCTACCGCGCCGAGGCCGACGGCCGGGCCGTCCCCGTCCCGGCCCTCCCGCCCGCCCCCGCCACCGGCGACGCCTGTACGCCCGAGATGCTGCGGTTCCACGCCGGCGCGGAGCCGCACCACCCCCGCCGCATGCTGCTCGCCGTCACCAACATCTCCGACCACCTCTGCACCTTCGCCGCCCAGCCCTACCCCCTGCTGCACTTCGGCGACCGCCGCCCGGGCCCCCTGCCGCCGCTCCCGTACAGCCGGCCGCCCGCCCCGGTCGCCCTGCCGCCCGCCGGCACCGCCTACGCCGCGGTGATCACCGCCGCCGCGCCCGGCGGCCCCGGCGGCCGGAGCGCCCCGCACAGCACGGCCGAAAAGATGTCCCAGTTCGGGGTCGCGCTGATCGCCCGCGCCACCCCCGCACAGATCGGCGTGGACGGCCGCGCCCCGGTCCGGGTGAACCCGGAGACCGCCGCGGTCACCTACTGGCAACGGAGTCCGGCGGCGGCCGCGAGGTGGTGACCCGGCCCTCCGCCGCGGACCCGTCCGATCACCACGACCGGACGAGCGAGCGATAGCCCGTTCGTGCCGTATCGGCCAGCTCATCACCCACCAATGATCCGAGTTTGCCGCTATTGATCTCCTTTGCACCGCCGCTTCGCGGCTGCGCCCGGTGCCCCCGGCCCGGTAGGCTTTCCGTGTGATCTTCAAGCGCATCGGAAATGGGCGGCCGTACCCCGACCACGGCCGGGAGAGCACCCGCCAGTGGGCGGACGTCGCCCCGCGCCCGGTACGCCTCGACCAGTTGGTGACCACCAAGCAGCAGCTCGACCTCGAGACGCTGCTCGCCGAGGACTCCACGTTCTACGGCGACCTCTTCGCGCACGTCGTGAAGTGGGAGGGCGACCTCTATCTGGAGGACGGCCTGCACCGCGCGGTCCGCGCCGCGCTCCAGCAGCGCCAGGTGCTGCACGCCCGCGTCCTCGAACTCGACAACTGACGGCCGTCCGCCGCAGACCCGACATCCCCGCATCATCTCGGCCAATGACGCCAGTCGAATTGGCCCACTCGGGTTTCCCTCACACAACGCACTGATCATCTAGTAGGCACGGCAGACGCCCCGCACTACGCTGCGGCCATGAGCATGCTGACGCCTCCAGGCATGGGCGGTAAGTACCGCATCACAGGCGACAGGTACCCGCGGATGCGCCGCCCCCGTCATCGCCGCCGCATCGTCCTCGGCATCGTGGCCGGCGCCTGCGTCCTCGGGCTGATCGGCTGGGGAACCCTGCAGCTCATCGACGTCTTCGGCGGCAAGGGCAGTACGGCCCAGGCCGCGCAGGACAAGAGACATTGCCCGCCCGGCGGCGCGGCCGGCCGTGCCCAGGCCGCCCCGCCGGCCGCGAAGGCGCCCGCCCCGGCGTCCCTGACCGTGAACGTCTACAACGCCACCGACCGCGCCGGCCTCGCCAGGCACACCGCCGACGAGCTCCAGAAGCGCGGCTTCAAGATCGGGAAAGTGGGCAACGCCCCGGCCGCCTACGACAAGAAGGTCAAGGGCACCGGCATACTCCTGGGCCCCGGCTCTGCCGCCGCCGGCCCGCTGAAGGTCCTGGCCACCCAGCTCGCCGGCGCCCAGCAGAAGACCGACGACCGGCAGACCCCCGACCTCGACCTGGTCATCGGCGAAGGCTTCCAGGCACTCACCACCCCGCAGGCGGCCGCCAAGGCACTCGCCCTGCTGAACCACCCCGCCCCCGGCCGGACCCCCGCCGCCACCACGTGCTGAACACGCCAAGGGCCCCGCACCGTCACCCGGTGCGGGGCCCTGTGCCAGGCATTCCTCAGCCGGCCGTGCCGTACATCCGGTCGCCCGCGTCGCCCAGGCCGGGGACGATGTAGCGGTCCTCGTTCAGCCGCTCGTCGACGGCGGCGGTGACCACCGTCACCGGCGTGCCGGCCAGCTCGCGCTCCATGACCTCGACGCCCTCGGGCGCGGCAAGCAGGCAGATCGCGGTGACATCGTCCGCGCCGCGCTTGATCAGCTCCCTGATCGCCGCGACCAGCGTGCCCCCGGTGGCCAGCATCGGGTCGACGACGTAGACCTGGCGCCCCGACAGGTCGTCGGGCATCCGGGTGGCGTAGGTGTGCGCCTCGTAGGTCTCCTCGTCGCGGACCATGCCCATGAAGCCGACCTCGGCGGTGGGCAGCAGCCGGACCATGCCGTCCAGCATGCCCAGTCCGGCCCGCAGGATCGGGACGACCAGGGGACGGGGGTGCGACAGCCGCACGCCGGTGGTCGCCGTCACCGGCGTCTCGATGTCGACCTGCTCGGTGCGCACATCACGGGTGGCCTCGTAGGCGAGCAGGGTGACCAGCTCGTCGGCGAGGCGCCGGAAGGTGGGGGAGTCGGTGCGCTTGTCGCGCAGAGTGGTGAGTTTGTGCGCCACCAGCGGGTGGTCGACGACGTGGATCCGCATGACATCGACACTAACCGAGCCGCGCGGCCCAGGCGCCCGCCGTGCGCCGCCCACGCTCCGGCACGTGAGCGACATCTCTCACAACGTCCGCACGACGCAGCGTCGAAGACGGCGCGCGGACGCGATGTTTCTGCCACGATTCCGAAGGGGCGGGAAGCAGCGGCGTGCAGCGCCGCCCCGCCCGGCCCGGCACGCCTCTGACCAGTGGGAGAGTCACGGTGTACTTCGCCGCACTGCTCGCGCGCACCGAAGACGGGTGGGAAGCGAGCGATACAGAGCTCGACGATGTGGAATCGCTGACCGATCTGGCCGACCTGGCCCGAGAGGCAGCGGTCGAAGACGACACGGTGGTGGTCCTCATCGAGCAGGAGGGCGCCTGGTTCGGCATCATCCGGGTCGACGGCGAGGAGGACCCCCGGGTCTTCGTCTCCAACGCCGCGGTGGCCGCCAGGAGCTCGTACGGCGCGATGCTGACCGACGAGCTGCTCGGCCGCGACGACAGCGCTGCCGACGACCTCGACAGCCTCGACCTGGACGGCACCGAGGACGGCGAACCCGAAGCGGACCACGACGCGGACGACGAGTCCGCGGTCGCCACGGTGAGCGGTCCGCTCGGCGACCTCGGGCTGCTGAGCGACCTCGGCGTCACCGAGAAGCAACTCCTCACCCTCGACGGCGACGCCCTCGGCGTGATCGCCGAGGCCCTGGGCTGCACGGACCTCCTGGAAGCCGTGCGCTGAGCCCTCCCCGCCGGGCCCGCGTTCCACCCCCGGGCCCGGTCCCGGCCGTGTCCCCGACACTGGGGACATGACCGTCCCCCCTTCCGCCCCTCCGCCCTCCACCGCGCCCGACCCGCTGCGCGACCCCTGGATCGCGCCGATGCGCCAGGCGCTGGCGGAGGCCGCCCGCGCCCCCGGGACCGGTGACGTCCCGGTGGGCGCCGTCGTGCTGTCCGCCGACGGCACCGTCCTGGGCACCGGCCGCAACGAACGCGAGGCCACCGGCGACCCCACCGCGCACGCCGAGGTCCTCGCCCTGCGCGCCGCGGCCCGCTCCGTCGGGGCATGGCGGCTCACCGGCTGCACCCTCCTCGTCACCCTCGAACCCTGCACGATGTGCGCCGGCGCGATCGTGCTCTCCCGCGTCGACCGGGTCGTCTACGGCGCCCGCGACACCAAGGCCGGCGCCGTCGGCTCCCTGTGGGACGTGGTCCGCGACCGCCGGCTGAACCACCGCCCCGAGGTCGTCACCGGCGTCCTGGAGGCCGACTGCGCCGCGCTGCTCACCGCGTTCTTCCGCGACCGCTGATCTCGCGCGGCCCCCGCCCGGCAATCCGATTTCGGCGCACGGGGCCCTTTGGGCTAAGCTCTCTCTCGGTAGCGTGTCCGAGCGGCCGAAGGAGCTCGCCTCGAAAGCGAGTGTGGCGCAAGTCACCGAGGGTTCAAATCCCTCCGCTACCGCCAGAAACACCCCCCTGATCTGCGGAAACGCAGGCCAGGGGGGTGTTGTGCATGGTGCTGTAGCCACATGGCGGCCATGCCGCCTCCGCCACCTCCCTTGACGGCCGACGAAGTTGGCGCCGCGTACGGAGGGCTCGGCATGCGGAGAGATCGGCATGCGGATCGGCTCCGGCCGCGTCCGCGGGAATCTCCGGCAGAGGAAGCGAGTTACTTGCTGTTACAGCGAGTGCGGCGCCTCCCGGGCAGGGAGGACCACGGTCCATCGCGGGGAGGGGGCGGGAGCCGATGAGCCTTCGTCAGTTCGAATACGCCTTGGCCGTTGCCGAGGAGGGCTCGGTGACGGCGGCGGCCGAGCTGCTGCACGTCGCCCAGCCGTCGGTGTCCCAGCAGATCCGCGGCCTGGAGCGGGAACTCGGCGTGGAGCTGTTCGCCCGCACGCCGACCGGACTGGTGCCCACCCTGGTGGGCCGCGCGTTCCTGCGGCAGGCGGAGGTCGCGGTGCGGGCGGCGCGGCGGGCGCGGGCGACGGCGCGGGCCGGTGCCGAGGAGCTGGTGGGCGAGCTGGTGGTCGCGGTGCAGATGGGCTTCGGCACCCGGCAGCTGCCGGGCGCGCTGGACGCGCTGCGCCGCCGCTTCCCGCGGCTGGAGGTCACCGTCTTCGAGGAGCCGAGCTCCGCCGAGCTGGAGCGGCTGTGCCGCCGGGGCGAGCTGGACCTCGCCCTGATGGCGGCATGCGAGCGGAGCCCCGCCGACGCCCACCGCCTCGGCGACGAGGAGTTCGTCGTGGTGCTGGGACCCGGGCACCGGCAGCTCGCCGCG
Source organism: Streptomyces sp. BHT-5-2 (assembly GCF_019774615.1). Taxonomy (NCBI): domain Bacteria; kingdom Bacillati; phylum Actinomycetota; class Actinomycetes; order Kitasatosporales; family Streptomycetaceae; genus Streptomyces; species Streptomyces sp. BHT-5-2. The sequence continues at coordinate 1,690,668 of NZ_CP081496.1, read as the reverse complement.
GACCGGGTCGTGCTGCGCGCGCTGGAGGGGGAGCCGTGGGTGCGGTTCGGCCGCGACAGCGCACTCGACGCCGTACTGCTGAACGTGCTGCGGGACAGCGATCCGGCCCCGACCACGGCCGCCCGGGTGTCCCAGACGGCGACGGCCGTGCGCTGGGCCGCCCACGGCCTGGGGGTGACGCTCGTCCCGGCCTCCGCGGTGCCCCACGGTCACGCGCACCTGGTGCGCCCGGTGTGCCCGGCCGTGTCCCAGCCCGTCATCGCCGTGCTCCGGCAGGGCGCGGGCCCGGCGGAGACGGCCCTGCTCGAACTCCTCCGCCAGGAGACCTCGTCCGAGCCCCCTTTTCTTCTCGCCGGCGTCCTGACGGCCGAGCAGAACGCGGAGCAGAACGCGGACGCCGCCGACTCCCCCTTTCCGAAACCGACGTTTTGATGAATCCCGAGTCATGAATCCCGAGTCATGGATTCAGGATCACGGGTCCAGGATCACGAGTTCAGGATCACGGGTTCAGGGTTCCGAGCTCCGAATTCAGAACTCCGAGTTTCGGATTCCCTCTTCCGTCGGTCGACATCAGCCCCTGGGGAATTCGCCGCCGTCCACGACGAGATTGCTCCCGGTCAGCCAGCCCGCCCGCTCGGTCACCAGGAACAGCACCGTGTCGGCGATGTCCTCGGGTCGGCCGTCGCGCCCGAGCGGGGCGGTGTCGCCGGCGTTGACCACGCCCGGCGCCAGGTCCAGGTGCGCCCACCGCTCCCGCGTCTCCTCGCCGCCGGGGGTCGCGGTCCTGCCGGGGGACACGGTGTTGACCCGGATTCCGGACGGAGCCAGCTCCAGGGCCAGTCCCCGGCTGTAGTTCTCCAGTGCCGCCTTCGCCGCCGTGTAGTGCAGGAACGGCCCCGCGGGGGTACGGACCGCAGCCGACGAGACGTGCACGATCGTGCCCGAACGCCGTTCCCGCATCCCCGGTGTCAGCAGCGCGTCCAGCCGCACCGCCGCCAGGAAGTTCAGGTCCAGCGCGTCCTGCCACTCCTCGTCGGGAACGGCCGAGGCGCCCTTGTACGGTCGCCCCCCGCCCGCGTTGTGGACCAGGATGTCCACCCCGCCGAGCGTCTCCCGCGCGGCCGCGGCGAGCGCCTGCGCGCCGGCCCGGGTCCGCACGTCGGCCGCCACGAAGGTGGCCCCCTGCGGCGCCGTGCTCGTCGCCGGCCTGGCGGTCGTGAGCACCTCGGCGCCCGCGTCCAGGAGTTGGCGCACGACGGCCGCACCGATTCCGCGCGCACCCCCCGTCACCAGGGCCCGCTTTCCGGTGAGTTCCCGCGTTCCCGACCCGTTCTCGAACGTGCTCATGCCACCGGCCCTCTCGATCGCGTAATTGTCCGCTCGACGGAAGAAGGATCGCCGTGCGCAGCGCGCGAATCGGTTCTTCGGGGAAATCGCGGCGCGTACCTCGTCGAGCTGTTCCAAACGGTAGGCCCGGCAAAGAACGATAGGCAAAGACGAAATACCAGCAGGAGCTATAGGGGATTCCTATGCCGCCGGTGCCGAGTCCCGTCGGCGCTCGCGGAGTTGGGTCACCGGCTGCGGACGGTACCGCCGGTTGCGGAGGTCTACGAGGTCGGTCCTGGCGGCGAAATTCCGGCAGTTGGCGGAAAGCGAAAACGGGGGCGGCCGGAGCCCGTTGTGGGTCCCGGTCGCCCCCGCGAGGCGCGGACGGCGCGGACGAGGTCGACGCGATCCGTCAGCCCCGGCGGCGGAAAGCCTTCCGGATGAAGTGCACGATCAGCCAGATCACCAGGATCACGATGGCGATGATCACCACGATGATCACGATCAGGAAGATGCCGAGCTTCTTGAAGAAGCCCATCTTCTTCTTCGGCTTGGCCTGGGAGGTGAAGGAGGTCTGGTGCGTGACGTGGTGGCTGCCGATGTGCCGCAGCTTCATGGTGGCGGCGGGGGCCGCCTCGGTCCGCACGGCGGCGGTGTCGGCGGCGGCCGCCCGCGCGCCCGGCGCGGCCTGCGCGGCGGCCACGACGGCGGGACGGGCCGCGCCGGCGTCGGCCAGACCGGCGGCGGCCGCCGGACCGGCCGCGGCGGCCAACAGGCCGAACAGCAGCGCCAGCAGGACCGCCGGACGGCGGCGCGCGACGGCCCGACGGGCCGGTGCCGGCCGCGAACCGGACTGCCGGCGCGCGGAGTTCATGAATGTGGATCGCATGGGTCGCTTTTCCCCTTGTACGGTGCGTTCAGCCATTATGGGCGGGCGTGGGAACTCCGGCGGACGTCTCGACCTCCAGCAGGGAGGCGCTCTGCCGCTCCTCGTCGAAGGCCGCGCGGCCGCCCCGCAGTCCGAACAGCCGCTTGGCGAGGGCGATGTAGAGGACCGCGAGGATGTTCACGACCAGGGTGGCGATCTTGAGCCAGCTGACCTTCTCGGTGAGCTCGTAGATCTCCAGCGGCAGGAACGCGGCGGTCGCGACCACCGTCAGATACTCCGCCCAGCGCTTGGCCCGCCACAGGCCGACGCCCTCGACGATCTCGATCAGCGCGTACACCAGCAGCGCCCCGGCCACCAGCATCAGGGTGGAGTGCCGGTACCCGAAGGTCTTGCGGATGGTGTCGACGACTGGCGAGTGGTCCAGGTCGTAGTGGAAGTGGACGGCCACCGGGCGGACCACGTCCAGGTTCTTGTCGAAGAACTGGCGGACCGCGTCCTGGCTGTTGCTGAACTGCCACACCGCGATCGCCGCCAGCACGATGAAGACACCGCGCACCGCCCGCTCCACGGCCAGGAACCGCAGCAGGAACAGGTCCCGAAGGACCTTGCCGCGCGGGACCAGCGGGGCGTCGGCCGCCGGGCCGGAGCCGTGCGGCTCGCCGAGCACGAAGTCGCCGCAGCGCAGACAGCGCCAGGCCGTGCCGTGGGCCGTGCCGGCGTGCAGTTTCGCCCGGAGGTGCTCCTCGTGCGGAAGGTAGGTGACGTGCCCGCGCCGCGCGCAGGTGCGCCGGTTCCAGTCGATTTTCATCGTTGGAGCCCTGTTTTCCTCTCGTCGTCCCGCGCGGGCCGCTCCGCCACGGCGGTCGGCCGCCGCGGCGCGGACCCACGCTCCGTGCCGGCCGATTGTCGCGTACATGCGGGAGCGGTCGGCGGACGGGGATGCCTTACGAGGAGAGGGACGAGAACAAGGACCGCGAGGTTGCCGGAGGACGGCGGCGACCGGTGGCGCGCGCCCGGCGTACGGGGCGCGGCGGCGCAAAACGGCGGAATTGGACGAGAGAGGCGGGCCAGGGGGTTGACCCGCCTCCCCCGATGAGAACCGGGCCTCGATGCCCACGGCGCGCGGTCAGGGGGAGCACGCGGCGCGGACCCCGCAGTGAGGCCCTGTTCCGGGGCCCTGCGGATTCCTGCCAGATCCGCCCGGGCCTCGTGCCTCCATCCTGCCGCCCGTGGGCCGCCCAACAGCCGGGCGAAGGGCCCTCCTTGACGGGCCTTTGGTCCATAAGTCCGGTGTGAAGGACAGGGCCGTACGGGCCGCGACACCTCCCCGCTCGAACACCTGTGGTTACACTCGCCCGACCGCACCGGGAGCCGGGGCGGCCGCCGGGGCCCCGGGCCCGGGGATGCCGCACGGACACAGGGAACCTGCCGCAGGGGGAGACGGAACTGATGGCGACAGCGAAGAAAGTCGCGTTGTACGCGATCGTCGTCTTCGTGCTCTGGACGATCATCGCCACCCCCAAGCGGGCCGCCGGGCTCGTCCAGATAGGGTTCGAGGGCATCTCGACCGCCGCGCAGAGCGTCGGCGAGTTCATGACCCAGCTGATCAGCTAGGTTCCAGTCGGCCCACCGGACCGGCTGGGCATCGTCCCGCCGCACGGAGGCCGCCGTGATCCGCCACCTGGTCCTGTTCAAGCTCAACGACGGCGTCTCGCGCGACGAGGAGCGGGTGCAGGCCGGCGTCCGCGCCTTCGCCTCGCTGGAGAAGGAGATCCCGGAGCTGACGTTCTGGGAGTGCGCCTGGAACATCACCGACCGCCCGATCGCCTACGACTTCGCGGTCAACTCCGCCGTCGCCGACACCGACGCCCTCCAGCGGTACCTGGAGCACCCGGCCCACCAGGCGGCTGCCGCCCAGTGGCGCGAATTCGCCACCTGGGTGATCGCCGACTACGAGGTCTGAGGCCGGCGCCGCCCGCGCCCCCGCATCCGTTCGAAGCCCCCCACCACGCAGGCGGGGGGCTCCGCCATGCGCCCGCGCCCCCCGTCACGCCCCCTCCCGCACAGGCCCCGTACGCCGCCAACTCTCTCTTCAACACGGCGTTATGAGGTGCTTGCACACAGTGCACATGTCTTGTGATGCTATGACCGCTTTTGCCGGATACATGCGATACGCGAAACATGCTGCGACAAATGCACTGTGAAGGGTGGCGTGACCGTGACGGCCCGTACTGCGCCCAAGGCTCCTGCCCGCGAGAGCCGTAGCGCGGACACCCGGGCGCTGACGCAGGTGCTCTTCGCCGAGCTGGCGGGCCTGGAACCCGGAACCCCCGAGCACTCCCGCGTCCGTGCCGCACTGATCGAGGCCAACCTCCCGCTGGTCCGCTACGCGGCCGCCCGCTTCCGCAGCCGCAACGAGCCGATGGAGGACGTGATCCAGGTCGGCACCATCGGCCTGATCAACGCCATCGACCGGTTCGACCCGGAGCGCGGCGTCCAGTTCCCCACCTTCGCCATGCCCACCGTCGTCGGCGAGATCAAGCGCTACTTCCGGGACAACGTCCGCACCGTCCACGTCCCGCGCCGCCTCCACGAGCTGTGGGTGCAGGTCAACGGCGCCACCGAGGACCTCACGGTGCTGCACGGCCGCTCCCCCACCACCGCGGAGATCGCCGAGCGGCTGAAGATCGGCGAGGACGAGGTGCTGGCCTGCCTGGAGGCCGGCCGCTCATATCACGCCACTTCTCTGGAGGCCGCGCAGGAAGGCGACGGCCTCCCCGGCCTGCTGGACCGCCTCGGCTACGAGGACCCCGAGCTGGCCGGCGTCGAGCACCGGGACCTCGTCCGGCACCTGCTCGTCCAGCTCCCGGAGCGCGAGCAACGCATCCTTCTGCTCCGTTACTACAGCAATCTGACGCAGTCCCAGATCAGTGCGGAGCTCGGGGTTTCGCAGATGCACGTGTCGCGGCTACTGTCGCGGAGCTTCGCCCGGCTGCGATCCGCAAACAGGATCGACGCCTAACCAGCACGGGCGACCCGTTCCTGCACGGATATGTCGACAAGGCGCTACAGCGCGTTGCCGACATGTGACATTCTGCAGGAACCGCGTTTGCCGTGGTGCTGCCTCCGGTATTCAGGTGGAGGTATACCTCCTCGGTCCGCCCTGGGCCGGGGACGCCGCAGCGACCCGTCCGCGACCTCAAGGGGGTGGCATGTCCGTAGAACTGGGCAGCTCGAAGGTGCTTCCCGCGATTCCCGCGCCGGCACCACACGTGCATGACGACGTCGACGCCATCAACACCCGCTCGCTCTCCCGGTCCCTGTTCCTGCGGCTCGCCACGCTCGACAAGGACTCCACGGAGCGCGCGTACGTGCGCGACACGCTCATCGAACTCAACCTCCCGCTCGTGCGGTACGCCGCCGCGCGCTTCCGCAGCCGCAACGAGCCGATGGAGGACATCGTCCAGGTCGGCACCATCGGCCTGATCAAGGCCATCGACCGTTTCGACTGCGAACGCGGGGTGGAATTCCCGACGTTCGCGATGCCGACGGTGGTCGGCGAGATCAAGCGGTTCTTCCGCGACACGTCCTGGTCCGTGCGCGTCCCGCGCCGCCTCCAGGAGCTCCGGCTGGCCCTCACCAAGGCCAGCGACGAGCTCTCCCAGAAGCTCGACCGCTCCCCGACGGTGCCCGAACTCGCCCTGTGCCTCGGGGTGTCGGAGGAGGACGTCGTCGACGGCCTGGCGGTGGGCAACGCCTACACCGCCTCCTCGCTGGACTCCCCCTCCCCGGAGGACGACGGCGGTGAGGGCTCCCTGGCGGACCGCCTCGGCTACGAGGACAGTGCGCTGGAGGGCGTGGAGTACCGGGAGTCCCTCAAGCCGCTACTGGCCAAACTCCCGCCCAGGGAGCGCCAGATCATCATGCTCCGGTTCTTCGCCAACATGACGCAGTCCCAGATCGGCGAGGAGGTCGGCATCTCCCAGATGCACGTCTCCCGGCTGCTCACCCGCACGCTGGCACAACTCCGGGAAGGGCTGATCTCGGACTGAGGAACGGTCCGCCGAGGGGCAGCCGTTCCGGGTCGCTCGGCGGACACCAAGGAGAAGGCACCGCACTGCCGCGGTTCGGCCGACTCCGCCCCACCCGCACCACCGTGAACCCTCGTCCGGCCACCGGCCGGCCCGCGCTCCGCGCACCACCCTTCACACTTGACGCTCCGTCAGCAACACTGGCCCCCGGCTACCGCTGGAGGTGCTCCACGATGCGACGGACGACGACTGCGCTCTCCGCTTCGGCGGCCGTACTCTGCCTGGGCGTTCTCCTCACCGGCTGCGGCGACGCATCCCGATCGGGCTATGCCGCGGTGGGCGCGGCAGGCCCCTCCGACGGCACCGCACCGACCAGGTCCGCGACCCCACCGGGCGGCGTCGAACTGAGCCCCCTGGACGGCGAGAGCAACGGCCGTCCCGGCTCCTCCGACCGCTCCGGCCACTCCGGCCCGCCCGCCACGGGCCCTTCCACGGGCACGACGGCCAGCGCCCCCTCCGACTCCGGCGCCCCGCCGCACTCGTCCGCCCGGCCCGGCTCGTCCGGCTCGTCCGGCACGTCCACAGGGCCCTTCACGGGACACGACGGCGGCACACCGGGCACCAACGGCCCCTCCGCGCCCGGCGGTTCCCCCGGGCCGCGCCCGGGCGGCGGGCCCACGCCCGAGCCGCCGTACCCCACCCTCCCCGCCGGTCCGCACGCCCCCGCCGGCCTGGTGGTGGGCAAGCCCGTCCTCGCCGACACCGACGTCCGCTGGTGCCAGCGGATCACCATCGATTTCCTGAGCACCGGGGACCACCCGGTCACCGCCGGCACCGTCACCTTCGGCACCCATGTCATCGGCGCCCTCGGAATCGACTGGGCGACGCTGGACTCCACTCACCCGCTCCCGCTGCCCCTGACCCCCGGCAAGCCCACCACCGGCCGCTGGCGCGTGTGCGTGGACGCCTGGCGGGTGCCGCTGGGCATGCACCTGGAAACCCGCGACGTGACCTTCAAGTGGGAATGACAGCACGGTAGTTAGCGGCGATTTCAGGCCAGATGCGGTGACCGGCGGTGCCGATTACCGCTCGCCGCTCGCCGGCCGCACGGCCTTCCCACCCGAATGGCGATGATTCCGCGACCGCGCGACGGTCGATACAGAAAGTCGACACGGAGATCCGACACGGAGAGCCGGTGACGAGAACGGCCGGGCCGCCCGCTGGGACCGGCCGCCGCCACGGCCGACCACGACCGACCGGGTATCCGACCGACCGGGTATCCGACCGACCGGGTATCCGACCCTGCCACCAGGAGCGCGCCATGCCGAAGATCACCCCCAACCTCTGGTTCGACACCCGGAGCGTGGAGGCCGCCGAGTTCTACTGCTCGGTCTTCCCCAACTCGAAGATCCGGAACATCACGCACTACACCGAGGCCGGTCCGCGCCCGGCCGGCACCGTGCTGACCGTCGAGTTCGAGCTGGACGGCCAGGAGTTCGTCGCGATCAACGGCGGTCCGCAGTTCACCTTCGACGAGGCGATCTCGCTCGCCGTCACCTGCGCCGACCAGGCGGAGATCGACCACTACTGGGCCAGGCTCTCCGAGGGCGGCGAGGAGGGCCCGTGCGGCTGGCTCAAGGACAGGTTCGGCCTGTCCTGGCAGGTCGTCCCGGAGGGGATGGCCGACCTCCTCCAGGACGCCGACCGGGCCCGCGCGACTCGTGCGATGCAGGCCGTGCTGGGGATGAAGAAGCTGGACCTGGCGGCTCTGCGGGCCGCTGCCGACGGGACGCCGTAGAGCCGGACGTCCGGCGCGCGTCGCCCCGCCGCCGGAAGCGGGGCGGGGGCGACGACGCGCGTGGCCGTGCGCGGCCGCACGCAGTCGAGTGCGGCCGTGTGCCGTCGGCTGCGCGCAGGGGCGGCTGACGCACAGTCAGCCGAAGGCCGCCGGACGGCAGGCGTCCGGCGGGCGGGGGATCGTCGGGCGCCCGGGAGGCGCGGCCGGCTCCGCCCCCAGGCGGCTCGTCAGCCCAGGGCCAGCCAGGCGGCGCCGGCGACGACCACGAGAGCGACTATCACGCCGACGATCAGGCCGACGCGCGGGCCGCTCGACGCCGGCTGGGGCGCGGGGGCGCGGCCGGCGCCCTGCGGGGTGCCGCGCTCGTCGACGAAGGCTTGGAACATCTGCGTGCTGCCCGCCGGGTCGTAGTTGCCCTCGGCCTGGTTCTGCGGGTTGGTCGCCATGGGGAAGGACCCTAGCGAACCCCGGGCCGGGTGGCATCCCTGGGGCGCGTATCCTCCGCGGGCGTGCGCGGGCGCGCGGCGAATCGGCCCGTCCGCGGTGCCTACGGAGTGCCGATGCGCTGGTCACGGAGCGCAGGCGCGGCATCAACGGGCTGCGGCGTGACACGTACATGGCGTGAAGGCCGGGGCGGGCACGAGGGGTAGGGCGGCACAAAGGCCGCACGCCCGCGGCATCCCCTTCGTCGCGCCGCCCAATTACCGCATTGACCAGCATCTTTACGCGACAAGGCGGCATTGATGAATTAACCATGACCCAGGCTTTGCTGTTTCCATACCATGGGTACTTCCAAATCGTTTGCCTTCAGCAACCAACTTTGCCTATGGTTGCCCCAAGCAACAAAACAACCGCACAGGTTGCGCAGGTGAAGAGGCGTGGAGGAGTCGGTGGCCGCTCACAGTCAGTACGAAGAGCTGGCCCGGCAACTCAGCGCCATCGGGGCCGTCAAGCGGGAGATGGGGCGGATCCTGCCCCAGGACTGCCCGCCGGCGTCGGCCGGGGTGCTCACGCTCCTCGACCGGCACGGCGAGATGCGGATGAGCCAGCTGGCCGAGCTGCTCGCGATCGACATGTCGGTGACCAGCCGGCACGTCGCACACGTCGCCGAGCGCGGCTGGATCGAGCGCCTGCCCGATCCGGTGGACAAGCGGTCGCGGCTGCTGCGGCTGACCCCGAGCGGCCGGGAGCTCCTGGCGGAACTCGCCGACTGCTACACCCGGACGCTCGCCCGGTACTTGGACGACTGGACCGACACCGACGTCGGGCGCCTCATCGAGCTGCTCGCCAGGCTCCGCACGAGCTTCGGCGACTGCCGCATCCGGGCACCTCACGACTCCCCCGCCACCACCCGCACCCCCGCAGCCGGTTGAGAAGCGAAGCAAAGGAAGTAAGGAACCACATGGCTACGACCTCACCAGCAGGTGTGCGGGGCGGGCATGCCAAGCATGGGGGCGGCCACGGCGCATCCCATGACGGCCCTATGACACACCGTCAGATCATGGAGGCGCTGTCCGGGCTGCTGCTCGGCATGTTCGTCGCCATCCTGTCGTCGACGATCGTCTCCAACGCGCTGCCGCACATCATCCACGACCTGCACGGCGGCCAGAGCGCGTACACCTGGGTCGTCACCGCGGCGCTGCTGGCGATGACCGCGACCACGCCGCTGTGGGGCAAGCTCTCCGACCTCTTCAGCAAGAAGGCGCTCGTCCAGATCGCGCTGGTCATCTACGTCGGCGGCTCGGTCGTCGCCGGTCTGTCGCAGAACACCGGCATGCTGATCGCCTGCCGTGTGGTGCAGGGCATCGGCGTCGGCGGTCTGTCCGCGCTGGCCCAGATCGTCATGGCCGCGATGATCTCCCCGCGGGAGCGCGGGCGTTACAGCGGATACCTGGGCGCGACCTTCGCGGTCGCGACCGTCGGCGGACCGCTGCTCGGCGGCGTCATCACCGACACCAGCTGGCTCGGCTGGCGCTGGTGCTTCTACGTCGGTGTGCCGTTCGCGGTCATCGCGCTGATCGTGCTCCAGAAGACGCTGAAGCTGCCGGTGGTCAAGCGCCAGGGCGTCAAGGTCGACTGGGCCGGTTCGTTCTTCATCGCCGCCGCGGTCACCCTGCTGCTGGTGTGGGTCACGCTGGCCGGCAAGAACTACGACTGGATCTCCTGGCAGACCTTCGCCATGGTCGGCGGCGCGGTGCTGCTCGCGATCGTCTTCGTGATCGTGGAGACCAAGGCCGCGGAGCCGCTGATCCCGTTGCGGCTGTTCCGCAACAAGACGATCACCCTGGCCACCATCGCCTCGTTGTTCGTCGGCGTCGGGATGTACAGCGGCACGGTCTTCTTCTCGCAGTACTTCCAGCTGGCCGAGGGCAAGACCCCGACGATGTCCGGCGTCATGACCATCCCGATGGTCACGGGCCTGTTCCTCTCCTCGATGGTCTCCGGCCAGATCATCACCCGCACCGGGCGCTGGAAGGTCTTCCTCGTCAGCGGTGGTGTGCTGCTCACCGCGGGCCTCGGTCTGCTGGGCACGCTGCGCACGGACACCCCGTACTGGCACGCCGCCATCTACATGGCGCTGATGGGCCTGGGCCTCGGCATGATGATGCAGAACCTGGTCCTGGCGACCCAGAACCAGGTGGCGCCGCAGGACATCGGATCCGCCAGCTCGCTGGTCACCTTCTTCCGTACCCTCGGTGGTGCGGTGGGCGTCTCGGCGCTCGGCGCGGCGCTCGCCAACCGCGTCACGCACTACGTGACCGACGGTCTGACGGCCCTCGGTCCGAAGGCCGCCGCGGCGGCGAGCCACGGCGGCAGCAGCGACGGCATTCCCGACCTGTCGGCGCTGCCGGCCCCGATCCGGTCGATCATGGAGGACGCGTACGGGCACGGCGTCGGTGATGTCTTCCTCTACGCGGCTCCGTTCGCCCTTCTCGCCCTGATCATCACCCTGTTCATCAAGGAGGTCGCCTTGCGCAGCAAGTCCGGTTCGGAGCGCGCCCTCGCCGGAGACGGCGACGGCGCAGCGTCCCAGGCCCCCGCGGCCGTCCCGGCCCCGGCGTCCGCCGCTCCGGTCGAGGAGCGCGAACCCGCCCTGGTCGGTGCCGCCCCCTCCATATCCGACGACGACCTCCACACCCCCTCCTGGGCCAAGGCGGCCCCGGCGGCCCAGCCCCTGGCGGCGTACGCGTCGGCCGGCGGCGGGGACGCCACCCCGACCGGTTCCGCGGTCCAGGGCTTCGTCCGCAACGCCGACGGCCGCCCGGTGGCCCGCTCCGCCGTCACGCTGATCTCGCTCAGCGGCCGGCAGTTGGGCCGCTCGGTCGCCCAGGCCAACGGCTCGTACGCGCTGCAGGCCCCCGGTGCCGGCTCCTACGTCCTGATCGCGGCGGCCGACGGCCACCAGCCGCAGGCGTCCACGGTCGTCGTCGGCGACCAGCCGCTCGGCTACGACATCCTGCTCAGCGGGACCAGCGGCCTGACCGGCCAGGTCCGCAGCGCGGTGACCGGTGCGCCGGTGGGCGGCGCGATGGTCGTCGTCACCGACGTCCGCGGCGAGGTGCTGGCCACCGGCCTCACCGACCCGGAGGGCGCCTTCTCCTTCGCCGAACTGGCCCCCGGCGCCTACACCGTCGCGGTCAACGCGGCCGACTACCGGCCCACCGCCCAGCCCGTCGAGATCGGCGGCCAGGGCACCACCCGGACCGAGATCGAGCTGCGCTCCGGCGCCCGGGTGCAGGGGGTCGTCCGGGCCGGGGCCGACCGCGCCCCGCTGGCCGACGCCCGGGTCACCCTGGTCGACGCGGCGGGCAACGTGGTGGCCACCTCCACCACCGGTACGGACGGCGCCTACGCCTTCACCGACCTGGACGCCGGCGACTACACGGTCATCGCGAGCGGCTACCCGCCGGTCGCGGCCGGCCTGGCCATCGACGCCACCGGCGTGGACGGCTACGACGTCCAGCTCGCCCACCCCGGGGACTGAGCCGGACGGAAGACCCCGGGTCGGGGCGCGCGTCGAGCGGAGACGCGCCCCGACCCGGCCCCGGACTCCGGCGGCGGCGCTGCGCACAGGCAGGGGACGGCCTGCAGACCGCCGCCGGAGTCCGACACCTCCGCCGGCCGGCCGGGGAACGGCAGTCGCCGGGGCCGGACCGGGCGCAACCGGGCCCGCGCGGCCCGACGGACCACACGCTCACACGGACACACGCACGGACAGGCACGGCACCCACCCCCACCACCACACGGGCGGGCGCCGGCACTGAACGGGAGAGGCACGTAAATGACTTCGACGGGCGCGGGAGCTGCGGGAGTACGGGCGCAGGTCCGCACGCGGGACGGCTGGGCGGTTCAGCACGCCGTGCTGACCGTCACCGACATGACGGGCGCGCAGGTGCTGCGCGCGTCCGCCGACGAGGACGGCGCGGTGCGCAGCGCGGAGCCGCTGCCCGCCGGCCCCTACACGGTCATCGTGACCGCCGTCGGCTACGCACCGGTCGCCGCCAGCGCGATCGTCACGGCCAGCGGCCGGATGGACGTCGGCAGCATCGTGCTGGCCCGCCAGGGCGGTGTGGAGCTCCCGCCGCCCGGCCCGTGGACCATCGACCCCATGCACTCCACGGTGGCGGCGGTCGCCCAGCACCTGGGCATCTCCAGCGTGCACGGCCGTTTCACCGAGTTCAGCGGCCGGATCGAGATCTCCGAGGACATCGAGAAGTCCCGTGTCGAGGCGGTCATCAAGGCCGCGTCGATCGACACCGGCAACGGCATGCGCGACGGCCACCTGCGCAACGAGGACTTCCTCAACGTCGACGTCTACCCGCAGATCACCTACCGCAGCACCGGTCTCGCCCCGGCCGGCCCGGACCGCTGGACGGTGCACGGCGACCTCTCGCTGCACGGCGTGGTCCGCCCGGTCGACCTCGACCTCAGCTACCTCGGCACCGGCCCGGACCCGTGGGGCGGGGTGCGCGCCGCGTTCCGCGCCACCGCCGAACTGCGCCGCGAGGACTTCAAGATGAACTACAACCAGGTCGTGGCCGCCGGCATCGCGGCCATCGGCACCACCCTCAAGGTCGAACTCGACGTCCAGGCCGTCCAGGGCGACAGCCTGCCCATGGCCTGAGCGGCCGTCCGACGGCCCGACCGGCCCTCCGGCATACGGCCCTGTGCGTGTCCGTGCGCATGACCGCGCGAAGGGGCGGGCCCGGCGACCTCGTGCGCCGGTGCCCGCCCCTTTCCGCTGCCCGGGGCCGCCCCGGCACCGTCTACGGCTGCAGGACCTCGCGCCCTTCCGGGGCGGTGGCCGCGCTCTCCCAGACCGTCAGGAAGGCCAGCCGCAGACACGCCGCGAGAGCCGGGTGCTCGATGACCAGCGCGGTGGTGGAGTCGGCGCCGGCCACCGGGTCCGGCATGTCGCACAGCACCAACGACGCGTCGGCGATGACGAGTTTGAGCGGCAGGTCCGCGGTGAAGCGGGCCTCCTCGCCGGCCGCCGCGAAGCTGCGGACGTTGGCGAGCATGCCGGCGTCCTCCAGGGCGCCGGAGCTGTAGATGGCGCGGACGGTGCCGCCGGCCCGGTGCAGCCGGCGGGCGGCCTCGACGCCCTCGGCGTTCTCGGCCGGGGCGACGAACGGCGGTTTGCAGAAGCTCAGCAGCTCCCGGCGGGCCTGCCGCTGGATGTCGGCGAACCGCTCGGCGATGGCCGTCGGGTCGCGCAGGATCTCCACGTAGTCGAGCGGATCGTTGTGCCGGCGCCCGTCCGCCCACAGCGGCTGGAGGGCCGTGGCCAGGGTGCCGGAGGCGCGCTCCAGCCGTTCCAGGGACTCGCGTTGCAGCGACACCAGCCGGGCGACGGCGAGTTCGGGCGCGACGGCCGAGTACGTCGCCACCCGGCCGGGATGCGCGTGGGCGAGCCGGCGCCGTACGAGCGCGTCCAGTACGTCGTAGACGCGCTGGCGCGGCACGTCCGCCTCGCGCGCGACCTCGGCGGCGGTGTACGACTCCCGCCTGATCAGGGCGAGATAGACCCGCGCCTCGTACCGCGCGAGTCCCAGCGCGACGAGATTGCCGACCGCGTCCTCTTCCAACTCCATGAGGCAAGAAGGTAGCGGGCCGCGGGGGTGGACGGAGCGGTGCCCGGAGGGCCACTGTGCGGGGAGCAGAACAAGGCTTTGCCGTAACCCGGTGTCCATTTGACGGAGCGTTCACTACTTTCAAAGAGTCACCACTGACCGGGGTGGCACTCGTCGAGTGCACGTGCGCGACGCATCACCGCCAGTCCCGCGGAGTCCACGGGGGGCCGGACGTCTTGCCCGTGACATTGCATGTCCGCCCTGCGGGGCAGAGTCGCCCCGCACTCGGCGGGCTGTCATGTCCTTGACATGACGCCCGGGCCGCGCAACTCCGCGCTCCGCTCCCGGAACACCCGGCACCACCCGGCACCACTGCATCACCCGGCACCACGGCACCCCCACATCCACCCCCCACCCCACACCCGACGCTCGCGGCACGCCGGCGCCGGCAATCCCCCTCTCCCCCCCCACGGAGGTCACTCCCTTGTCTTCCCTGCGCAAGAGCACCGTGGACGACCAAAGAGCAGACCGCACCCGAGGGTTGGCACGCCGCGGCGTCCCGGCCCTGCTCTCGGCGGCCACGCTGGTCATCGGCGGCCTGATCGCCGCCGTCCCGGCGGGCGCCGCCCCGGCTCCGGCTCCGGCGGCCGCCCCCCACACGTCCGGCTCCGCCGCCGTCCCCACCCACCGCCTGTGCGCCGAGCCGGCCGAGCCCGGCTACATGGCCTGCAACGCCGTGGCCCGTACGGACGTCAAGCAGAGCCTGGCCCTCGGCCCCCACATCAAGCCGTCCGGCCTCGGCCCCGCGGACCTTCAGGGCGCCTACAAGCTGCCCAAGACCGGCGGCTCCGGCCAGACCGTGGCGATCGTCGACGCCAACGACGACCCCAACGCCGAGAAGGACCTGGCCACCTACCGCTCCCAGTACGGCCTTCCCGAGTGCACCACCGCCAACGGCTGCTTCAAGAAGGTCGACCAGAACGGCGGCACCAAGTACCCGGCGCCGGACTCCGGTTGGGCCGGTGAGATATCGCTCGACGTCGACATGGTCAGCGCCGCCTGCCCGCAGTGCCACATCCTGCTGGTCGAGGCGAACAGCGCCAACATGGACGACCTGGGCGCGGCGGTGAACCGCGCGGTCACCATGGGCGCCAAGTACGTCTCCAACAGCTACGGCGGCTCCGAGGAGTCGGCCGACACCACCTCGGACGCGAAGTACTTCAAGCACCCGGGCGTGGCGATCACCGTCAGCTCCGGTGACAGCGGCTACGGCGTCGAGTACCCGGCGGCGTCCCAGTACGTCACCGCGGTCGGCGGCACCTCGCTCAAGAAGGACAGCAGCACGCGCGGCTGGAGCGAGTCGGTCTGGGGCACCAAGGCGGGCGGCGAGGGCGCCGGCTCCGGCTGCTCCCAGTACGACGCCAAGCCGTCCTGGCAGAAGGACAGCGGCTGCGCCAAGCGCGCCGTGGCGGACGTCGCCGCGGTCGCCGACCCGGCCACCGGCCTCGCGGTCTACGACAGCTACCAGGCCAGCGGCTGGAACGTCTACGGCGGCACCAGCGCCTCGTCCCCGTTCATCGCCGGCGTGTACGCCCTCGCGGGCGCCCCGGGTTCGTCCGACACCCCGGCCTCGTACCCGTACGCCCACGCCTCCGCGCTGAACGACGTCACCAGCGGCGCCAACGGCTCCTGCTCGCCCTCGTACCTCTGCACCGCGGGCAAGGGCTACGACGGCCCGACCGGCCTCGGCACCCCGAACGGCACCGCGGCCTTCAAGAAGTAACCACCCGACGGGCACCCGCCCACCCGGACCGTCGCAGCCCGGCAACCACCCCACGGAGCCGCCCTGCGACACCCACCGACAGGCCCGGACCGTCTCCCGACGGTCCGGGCCTGTTGGCGTTCCCTCCCAACGGGCCGTCGGCGAACGGCCCGTAGAGTCTGGAGGATGAGGGATGCGGAGAGCGGTGGGGCGGGCGGGCGTCGGGCCGGTGTCGGGGTCGGTGTGGCGTCGGTGTCGTGTCTGGTGGCGGTCGGGGGGTTGCTGGCCCTGGCCTGGCGGCTCGGGTGGTGGACGCCCGCGGACGGGAGCGGGCGGCTGACGGCCAGGGCACTGGTGGCGGGGGCCGTGTTCCTGCCGGTCGGGCTCGTGACGCTCTTCGCGTGGCTCAGGCAGCGTCGGTGAGGCGTCGGCTCCCGCCACCGGTGCGGGACGGTCAGTGCTTGTGGTCGGCCGAGGTCTTGTACGGGGCCGCGGCCTGTTTGGCGGCGGCGAGCAGGGCGGGCTTCAACTTGGGCCAGAAGTAGCTGTCCTGGCAGGAGAAGGCGGGCGTGAAGCCGTCGCAGTTGCGGCCGTCGACGTCGCCTATCTCGATGGTGAGGCTGGCCAGGCCCAGCTTGTCGTAGGTCCAGTCGTCGGTGCCGCCGGACGCGTCGTAGAGGATCTCGCCGGCCTGTCCGGACTGGTAGCCGGTGAGCTTGCCGAGCCGTCCGGCCAGGGCGCGCAGTGCGGCGTCGTTGCCGGTGTGGAGGGTGTGGTCGGCCTCCCAGGGGAGCAGGACCATGCTGGCGTCGCTGTGGAGGCTGATCATCAGGCCCTTGGCGGTGTCCGGCGCGGGGTCGCTGTCCCCGGTGCCCTTGCGCACGGCCGGGTACAGCTTGCGGAACAGGCCCTCCAGCGCGGTGTTCTCCGGTTCGGAGTCGGCGGCGGGGCCGAGGTAGATCTCGCTGCACGGCTGTTTGGAGGTGCCCAGGCCGCCCCAGTGGGTGCCCGCGTTGCGGTTGAGGTCGACGCCGGTCTGGCCGTCCCCGCCGCAGCCGCCGCCCTGGGAGTCGTCGGCGTTCTTGCGCTGGAGGATGGGGTTGTCGCCGCCCTGGGCGACGATGTCCACGCCGTCCGGGTTGGTGATCGGGACGACCCACATCTCGGTGGAGTCCATCAGGGCGGTGATCTGGGGGTCCTTGCCGTAGTCCTTGGTGAGGGTGTCGATCCAGCGCCAGGAGACCTCGCCCGTGGTGAGCTCCCGCGCGTGGATCTGGCTCATCAGGAAGAAGCGCGGCTTGGGCGCCTTCGGGTCGAGTTGGCAGTCGCCCTGCTTCATCTTGGTGAGGCAGATGGCCTTGAGGTCGTGGCCGCCGCGCCCCTTCTGCTTGAGCCAGGACTGCCCGTAGGTGACGACCTTGGCCATGTCCGGGTGCTGGGCGGCGATTTGGTCGAGGTGTGCGTAGTGCGCGTCCACGGTGTGGTAGCCGCCGTCGTAGGTGTCGTCGACGCCGCCGGTCGCGCGGGCCGGACGCGGCGTGTGGGGCAGCGGCTTGAGCATCGTCTCGTCGACCGTGGGGGCGAAGCCGAGCCGGCGCAGTCCGGCCGCGGTCGACGGGTCGCCCATGACGAAGAGGTCGTTCCCCTGGCGGCGCTCGATCAGGTCGTAGCCGGCGGAGATCAACTTCTGTGCGTCGCCGCGGTCGTGGGTGGGAACGCGGTAGACGACGACGGTGTGCCCGTCGGACCCGGTGACGCTGCGCTGCGTATGGGCGAGGGCCGGTGGGGAGAGCGGGGAGAGGGCCGTGAGCGCCGCGACGGTCGCCGCCGCAGCCGTGGCCAGAAGGGTTTTCCGGGGCATGGCATGGCCTTCCGTGGGGGGTGGCGGCACCGGCCTGCGCACGGAGGCGGGCGGCACGCGCCTCGTCCGCGGCGGCTGCCGGGAACGGGGGCCATGCGGCACGCCGGGCGCGTCGGCCGCTGCCATGGAGCCAATCGGAGGCATAGTGCCATGCCCATGCCATGCCGGGAAGGGGAGTTTCCGGGCATGTTGAGGGTGAAGCCGGCCGGGCGGCAAGGGAGTTCGGGGCGGCGCGGCCGCGTTCCCGCCTCGACACGGGGCCGTTCACCGCCGCCTCCCAGGCGGCACCGCCTTGCGCCACCCGCCCCGCGAGCGGGTCGCACGTGTGAGCGACATATGCCGGTGGGCTTCGCCATCCGTTCACTCCCCAGGGGCACGGACGAGGCTGGCTGGACCACCTGAACTGCGGGATCCGGCGATGCCTGCTCTCGTGGAACGCAGTGATCACGACTGCCCCAGGAGAGCCATGCAACGCCCCACGCCGTCCACCGCGCCCCCCGACAAGAGACCCACCCGGTTCCGGACCGCATCACCGTCCTCCCGGCGCCGTCGCCTCTGTCTGGGCTTGACCTGTGCCTTCATGCTGAGCGGCGCGCTGGTCGCGGCCGGGGCGCCGTCGCACGCCCCCACCCGGCGCGCGGCCGGTTTCCCCGTCCGCGTCAGCGCCTACGTGGCCAACAGCGGTGGGGAGATCGCCTCGGTCTACGACACCCGGTTGGAGCACAAGTTCGGCGCGGTCCAGGTGGGCTACGGCCCGATCGGGGTGGGGGCGTCCCCGGACGGCGAGCGGGTCTACGTCGCCAACGGGCGCTCCGACACCGTCTCCTGCGTCAACACCGGCCCCCGGCTGGTCACGGCCACCGTGCGGGTGGGGCGCCGGCCCTTCGCGGCGGTGCCGAGCCGCAACGGCCGCCGGGTGCTGGTGGCCAACTTCGGCTCGGACACCGTCACCGTCCTGAGCGCGCCCGACTGCCGTGTGATGGCCACCGTGCCGGTGGGCCCGCTGCCGCACAGCATCACCACCATCCCGGACGGGCGGGCCTATGTGACCGACAACGGCGCCGGCTGTGTGACCGTACTCGACCCGAGCTCCCGCGCGATCCGGCGGATCCGGGTCGGGGACTTCCCCAGCGGCATCAGCTCGCCGCCCTCCGGCCGCCTGGTCTACGTCTCCAACACCGGCTCCGGCACGATCTCCGTCATCGACACCCGAAACGACACCGTGGTGGGCCGTCTGCCGGGCGGCCGGGCGCCGCTGGGCAGCGCCGTCAGCCCCGACGGCCGGCTCCTCTACGTCGCCGACTCGGCCCGGGACTGCCTGCTGATCATCGACATCGGCGGGCACCGGATCATCGGCCACGTCCACGTCGGCGTCCAGCCGCAGGGCGTCGCGGTGACCCCCGACGGCCGACGGGTGTGGGTGACCAACGAGCAGTCCGACACCGTGTCGGTCATCGACCCCTACGCCCGGCGGGTGCGCGCCACCCTGCCGACCGGACACGAACCCGAGGGCATCGCCATCACCCCGCGCTGAGCCGGCGGCCTCCCCTCACCACAGTGCCGTTCCCACCGGGCAGGGTGGGAACGTTCTCCGCGAATCCCCGCACATGCGTACAACGCTGCGCGCAAGCGTGACAGTGACCCGAACGGCCGGTGCCGGCCCACTCGTTGCCACACACTGGTGCCCACGGCCCCGGTCCGGCCAGGGAGCCCTGGGTCGGTGCAGATCGACAGGCCACGCCGACCGCATGTCCCGGCGGACGCCCCGGCAGACGACCCGGTCCACGTCACGTTTCGACCGCCACGGGAGATCCGGAGATCTCATGCGCATCCAGTCCCTCGCCACGGCACTCGGTCCCCTGGCCGCCGCGGGCGCCCTCGTCCTGGCCGCCGTCGTCCCCGCGGCCGCCGAAACGGGCGCCGCCTCCGCCCCTCCGGCCCGCGCCGTCGCGGACTGCCCCCTGGGCTCCGTCTGCTTCTGGTCGCAGCCCGACTTCACCGGCGACATGCGAACCGCGCAGTACCGGCAACACGACTGCGAGACGGTGCCGTTCGGTACCGCCCGGTCAATCGTCAACAACAGCGACGAGACCCTGACGTTCTTCGCGGAGGCCCGCTGCAAGGTCCCCGTCGGGGGCCTGGAACCGGGCGGCAGGGTCCACTCGGTCTCGGTCTCCAGCTGGCAGTGAGAAAGGAATGGGGAGGCGGGACGTCCGCGTCCCCGGCCCCGTCGTCCCTACGGGCGGGTCAGTCGGCCCCGTGGTGCTCCCGGTCCTGGCGTGCCCGCATCGCGTCGATGCCCGCGATCTGCAGGTCGAGGGCGAAGCAGAAGTCGCGGTCGAGCATGTCGAGCGCGCTGGCGTCGGGCTTGGCGTAGCTGGCGCGCGCGGAGAGCTCCATCGTCTCGGCGAAGTCGGGGCGGTCCGAGATCGCGGCGACGACCTGGGCGAAGTAGTCGTCGATGCTGAGGCCGGCGGCGCGGCAGCGGGCCTCGTGCAGGCTGCGGATGGTCGAGAAGCCGTAGACGAAGTGGAAGAGGGAGGCCAGGGCGCCGGAGGTGCGGTCCGGGTCCAGGCCGCTGCGGGCCATCACCCGCAACGTGGCGTTGGAGAACGCCGTGGAGTGCGGGCCGATGTTGAGGAACTCGCCGAGCAGGCGGGGCGCCCAGGAGTGGCGCAGCAGGGCGTCGCGGTAGGTGGTGGCCAGGCCGCGGAGCTGGTCGCGCCAGTCGGCGGCGGGGTCGGACTCGTCGGGCAGCGCCAGCTCGCCGGCTACCGCGTCCACGGCGAGTTCGAGCAGGTCGTCCTTGGTGTCGACGTACCAGTAGAGGGACATGGCGGTGACGCCGAGTTCGGCGGCGAGGCGGCGCATGGAGAACTTGGCCAGACCCTCGGCGTCGAGCAGCCGGACGGTACTGGCGACGATCCTGTCCAGGCCGAGCCCGGCGGGCTGTTCCGCCTTTCTCCGGAGCGGGGGCCGGTCGGCCAGCCAGACGCTGTGCGGCTGCGGCTTGGCGTTCCCGTTCGTCGCTGCTGCCATGGCGCCCTTCCTCGGGTCGTGCGGGGTGCGGGGCCCGCGGCCGTGTCCCTCGGGACGGCCGCCGGTCCGGACGGGACGGGCGGAACCGTCCCGTCCGGCAACGATGCTATTCGGCCGGGGCGGGGGCCGGGTTGGGGCCCGCGGGCTCGGTGGGCGCGACGGCTCCCTCCGCCTGGTCCGGCCCCTGGGGCGTGCCACCCGCACCGTCGGCCTCGGTCCCGGCGCGTTCCGCCCGGCGCAGCAGGACCGCGGCGAGCAGTCCGCCGAGGAAGACGGCCGCCGCACCGACCAGCTGGCTGGTGCCGATGCCGGCCGCGAAGGCGTCGTGGACGGCGGTGCGCTGCTCGGCCGTGTGCGTACGGCCCAGGGCCGCGGAGAGCGAGCCGGCGCCCGCGGCGACCATCGGGAGCAGCGCGGCGAAGCGGGAGTTGAGGACCGCGCCGAGCACCGCGACGCCCAGGCCCTGGCCGAACTCCATCAGGGTGCCGTTGACGCCGGCGCCGACCCCGGCCTTGGCGGGCGGGATCGCGGACATGATGGCGTTGGCCATCGTCGGCATCGCGATCGACACCCCGACGCCCATGACGATCAGGCCGAACAGCATCCCGCCGTAGCTGTGGCCGCCGAGCAGCGAGATCGCCGCCAGGCCGCCGGCCAGCAGGGTCATCCCGGAGACGATCATGCCGGGGGTGCCGAACCGCGGCATCAGACGGGCGCCCAGCCCGGTGAAGTTGAGCACCACGACGGTGAGCGCGAGCGGCGCCATCCGCAGACCGGCGTCCAACGGGCCGTAGCCGAGCACCAGTTGGATGTGCTGGGTGAGCAGGAACATCGAGCCGCCCAGTCCGAAGGCGACCAGGATGCCGCCGGAGACCGCGCCGATGAACCGGCGGTTGCGGAAGAAGTGCATGTCCAGCATGGGGTACGGGATCCGCAGCTCCCACAGGGCGAAGAGCGCCAGGCCGACGACGCCGACCGCGGCCGAGAGCAGCACCCGCTGCGACAGCCAGCCGTCCACCGGGCCGGAGATGATCGCGAAGACCACCCCGACCATGCCGACCATCGACAGCAGGGCGCCCAGCACGTCCGGCCGGTCGCCGCCGCGGCTCTTGGACTCGGGAACGAGGGCGAGCACGGCCACCAGGGCGATCCCCGCGACCGGGAGGTTGACCAGGAACAGCGAGCCCCACCAGAAGTGGTCGAGCAGCGTGCCGCCGATCAGCGGCCCGGCGGCGAAGCCCAGGGAGTTCACCGAGCTCCAGATGCCGATCGCCTTGGGGCGCTCCTCGTCGTCGAAGATCTGCATCACGACGGCGAGGGTGGTGGTCACCAGCAGCGCGCCGCCGATGCCCATGCCGGCGCGGGCGCCGATCAGTTGGCCGGGCGACTGGGCGAGGGTGGCGCCGAGCGACGCGACTCCGAACAGCGCCAGGCCGACGGCGAGCATCTTCTTGCGGCCGTAGCGGTCGGCGGAGTTGCCGGCTATCAGCAGCAGCCCGGACTGGACCAGGGAATAGGCGTTGAGCATCCACTGGACGTCGGCGGTGGTCGCGCCCAGTTCCTCGGTGAGGGAGGGGACGGCGACGTTGAGCACGGTGTTGTCGAGGACGACGGTGAGTTGCGCGATGCAGATGACGGCCAGGATCAGCCAGCGGGTGGCCGGCCGGCCCGGTGGCCGGAGGCTGGTGGCTTGGGCGTCGGGGGCCACGGTGGGCATACGAGCTCCCTGTACGGTGCGAGCGGAGACGTACACCGTACAGGGGGCGTTATACGCTGTAAATTTGATTTGTTTGCGAGGCGGGCGCGCCCCCCTTCGCTATCCGTCTTGCTGCCCCTTTCGTCGGGTCAGGTCGTAGAAGGTGGCGCCGCCGACGGTGACCTTCTTGAAGTTCTTCTCGATCCAGGCGCTGATCTGGGAGGCGGGGCCCTGCTTTCCGAAGCCGCCGCCGAAGCCGCCGCCGGGGGCCGTCCGACCGGCCGCGCCGCCCTGGGTGGCGCGGGCGCCGCGGAAGCCGCCGCCGTCCCGCCCGCCGGCGATGAAATAGTGGATTCTCCCCGCCGCCACATAGCGCTGGAACTGGGCGAGGGTCGGCGACGGGTCGCTGCCGTTGAAGCCGCCGATCGCCATCACCGGCTTCTGGGTGGCCAGTTGGTAGCTCGCGGCGTTCTGGGAGCCGACGGCCGCGGCGGCCCAGGTGTACCTGTCGGCGTTCCGCTCCACCAGGCGCTCGGCCGCGGGGCTCACCGAGGCGCCGTCGAGCAGGCCGCCCATGCCGCCGGCGCCACGCATCCGGGCGGCGCGCTCGGCGGCGCCGGGGAAGCCCTGTCCGCCGGGGAGGCCCTGGGCTCCCGCACGCCGGCCGCCGGCGCCGCCCGGCATGCCGCCCTTGTTTCCGCCCCGCCCGAACATCCACTTCTGGCCGCCACCGCCGGGGAAGCCGCGGCCGCCCTGGACCGCGGGGCCTGCGACGATGATCGAGCCGCCCTTGGCGGTGTTGATGGTGTCCAGGGTGTACGCGAGCGGTCCGGCCAGCGCGGTGGCCACACCGAGCCCCGCCGCCACACCGGCCACGACACCGGCCCGCCGCCGCGCCGGCCCCGCGACCCGCTCCGGCTCCCGGCCGTCCCGCGCGCCCGCCCCTGCCGACAGCAGAAGTCCCAGCGCCGCCAGCAGGCCGAGCACCAGCACCGTCCACCGCAGCCACGGCAGCCACTGCGGCGACCGGTCCAGCAGCACGTACGACCAGACGGCCGTCACCGCGACGACCACGGCCGGCACGATCCGCGCGAGCCGTCCGCCGCGCCGCCACACCAGCACCGACCCCATACCGACCAGCGCCGCGATGTACGGGGACAGCGCGATGTTGTAGTACTGGTGGAAGATCCCGGACATGAAGCTGAAGATCGTGAACGTCATCAGCAGCGCGCCGCCCCACACCAGGAACTCCGCACGCTGGGCCGCCTGTTCGGCCGCCACCGCGCGCCGCGCCCGCCACAGCACGCACACCGCCACCACCAGCAGGATCAGTGCGGCGGGCAGCAGCCAGGAGATCTGACCGCCCATGTCCGAGGAGAACAGCCGGGTCAGGCCGGTCTGGCCCCAGCCACCGCCGCGGCCACCGGCGCCGCCGCCGTGACCGCCGCCGACGCTGCCGCGCTCGTTGCCGTCGATCCGCCCGAAGCCGTTGTAGCCGAAGGTCAGCTCAAGGAAGCTGTTGGTCTGCGAGCCGCCCACGTAGGGGCGCGCCGACGCCGGCAGCAGCTCGACGATCGCCACCCACCAGCCGCCGGTGCCGACGAGTGCCAGCCCGGCCAGCAGCAGCTGCCCCAGCCGCCGGCGCAACCGCACCGGCGCACAGCACGCGTAGACCACAACCGGCGCCGGCAGGATCAGCCACGCCTGCAGGGTCTTGGTGAGAAAGCCCAGCCCGAAGCAGACCCCGGCCAGCACCAGCCACTTCGTCCGGCCCGCCTCCAGGGCGCGCAGCACGCAGGCGACCGCGCAGACCATCAGCAGACACAGCATCGCGTCCGGGTTGTTGAAGCGGAACATCAGCGCGGCGACCGGCGTGATCGCCAGCACCCCCGCCGACAGCAGCCCCGCCGCCGCCCCGAACCGGCGCCGCACCGCCGCGTAGAGCACCCCGACCGTGGTGACACCCATCAGCGCCTCGGGCACCAGGATCGCCCACGAGCTGAGCCCGAAGAGCCGCACCGAGAGCGCCATCGGCCAGAGCGAGGCCGGCGGTTTGTCCACGGTGATGGAGTTGGCCGCGTCCGAGGAGCCGAAGAAGAACGCCTTCCAGCTGACGCTGCCGGCCTGCACGGCGGCCGAGTAGAACTGGTTGGCGTACTTCGACGCGGACAGGTCCCAGAGGTAGAGCACCAAGGTGACCGCCAGCAGCGCGCACAGCGCCGGCCGTGCCCACCGCGGGTCCTCCGGGTGCCCCGACACGATCCGCTGCACGAGGCCGCGCCGCGCCGGCGACTCTTCGGGGCCGGACCGCCCCGTACTCTCCGCTGCCCTGTCGGGGGCCATTCCTTGCTCCTGGGGGGGTTGTCGGATCGGGGGGTCGGGGGGTTTGCGGTCGGCGGCTCACCGAGCGCTCCTGCTGAGGTCGTCACAGTCGTGCGGGCCGCGGGGGCCGTTCGCGTCGTACGCGTCCCGCCCCGCCCCCGGCTGCTGCTCGTCGTGCGCGCGCCGCTCGCGCTCCGGGAACACCCAGGCGCGGAAGAGCAGGAAGCGCAGCACCGTGGCCGCGAGGTTGGCGGCCACCAGGACGGTCAGCTCGCTGGTGTGCGAGGGACTGACGGTGGCGGCGTCCAGGGCCGCGAGCGACCCGCTGGTCAGCGCCAGCCCGATGGCGAAGACCACCAGGCCCTGCGCCTGGTGGCGGACCGCCCGCTCCCGCCCGCGCACCCCGAACGTCAGCCGCCGGTTGGCGGACGTGTTGGCGAGCGCCGACACCAACAGGGCACCCGCGTTGGCCACTTGGGGGCCGACCCCCAGCCGGAAGAGGGAGTAGAGGCCGAGGTAGAGCAGCGTGCTCAGCGCCCCGACGACGGCGAACCCGACGACCTGACGGGCCAGCCCGCCCGGCACCCCGGAGAGTTCCCGGTCCCGGGGGTCGTCGCCGAACGGCCGGGCCAGCCGGTCCAGCGGCAGCGCACCGGTCGCCAGCGCCCGGCCCACCCGCCAGACGCCCTTGAGGTCGTCGGTCGCGGTCCGCACGAGGTGCACGGTGCTGTCCGGGTCGTCCACCCAGTCCACCGGCACCTCGTGGATGCGCAGCCCGGCCCGTTCGGCCAGCACCAGCATCTCGGTGTCGAAGAACCACCCGACGTCCTCGATCATCGGCAGCAGCCGGCCCGCGACATCACCGCGGATCGCCTTGAATCCGCACTGCGCGTCGGAGAAGCGCGCGGCCAACGAGCCCCGCAGGATGAGGTTGTAGGTGCGCGAGACGAACTCCCGCTTGGGCCCGCGGACCACCCGCGCGCTCCGGCTGAGCCGGGTCCCGATCGCCAGGTCGGAGTGCCCAGAGATCAGCGGCGCCACCAGCGGCAGCAGCGCGTTGAGGTCGGTGGACAGATCGACGTCCATATAGGCCAGCACCGGCGCATCGGACAGCGACCACACCGTGCGCAGCGCCCGCCCGCGCCCCTTCTGCTCCAGCCGTACGGCGGTGACGTGGTCCATCTGGTCGTCCAGCCGGGCGGCGATCCGGGGTGTGTCGTCGGTGCTCGCGTTGTCCGCGATGGTGATCCGGAACCCGTAGGGGAAGGTGCGGCTCAGGTGGTCGTGCAGCCGGCGCACACAGGGTTCCAGATCCTTCTCCTCGTTGTAGACGGGGATCACCACATCGAGGACGGTCTCGGTCTGGCCGGGACGCAGATGCTCGCGCGGTGGCAGGGAACCCAACGGCGTCCGGGTCGGGGTCGGCGAAGGCGTGGTCATGCCACGACGCTCGCCAATCGCCCTGTCACGGCCGTGTGGTGCGCCTGTGCGCAAGCTGTGAGTCGGGGGTGGGAGGTGCGGCAGGAGGTGATGCGGGTCCCGGCCCGGAGGACGAGGCGCGGGGCGGGTCGGGGTCGGGGTCGGGGGACTAACGGGCCCGCGTGCTGCCGGGCAGCGTCACCGTGAACACCGTCCGCCCCGGCCCGCTCGCCACCGCGACCGTCCCGCCGTGCGCGGCCACCACCGCCTGCACGATGGCCAGCCCCAGCCCCGTACTGCCCCCGCTCCGGCCGCTCCCCGTGGTGCGCGACCGGGATGCGTCGCCCCGCGCGAACCGTTCGAAGACATGCGGCAGCAACCCGGCCGGAACCCCCGGCCCGTCGTCCTCGACCTCCAGCTGGACCGCGTCGCCCGCGCCACTGCCGGCCCCCGCACCCGGGCCGCGCGCCGCGGGCCCCAGGGTCCGCACCCGGGCCGTCACCGTCGTCCCCTCGGGTGTGTGCGTACGCGCGTTGGCCAGCAGGTTGACCAGGATCTGATGCAGCCGGTCGGCGTCCCCGTGCACCAGCGCGGGGTGGTCCGCTTCCGGGAGTTCCAGGCGCCAACGGTGGTCGGGGCCGGCCGCCCGCGCGTCGCTCACCGCGTCCACCACCAGCGGCGAGAGGTCCACCGTGGCGTACGAGAGCGGGCGCCCGGAGTCGAGCCGGGCGAGCAGCAGCAGGTCCTCCACCAGCCCGGTCATCCGCTCCGCCTCGGACTCGATCCGCCCCAGCGCATGCCGGGTCTCCGGGCCGGGCCGCTCCTTGCCGCGGCGGGTCAGCTCGGCGTAGCCCCGTATCGACGCCAGCGGGGTCCGCAGCTCATGACTGGCATCGGCGACGAACCGCCGTACCCGCGTCTCGCTCTCCTGACGCGCCGAGAGCGCCGAACCGACGTGCCCCAGCATGCGGTTGAGCGCCGCCCCGACCTGCCCCACCTCCGTACGTGCATCGGCCTCGGCGGCGGGGACGCGGACGTGCAGGGCGACCTCGCCCTGGTGGAGCGGGAGTTCGGACACCCGGGTCGCGGTCGCGGCGACCCGCCGCAGCGGGCGCAGCGCGATCCCGACCATGGCCGAGCCGGCGATCCCGGCCGCGACCAGCCCGGCGACCGTCACACAGCACTCGATGAGCACCAGCCGCCCGACCGTGTCGTTCACCTCGGTGAGCGGAATCCCCAGCACCAGCGCGCCGTTCTTGGCGTACTGCACGCGGTACGGTCCGAGCCCGGGCACGTCGGTGCTGTGCTGACGACCGTCCCGGGGCACCCCGGCCAGCGCCGCGAGCTGGTCGTCGTCCAACGGGGTCAGCCGGTCCGACGGCAGCCGGCTCGTCGAGTGGTTCATCCGCGCACCGCCCTCGAACGTGCCGTCCGGCCGGACCCGGGCCCCCACCGTCCCCGGCTGCTGACCGGGCAGCGCCACGAACTCCAGCCCCTCGTCCCGCAACGGATCGTGCGGCCGCGGCGCCATCGCCCGCCCGATGCCCTCGCGCAACCGGCCGTCCAACTGCCCTTGCAGATACGCATGCAGCGCAATCGCGGTCACCGTGCTGATCACCGCGGCCACGACGGCGATCAACGCCACCGCCGACACCACGAGCCGCGTCCGCAACGTCCAGCGCCGACGCCGCCGACGCCCGCCACTGCTCCGGGGGCCGGACCTGGCGCCGTCCGCGGCACCGTCGCCGTCGCCGGCACCGTCGGGGCTCACGCCGGCCCCGAGGCCCGCGCCAGGACGGGGACCGGGGCCGTGACCGGGGTCGTGACCGGGACCGGGGTCCGGGTCCGCGCCCGGACCGACACGGTCACCGGCACTGCCGCCGAAGCCCGACCCGGCACGCACAGCCTCCGCCGAAAGCCCAGCAGTCCCCGAAGGCCCAACAGACCCCGAAAGCCGTGAAGACCCCAAAGAGCCCACGATCGTTACCCGACCGGCTTGATCAGATAGCCCGCACCCCGCCGGGTGTGGATCATCGGCTCCCGTCCGGCGTCGATCTTCCGCCTCAGATACGAGATATACAGTTCGACGACATTGGCCTGCCCTCCGAAGTCATAGCTCCACACCCGGTCCAGAATCTGCGTCTTGCTCAGCACCCGCCGCGGATTGCGCATCAGATACCGCAGCAACTCGAACTCCGTGGCGGTCAGATGGATGTCCTGGCCGTCCCGCCACACCTCGTGGCTGTCCTCGTCCAGCACCAGATCGCCCACGGTCAGCAGCGACTCACTGCGCACCGCGGCCGCGCCCGCCCGCCGCAGCAACCCGCGCAGCCGGGCCACCACCTCCTCCAGGCTGAACGGCTTGGTGACGTAGTCGTCGCCCCCCGCCGTCAGCCCGGCGATCCGGTCCTCGACCGCGTCCTTGGCGGTCAGGAACAGCACCGGTACGTCCGGCAGTTCGTTCCGCAGCCGGGCGAGGACCGTCAGCCCGTCCATGTCCGGCAGCATCACATCGAGCACCACCGCGTCCGGCCGCCAGCTCCGGGCGCACCGCAGCGCCCCCGCGCCGTCGCCCTCCGCCTTGATGGCCCATCCCTCGTAACGCAGCGCCAGCGACAACAGGTCCGCGAGCGAGGACTCGTCGTCCACCACGAGCACCCGCACGGGGCTGCCGTCGGCCCGCAACAGCTCCGGCTGCTTGCCGGGGCCCTGCCCGGGCGTCTTGCCGGCTGCCTTACCGGCCGCTCCCCTGGAGGACGAGCCCGAAGTCGCCACACGGCGCGTAGTTGAGGACGTCGACGAAGTCACGGTCATGGCAGGGAGCCTGACCCGGCCCTCTGAAAGCTCCCTTGCCGGTTCCTGTGAATCTCCTGAGAATCTCCCCTCCCTTCGGTCAAGCCCGCAGGACACACCTGCCCCACCCCGTCACAACCGACCGGGGCCCCCGCGCGGCCCATGCCGATCACTCTTCCTTCAGCATGACACCCACCACTGACAATCCCCCTGACCTGCGCCTCTCCCCAAGCACCCCCACCGTCCCCCAACTCCCCGTAACGTCCTCCCCATGACCCGCCTCCTGGCCCTCTCCGGCAGCCTCCGCGCCCGCTCCTCCAACGGCGCCGTCCTGCGCTCCGCCCTGGAACTCTTCGACGGCCCGGCCGGCACCGCGGACATCGGCGCGCTCCCGCACTTCAACCCCGACCTGGACGGCGAGGACGCCACCCCGCCCGCCCCCGTCGCCGCCCTGCGGACCGCCGTCGCCCGGGCCGACGCGCTGCTGATCGTCAGCCCGGAGTACGCGCACGGCGTCCCCGGCGCCCTCAAGAACGCCCTCGACTGGCTGGTCAGCAGCGGCGAATGCGTCGGGAAGCCGATCGCCGTGATCACCGCCTCCCCGTTCCCCACCGGCGGTGACCACGCCAACGCCCAACTCCGGGAAACCCTGCGCATGATGACCGGCAACGTCATCGCGGACGCCTGCCGTGAGATCCCCGCCATCGGCCCGAAGATCGACCCCAGGACCGAGCGCGTCACCGACGAGCCCACGCTCACCGACCTCCGCACGGCCATGACCCACCTGGCCACCGCCGCCGGCACCCCCACACCCGCGCCCGCCACGTAACCGGGACCGGGTCCGCCCCCACCACCCGCACCAGAAGGGCGCCACCGCGTCCCGCCCTACCCCACCCTCAGAACAACCCGCCCTGCTCCCCTCCCTCCTCGGCACGCCCCGCCCCGCCCCACCGCACCGGCACCGTGGTCACCCGCCCCCGCGCCGCCCCCAGCACCCACCCCGCCAACAACCGCCCATCCATCACGGCAACCACCGCGCCCCCGTCCGAGCCCCCGCCCCCACGCTCACCAGCACCCACCAACCGCAGATACACATCCGCCCCCGCCCCGGCCACGACCTCCCCCACGATCTCCGCCCCGGCCGTCATCCCGCCCAGCTCCGCCACACCGCCCGCCGCACCACCTGCCGCCGCGATCCGCTCCAGCCCGAACAGCTCCGTGTGATCCGCGCACGAGAACGCAACCGGCTCCAACGTCTCCGGCCAGCCCCCCAACCCCTGTGTTCTCCCGTGCATTTCGGCCAGCTCCGCGACCCGCTCCGCCACCGGCGGCAACACCCCGCGCGCCGCCCGCTTCGCCTCCTTCCCGAACCGGTCCGGAACGCCCAGCGCACTCCCCAACAGCGCCTCCGCCCGCCGCGCCGCCATCAACGGCCCGCGCCCCAGCCAGGCGTACGCCACCGCCCCCTGCTCCACCAGCCGCGCCGCCCCGCGCTCCACGGCGGTGATCCCCACCTTCACCAGCCCGGGCCCGAAGTACGCCAGATAGACGCCGTACGGACGCGGATCGTCGGCCATGGTGTCCGCCGCCACCGACCGCGAACGGTCCAGCTGCGCACACCGCGGGCACTGGTCCTTCACCCCCTCGCTCTCCAGCACCGCCTCGTACGGGCAGACGATCCACCGCCCGGCCCGCCGCACCCCCAGGCACCGCCGCTCCCCCACCGCCGCGAACGCCAGCTCCTTCCCCGGCGGCAGCAGGCTCACCCGCTCGGCGCCCCGCTCCGCGCAGTACCAACCGAGCCGCTGCCCCAACCGCCCCGCCGGCCCGGCCCCCGGCCCGCCGCCCGACCACCGCGGTCCCGTACATCGCCACACGCAGTCAGCGTACGACCGCCCACTGACAACGCCCCGCCGCACGCCCCGCCCTCAGACCCCAGGCCCAGGCTCAGCCCCACGCCATCGCGCACCGTGTCGACCACGACCGGTTCGTCGCCCTGCCCGCCCTCGCGCTCCACAACTGGGCCCCGGAACGCAAGCCGCGCCGCCACCTCCCCAGCCAGTGCAGAGGAACAGCGCGCTCGGCCGCGAGATCACCGACCTGAAATCGCGTCAGCCCACTGATTTCGACAGTCCTCTCCCCCGCGATCCGAAGCGTTCCACCCGCCCCGCCCCTCGTCTCATCCATGCGCCAACCAGGCCAGCACCCCGAACACCACGAGAAGACCGAAGGCGAAGGCCCCACCGACCCCCGGGGCCCTGCGCCGCGCCGCGCACCACCCCGCCATACAGATCGCCGGCACCCACCCGCATCCGTACAGAATCCACCCGACCCCCACCGCCGCATCGGACCGTACGACGACGAACGCCACAAAGGCAGCCATACAGAAAAGCGCCGTCGACCCCCACATGTTGTCGGAAACGACCTGCGCACGCGTCTTCTTCATTTTCGCCTCGTCTTCATTCCATGCCGAACGAGCTCCCCCGGATTCCCCGGAAGGAGCTCACTTCCAACCACGGCCCAAAACCCGAACCAGCCCACCGACAACCGAACCGGCCCTCGGCCACCGACCCGTTCCGCGGTCTCGAATCAGAGATGGGCGAGATAATCCATGAGCTGGTACACCACGTGCTCGGGACGCCGGGTTCGCGGCCTTCAGCGCGGCCGGCTCCGCCGCGGAAACAGAGGCCGCCGCAACGGCACGGTTCGACGGCATGCGCAGCCGGAGCTCGGCGTGGAAACCGAACGCCCCCGCTCCTCCCCCTGGTTCATTGCCCGGCCCATCGGCATGGTCGGAGCCGGGCGAGCTGACGCCACGTTAGGCGACGCCCCAAGGGAGATCCAAAACATTCCATCATGATCAAGATCACGACAGGGTGACATTGAGGGACAACCCTCAGCCACTGCACTACGCCCCCGACGACAGGACACCCCCGCACTCAGCCCCGCGACTCCCCATTACCTTCTTGGTGGCCCCGCAATGGGGCGCCCGGCCTTCGGAGTTGGCATGACTTTCTCCCCCTGTCGAACGTATGGCCTGGGGGGTGGTGTCACCGGCTCCGGAGGCATCGACAGACCGCTGATTAGGGGCATGACCACCGGCTTGTCCGCAGGTCGGGAGGCTCTTCGTAATGTGGATGTGGCGATCGGTGCCGTGGGACGGCCGGGCGGGAACGACCAGAGGACGCACGTGATCGACGTCAGTGAGATCGGCGCCTTCCTCGGCCTGGACGTCGGCAAGAGCGAACACCACGCCACCGCCGTCACTCCGGCCGGAAGGAAGGCCTTCGACAAGCGGCTGCCCAACAGCGAACCCAAGCTCCGCGACGTGTTCGCCAAGCTGAAAGCCAAGCACGGCACCGTGCTCGTGGTCGTCGACCAGCCCGCCTCCATCGGCGCCCTGCCGCTGGCCGTGGCCCGCGACATGGACTGCCCCGTGGCTTACCTGCCGGGCCTGACGATGCGGCGGATCGCCGACCTCTACCCCGGTGAAGCCAAAACCGACGCCCGCGACGCCTTCATCATCGCGGACGCGGCCCGGTCGATGCCGCACACTCTGCGGGCCGTCGAGCTTGCCGACGAGGCAGTAGCCGAGCTGGAAATGATCGTGGGTTTCGACGACGACCTGGCCGGCGAAGCCACCCGCATCAGCAACAGACTGCGGGGACTGCTGACACAGATCCACCCGTCGCTGGAACGGGTACTGGGACCGCGAATGCAGCACCCAGCCGTGCTCAAGCTGCTCGACCAGTGCGGTTCGCCGGCCCAGGTCCGCAAGGCCGGACGGCGTCGGCTGGTGAACCTGATCCGCCCAAAGGCACCACGGATGGCGGAACGGCTCGTCGATGACATCTTCACCGCCCTGGACGAGCAGACAGTGGTCGTGCCAGGCACGGCCGCGGCCGCATTGATCGTCCCCAGCCTCGCCAGCTCGCTCCAGTCGGTACTTGACCAGCGCAAACTCCTCGCCACAAGGATCGAGGAACTGCTGGAGGCTCACCCTCTTTCCAAGGTCCTGACGTCCATGCCGGGGATCGGCGTCAGGACCGGAGCACGCATCCTCATCGACATCGGCGACGCCAGCAGCTTCCCCAGCGCCGCCCACCTCGCCGCCTACGCCGGCCTCGCCCCGGCAACCCGCAGTTCCGGGTCCTCCATCCGCGGCGAACAGCCATCGCGCAGAGGAAACAAACAGCTCAAACGCGCCTTCTTCCTCTCCGCGTTCGCCGCCCTGGCCGACCCCGTCTCCAGGGCCTACTACGACAAGAAGATCGCCCAGGGAAAACACCACACCCAAGCCCTCCTCTGCCTCGCCAGACGACGAGCCGACGTGCTCTTCGCCATGCTCCGCGACGGCACCTTCTACCAACCCCAACCAGCCCCCACGGGTTGACGAAACCCATAGGGGCACCCCCCCGTGCGCGGTGAGCGTGCCCCCCTCCGGCCCCTCGAACGAAAACATCGGCCCGAACGGACTCCCGACCACCGGCGTCAGAATCCTGATCCCGCCGGCAACGAGCTGATCGTGGAGCCGTTGCGCGTCGGAAGTCCGGAACCAGAGCACCACACCGCGTCCCGGCCGCGCGGCATCCGCGAGAGCGACGCCCGGCAGCAGCTCCCGAACCGCGAACGGCGTCGGCTCGGTGCCGAACACCACCGCATGCGGCGGCGAGACCGCGGCCCGACGCATCCCCAGATGCCGCTCACAGAAGTCCGCCGCCGCATCCACATCACGAACCTGCGGGCGACAGAGTCAGGCCCCTCGACAGCAACAGTCACAAGCTCGCCCCCACTCCCATGTCAAAGCATTGACATGGGAAAGCCCAGGAAACCCCCGCCCCTATGTCAAAATTCTGACATGCCAAAGAGCGCGCCCACCGAACCGCCCCACCCCACGCCGGACGATGTCACCCAACACCTGGGCCACCTGATCAAACGGACCCAGTCCGCCCTCCGCGGCGCCATGGACAAGGCCCTGCGCGCACACGGACTCACCGTCCCCCAGTACGCCACCCTCGAACTCCTGGCCCTGCACCCCGGCATGTCCAACGCGGACCTCGCCCGCGCGACCTTCGTGACCCGCCAGTCCGGCAACGTCGTCCTGCGCGGCCTACAGGAAGCGGGACTGATCACCCGCCCCGCCACCGCCGACCACGGCCGCGCCCGCCCCGCCCACCTCACCGAGGAGGGCCACCGGCGCCTCACCGAAGTCCAGTCCGCCGTCTACGCCATCGAGCAGCGCATGCTCGACGCGATCCCGCCCCACCGCCTGCCGGCACTCCTCGCCGACCTCAACCACCTGGCAACGGCCCTGGAGCAATAACCCCTCAACTCACCACGACAAAGCCCCCACCGGAGAACCGGCGGGGGCTTCGACCTGCTGTGCGCTCGGCAGGATTCGAACCTGCAACCTTCTGATCCGTAGTCAGATGCTCTATCCGTTAAGCTACGAGCGCTTGGCTTTCCGGCGGTTTTTCTTGCCGGTCGGCGTTGCGGGAACAACATTACATGACCTGCGCCGTTAGGCGAAATCCGATTGCCGCACCCCCTCTGACCTGCGGAAATGCACTTTGGGGCCGAGATGGGGGCCGGCCGGGCCGGGAGCGTTCCCCGGTGATCCGGACGAACTCCGGGCGAGGGAAGCCGAGGCGGGGCTCTCCTGTGGTCGGCGATGCCGGGGGCGGTGCCGATGCCTGCGTACCGACGCCCGCGTACCGATGTCCGTGCCGATGCCCGAGCCGGCGGAAGTGCCGACAGCCGGCCCGCCGGTAGCCGTAGAGGTGGACCGGTAGCGGTAGCGGTAGGGGTAGAGGTGTCGCGGGAGGGGTGTGGGCTCGTGGGGCCATGGTCCCGTCCCGGCCCGTCCCGCCGGGTGCGGTGTGCGGCCCCCGCCAGCCCCCCGGCCCCGCGCCCGTGCCCGGCCCCGCGCCCAATAAAAAACCAGGCCCGATCGCAGTTGATCGGGCCTGGGGTGGGACTCAAGAGCGGAGGCGGAGGGATTTGAACCCTCGATGGGCGGTAAAACCCAAACCGCATTAGCAGTGCGGCGCCATAGACCGGACTAGGCGACGCCTCCACACACCTCACGCGCGTGAACGCGATGTGGCGTGACCAGATGATGACACAGCTCGGTGGCCTGTCACCAATCGCCCCCTACGGTACTAGGCCCGCAGGCCACCCGGCAAAGACGTTCCTGCGGCGCAACGTCGGGGGCGGCGGGGCGTTAGAGAGTCGGGGTCGCGGCCGCCCGCACGTGTGTCGTGCGCCCCCGGCGCGTACGGACCGCGTACCGCCGCCACGTCCTGTACGGGCCGTCCCGCGCATGGAATCGGGTAGCGCCCGCACTCGCCCCTTCCAGGAGCCCGTGATGTCCCGTCGCCGGATCCCGTCCCGATCGCTGTCGCTGCTCGCCGCCGCCGCGGCCGCCGTGTGCGCGGTGCCCGCACTCGCCATGGCGCCGGCCGCCTCCGCCGCCCCCATCCCGCTGCCGTACCACCACGACGAGCTGCCGATCCTGGGGCATTTCGCGCCCGACGCCGAGGTGCCCGGGCTCTTCCCCGACCGGCGGCGGCAGGACCACCTGACGATCACCGTCCGCGACTCCGGCGCGAAGCGTACGGACGGCCGGTTCGAGCTGTACTGCCATCCGCAGGGCGGGACGCACCCCGACGCGCGGCGGGCCTGCGACCGGCTGGACCGGATGACGCGGTGGGGCAAGGACATGTTCGCCCCCGTGCCGCAGGGGGCGCAGTGCACGATGATGTACGGCGGTCCGGCGCGGGCGCACGTCAGCGGGACGTGGGCGGGGCGCCGCGTCAACGCCGACTTCCGGCGCACCGACGGGTGTGAGATCGAACGCTGGGGCCGCTTCGAACCCATGCTCCCCAAGACCGTTTCCTGACCCGGTTCGTGCCGGAGTAGCGCGCCAGGTCAGGACGAGGGGCACATGTCGGGCACGCGGCGAGTCGCGTCGGGGCGCGGCAATAGCGGGGCGTGATCCGCCTCCGCGTCCCCGGCATGTGCCCGTAGACTCCATCCCAGCGACCCGCCGTGGTGGGTCGGCAAGGTGCGGTAACAGGGAGGAAGCGTCGCGTGAGCAGCAGGCCATCCCGAGGCGCTGCTCGCCTCGCAGCCATACTGGACGCCCTCCCCGACGCGTTGCTGCTGGTGAACTGCAACGGCACCGTCGTCAACGCCAACGCCATCGCGCTGGAGATGTTCGAGGCCCCCGGCACGGCCCTGGTCGGGCGCGGGCTGCTCGATCTGCTGCCGACCTTCGACTCCAAGCGGATCCCGGGGTCGATGCGGCGCGCGGAAGAAGAGGTTTACGGGCGGACGAAGCCGACGCGGATGGTCGCGAGGCGGACCGACGGCGGCGAGCTGCTGGTCGAGGTGACCAGTGCCAATCTGGAGGACGGCCGCACCCCGTACGAGTCCTCCTTCGAGGCGGCCTACGCCGATCACCGCAACGGCTACACCGGCGACGAGCTGCTGATGCTCGTGGTGCGGGATCTGACCGGGACGCTGGACACCGAGACCGAGCTGGCGCGCCAGCAGCGGCAGACGGAGATGATCCTGCGGGCCGCGGCGGAGGGCGTGGTCGGCGTCGACTCCGAGGGCCGGGTGGTCCTGGTCAATCCGTCCGCGGCGCAGATCCTCGGCTACCGGGCGAGCGAGTTGGGCGGCAAGGAGCTGCATCCGCTGGTCCACCAC
Source organism: Streptomyces sp. BHT-5-2 (assembly GCF_019774615.1). NCBI lineage: Bacteria > Bacillati > Actinomycetota > Actinomycetes > Kitasatosporales > Streptomycetaceae > Streptomyces > Streptomyces sp. BHT-5-2. The sequence goes on along the minus strand of NZ_CP081496.1, from coordinate 1,653,945 downwards.
TCGCGGGCGGACGGTTCGGCGCTGCCGTGGGAGGACACTCCGCTCGCCGACACCCTCAAGTCCGGGCGCAAGCACCGGGTGCGCGGACAGGTGCTGTGGTCCAAGGGCGGCCGGTCGGTCGCCGTCGATCTGACGACCGCGCCGGTGCGGGACGGCGATCAGCTGGTGGGCGCGGTGATGACGTTCACCGACCGCCGTCCGTACGACGCGCTGGCAGACCGGCAGGCCCAGCTGCTGGCCGTGCTGGGGCGGTCGCTGCGCGGCCCCCTGGAGGAGCTCAGCGGTGAGCTGGGCACCCTCGCCGCGGACCCGGCGGGCCAGTTGTGGCCCGAGGCGAACCAGATCCTGCACCATCTCGCGGCCGGGCACGCCCGGATGACGACGCTGGTCGACAACGTTCTCAGCTACCAGCGGCTGGACTCCGGCCAGGAGAAGCTCAACCGCACCAAGGTGTCGCTGGACCAGGTGGTCGCGGCCGGTGTGGAAGGCGCCGTCGAGCTGATCGGGCCGGGCCGGGCGCAGTTCGCGGTGCACGCGCCGCCGATAGCGGCGCTGGTCGACGCGGAGCGGCTGGCGCAGGCGTTGTCGCATCTGATCGCGGACGTCGCCGGGGTGGATTCCACCGGCCGGACGGTCGCCGACGGTGCCACCGGGCCGGGCGGCCGCCCGGTGCCCGGTGACTCGACGATCGTGGTGGCCGCGGCCAAGCGCGGCGAGGTGGTCCGTATCGAGGTGCGCGGGCCGTTCGGCGGCGGCGATCCGGTGCACGGGCCGATCGTCCGCGGGATCGTGCGGATGCACGACGGGCTGATCCAGACGCACGAGGTGCCGGGCGGTTCCGGTCCGGTCGGCAGTGCGTACGTACTGGAGCTGCCGGTACTGGTCGACGAGCCGGAGGCGGAGTCCGACGAGGCGGCGGCCGAGGGCGCGGAGCCGGCGCCGGCGGGCGACGCCGCGGCCGGTGGTGCGGAGGCGGGTGCTCCGGGGACGGACGGCCGCGGGCTCCCCGGCGCCGCGGAGGCGTCGGCGGGACCGAAGACGGAGGGCGGTACGGGCGGCGCGCAGCCGACCGGCCGTCGGCGCGCGCGGCACTCGGGCGGGGAGCCCGCGGCCGCGGCGGACGGAACACAGGGCGCGGGGCTGGCCGCGGGCGCCGAGGCGGGGCCGCCGAGCGGTCGTCGCCGGGCGCGGCCGGCGCCGGAGGGCTCGGCGCTGCCCGCGCTGCCGTCCGGGGCCGGTGACGGGGCCCCGGCCGGCGGTCCGGCGCACGGTCTGACGCCCGCGGTGAGCCCGGCGCTCGGGCCGGTGCGGCCGCAGGGCCAGCCCCAGGGGCAGCAGGCAGCGCAGCAGACGGGACCGCAGGCAGGACGGCCCGCCGGGCAGTCGCAGGGTCCGGTTCCGGCCGGTGGCCGACGGGCCCGGCGGGCGCTGGCCGAGGCGCCCGAGCGGGCCGGTGAGCCGGGTGCAGCGGGCCCGGCGGGCGCGTCCGGTGGCGCCGCGCAGGCTCCGGCCGCGCCGCGCTCCCCGTTCGCGCTGCCGCCCGCCGCGGCGGACCGGGCACCGCAGCAGCAGCCGGCCGCACAGCCGGCGCTGCCCGCGCGCCCCGGTGGGACGCCGGTGCCCGCGGGTCCCGTACAGGCGGAGGCCGGGCCGCAGGAGGCGGCCGGTACAGGGCGGCGCCGGGCGCGCCGTCCGGTGGCCGGCGGCCCGGAGGCCGTGTCCGAGGCCGTGGGCGGCCCGCAGCCGTCCGGCGCGGCACCCGACGCACCGGGCGCACCTGACGCGCCCAACCCGCCTGACGCGCAAGGGAATTGGGACGGCGAGCCGACCGGCCGGCGGCGGGCCCGGCGGGCCGCCGCCGAGCAGCGCGCGGCCGCGGCGATGGCCGACTCCGAGGCGTCCGGCACGTTCGTGGCGGGCCCCGAGGGCCTGGTCGCGCAGCCGTCCGCACCGGCGGACCAGGACGTCCCGGCCGAGGCGACCGGTACGGGCACCGGGGCGGCCCCCGGTATCGCCGGCGCGTCCGCCCCGACCGCGCCCACCGGCCGCCGTCGGGGCCGCCCCAGCCCCGCCGAGGAGGCCGCACCGCCCGCGGCCGGTCCCGCCGGCGCGCCCGCGCCGGGCGGCCCGGTGCCGCCGCAGGGCGCCGCCGTGCCGCCGCAGGCCCGGCAGCCGCTGCCGCCCGCCGAGGACGCCGCCGGGCGGGCGTTCAGCGTGCGCACGCTCGGCCAGGGGGTGCCGTTCGCCCAGCAGTTGGCCGATCCGCAGCGTCCGGCGCCGCAGCCCGGCGCCGCGCCGCAGAGCCCCGCGCCCCAGGCGGGCGCGCCCAGGCCCCAGCCCGGTACGAGCACCCCGCCCGGTGGCACCGCCACGGGTTCCGGCCGCCGCCGGAAGCTCGCCACACCGCCGCCGGAGGGCGAGCGCGGCACGGCCGAGACGCCGCCTCCCGGGACCCTGCCGGCGCAGGCCACCGGGCCGCAGCCGCCCGCCCGGCCCAAGCAGCCGGCCCCGCAGCCGCATCTGATGGACGCCGGCGAGGGGCGCGCGTTCGCCATCTCGGCGCCCGACGAGGGCAGCGAGGGGCCCGAGCTGTTGGACGGGCCGAACGGCGCGGTTGAGGTGATGGAGCGTCAGCAACCGCCGATGGACGACGAGTTGCCGCCGGAGCCGCTGGACAACCCGCGCCGGCTGCTGGTCTGGCCGGCGCCCGACGTCGCCACCCAGCAGGCGCTCAGCGACCGCGGCTACCGCCCGGTGATCGTCAACTCCCGCGAGGAGGTGGACGCGCAGATCGCCGCGTACCCGGCGGCGCTCTTCGTGGACCCGCTGACCGGGCCGATCACCCGGACCGCGCTGCAGTCGCTGCGCCAGGCCGCCGGTGCCGCCGAGGTGCCCGTCCTGGTCACCGCGGGGCTGGGGCAGGCGACGCGGGAGGCCGCCTACGGCGCCGACCCGGCGGTGCTGCTCAAGGCACTCGCCCCCCGGGACGGCGAGAACCACCCGGCGCGGGTGCTGCTCATCGAGCAGAACGACGCCATCGCGGGCGCGCTGACCGCTTCGCTGGAGCGGCGCGGCATGCAGGTGGGCCGGGCCGGCGCGGACACCGACGCGGTCGCGCTGGCGACGCAGCTGCGGCCCAACCTCGTCGTGATGGATCTGATGCAGGTGCGCCGCCGCCGGGCCGGGATCGTGGACTGGCTGCGCGCCAACGGGCTGCTGGACCGCACCCCGCTGGTCGTCTACACCTCCGCCGACCTGGATCCGACCCAGCTGCCGGGGCTGGCCTCCGGGGAGACGGTGCTCTTCCTGGCGGAGCGCTCGACCAGTGCCGAGGTGCAGTCCCGGATCGTGGACCTGCTGGCGAAGATCGGCACCAACTAGCCCGACTGACGGGGCAGAGCGCCGGGAGCAGGGCACCGGGGCGGGCCCGTGAAGGCCCGCCCCACGGCTTCACCCCAGCCGGGTCACGTCCAGCTCGCCGTCGGCGTACTGCCGCCGCAGCACCTTCTTGTCGAACTTGCCCACGCTCGTCTTGGGCACCGACGGAATCACCGCCCACCGCTCCGGCAGCTGCCAGCGCGCGATCCGCTCGCCGAGGAAGGCCCGCAGCTCCTCGTAGGTGATCGCCGAGCCGTCGGTCAACACCACGGTCGCCAGCGGCCGTTCGCCCCATTTCTCGTCCGGGACGGCGACCACCGCGGCCTCGGCGACGCCCGGGTGCGCCATCAGGTGGTTCTCCAGCTCGACCGAGGAGATCCACTCGCCGCCGGACTTGATGACGTCCTTGGCGCGGTCGGTCAGGGTCAGATAGCCGTCCGGCGAGATCGTGCCGACGTCGCCGGTGCGCAGCCAGCCGTCCGGGCTGAACTTGTCCTCCGGGCGCAGCGCCCCGCCCTGCGCGCCGCCGTAGTACGCGCCCGCGATCCACGGGCCGCGCACCTCCAACTCGCCGGCGGCGGTGCCGTCCCAGGGCAGCTCCTCGCCGGACGGGCCGATCAGCCGGGCCTCGACGGAGGCCGGGAAGCGGCCCTGGGTGGTGCGGTAGGCCCACTCGTCCTCGCCGCTCACGCCGGCCGGCGGGTGGGAGACGCAGCCCAGCGGGGAGGTCTCGGTCATTCCCCAGGCGTGCACCACACGGATGCCGTGCCGCTCCTCGAAGCCGCGCATCAGAGCCGGCGGGCAGGCGGAGCCGCCGATGACGACGGTGTGCAGACAGGCCACGTCCCGCTTGTGGGCGTCGAGTTCGGCCAGCAGGCCCTGCCAGATCGTCGGGACCGCGGCTCCTATCGTCGGCCGGATGGTCTCGATCATCTCGGCGAGCGGCGCGGGCTGCAGGAAGCGGTCCGGCATCAGCAGCGACGCACCGGCCATGAACGCGGCGTGCGGCAGGCCCCAGGCGTTGACGTGGAACATCGGCACCACCGGCAGCGCGATGTCCCGGGAGGCGAGGGCGAACGCCTCGGCGGTGTTGACCTGGAGGGAGTGCAGATAGAGCGAACGGTGGCTGTAGAGCACGCCCTTGGGCTCGCCGGTGGTGCCCGAGGTGTAACAGAGCGCGGCGGCCTCCCGCTCGTCGATCTCGGGCCAGTCGTAGTGCTCGGGCCGGCCGGCCAGCAGCTCCTCGTAGTCGTGGACCTCGGCGTGGGCGCCGGCCAGCGGGGCGCGGTCGCCGGGGCCGACGACGACCACGTGCGCCACGTTGGGCAGCCGCGGCAGCAGGGGCGCCAGCAGCGGGATCAGGGTGCCGTTGACGAGCACGACCCGGTCCTCGGCGTGGTTGACGATCCAGGCGAGCTGCTCGGCCGGGAGCCGGAGGTTCAGCGTGTGCAGCACCGCCCCCATGGAGGGGATGCCCAGATACGCCTCCATGTGCTCGCTGTTGTTCCACATGAGGGTGCCGACCCGTTCCTCGGGGGCGACTTCGAGGGTGTCGCGGAGCGCGTGCGCGAGCTGCGCGGCCCTGCGGCCGATCTCGGCGAAGGTGCGGCGGTGCGGCTCGGCCTCGCCGGTCCAGGTGATGACCTGCGACTTTCCGTGAACTGTGGACCCATGGCTGAGAATTCGCGAGACCGTGAGCGGTACGTCCTGCATCGTGCTGAGCACCGAGTGCCTCCGCTTTGTTACGGGCGGGTAGTGGTGCTGCGATTCTCGATGCATACCGCCTGGTATGTCACGCCTTCATGGCGTGTTCTTTTCGTCTCGGCGCGGGAAACGGCCGGGAACCGGTCACCGCGGGCCGCGGCCGCTTCACCCGTACGAGGTCCCCTGCGGCCTGCCCTCGGCGGGCCGCGCGTACACCGCCGGCCCCGGCTTCGGCGCCACCGCCTGGAGGACGAGCACCGAGAGGTCGTCCTCCACCGGGCCGGTGCCGAAGTCGTGGGCGGCCCGCCGGATGTGTTCGGCGAGCGCCTTGGCGCCCAGCCCGAGGCCCTCCCGCAACACCTCGACCAGGCCGTCGTTGTCGTCCAACTGCCAGTTCCCGCAACGGCGTTCGGTGACGCCGTCGGTGACGCACAGCAGCGTCTCGCCGGGGGCGAGGAGGAAGGTGCTGGCGTGGAACTCGGTGCCCTCGTCGATGCCGAGCAGCATCTGCGGGTCGGAGGCCGGCTCCACGCCACCATCGGTGAACATGTGCAGCGGCGGCGGGTGCCCGGCGGTGGCGACCGTGCACCGTGCCCCGGGGATGCCCGGATCGACGGTCAGCTCCCCGTAGAGCAGGCTCAGGAAGCGGGAGCTGGCCTGTTCGCCGCCGAGCTCCACCGCCTCCGCGCTCTCCTCGGCCATGGCCAGATTCAGCCGCCCGAGGACCGACTCGACGCCGTGCCCCTCGCGGGCCAGCAGCCGCACCAGGTGGCGGGCCAGCCCGGTCACCGACATCGCCTCGGGGTCCTTGCCCTGCACGTCCCCCAGCAGGAAGCACCAGCGCCGGTGGCCCATCGGGAAGACGTCGTAGAAGTCGCCGCCGACGGTCTGCCCCTCGCCGTGCGGCTCGTAGACGATCGCGGTGTCCACGCCGGGGATGCTGGCCAGCGAGGCGGGCAGCTGGCGGCGCTGGAGCGCGAGGCTGATGGTGGTCTGGCGGGTGTACTGGCGGGCGGTGTGGACGGCCTGGGCGACCCGCCGGGCGACGTCCTCGACCATGCGGACGACGGTGTCGGTCATCTTCAGCCGGCCGGCCCGGCCCAGCAGCAGCACGCCCTGCAACTCACCGCGCGCCACCAGCGGGAAGGCCAGCGCCGACCCGCCCGACGCGGTGGCGCCGGCGACCGCGGGCCAGGGCCAGGCGGTGCCGCCGGTGTGCACGACGTCGGTGGGCGGCTCGCGCTCCAGGTCGGCCCGCAGCGGCGCGATCCGCCGCTCGTCGACGTGCCACACCCGGGAGAGCTCCATCCGGCCGCCCTCGACGCTCAGCCAGATCGCGCACCAGTCGGCGAGCCGGGGCACCAGCAGCTGGGCGGCGAGCGCGGTGACCATGTCCTGGTCGAGCTGGCCGGCCAGCAGCTCGCTGGTCTCGGCCAGGAACGACGGGCCGCCGCGGTCGGCCCACTCGGCGGCGTCGCCGTGCCGCGGGCCGCCGTGCCCGTGCGGCACCCGGACCGGCGTCGCGGCCCCGTGCGGCCGCCGCCCCGGCCGGCCCGGCACGGCCTCGGTCTCGCCCTCGGTGGCCTCCAGCCGGAACCACACCGTCTTGGTCGACCTGCGGTACGTCACACCCCAGGACTCGGCGAGCGCGCTGACCAGTTGCAGGCCGTAGCCCGGCGCGCCGCTGCGGGCGTCCACCCCGCCGCGCACCACCCGCGAGGGGTGCCGGTCGGAGACCTCCAGGACGACCGCGACGGTGGCCGGGCCCGACGGCGCGGGGTCGCCGCCGGGACGGGCCGGCCCGCCGTCCGCCGGGGCCGGTTTGCGCCCGTATTCCAGCCGGCAGGTCACGTCGATGTCGGTGCCCGCGTACATCACGGCGTTGGTGACCAGCTCGCTGACGAGGAGGACGGCCTGGTCGACGAGTTCCCCGCTGATCGCCGCGGCGCCGGGGACGGCGTCCGCGGCCGCGGCCCGCTCGGTGAGCAGTGTGCGCACGAATCTGCGGGCCCCGGCGGCGGCCAGCTGGTTCGCCGGCAGCCCGGTCCGGGACACCGTCTCGGCGGCCTTGGGGGCCGTCTTCCGCGGGGACAGCGACGTCACTGCGCCCCCCGTTGAAACTGGAGAAAACCACTCATTACGGGCGCTTTATACTATGACATATCTGCCTAATTCGATCAGTTCCGGGCCTGGTCCGGGACCCGGACCCGGTTCACGTTCCGTCTAGATCAGGGGGGATGGTGTGCCATGGCGCCCGACCCGACCCGGCCCGACCGCGCGCCGTCGCCCCCGGCCCCCGGCCCCGACGGCCGGTGGGTGCGCACCGGCGAACTGCGCCCCCTGCTCGCCGCCATGAACGCCCTGCGGGACGGCGACTTCACCGCCCGCGCCGAGCCCGCCCCGGGCGAGTCCCCGCCCGACGGCGTGCTCGCCGACCTGACCGACGTCTTCGCCCAGATCGTCGCGCGCAACGCCCACCTCGCCGGCGAACTCCAGCGCATGCGCCACGAAGTCGTCCGCCAGGGCCGGCTGGACGAGCGGATCAGCGCCAGCCCCGGCCAGGGCGGCTGGACGACCAACGTCGACTCCGCCAACGCCGTGCTGGAAGCCCTGGTCATCCCGGTCGCCAAGGCCACCCGGGTGCTGGACTCGGTCGCCGACGGCGACCTGACCCGCCATGTCGACCTGCACGACGGCTCCCGTCAGCTCCGCGGCGACCTGCGCCGCCTGGGCAGCTGCGTCAACCGCGTGGTCGACCAGCTCTCGCTGTTCACCGGCGAGGTCACCCGGGTCGCCCGCGAGGTCGGCACCGAGGGCCGGCTCGGCGGCCGCGCCCAGGTCCAGGACCTCTCCGGCGACTGGCTGCACGTGACCGAGGCGGTCAACACCATGGCGTCCCGGCTCACCGCCCAGGTCCGCGACATCGCCGTGGTCACCACCGCGGTGGCCCGCGGCGACCTCACCCAGCAGGTCACGGTCGAGGCCACCGGCGAGCTGCTGGAACTCAAGCTCACCGTGAACACCATGGTCGACCAGCTGCGGGCGTTCGCCGACGAGGTCACCCGCGTCGCCCGCGAGGTCGGCACCGAGGGCCGACTCGGCGGCCGCGCCCAGGTCCACGGCGTCTCCGGCGTCTGGAAGGACCTCACCGACAACGTCAACTCCATGGCGTCCAACCTGACCTGGCAGGTCCGCAACATCGCCCAGGTCACCACCGCCGTCGCCAACGGCGACCTCAGCCAGAAGATCACCGTGGACGCCCGCGGCGAGATCCTGGAGCTGAAGTCGACCATCAACACCATGGTCGACCAGCTCTCCGCCTTCGCCGACGAGGTCACCCGCGTCGCCCGGGAAGTCGGCACCGAGGGCCGGCTCGGCGGCCGCGCCCAGGTCCGGGACGTCTCCGGCGTCTGGAAGGACCTCACCGAGAGCGTCAACTTCATGGCGGACAACCTCACCACGCAGGTCCGCAACATCGCCCTGGTCGCCACCGCCGTCGCCGAGGGCGACCTCGGCAAGAAGATCACCGTCGAGGCGAAGGGCGAGATCCTGGAGCTGAAGTCGACCATCAACACCATGGTCGACCAGCTCTCCGCCTTCGCCGACGAGGTCACCCGCGTCGCCCGCGAGGTCGGCACCGAGGGCAACCTCGGCGGTCAGGCGCAGGTCCGCGGCGTCTCCGGGGTCTGGAAGGAGCTGACCGACAACGTCAACTCCATGGCCCTGAACCTCACCTCGCAGGTCCGCAACATCGCCCAGGTCACCACCGCCGTCGCCAACGGCGACCTCACCAAGAAGATCGACGTGGACGCCCGCGGCGAGATCCTGGAACTCAAGGACACCGTCAACACCATGGTCAAGCAGCTGCGGGCGTTCGCCGACGAGGTCACCCGGGTCGCCCGCGAGGTCGGCACCGAGGGCCGACTCGGCGGCCGCGCCCAGGTCCACGGCGTCTCCGGCGTCTGGAAGAACCTCACCGACAACGTCAACTCCATGGCGGACAACCTGACCTCGCAGGTCCGCAACATCGCCGAGGTGGCGACGTCGGTGGCCCGCGGCGACCTCTCCAAGAAGATCGACGTGGACGCCCGCGGCGAGATCCTGGAACTCAAGACCACCATCAACACCATGGTCGACACGCTGTCCTCGTTCGCCTCCGAGGTGACCCGGGTGGCCCGCGAGGTCGGCAGCGAGGGCCAGCTCGGCGGCCAGGCCCGCGTCGAGGGCGTCTACGGCACCTGGAAGCAGCTCACCACCAGCGTCAACGAGCTGGCCCTCAACCTCACCACCCAGGTCCGCGCCATCGCCGAGGTGACCAGCGCGGTCACCCAGGGCGACATGTCCGGCTCGATCACCGTCGACGCCCAGGGCGAGGTCGCCGCCCTGAAGAACAACGTCAACCTCATGGTCGCCAACCTCCGCGAGACCACCCGCGCCAAGGACTGGCTGGAGTCCAACCTCACCCGCATCGCCGGCCTGATGCAGGGCCACCGCGACCTCGTCGAGGTCGCCGACCTGATCCTGCGCGAGCTGACCCCGCTGGTGAACGCCCAGTTCGGCGCGTTCTTCCTGGCCGAGGCGGGCGCCCGGCCCGGCGAGGGCCTGGAGCTGATCGCCGGCTACGGCACCGGCCACCCCGAGGGCCGCCGGTCACCGCCCCGGATGCGGATGGGCACCCCCGGCTGGGGCCTGATCACCCAGGCCGCCACGGAGAAGAAGCGCATCCTCGTCGAGAACGTCCCGGCCGACTACCTCACCATCAGCTCCGGCCTCGGCGCCGCCGCCCCCGCCAGCGTCGTCATCCTGCCGATCCTCTTCGAGGACCACGTCCTCGGCGTGATCGAACTGGCCTCCTTCAGCCGCTTCAGCGACGTCCACCTCGCCTTCATCGACCAGTTCGTGAACACCATCGGCGTCTCCATCAACACCATCATCGCCAACTCCCGCACCGAGGCCCTGCTCTCGGAATCCCAGCGGCTGACCGCCGAACTCCGCCAGCGCTCCGACGAACTCCAGCTCACCAACGCCGAGTTGGAGGAGAAGGCGGCCCTGCTGGCTACGTCGTCGCAGTACAAATCCGAGTTCCTGGCCAACATGTCGCACGAGCTGCGCACCCCCCTCAACTCCCTCCTCGTCCTCTCCCGCCTCCTCGCCGACAACCCCGAGGACCACCTCAGCCCGCAGGAGGTGGAGTTCGCCGTCACCATCCACCGCGCCGGCTCCGACCTGCTCCAGCTCATCAACGACATCCTCGACCTGTCGAAGATCGAGGCCGGCCGGATGGACGTGCACCCCAAGGCCCTGCCGCTGAAGAAGCTCCTCGACTACGTCCACGCCACCTTCCGCCCGCTCACCGTCGACCGCGGCCTCAGCTTCGACGTCCGGGTCGGCGACGACGTCCCCGAGGAGCTGTTCTCCGACGAGCAGCGCCTCCAGCAGATCCTCCGCAACCTGCTCTCCAACGCGGTGAAGTTCACCTCCACCGGCGGCGTGGAACTCCTCGTCGAACGCGTCCCCGGCGGCCAGTTCGAGGAGGAGACCCTGCGCACCGCCGACGCCGTGATCGCCCTCTCCGTCAAGGACACCGGCATCGGCATCCCCCCGGAGAAGATCGCCGGGATCTTCGAGGCGTTCCAGCAGTCCGACGGCACCACCAACCGCAAGTACGGCGGCACCGGCCTCGGCCTCTCCATCAGCCGCGACATGGCCGCCCTGCTCGGCGGCCGCATCAAGGCCGAGAGCCGGGTCGACGTCGGCTCCACCTTCACCCTCTACGTCCCCGCCCGCTACACCGGCCCGTCCACCGCACCCGCCGCCGGCCTGGCGGCCCGCCCCGGCGAGAACGGCGGGACCCCGCCGGCCCACGGCATCGAGCCCACCGCCCTCGTCGCCCCCGACGGCCACGCAACGGCCACGGCTCCGCCTCTCCCGCTCACCCCGCCCCCCTCCGAGGTCTTCCCCGGCCAGGAGGGCCTGGCCTCCCGCACCGCCGCCCACCCCGCCGAGGCCGGCGACGTCACCTGGCCCGAGGCCACCCGCCTGAAGGACTGGCTCAGCGGCCGCCCCGGCCGGGTCCTGGCCGACCGCCGGATCCTGATCGTCGACGACGACATCCGCAACGTCTTCGCGCTCACCCACGTCCTCGGCCGCGTCGGCATCAAGGTCAAGTACGCCGAGGACGGCCGCGAGGGGCTGGAGGTCCTCGACCGGACCCCCGACGTCTCCCTCGTCCTGATGGACATCATGATGCCGGAGATGGACGGCTACGAGATGATCCGCGCCATCCGCCGCACCCCCCGCTTCGCCGACCTCCCGATCGTCGCCCTCACCGCCAAGGCCATGCCCGGCGACCGTGAGAAGGCCATCGAGAGCGGCGCCGACGACTACATCCCCAAACCGGTGGACGTGGACCGCCTGCTGTCGGTCGTCTGCGGCCTGCTCGACCCCGAGACCAGCCCCCGCCCCGGCCCACCCCAGGCTCCCCAACGGGCCGACGAACCGACCGACACCTGCGCACCAGCCGACGAACCGACCGGCGCCCCGGCCACCGCACCGACCGCCGAACCGGCCGCCGACCCCCCGCACCCCATCTCCGACGAGGGAAGGGAAGGGCCGCAGTCATGACATCTTCCGTACCCGACACCGCGCCCATCCTCATCGTCGACGACATGGAGGAGAACCTCGTCGCCCTCGAAGCGGTGCTCGGCTCGCTGACCCCGAAGGTCGTCCGCGCCCGCTCCGGTGAGGAGGCCCTGAAGGCCATGCTCCGCGAGGAGTTCGCGGTCGTCCTCATCGACGTCCTGATGCCCGGCATGAACGGCTTCGAGACCGCCGCCAACATCAAGGGCCTGGACCAGACGAAGGACGTCCCGATCATCCTCCTCACCGGCGCCTCCGTGGACCCCAATTACGCCTACCGCGGCTACACCGTCGGCGCCGCCGACTTCCTCATCAAGCCCTTCGACCCCTGGCTCCTGCGCACCAAGGTCAACGTCTTCCTCGACCTCTACCGCAAGAACCACCAACTCGCCGCCCAGGCCGACCAGTTGAAGCGTCTCCTGACCGGCCCCGAGGAGCCGGCCGCCGGCCCGGCCCCCACCGAACCCCACACCTTCCACCCCCACCACCCGGCCCCGTCCCCGCCGTCGTCCGTGACTCCGGACGCGGGCACGGAACCCCGCGAGGACGACGCCCGCCTCTCCGACATCGCCAGCCGCCTCGCCCAGATCGAACTCCTCCTCCGCGAGGCCCAGGACACCGGCGCCGCCACCGGCACCGACGTCTCCGGCCTCGCCGACCGCATCGCCGCCCTGGAGGAGTCGGTGGAACGCCTGATGGCCGGCCGGGAGGCGTAGCCGCCCCGGCGGCTGCCTCCGACTGCTTCCAGCTACTCGCCGGTGACGCCGTCGGCAAGCTCCCGGACGACGTCGAGCTGCCCGACGTGCCGCGCGTACTCCTGAAGCAAGTGGAACAGCACCCAGATCAGCGTCGGCCGCTCCTCCTCGGGCGGGACCCGGCCCCCGAGCGTGGCCATCCGGTCCTCCAGCCGCGCGCCGGCGACGATCGCCCGGGACCGCTCGCACTGGGCACGGAAGAACGTCACGACATCCTCGACGGACTCATCCGCCCCGACACGCCATCTGCCGCCGCGGGCTTCCATATCGCCCCACGGCTGTTCGACCTCCCGGCCGGCGAAGCCCCACTGCAACCAGCGCAGCTCCACATGGGCCAGATGCTTCAACAGCTCCAGCGGCGCCCAGCCCGATGGCAGCCGGCTGCCCCGCAGCTCCTCGTCGCTCAGGCCGTCCAGCTTGCGCAGCACGGCGTCGCGGTAGAAATCCAGATAGCCCGCCAACAACTCGGCCGGGCTGGTCAGCGTGACATCGGGCTCCGCCGGGGGCTCGGCTTCAGTAGTCATGGCAGGCGATGCTATTGGCAGGCGACGCCGAGCGGGGCCCAGCCGACGCGGCTAGGCGTACCGCGGCAGGTCCCGCGTCGCGATCGTCCACTCCCCGATCGTCACGTCCTCGCCGTACACGAAGTCCTTGCGGACGGCGTACCGCGGGCCGTCCGGGGTGACGTGGATGTCGGTGAAGACGGCGCCGCTGCCGGTACGCGGATCGAAGATCGCGTAGATCGGGATGCCCATCAGGGGGTAGTCGCGGACCTTGCCCACCCAGTCGTTGTCGGGGTTGGAACGGGAGACGACTTCGATGGCGGCGAGGAGGGTGCGGGGGTCGAAGGACCCGTCACCCTCCATGTCCGACTCGGCAATCACCATGATCTCGGGACACCGCAGAACGCCGATCTCCTCGTCCTCGACGTCCGGCATACCCGAGTGGACCACCAGGCGTTCCGGCGTCAGCTTCTCCAGCAGCCGCCTGACCCGGGCAACCGTGAATTCGTGCCGCGCCGAGGGTGTCGGCACGTCGTGGACGAGCCCCTCCCGCGTGATCTCCAGCTTGCCTGGGATACGGCGCTGGGAGCCCTGGACGAGCGCCCGCAGAGCACCGTATCCACGGCACCTCACACCACCCATCAGGCCACGCCCCCATCGGGAGGCGGATCCAGCCGTTGTCCGCCCTCGCGGCACTCTCGGCAGAGTCCCGCCTCTCTTGCTCTGAAGGCCCGTTCGCAGCCGTCGCAGGTCTGGAACGGAGCGGGGCCGGGGGTCGTGGGCTCCGGGGGCGGCGGTGTCTCGGGGAGGGGCGGCGGAAGCAAGGCCGTCAGGCGGTGTGCGACCAAGCCCGCCGGATTGCGGACGGGGTCCGGGAGATCCGCGCTCAGCGCTCTTCGGACGGCCTCCGGGGGCACCCCGCGTTCCAACCAGGCGGCCACGCCCGGCGCGAGGCGATCGATCTCCCGTACGGGGAGGAGGAGGCGGGCGTCGTCCCGGCGCAGGTTGGCGAGGAGCGCGGTGGCGGTGGTGTGGTGCTGGGCGGAGCGGGGGCGGGGCAGGAAGGGCCGGGGCTTGGCCTTGGCCGCCCGGGTGGTCGGTGCGGTGATGAGCGCGGATGCAGGCGCCTTCGGCCGCACCGGACACTGCGTACGGACCCCTGCCGGTGCCGGGGCCCGTTCCCGCGCGTCACCCGAGCGCTTGGCCTGCCGCGCTCGTGTCACCTTCGGGTTGTTGTACGCGTAAGTGACGGTCACCAACCGGCCGTCAGGCAGGCGCTTCTTCACTCGCTGCAAATACCCGTGCTTCTCCAGCTCTCGCAGGCCGGACGCGATGCGCTCACGCCCCTCAGGGAACTTCTCCGCCAGCGTACGAATGTCGACCGGCGAGCCCTCCGGCAGCGAGAGGATGTGCACGCCAAGGCCGATCGCCGTCATCGACAACTCGGGGTGCTGAGCGAGGTGATCGCCAACGATGCTGAAGCCGGATTCCTGAAATTCGGTCACCTTGTGTACTCCTACGGGGGACCGGCGAACCGTGTACGGCGCGCCAGTGGGCGCGTTAAGCTTCTGCACAGCCATCGGGAAGGTGCTTCTTCCTAGGTGGTCAGGCCCTCGACCGGGATGCCAGTCCCGCCGGGGGCCAATTGCTTGTCTGGGATTCGCGAACGCCTCGAACTGGCGTTGCTGCCGAGCCTGCACCCGACCACATCGGAAAAGCCAGCCCAGAGCCACCGGATCACTCCACCGTGTGACACAGGCGTGCGAACCTGCGGAGTTCGGTTGGGTTCGGTTTGGTTGGTTGGTTTTTTCCCCCGTGGTTATGGGTCTTTAGGGCGGCCCACTTCACCGACGCCAGTTGCGCCGGGTCCCGGTCAGCCCCACATCGGCAGGCCGAACTCCGCCCACACGGTCTTGCACGGGAACGGCCCCCGGACCGTCCCCCAGCGGTCCGCGAGCGCGCCGACGATGAGCAGTCCGTGGCCGGACTCCCCTGCCACCGGGGCCCGTTGGGACGGAATCCGGTCACCGCGTGCGTCCGTGACGCCGACACAGAGCGTGTCCGCGTCAGCCGCCAACGCCAGCCGGAAGTCCCGCCCCGCAACGCGTCCGTGCGAGACGGCGTTCGCGGCCAGCTCGGCGATCACCTGACCCGGGGCCTCGAACGGCAGCCCCCAGGAGCGGAGTTGCTCCGTCCCGAGGAGGCGGGCGAGACGGGCGCCACGGCGGGTGGCGGACAGCTGGACGCGGTAGAGCAGCTTGGGCTCGGCAATTTGCTGATTCACGTGACTCAGCGTGGTCGGGCGCACCTACTCTGAACAGTAATGACGTCGATACGTTCGGTGATGTCCAAGAACTGGACAGGACGTCTCGGCTGTCCAGGAGGTGAGGCACATGCACGGCGATGCCACGGACGACTCAAGCTGGGCACTCGATCCCGAGGACGACGTCCAGCCGTCCGTCGAGATGGTAGGTCGCCAGCTGAAGTTGTGGAGGACGGCAGCGGGTCTGCGGGCCGCCGACTTCGCGAAGCTGATGGGCTACAGCGAGGGCCTGATCTACAAGATCGAGCAGGGAGTTCGGATCCCGCGCCCGGAGTATTTGGCCAAGGCGGACGAGATCCTCAAGGCAGGCGGAAAACTTGCCGGGATGCGGGATGACGTGGAGAAGGCCCGCTACCCGAAGAAGGTCAGGGATCTGAAGCGGTGGGAGGACGAGGCGGTAGAACTGGGCACGTACGAGAGCCACAACCTGTACGGGCTCTTGCAGACGGAAGAGTACATGCGGGCTCTGTACGAGATGCGGCGCCCGGCCTGGTCACCGGACGAAGTGAATCGACTGGTGGCAGCCCGTATGGCTCGATGGTCGATTTTCGAACGCACCCCGGCCCCCGCGCTCACATTCGTCCAGGAAGAGGTCACCATCAGGCGTCCCCTCGGGGGGAGAATGGTGCACCGGCGACAGCTCGAACATCTGTTGGATGTGGGCCAGTTGAGGAACGTTGAGATCCAGGTCATGCCGACTGATCGTGAGGATCACGCAGGCATGGGTGGCCAGATCGAGGTGATGAAGTTTGCTGACGGTGGCGCCGTCGGCCACTCGCTGCACCAGTTCGGCACCCGACCCGTCTCTGACCCGAAGCTGATCCGAATCCTCGAACTGCGCTATGGAATCATCCGATCCCAGGCCCTCACGCCCCGGGAATCGCTCGCCTTCATCCAAAAAGTGCTGGGAGAAACATGACCCTCAAGCCTTCTGCCGGGACTGCGTCCAAGCTGGAGTGGTTCAAGAGCAGCTACAGCAGCGGCAATGAGCGTGATGACTGCATCGAGGTCGCAAGTACCCCCGCCACCATCCACATCCGTGACTCCAAGGACGCCGACGGGCCCCACCTGCGCGTCCCCCCGGCCACCTGGGCCGACTTCGTCGCGTTCGCCCGGCGCTAGACGGGATCCGCTAGGCGGCGATCCGGCTCAGGCCCAGGACCGCCAGTTCCGGGTCGTCCCGGAGTTTGGCGAGGGCGCGCGAGACGGCGCTCTTGACCGTGCCGATCGAGACCTCCATGACCTCGGCGGTCTGGGCCTCGCTGAGGTCCTCGTAGTACCTGAGGACGACCATCGCGCGCTGTCGCGCCGGGAGCCGCATGATCGCGCGCCACATCGCGTCGCGCAGACCCTGGAGCTCGGCCGGGTCGGGCGCGGGCGTCGGGTCCGGCTCGGGCAGCTCGTCGCAGGCGAACTCCTCGACCTTGCGCTTGCGCCACTGGGAGGTGCGGGTGTTGATCAGCGCGCGGCGCACGTAGCCGTCCAGCGCGCGGTGGTCCTCGATGCGCTCCCAGGCCACGTACGTCTTGGTGAGCGCGGTCTGAAGGAGGTCCTCGGCGTCGTTGGGATTCGGGGACAGGGACCGCGCGGCGCGCAGCAGAACCGGCCCCCGGGCCCGTACATAGGACGCGAACGACGGGAACGTCGCGGGCGTCGAGGCGCTTGTGCACGCAGTCGTGGTCATGTGTTCCACGCTAGGAGCGGGGGTGGGTCGCGGGCGTCGGCCCAAGGTGCCGAAGCGGCGTCCGCCTCAAGTTGTACGGGCGACGCCCTCCGCACCTCCTCAGGGGGGAGCCCCCCGGAGGCTCCCCTAGGGGCGTACCGGCCGCCGGCCCGGCCGCTCCCCCTATCTCTCCCGCCCCAGCACCAACCCCGACGTGGGCACCCCGGTGCCCGCCGTGACCAGGGTGTGCGCGGGGGCGTCGGCCTGGTTGGGGCTGGTGCCGCGCAGTTGGCGGACGGCCTCGGCGATGCCGTTCATGCCGTGCAGGTACGCCTCGCCGAGCTGGCCGCCGTGGGTGTTCAGGGGGAGGACGTCGGCGGCGACGAAGTCGGCGGCCTCGCCGGGGCCGCAGAAGCCGAACTCCTCCAGCTGCATGAGCACGAAGGGGGTGAAGTGGTCGTAGAGGACGGCGACGTCGATGTCGGCCGGGGTGAGGCCGGAGGTGCGCCAGAGCTGGTCGGCGACCACGCGCATCTCGGGGAGGCCGGTGAGGTCGTCGCGGTAGAAGCTGGTCATCTGCTCCTGGGCGCGGCCGGCGCCCTGGGCCGCGGCGGTGATCACGGCCGGGGTGTGCGGCAGGTCGCGGGCCCGTTCGACGGAGGTGACCACCAGTGCCTGGGCGCCGTCGGTCTCCTGGCAGCAGTCCAGCAGCCGCAGTGGTTCGACGATCCAGCGGGAGGCGGCGTGGTCGGCGAGGGTGATCGGCTTGCCGTGGAAGTACGCGGCCGGGTTGCGGGCGGCGTGCCGTCGGTCGGTGACCGCGACATGGCCGAAGGCGTCCGGGGTCAACCCGTAGGTGTGCAGGTAGCGCTGGGCGGCCATGGCGACCCAGGAGGCGGGGGTGAGCAGGCCGAAGGGGATGTTCCAGCCGAGCGCGGTGCCCTCGGCGGAGGGCTCGCGGTGCTGGACGCCGGCGCCGAAGCGGCGGCCGGAGCGCTCGTTGAAGGCGCGGTAGCAGACCACGACGTCGGCGAGGCCGGTGGCGACCGCGAGGGCGGCCTGCTGGACGGTGGCGCAGGCCGCTCCGCCGCCGTAGTGGACGCGGGAGAAGAAGGTCAGTTCACCGATGCCGGCGGCCTGCGCGACGGTGATCTCGGGGTTGGTGTCCATGGTGAAGGTGACCAGGCCGTCCACGTCGTCCGGGGTCAGCCCGGCGTCCGCCAGGGCGGCGTGCACGGCCTCGACGGCGAGCTTGAGTTCGCTGCGGCCGGAGTCCTTGGAGAACTCGGTGGCGCCGATGCCGACGACGGCGGCGCGGCCACCGAGGGTGTCGGGGCGGTGGCGGGTCATCGGGCGTCCGCCGCCGGCTCGACGGTGACGGTGACGGTTCCGGTGACGTGGTTGCCCAGGCCGTTCGTGCCGACGACCCGGACCTCGGCCGTGCCGCCGTCGACGGCGGTGACGGTGCCGCTCAACACCATGGTGTCTCCCGGGTAGTTGGGCGCGCCGAGGCGGATGGCGACCTTGCGCAGGACGGACCGCGGGCCGAAGTGGTCGGTGATGTAGCGGCCGACGAGGCCGTTGGTGGTCAGGATGTTCATGAAGATGTCGGGGGAGCCCTTCTCGCGGGCGGCCTCGGCGTCGTGGTGCACGTCCTGGTAGTCGCGCGAGGCGATCGCCCCGGAGACGATCAGGGTGCGGGTGAGGGGGAGGGCGAGGGGCGGGAGCTCCAGGCCGGGGCGGAGGGCGGCGGGCGGGGCCGTGTCCTTGGCCGTGTCCTGGGCGGGGGCCTCCTCGGCCGTCGCGCCCTCCTCGAACGATGCGCCCTCCTCGGCCGTCGCGCCCTCCGCGACCGCCGCGTCCGCCTCCGCCCGGAAGACCGGAAGCGTCAACTCCTCGTCCGCCCGCAGGAATTCCAGCCTCACCGGCATCCCGATCCGCACCCGGTCGTACGGCACCCCGACCACGTTGCTGACCATCCGCACCCCTTCCGCCAGCTCGATCAACCCGACCGCATACGGCCCTCCCGCACCGGCGTCACCAGCAGCATCGGGGCCACCGGCGGTCGCACCGAAGGCCGGGAACGGCGGGTGGTGCATCACCACGTACGAGTACACGGTCCCGGCGCCGCTCGCCTCGACGGTGTCCCAGTCCGCCGCACCGCACCCGTTGCACCCCGGAAGCCAGGGAAAACGCAGCATCCCGCAGCCGCCGCAGCGCTGGATGAGCAGCTTGTGGGCGGCCACGCCTTCCCAGAAGCCGGCGTTGTCCCGGTTGACGACCGGCCGGGGCCGCCGCTCCGTGGCCGAGCGGGTCCGCCTCTCCGGCACCGTCCCGGGCCGCTGCCCCGGGGAGCGCCCGCCCGCGTCCCGCCCCTGTGTGCCGCGACCGGCCGCCGGCGTGTACTTGAGGATCCGGAAGCGGTGCGTTCCGGCCTTCTCGCCGTTCGCCCGGACGTCCATCCGGGTCGTGATGAAGTGGCCGGTGCCCAGCTTGGTGGTCTTGCGCGCCGACACCGACTCGATCAGCGAGTCGAAGGTGATCACGTCGCCGGGGCGCAGCGGACGCAGATACTCCTGTTCGCAGTCGGTGGCGACGACGGAGGTGTAACCGGCGCCGTCGAGCAGCGCGAACAGCTCGTCGTGCGCGGGGTTGCGGCCCTGGTGGCCGGAGAGCCCGCCCATCGTCCACGCCTGGAGCATGGTCGGCGGGGCGACCGCGTCCGGCCCCTCGTAGGCGGGGTGGGCATCGCCCATCGCCTCGCACCAGTGCCGGATCATCACCGCGTTGACCGGGTCCTTCCCCACCCCCTCGGCTGCCGCCCCCCGCCCCTCGAACGCCTTGAGCGCCCGCTCGTACGCGTCTCCGTCGGGCGCGCCATCCGCCCGCTCGCCCCCACTGGCCCCATCAGCTCCATCGGCCTGGACAACCCCACTCACCGCTGTCGCCCCCTCCGCATCCCCGGTCGCGTCGTGGCCACGCTCTCCCGCTGCGCCTCACCGGCCCCGCCCTTGCCCGTCGCGCCCGCGCGATACGCGCCGGTGCGAGACGGGTCCGTGCCTTACGCGCCCGTGCGATACGAGTCCGCGACGAGCGACGGCCGGGCGAACGAGCGAGCGGGTTTCTGACTGTCCGTCAGAAACCCGCTCGCTGTCAAGGTCCGCGCGATGAACCCCAGAGCGGCCCACCGGCCCACCGCGCGGCACCTCGTATCACCCTCCGGTCAACCGCCGCACCAGGGCGCGGCGGGCCGGCTCACCAGATCTGGTCGAAGTCGACGTTGGCGTTGTCCTGGTCGATGACCGTGAAGCCGTGACCGTTCACGCTGGCGGTGTTGTTCTGGTTCGACGCCCCGGGACCGTTGGCCACCTGCTGGCCGGTGGTGGAGTTGCCGAAGTTGTTGTGACCGACGCCGGTGCCGATCTGACTCGTGGCGGCCGAGCTCGACCCGTTGTTCGCAAAGCCACCGTTGTCGGCCTGCGCCACGCCGGTGCAGAGCGCCGCCGCGAAGGGCAGTGCGAGAGCGACCGCGATGACACGGGCGGTACGGGTGCTTGCCATGTCTTCCTCCTACGGAACGCAACTTCTAGGTACTGATGGGTGCTGATGGGTCCTGGTGGGTGCTGATGGGTTGTGGCGTGCTGGATGCCGGTGTGCGGGCCGACCGCCGGACCGTCTTCCGGACCGGGGCCCGACCTCCTGGGCCCCGCTCCGGACGACCGGTCCCGGCCGGCCGTGAAGCACCAACTCCATTGGTTCACCGGGTAGTTGGCCGACCACCGCGGTGCCTTCCTCGACGTCGCGACCTCAGGATTGCCCACCCGCCCACCGGAGAAGCCCTGGCGAAGACCGATTCCCTCGCAAGCATGAGAAAGCCCGGGTAAACCCCGACGCCTCCACTCGCACCCCCGAAACACCCCGCGATCCCGCGCTCATCCGCCACAACCCGCTCCCCGCCCGGGCAACGCGCGCCCCCCGTCCTTCCACAAGACCCGGCGCATACGTGATCTTCACCGCACACCCTCTCCGGCCCCCTTCCTTTCATCGAACATCCGTACGAAAATGAATCCATGGCCACGCCCCAACGCCATACCGCACGGAACAGCGCACGGATCACCGCACGCCCGGCGGCGGCCCTCCCACCCGAGACCCCCGACGCACCCCCGGGCCCCCTCCTCGCCCCGGCCGACGCCCACCACACCGCCCTCGCCCACGCCCTCCTCGCCGCCGAGCGCGGCCACCCGGTCATCCCCCTGACCCGCACCAAACTCCCCGCCCTCCGCTCCCCGCACCACGAGGACACGCACCGCTTCCCCGACGACACCCACGGCACCCCCGGCCACGTCCAAGGCAGCCCCGGTGACGTCCGCCGCCCCTCCGACGCCCGCCGCGCCCCCGCCGCCCCGCCCTGCCACGGCGCCTGCGGCCGCCTCGGCCACGGCGTCCACGACGCCACCACCGACCCGTTCGCGATCCGCCGGATGTTCGCCGCCGCCCCCTGGGCCACCGGCTACGGCATCGCCTGCGGCCGCGCCCCGCACCACCTCGTCGGCATCGACCTCGACACCCGGCACGGCGCCGACGGCCCCACCGCCCTCCGCCTGATCGCCGAGGCACACGGCTTCGCACTGCCCCCGACGGTCACCGTCCTGACCCCCTCGGGCGGCCGCCACCTGTGGTTCACCGGCCCGCCGGCGCCGCCCGTCCCCAACTCCGCCGGCCGGCTCGCCCCGGGCATCGACGTCCGCGGCAGCGGCGGCTATCTGGTGGGCCCCGGCTCCCTCACCGTCCACGGCCGGTACGCCCTCGCACCGGACACCCCGCGCCGCCCCGCCCCGGCCCCGCCCGCCCTGCTGGCGCTCCTGCACCCCCCGCTCGGCACCCCGCCGCACGCGGAACGCCCCTTCCCGCCCCACGGCGCCCGGCAGCCCGCCGCCGCCCTCCTCCGCTTCGTCCGCGCCTCCCCGAGGGGCCAGCGCAACACCCGCCTCTTCTGGGCCGCCTGCCGCGCCTACGAAACCGGCCTCGGACCGGAACTCGCCGAGCGCCTGGTCGCCGCCGCCCGCCACACCGGCCTGCCGGAGCCCGAGGCCCGCGCCACCATCGCCTCCGCGGCCCGCCACTGAAGCAGCCCGGGAGCGGGCCACCTGCCCACCCCCGCCCCACCAGAATCGAACGAGTGAACGGTGCGAGCGGTATCCTTCCGATGTGGCTGACAAGCAGAAGACCTACGACTTCCCCCAGGACCTGCGGGAAGCACAGCTGGAGCTGCACCAGGTCCAGTCCGCCCTCGCGGACCTCTACAAGCGCCTGCCGTGGTCGGTCGAGCCCCTCCCCGGCTGGACCCACAGCAAGGAAAACGGCCGCTTCCACGAGACCGAACGCGCCGACTCCCCGGGCTGGACCGACGAGGAGCAGACCCAGGTCGCCACGCTGCGCGCCCGCACCCTCGAACTCGCCGAACGCGTCGTCACCCACGACTTCTGGACCACCTGCGACGACGCCCCCGCCGCCCGCTCCGCCCTCAAACACCTCCACGCACAGGAAGAGGCGTCCGAGGTCGAACAGGCCCTGGGCGAATGACCCACCCGGCCACCGACCCACCGTCCGCACATACGAAGAGGGGCGCCCGGCCTCGCCGGACGCCCCTCTCCCGCAGCTGACTCACTGCCCCTGCGGAGGCTGTGGGATTTGAACCCACGGTGACGTTGCCGCCACGACAGTTTTCAAGACTGTTCCCTTAGGCCGCTCGGGCAAGCCTCCCCGCGGCGCCGGAGTGCGGTGCCGCGGGGATCAGATTAGCGCGTCACTTGTCGCCCGTGCGCTGCCCCAGGGTGACCTGGGTGGTGTGCTCCTTGCCACCGCGCTTGTAGGTGAGCGTGACGTGGTCGCCGGGCTTGTGCTGCCAGATCTCGCTGATGAGGGTCGGGCCGCTGTCGATCACCGTGCTGTCGAGCTTGGTGATGGTGTCGCCGGGCTTCAGGCCGGCCTTGGCGGCCGGGCCGCCCGGAGTGACCGCGTCGGAGCCGCCGTTGCCGGTCTGGGCGATGGTCGCACCGTCGCCGCTCTCCCGCATGCCCACCTGGACGCCTATCTGCGGATAGACCGGCTGCCCCGTCTTGATCAGGTCCTCCGCCACCCGCCTCGCCTGGTCGATGGGGATCGCGAAGCCCAGGCCGATGCTGCCGGACTGGCCGGATTCGCCGCCCAGCCCGCCGCCGTTGCCGGCCGACTGGATCGCGGAGTTGATGCCGATGACGTTGCCGCCGGCGTCCAGCAGCGGGCCGCCGGAGTTGCCGGGGTTTATCGACGCGTCGGTCTGCAGGGCGCTCATGTACGAGGCGCTGCTGCCGCCGCCGTCGCTGGAGGCCACCGGGCGGTCCTTGGCGCTGATGATGCCGGTGGTGACCGTGCCGGACAGGCCGAAGGGCGCGCCGATGGCGATCGTGGCGTCGCCGACCTGGACGTTGGCGGACTTGCCGAGCGGGAGCGGGTTGAGCGTGGCGCCGGCGGCGTTCTTGAGCTTGATGACGGCGACGTCGTAGCCCTGGGCGTGGCCGATGACCTCGGCGTCGTACTTCTTGCCGTTGGAGAACGTCGCGGTGAGCCGGCCGCCGTCGGCCGCGCTGGCGACGACGTGGTTGTTGGTGAGGATGTGGCCCTGCTTGTCGTAGACGAAACCGGTGCCGGTGCCGCCGTCGCCCGACGCGCCCTGGGCCTCGATCGTGACGACGCTGGGCAGCGCCCGCTGCGCTATCCCGGAGACGGAGGTGGGCTTGCGGTTCAGCGCACCGGAGTCGCCGGGGGCGGAGACCGTCGTGGAGTTGCTGTCGTTGCGGCCCGCGGCCCAGTAGCCGATGCCGCCGCCGACGCCGCCCGCGACCAGCGCGGCGACCAGCACCGCGGCGATCAGGCCGCCGTTCCGCTTCTGGGGGGCCGGGTGGTGGTGGCCGGGCGCGGCCCACGGGTCGCCGGCACCGCCGGGCGGGGGAGCGCCCCAGCCGCCGGCCGCACCGTGCCCGGCCGCGGCATACGGGGCGGCGGGGGCAGTGGGTGCGGCGGGGGCGGCGGGCTGCTCCGGGTGCGCGGCCGGGGTCGGGGGGAGCGGCTGCGTGCGGTCGTCGTGCGCGGGCGGTTCGGCGTCACCGGGGGCCGCGGCCTGCGGGGCGTAGTCCGGCGGCGGGGGCGCCGCGGGGGGCGTGGCCGGCGTGGCGGGCACGGTCGGGGCGTCCTGAGACCGGTCGCCGGAGGCGGGCGCGGGGGCGCTGTCCGGCTGCGGTCCGGTCGGCGGCTTGGCCTCCGACGGGACGCCGGCTCCCTCGTTCTCGGTGCTCACAGCTCTCTCCTCAGTCAGCGTGCTTCACGGCGGTGCCGGTCCGGGGGACCGGGCCCCGGCCTTCCGGCATCCGGGTCTCCGCGGTATTCCAGCATCCGCGATCCCGCCGCTCGGGGCGAGTCCCGGCCGTCCCGTCGATCGTCCGGCGACCCGCTCAGGGCCGGCCACGGTGCACCACCGCCCGGCCCGTCTCCACCCAGCCTCCCCAGCCTCCCCCATGGGCCGTCAGAGCACCGTAAGCCGAACCTGTGACTTATTCGCCGTATTGCCGGTCATACCGGATCAAACAGGACAGCCTCTCCCTCTACGTCATACGCGGCCCGCGCGATACGCACGGTGTGTGCGGCGATCGGGCGACCCGGCAACGGGTACGCGCGGGGTCCGGGGCCGGGGTCCGGGGCCGTCGATCTTCCCGCGGGCGGGCCGTCGGCGCCGGATGACACGATGACGCGGTGACCTATCGACGCCCCACCGAGGACGCCCGCCCGGACCGGCCCGCGATCGTGGCCCACCGGGGCGCGTCCGACGACGCGCCGGAGCACACCCTGGCCGCCTACCGCCAGGCGATCGAGGACGGCGCGGACGCCCTGGAGTGCGATGTCCGGATGACCGCCGACGGGCATCTGGTCTGCGTCCACGACCGGCGGGTGAACCGCACCTCCAACGGGCGCGGCGCGGTCTCGGCGCTGGAGCTGGCCGACCTCGCGGCGCTGGACTTCGGATCCTGGAAGGACGTCCTGGCCGCGCAGGGCGTTCTGACGGACCCGACGCGGGCCGACGGCCGGCCGGTGGACGCCGACGAGGAGCCGGACCGGCAGAACGAGAACGCCGAGCGGACGTCCGTACTGACCCTGGAGCGGCTGCTGGAACTGGTCGCGGACGCGGACCGGCGGGTCGAGCTGGCCATCGAGACCAAGCACCCCACGCGCTGGGCCGGGCAGGTCGAGCAGCGCCTGGTCGACCTTCTCGCGCGCTTCGGCCACACGAAACCGGCCACCCGCGACTGGACGCCGCCGGTCCGCGTCATGAGCTTCTCCGCCCGCTCCCTGCACCGCGTGCGCGCCGCCGCGCCGGGCATCCCCGGCGTCTACCTGATGCAGTTCCTCACCCCCCGCCACCGGGACGGCCGGCTGCCGCCGGGAGTGCGCATCGCGGGCCCCGGCGTACGGATCCTCCGTGCGCACCCGGAGTACGTCACCAGGGCGCACCGGGCGGGCCACCGGGTCCACGTCTGGACCGTCAACGACCCGGCGGACGTGGAGATGTGCCGCGAACTGGGCGTGGACGCGATCATCACCAACCGCCCCAAACAGGTACGCCTCCAACTCGACGCCGGCCGCGACCTGTCGGATCCGCCCGCCGGCAGACCCTAGACCCTTACAGGGTGTGCACCGGCGCATTCGGTCCGTAGGCGGCCGTATTGAGTGCGTCACTGTGTGCCGGTTGGCCGGTTTCCGGTCCAGTCCATTGGGGCATCCATCCCCTGGCGTGGGGCAAAGGAGGTCTCGGGGGTGGCGTTGGTGGTGGCACAAGAGGTGCCGACGTCGTCGATCATGGCCGTACCCCATGGTCCAGCGGGTGTGGGCATGGCCAGGCGACGCATGCGAGAAGAGCTGTTGGCAAGGGGAGTTCAGGACACAGTCGTCGATGACGCGACCCTGGTCCTCTCGGAACTACTGAGCAACGCGTGTCGCCATGCGCGTCCGATACACGAGAACCGCACACCGGATTCCGACGGCACGTCAGGCGACCCCGGCGGCTCCGACGGCTCCGTCCGCGCTTCCTGGCGCATCGACGGCCAGGGGCGGCTGACCATCGCGGTCACCGACGGCGGCGGTCCGACCCGCCCGATTCCGGCCACACCGTCCATCACCGCCCGCGGCGGCCGCGGGCTGGCCATCATCCGCTCGCTCGCCAAGGACTGGGGCGTCCGCGACAGCGCCCGTGGCGAGGTGACGGTCTGGGCCGCGCTCTCCCTTCAAGGCGCTTTCGCTACGCGCGTGGACCTGGCGGCCGACCTGACGGCCGATCTGGCGACGGACCTGTCGTCCGACCTCACATCCGAGTTGGCGACCGACCGCACGCGCGAGCTGACCGGGCTCCCGCTCTCCCTGCGGAAGTCCCGCACCGGCGGCCCGGCCCGCCCGCACCGCAACGGCCGCGGCCCGGCGGGCCCGACCTTCACCGAGTTCGACGAACTGCCGTAGCGACGGCACCCGGCGCACGCGACGCGCCCGCCCTGAGCACCCACCCCGGCGTACTCACGGCGCTTACGGCGATGTTGGTGGCGCCCCGGACGCCGGTCTCCTTTAGGCTCGCGCCGGAACGCGTCCGTACGACCAGGAACCACCAGGAGACACCGTCGCCATGGCCAAGAAGCGCCGTCCCCAGCCCCGGGCCGCAGCAGTACAGACCAAGGACGGCGCCCGTTGCGCGGCGCCCGAGGGTTCCTACCCGGTGGTCGGCGCCCGCGAGCCCTGCCCGTGCGGTTCCGGCCGCCGCTACAAGGCGTGCCACGGCCGGCAGGCGGCGCACGCCGTCACCGAGTTGGTACGGCGCCCCTTCGAGGGGCTGCCCGGCGAGTGCGACTGGGTCGCGCTGCGTGAGCTGGTGCCCGCCGCCACCGCGTCGCTGACGCTCAAGGGCGGCCTGCCCGAGGGCGTCCCGTCGGTGACGCTGGCGACCGTGCTGCCGATGGCCTGGCCCGCGCTGCGCCGGGACAACGGCGCGGTGCTGCTCGGCCTGCAGAACGACACCTCCTCCGGCGACATCAGCCGGGACCTCGCCGACACCCTCCAGCGGGCGCTGACCACCGAGCCCGGCCACCCGGTCGCGGCCGGCCGGCCCCCCCTCGACGGCCCGCGCCTGCAGGACCTGCTGGATCCGGACGCGCCTTTTGAGCCGTCCGTCCACACCGGCTTCGAGTTCTGGGTGGAGAACGCCGAGAACGCCACCGCCGAGGTCGCCGCCTCCCTGGAGCGGGCCAACGCCGCGGCCATCCCGACCGCCCGGATTCCGGGCCTGGAAGGCGCGTACTGGTGCGAGGCGCCGGAGAAGAACCACCTGCGCTGGGTCACCGCGCACCCCGAGGAGCAGCTGCTCGACGCGCTCGCCCGGCTGCACGCCGCCGGTGCCTCCTCACTGGGCGAAGGCACCCGGCTGGTGGGCTCCTTCCGGGCACACGGCCTGGTCGTCCCGGTGTGGGACCTGCCGTCCTCGATGGGCGCCGACGAGGTCGCCGGCCCGGCCGCCGCCTTCCAGGAGCGGCTGGCCAAGGCGCTCGCCACGGACACCCCGCTGACCGCCGAGGAGCGCCGGGCCCGCGGCGGTCTCACCAACCGTCAGGTCACCCTGAGCTGACCCGCACCGGGCCCATCTTGGGCGTGACGCCCGTCACAGAATCCCGGGCAACTCCCCGTACTCAACGGTGAATCCGCGTCCGGAATTCCACGATCGAATTTGCGAACCGCCGATCTCTTGTTACGGTTCTAAAAGCCCGGTCGCTGGTGCATCCCCCGTCGCCAGCGACCGGGCGCTTCCATGTCCGGATGCCGCCACCGGCACCGGTCGGCCCGCCCCGTCGCGGCCGGGCCCTCAGCGCCCCGAACTCCCGCCGTCCGGCGCCGAGTTGCCGCTGGAGCGCAGCAGCAGCCGCTCCCCCGCCGCATCCGAGAACTCCGCCACCGCGCCGTACGGCAGCCGCGCCCCGCGCACCGTCGGACCGCCCGGCGTCTCGCACACCCCCGGCACCCCGCCCGCCGGTACGACGCAGTACGCCTGGACGCTCCGGCCGTCCGGACGCAGCAGCGTCAACGCGGCACGCACCGGGTCACCCGAGGAATTCCGGAAGAAGGTGCGCGCCCAGGTGCGGCCGCCCTCGGTGAGCACACAGGTCTGGGCCGTGATCCGCTCCCGGGCGGTGAGTTCGGGGCCGCAACGGGTGGTGCGGGCGGGGCCGGAGAGGAGGGGCAGACCGAGGTCGGTGAGCGGGCCGGCGGCCGCGGGTGTGCCCGCCGACCCCGAGGGTTCCGGGGCGCCGGGCGGGAGGAGGGAGTCCGCCGGGCCCGCCGTAGCGGCGGCCAGGGGGACGGCGAGGGCGAGCACGGCGGTGCCGGCGAGCCCGGTCAGGCGGAGAATCCGCGCACGCTGCATGGGACCCACTTGCAAGTGACGAGATAGGCGGGGGAGCTGAGAAACGCGAGGGATATACCGTCCGCGGCATGGCGGGCGATATGTCGAACTTATCGGGCGGCAGGGGTGGCACCCGGTGCCCGTACACGCGATTCCCGTAGGTACGGGGCAGCTCACACCCTTACGGGTGAACCGGAGAGGTGCGTTTTCCGGCCACCCGTGGGACCTCCGCGGGACGGCGGCTCAGTACGCGAGCCGACTGCCGCCGTCGGGGCTGCCGGCGCTCGCCGTCACCAGCGCGTCGACGATCGTGGCCACCTTGGGCAGCCAGGGCACGGCCCGGGATGGGGGTCCCCCCTGCTCGAACAAAGTTGAGCGCTTGGGGGACGCCGGCGGGCGCTCCCAGCGGACCTTGCCGGCGCCGGTCGGGGACGGCGGCAGGACGAGGTAGCCGCCCTCGCCGTGGAAACGCAGCGAGCTGGGCACCCAGTCCTGCGAGCTGAGCAGCTCCCCCAACTCCGGTAGGCCGTAAGGCGATACGAGCAGCGACCAGCGGGTGGGGGTGGCCACCACGGGGCCGGTGCGGACGCCGAAGTGGTCCAGCGCGGCCAGCGCGCGGGCCCCGGCGACGGCCGGCAGGCTCACCGCGCACGGCGCACGGCCGCCGGTCGCCAGGACGACCGGGGCGTCCGGGCGGTTGCTCCACCACCAGCGCACCATCCGGGCGTCGGTGGTCGCCGCCAGCAGCCCGGGGTCGAAGGGGTGCGCGCCCGGAACCACGCAGTCGGGGTCGGGGCAGTTGCAGCGGCGGGGCACCCGCTCGCCGAGTCCGAGCCGCCCGGCGGCCTGCTGCCGGCCGGCGGGCCGCAGTCCGACGCCCGGGAGGACCGGCCACTGCCACTCGGTGGCGCAGTGGAGCGCCGCACCGAGCAGCGCCGACCTCCCGCTGCGCCGGAACAGGGGCTTGCGTCGCCTTCCGAGGATCTCGCGCATGAGCGCTCGTTCCTTTCCGTTACGCCGAGGGCTGGTCCTTCGCGTACTTCGCACCGCATACCGATGAGCTTGTTGGTGCATGTCGTTCGCACCTGCGGTGGTGGTGCTCCGGGCCGGTACGGGGTGGTGCTGCTGCCCGGTCGTGCGGTTGTGGCCGGCCGGCCCGGATCGTGCGACCCGGAGGCCGTTCGCGCTCGATCACCACACACGGCGCTCTGGTCACCGCATGTACGAGGCAGCGCATCACGCCGTACACCGGGCGTGGAACGTGGCGGAGGGTGGCGCGCGCATGGCGCTTGCGCTTCCGGTGGTGCCATCCCGCCACTGGGGAGTGCGTCGCGGTGGTCGCCGTATAGGACGCCGGTGCCGGCCGGAGAGTTCCGGTGCGGCCCCAACTGCCCCCGCACCTATCCGAGTACGTACCCGCCACAGTGGATATGACGCGCTACTGATCGCCGCAAGGAGACCTCAAATTGACGCCCGGGGGGCTCTTTTCAGGCCAATCTACAGACCTCGTTGACACCACAAACCCCAAAGGGACAGTGCTGGACATCACATCACTGGTGCGTGTACATGTGGAGGCATTGATAGCGGAGCAGCATGACATGGGGGTTTGCGATGCTATTGAGGAAATTGAGCGGACAGCCATACCGCACAACATCACTCAACAAAAAGCCGCACTCCCTGCCACATCGCGGCCTGACCTGGGGATTTGCCGGGCGCGACGTGGGTCGTCGGCCATGACCGCCCCTCACGTACCGAAAGTGGCTGGAATCGAACCAGCTCTTCCCTCTCCCACGCACACTACCGACCCTCATGGGGCGCCCGCATCCGGTGACCCCGCCTCCGGCACCTCCACTGACGCCCCGTCCGGCGCCGCCGACGCTCCCGAGGACGGCTCGGCCCCCACCGCCCCGGACACCGCCGACCTCTCCCCCGTGGACCGGATCGCCGCCGTCCAGGACCGGCTGGCCGGCTGGATCTCCGATCTCAGCACCCTGCACGATCTCACCGAACAGCTCGCCCGCACCCGCACCTTGGAGGACGCCCTCCACGAACTCCTGCGGGCCGGCGCCTTCCTCGTCGGCGCCCGCCGCGGACTGGTCGTCCTGACACCGCAGGACGGACTCGGCCCGGAGACCACCGTCGGCCTGGGCCTGGGCCGCGCCGAGATCGGCCACATCGAGACCGTGCCGCGCCGCGCGCTGTCGTACGCGCGGATACTGGACGGCCTGCCGGAGCCCGGCGCGGGCGACGACGCCGAGGCCCGTACCGAGATCGCCGAGCCGGACATCCCCGGGGAGAAGGACCTCGACCCCCGCCTGCGCGAGGTCGCCGCCCGCCTCGGCTACGCCGCCAGTTACGCCGTACCGCTCACCGCCGGCCCGGTCGGCCGGCTCGGCGCCGCGGTCTGGCTCTACGACGAACCCGCCGAGCCCGGCGACCGCCGGCGCCACCTCGTCGGCCTCTACCGCGCCCACGCCGCCGAGCACCTCGCCCGGCTCCTCGAACTCCACCGCAGCCGGCACGACGCCCGGACCCTCCGCAACGAACTCCTGCCCCGCAGGCTGCCGCGGATCCCCGGCGTCCGGCTCGCCGTGCGACACGCCACCGGGCCGCGCGGCGGCGGCGACTGGTACGACGCGCTGCCGCTGCCGGACGGCGCGCTGGGCCTGGCGGTCGGGTCGGTCACCGGGTCCGGGCCGAGCGCGGTGGCCGCCATGGGACGGCTGCGGGCCTCGCTGCGCGCGTATGCCGTCATGGAGGGCGAGGACCCGGTCGCGGTCCTCTCCGACCTCGAACTGCTGATGCGGCTGACCGAGCCGGCCCGCAGCGCCACCGCGCTGTTCGCCTTCACCGAGCCGTCGCCGGGCGCGGCCGGGGCGCCCGCGTCGCCGGTGCCGGCCGGGATGGGCGGCCCGGCGCCGCGCAAGATGGTGCTGGCCGGGGCCGGCCACTGCCCGCCGCTGATCCTCGGTGATCTGCGGGCGGAGTTCGTGGAGACCTCGCTCTCCGCGCCGCTGGGCATGCTGGCCTGCTGGGAGGCGCCCAGTGTGGAGATCCAGCCGGCCCGGGGCGAGACCGTGCTCCTCTACAGCGACGGGCTGCTGCACCGCACCGGTGAACCGATGGACCGGGCCTTCGCCCGTCTGCACTCCGCGGCCGCCGGCGTCCCCCGGGCCGGCCGGAGCGACCCGGAGGCGGTGGCGGACCACATCGTGCGGGCCATGCTGCCGCAGGGCCTGGACGACCCCGCCTCGGAGGAGGACGTGGTCCTGCTCGCCGCGCACTTCGAGGAGTAGGGCTGCCGCTGCGGGCGGGCATCACCGCAGGTCGCAGGGGGTGGGCGCGGGGCGTCCGCCCCCTGTGGCAGGTGGTGCCGCACAGGTCGGGGCCGCCGGTCCCTGGACCGTTTTCCGCTCGCACTTACGATGGAATGCGGTTCAGTCTGAAAAGCCTTAAAAGGAGGCACGGTGACCGACGAGCTCACTCCGGAGACCCCGGAAGAGGAAGAGCAGCCGATCAAGCAGCGCAAGAACGGCCTGTACCCGGGCGTTTCGGACGAGCTCGCCGAGAACATGAAGAGCGGCTGGGCCGACACCGAGCTGCGCGGCCTGGAGCCGACCGAGCAGGCCCCGTACGCCGCCCGCCGCCGCGCCGCGCTCTCCGCGCGCTTCCCCGGCGAGCGTCTGGTGATCCCCGCGGGCGTGCTGAAGACCCGCTCCAACGACACCGAGTACCCCTTCCGGGCCGCGACCGAGTACGTCCACCTCACCGGCGACCAGACCGACGGCAGCGTGCTCGTGCTGGAGCCCCGCGCCGACGGGGCCGAGGGCCACGAGGAGACGCTCTACCGCCTCCCCCGCTCCGACCGCGAGAACGGCGAGTTCTGGCTGAACGGCATGGGCGAGCTGTGGGTCGGCCGCCGGAACAGCCTGGAGGAGTCCGCGGCGCTGCTCGGGCTCGCCTGCAAGGACGTCCGCGAGCTGGCCGGCCTGCTCAAGGAGGCCACCGGCCCGGTCCGGGTCGTCCGCGGGCACGACGCCGCCATCGAGGAGGCGCTGCACGACAAGGTCACCGCGGAGCGGGACGAAGAGCTGCGGGTGTACCTCTCCGAGGCCCGGCTGGTGAAGGACGAGTTCGAGATCGGCGAGTTGCAGAAGGCCGTCGACTCGACGGTGCGCGGCTTCGCCGACGTGGTCAAGGTGCTGGACAAGGCCGAGGCGACCAGCGAGCGCTACATCGAGGGCACCTTCTTCCTGCGCGCCCGCGTCGAGGGCAACGACGTCGGCTACGGCTCGATCTGCGCCGCCGGCCCGCACGCCACCACCCTGCACTGGGTCCGCAACGACGGCGCGGTCCGCTCCGGCGAGCTGCTGCTGCTGGACGCGGGCGTGGAGACCACCACCCTCTACACCGCGGACGTCACCCGCACCCTGCCGATCAACGGCCGCTACACCGACCTCCAGCGCAAGATCTACGACGCGGTCCACGAGGCCCAGGAGGCCGGCATCGCGGCGGTGAAGCCGGGCGCCTCGTTCCGTGACTTCCACGACGCGGCCCAGCGGGTGCTCGCCGCGAAGCTGGTGGAGTGGGGCCTGGTCGAGGGCCCGGTGGAGCGTGTCCTGGAGCTGGGCCTGCAGCGTCGCTGGACCCTGCACGGCACGGGTCACATGCTCGGCCTGGACGTCCACGACTGCGCCGCCGCCCGCACCGAGAGCTACGTCAACGGCACCCTGGAGCCCGGCATGGTGCTGACCGTCGAGCCCGGCCTGTACTTCCAGGCGGACGACCTGACGGTGCCCGAGGAGTACCGCGGCATCGGCGTCCGGATCGAGGACGACATCCTGGTGACGGAGAGCGGCAACCGCAATCTGTCGGCCGCCCTGCCGCGCCGCTCCGACGAGGTCGAGGCGTGGATGGCGGAGCTGCTCGGCAAGTAGGCGCCGCGCGCACGTGACCCCGGCGCGCCGGGGCGGGTGGCTCAGTCCTCCCGCCCCGGCGCGCCGTCGTGTTCCCCGAGGGCGTACGCGCCGGCGCGGGCCGCGGCCCACACGGCGGTGGCGGCGGACGCGCCGAGGCCCGGCTCCACGGGGCGGCGTTCGATCAGGATGCGGTAGTAGAAGGGCGCGCCGAGGGCCGCCACCACGGCCTTCGGGTCGGTGTCCGGGGGCAGCTCGCCGCGCGCGACGGCGCGCCGCACCATCGCCCCGGCCAGCGTCAGCCGCTCGTCGAAGAAGGTCCGCAGCGCACTGGCCGCCTGGGGGTCGCGGGCCGCGGCGGCGACCACCGCCTCCAGCACGCGGCGGGGCCCGGCGGAGCCGTAGAAGCGCTCTATCGCGTCCGCCAGTGCCCGCAGATCGCCGGGCAGGCTGCCGGTGTCCGGCAGCGGTATGTCGTTGCTCATCTCCGTCAGCAGCTCGCAGACGAGCTTGTCGACGCTGCGCCAGCGGCGGTAGAGCGTCGCGAGGTGCACCCCGGAGCGCTGGGCCACCCGTTCCATGGTCAGTGCGGCGAAGCCGCCGTCGTCCAGTTCCTCGGAGACGGCGGTCAGTACGGCGCGGCGGGTGCGCGCCGTACGTCCCCCGGGTCGGGTCTCGCCCGGGGCCTGATGCGCGGTCGTCACGGCAGCTCCGTTACGGGGGTCGTTTACGGATGGCAGCGCGGATTGCAGTGCGGGTTCTGGCCAAGTATTGTCCAGGAGCAGATTAACGCGAGCAACTTCGCGTTAGTCGTGGTGCCGCGCTGGTCTCGCCGGAAAGGGGACGCCGCGGGGGAGGTCCTCCTCCTGCGAGACCGCGCAGCCCACGTTCTTCGGGGCGGATCACCACCCCTTCCCTGCCCGCCGGGCTTCCGGCGCCGGCTCAGCGCAGCCCGTGTCTGCGCGCCACCATCCGCTCCACCGCCGCGCCGGGCAGCAGCCGGCGCAGCAGGAAGACCGCGGGGGCGTTGCTACCGACCGCGTAGTGCGCGCGGGGGCGGGGCGCCTCGATCGCCTTCAGGACGGTGGCGGCGACCTTCTCCGGCGGGATGCCGTGCGCTTCGTTGGCGTTCAGGGCGGCCAGCATCGTCCGGTACTCGTCCGCGTACGGCGAGCCGTCGGCCAGGTAGTGGGTGCGCCGGGCGCTGATGCCGGTGGCGATGGAGCCCGGTTCGACGGTGGTGAACGCCACGCCGTAGGGCGCGACTTCGCGTCGGGCGGCGTCCGCGAATCCCTTGAGCGCGGCCTTGGAGGCCACGTAGGACGAGCGGTGGGCGAGCGGGAAGCTGGCCAGCATGGAGCCGATCATCACCACCCGGCCGTGGCCGCGCTCCCGCATGCCGGGCAGCAGGAGCTGGGTGAGCCGGACGGCGCCGAAGACGTTCAGCTGGAACAGGCGGCGGACCGCGGCCATCGGGAGCTCTTCGAAGGGGCCGCTCTGGCTCTCCCCGGCGTTGTTGACCAGCACGTCGACGGGGCCCGCCGCGGCGGCGCAGTCCTCGACGGCCGCGTCGTCCGCCAGGTCCAGCGGGAGGTACTCGACGCCGGGCAGCGGCGCGGCGATCGCCGAGGGGTGGCGGCTGGTGCCCAGGACGCGGTATCCGCGGGCGAGCAGCGCCGCGGACACCGCGGCACCGATACCGGAGGAGGCCCCGGTCACCAGCGCGGTGCGGCCGCTCACGCCAGGCTCCGGGCCAGCGCCCGTCCGGCCGCGCGGCCGGAGAAGACGCAGCCGCCCAGGAAGGTGCCCTCCAGCGCGTTGTAGCCGTGCACCCCGCCGCCACCGAATCCGGCGACCTCGCCGGCCGCGTAGAGCCCGTCGAAGAGCGTGCCGTCCGGCCGGACCACCTGCGAGTCCAGGGTGGTCTCCAGTCCGCCCAGCGTCTTACGGGTCAGCAGGTGCAGCCGGACCGCGATCAGCGGGCCGTGCGCCGGGTCGAGCAGCCGGTGCGGCTTCGCGACCCGGGTCAGCCGGTCCGGCCAGTACCCCCGCGCGTTGCGCACCGCCATCAGCTGGAGGTCCTTGGAGTAGGGGTGTGCCACCGCGCGGTCGCGGGCCACCACTTCCCGCTCGACCACCGCGTGGTCAAGGGGGGTGGACGGCTCCAGGGCGTTCATCCCGGCGACCAGCTCGCGCAGGGTGCGGCGGACGACGAAGTCCTCGCCGCGGTCCAGGAACGCCTGGACCGGTCCGGGCGCCCCCTTCTTCACCCGCGCCAGCGCGAGTTTGAGGTCCTTGCCCGTGATGTCCGGGTTCTGCTCGGAGCCGGAGAGCGCGAACTCCTTCTCCACGATGGAGCGGGTCAGGATGAACCAGGTGTGGTCGTGGCCGGTGCGGACGATGTGGCGCAGGGTGCCGAGGGTGTCGTGGCCGGGGAAGAGCGGCGCGGGCAGCCGTCGGCCGGTGGCGTCCAGCCACAGCGACGACGGACCGGGGATGATCCGGATGGCGTGGTCGGGCCAGACCGGGTCCCAGTTCTTGATGCCCTCGGTGTAGTGCCACATCCGGTCGCGGTTGACCAGGGAGCCGCCGGCCCGTTCGGCGATCTCCAGCATCCGCCCGTCCACGTAGGCGGGCACCCCGGTGATCATCGACTTGGGGGCCGGGCCGATCCGGTCCACCGGCCAGTTCTTGCGGACCAGTTCGTGGTTGCCCCCGATACCACCGGAGGTCACCACCACCGCCTGCGCCCGGAACGCGAACTCGCCCTCCGCCGTGCGCTCGGACGCCACCCCGCGCGGCCGGTCCGACGGCACCAGCGTGGTGCCGCGCACCCCGACCGCGGCCCCGTCCTCCACGATCAGCTCGTCGACCCGGTGCCGGTGCCGGAAGACCACCAGCCCGCGCTCGGCCGCGGCCCGCACCGGCTCGGCGAAGACCCGGACGACCTCGGGGCCGGTGCCCCAGGCGAGGTGGAAGCGGGGGACGGAGTTGCCGTGCCCGGTCGCCAGGCCCGCGCCGCGCTCGGCCCAGCCGACGGTGGGGGTCAGCCGCAGCCCGAGGTCGTGCAGATAGCGGCGCTTCTCGCCGGCCGCGAAGTCGACGTACGCCTGCGCCCACTGCCGGGGCCAGTGGTCCTCGCGGTCCCGGTCGAAGGCCGCCGAATCCAGCCAGTCCGACAGCGCGAGTTCCGGCGAGTCCTTGATGCCGGCCCGCCGCTGCTCGGGGCTGTCCACCAGGAACAGCCCGCCCAGCGACCAGAAGGCCTGGCCGCCGAGGTTGGCTCCGCTCTCCTGGTCGACGACGAGCACCCGGCGCCCGGCCCGGGTGAGTTCGTAGGTGGCGACCAGACCGGCCAGCCCCGCGCCTACGACGATGACGTCGGCGTCCTCGCTGCTCATGGGAGCTCCTCCACGGTTCCGTGGCGGCCGCACACGCCCCGGCCGACAGCCTTGTCGCGTCCATGTCCGTAACAACCGATACAGGAACGTATCCGATGGGCCGGGGCCACAACAAGGACCGCGGGTGCGCACGACATCCGCACCACCACAGCCGGTCCCCAGGTACGGCTTCTACTATGACGTGGACATCTGAGCGGAACGGATTCCGTGCCCGTCACCGCCGGCAGCGGCCCGGCCGGGCGGCCGGAGCGAACTGGGGGGACCTGGCGTGGGCTTCATGGACCGCGTACGCGGCGAATTCATCGACATCATCGAGTGGACCGACGACAGCCGGGACACGATCGTCTGGCGCTTCCCGCGCTACGAGAACGAGATCAAGATGGGCGCCAAGCTCATCGTGCGCGAGTCGCAGGCCGCCGTCTTCGTCAACCAGGGCCGGATCGCGGACGTCTTCGCGCCGGGCATGTACGAGCTGCAGACGGGCAACCTGCCGATCCTGGCGACGCTCCAGGGCTGGAAGTACGGCTTCCACTCGCCGTTCAAGGCGGAGGTCTACTTCGTCACCACCCGGCAGTTCACGGACCTGAAGTGGGGCACCCAGAACCCGGTGACGGTGCGGGACCCGGAATTCGGCATGGTGCGGCTGCGGGCCTTCGGCGGCTACGCGACGCGGGTGACCGACCCGGCCCGGCTGATCACCGAACTCGCCGGCACCGACCCGCAGTTCCGCACCGAAGAGGTCGAGGAGTACCTGCGGCAGCTGATCGTGGGACGGCTCGGCACGCTGCTGGCCGGCGCGGGCATCCCGATGCTCGACCTCTCCGCGCGCCAGGCCGAGCTGGGCGACCGGCTGGCCAAGGCGCTGACCGACGAGCTGGCGCCGTCGCACGGCCTGTCCATCCCGAAGTTCATCATCGAGAACATCTCGCTGCCGCCCGAGGTCGAGCAGGCCATCGACGCCCGCAGCCGCATGGGCATCCTCGGGAACGTCGACAACTACGCGCGCCTCCAGGCCGCGGACGCGATCCGGGACGCGGCGAACAACCCGGGCGGCGCCGGCGAGGGCATCGGCCTGGGGCTGGGCATGGCCGCCGGCCAGCAGATGGCGCAGGCGTTCGCGCCCCAGCAGGGCCAGCAGCCGCAGCAGCCCGCCGCTCCGGCGCCCGGTGGCGCGGCCGCTCCGCCGCCGCTGCCCGGCCAGCAGCAGTACCAGTGGCACGTGGCCGTGAACGGGCAGCAGCAGGGCCCCTACGACCACGCCACGTTCACCGGGCACATCGGGTCGGGCGCGGTCCGGCCCGGCATGCTCGTCTGGCGCGAGGGAATGGCGGGGTGGCAGCCGGTGGAGAACGTGCCCGAGCTCGCCTCGTACTTCCGCGCCACCCCGCCGCCGCTGCCGCCGCAGGTCTGACCCACCGCCAGGAGGCCGTGTCCCCGTGAGCTACCAGCCGTATCAGCCGCAGCAGCCCTACCAGCCACCACAGCAGCCGTACCCGCAGCAGCAGCCCTACCCGCAGCAGCCGTACCCGCAGCAACAGCCGCCGTACCAGCAGCAGCCGCCGCAGCAGCCCTATCCGCAGCAAGCACCCCAGCAGCCGTACCCGCCTCAGCAGTACCCGCAGCAGGCACCGCAGCAGCAACAGCCACCGCAGCAGTACTCTCCACAGCCGCCCCCGCCGCCGTACCAGCAGCAGCCCGGCCAGGCTCCGCAGCCCGAGCAGCCGCAGACATACGCGTGCCCGAGCTGCGGTTCCACCGCCGAGTACGCCCCGGGGACGAACTCCCTGCGCTGCCCGAACTGCCGCTTCGAGCAGCCCATCGCGCCCGTCAACCGCGAGGTGCAGGAGCACGCCTGGGAAGAGCTGGCTTCCCTGGCGCCCAAGCAGATGGCGGCCGGCGGCCAGGTGCTCAAGTGCCCCGGCTGCGGCGCGACCAACGAGACCAGCGCGCTCTCCGGCCGCTGTCAGTTCTGCGCCACGCCCATGGTCGCCTCGGCCGCCGCCGACCGGATCGTGCCCGAGGGCCTGGTGCCCTTCCGCGTCGACAAGCGCGCCGTGCACGACAGTCTGGGCAAATGGGCCAAGTCCCGCTGGTTCGCGCCGAACAGCCTCAAGAAGGTCAACACGGCGGAGACCCTGCACGGGACGTACGTACCGCACTGGACGTACGACGCCGCGACCACGTCCTCCTACCACGGCGAACGCGGCGAGGAGTACACCGTCGGGAGCGGCGACGACAAGGAGACCAAGGTCCGCTGGTACCGGGTCGGCGGCACGGTCAACCGGTTCTTCGACGACGTCCTCGTCCCCGGCGTCGGACACGTCTCACCGGAACGGCTGGAGGCCCTGGAGCCCTGGCCGCTGAAGCAGGCGGTGGCCTACCAGGAGGCGTATCTGGCGGGCTTCCGGACGCTGCGCTACGACGTGGAGCCGGAGTCCGGGTTCGAGAACGCCCGGCAGAAGATGGCCAAGGTCATCGACAAGGACGTCCGGAAGGACATCGGCGGCGACCGCCAGCGGGTGCACTCGGTCGACACCTCCTACGCGTCGGTGACGTACAAGCTCCTGCTGCTCCCGGTGTGGTTCGCGTCCTACGTCTACAACGGCAAGCAGTGGCAGGTGATGGTCAACGCCGAGACCGGCGAGGTGACCGGCGACCGTCCCTACAGCCCCGTGAAGATCGCCTTCGCCGTGCTCCTGCTGGCGGTGGTGGTGACCCTCGCGGTCGTCTTCGGCCGCCACCACCACTGACGGACCGGCCCGGCGACGGGCCCGGTGCCACACCGGGTCCGTCGCCCCGGGCGCCCTCGCCCCGGTCCCTCAGGACGCCATCAACAGCGGTGCGCCCTCTCGCCACTTGAGGATCTTGTCGAAGCTGACCACCGCGCCCCGCCGGCCCGTGCGGTTGCGGTACTGGACGTGGTCGGTGAGTGCCTCGATCAGAAAGAGCCCCCGGCCGTCCTCGGCGTAACCGGGGGCCTGCGCGGGGGCTGGGACGGTGACCTGCGGCAGTGCGCGGTCCGCGGTGGTATGGGGAGGGGCGGCGCCGTGGAAACCGGGTCCGGAGTCGGTGACCTCGATACGGCAGGTGTCGCCGTCGATATAGGCGGTGACGCGGTAGTCGTCGCTGGCGTCGCCACCGTGCTCGACGGCGTTGGCACACGCCTCGGAGAGGGCCACCGAGAGGTCGTAACAAATGTCCGGGTCGACGCCGGCGGTCTCCATCGCGCCCAGCAGCAACCGCCGGGCGAGCGGCACACTCGCGGGCTCACGCCGCAGATGGAGGGTCCACCAGATGCTCATCGCTCCTGCCTCCTGGCCACGGCTCGACATACCGATACGTATTGCCGGGGCGCAAGGTCGGTAAGCATCCTCGGGACGTGATGCCGCTCATTCGGCGGATGCGGAAAGTGAGCGCACAGGTGTAGGCGAGGTGCCGGCCGCACGCCTCCGCGCGCCCGCCCCGGGACTCCGGACGCCCCTGGTGGGCGCCCCCGTGACCAGGCCGCACCGTAGCCGGTGAAACCCTGCCGTACGCGGCGAAGGGGGGCAGTGGGATGATGGCGGCCGCCATGACTGCCCCCTCCGTCCCCACAGCGCGGGCGGCCGCCGATCTGCGGCTGCTCCGGGCCGCGGTGTTCACCGCGGCCTGCGTCATGCTGTCCGCGGCCGGGCACATGGTCGCGTCGTGGGCCGCGATCCCGCTGTGGACGCTGGCGCTGGCCGCGGTCGCGGTGTTCGCGGTGGCGGTCCCGCTGGCCGGCCGGGAGCGCTCGCTGCCCGGTATTGCGGCCGGTCTGGCGGTCGGCCAACTGGCGCTGCACACGCTGTTCGCGATGGGCCAGCACCCGATGCCGGTGCTGTCCGCGCAGGCTTCCGGCCTCTCGGACCAGGCGGCGGTCGCGCTGGCCCGGCACCTGACGTGCGGGCTGGACGGCGTCCGGCTCGACGGCGGCACCGCGCGGCAGTTGCTCGGCCCCGGCGGCACGGACCTGGCCGGGAACGCCGGGCTGGTCGGCGCCGGCGGGCACCCCATGAGCGGTGCCGACGCCCCGATGATGGCGCACTGCCTGGCGCCGTCGCTGCCCATGTTGCTCGGGCACCTGCTCGCCGCGGTCGGCCTCGGGTGGCTGCTGCGGCGCGGCGAGGCGGCCCTGTGGCGGCTGGTGCGGCTGTCCGCCCCGGCGGCGCGCGAGCTCACGGCACGGGCGCTGGTCGGCGCGGTGCGCCGGTCGCTCGCGCTGGTGCGGGTACTGCTCACGGCGCTCGGCGCGGCACAGGAGAAGGCGCGGCGCGCCCCCGCGGCACATGCGGACAGGCCGGGCCCGCAGGATCCGGCGCTCCACCACAGCGTCGTACGGCGCGGCCCGCCGGTCGCCGGCCGGCTCGGCCTCCTGGCCACCGCGGTCTGACACCACGCGCAGCACGCTCCCGGAGCAGAACGGGGACGGACGGCGGCGCGCGGCGGCAGCGTGCGCGGGCCCGGCCAGGGCCACACCGCCACCCCACCCCGCAGCCATTCCCCCTCCTTCCGTCTCCCAGTGGAGCGTTTCACCATGACCAAGAAGTCCGGTATGTCAGAGATTTCGGTCGGTGCACCGTCACCTTCGTCCGCGTCCTCGGCGCCTTCGGCGTCCTCCTCGTCCGCGCGGCGGCTGGTCCGCCGGCTCCCCGTCGTCGGCGGGATCGCGGCCGGCAGCGTGCTGCTGCTGGCCGGCCCGGCCTTCGCGCACGTCACCGTGCAGCCGGGCACCGCGCCCAAGGGCGGCTTCGCCACCGTCGACATCAAGGTGCCCAACGAGCGCGACAACGCCTCGACGGTGAAGGTCGAGGTCTCCCTGCCGACCGACCACCCGCTGGCCTCCGTCATGCCGCAGCCGGTGCCCGGCTGGAAGGTGGACATCACCAAGTCCAAGCTCGCCAAGCCCCTGGAGATGGAGGGCGAGAAGATCAACGAGGCCCCCTCGAAGATCACCTGGACCGCGGAGGACAAGGGCATAGCGCCCGGCCAGTTCCAGCAGTTCCCGCTCTCCGTCGGCCAGCTCCCCAGCGACACCGACCAGCTGGTCTTCAAGGCCCTCCAGACGTACTCCGACGACCAGGTCGTGCGCTGGATCGAGCCGGCCAAGCCCGGCGGCCCGGAGCCGGAGAACCCGGCGCCGGTGCTCAAGCTGACCGCGGCCGGCGCCCAGGGCACCGG
The DNA here is from genome assembly GCF_019774615.1 of Streptomyces sp. BHT-5-2. Lineage (NCBI taxonomy): Bacteria > Bacillati > Actinomycetota > Actinomycetes > Kitasatosporales > Streptomycetaceae > Streptomyces > Streptomyces sp. BHT-5-2. Next base: position 1,611,997 of record NZ_CP081496.1, on the reverse strand, counting down.
CGACGCGTCCGACGGCAAGAACGGCGCCCGGGGCGACACCGCGGCCGCCGCGCCGGCCACCAGCGACACCACCGCGCGGGTGCTGGGCGTCGTCGGGATCGTCGTCGGCATCGCCGGCGTCGCCTTCGGCGTGCTGGCCGGCCGGCGCCGCAACACCTGACCTCGCCCCGCCACCGGACGCGGTCGGACCGGCGCACCCCACGCGCCGGCCAGGCACGCCCCGGTACGACCCTCCCGACCGGCGCCCGCCACGGGCGCCCCGACGAACACCCCGAACCCCGTACACCCATCGGCCCCGCGCCACGGAAAGACCGGGACACACCCATGCACAGAAGGAAACTGCTGGTATCCGCCCTGGGGGCGGCAGCCGCGCTCGGCCTCACCCTGACCGCCTGCGACAGTGGCGGCGACCAGCCCGCCGCCGTGGTCTCCGGCGGGACGGCGGCCAAGCCGATCGTCACCCTCGACAGCCCGATGGAGAAGCCGGACCTCACGCTGACCGACACCGACGGCAAGTCCTACGACCTGCTGGAGAAGACCAAGGGCCACCCGACCCTGATCTACTTCGGCTACACCAACTGCCCGGACGTCTGCCCCACCACGATGGCCAACATCGCGGTGGCGGTGAAGCAGCTGCCGGCGGCCGAACGCAGCGATCTGCGGGTGGTCTTCGTGACCTCCGACCCCGAGCGCGACACCCCGGCCCAGCTCAAGAAGTGGCTCGGCGGCATCAACAAGGACTTCATCGGGCTCACCGGCCCGTTCAAGAAGATCCAGCAGGCCGCCCGCAGCGTCAACATCGGCATCGAGGCGCCGGTCAAGAAGAAGAACGGCGACGTGGTCTCCACCCACGGCGCCCAGGTCCTGCTCAGCTCCCCCAAGGACGACAAGATCCATTGGATGGGGCTGCAGGAGGCCACCGCAGACAACTACACCACCGCACTTCCGAAGATCACCAAGGGACAGAACCCGTGACCCGCCGCACCACCCCCCGCACCCCGCTCACCACGCTCACCCCCGTCAGCCGCCGAATAGCCGTCGGCTCCGCGCTCGCCGTCGCCGCCGGCCTCACCCTGGCGGGCTGCGGCGGCGGGGACGGCAAGCCCCAGCTCTCCGTGAGCGACGCCTACATGCCGCAGCCGATCACCGACGGCATGGCCGGCGCCTACTTCGTGGTCAAGAACAGCGGCGGCACCGCCGACAAGCTGACCTCGGTCACCAGCGAGCTGTCCAAGGACATCTCCATCCACAAGACCACCGGCAACAAGATGGAGCAGGTCGACTCCCTGCCGGTGCCCGCCAACGGCGAACTCAAGCTCAGCGCCGGCGGCAACCACCTGATGTTCATGGGCCTGACCCACAAGCCCACCGCGGGCCAGAAGGTCACCGTCGAACTGCACTTCGCCACCGCCGACCCGGTGAAGGTCGACATCCCGGTGAAGCCGGCCGACTACCGGCCGGGAAAGTGACGGCCGCCGCGGCACCGCGGACGCCATGACATGACGGGCCCCGACGGGCCCGGTGGAGGAAACGGACACCTCATGCCAACGGGAAGGGGAGCGCACACCATGGCCCTCACCGGCTTCCGGCCGCGACGGCTGCTGGTCGTCCTGGCCGTGCTGTTCGGCGCGCTGACCGCGGGCATCGCCCCGGCCAGCGCGCACGCCGCGCTGACCGGCAGCGATCCCGCGTCGGGCTCGGTCGTGGCGCACGCGCCCGAACAGGTCGCGCTCACCTTCTCCGAGGGCGTGGCCATGGGTGACGACTCACTGCGCGTCCTGGACCCGCACGGCAAGCGGGTGGACCGCGGCAAGCTGCGCGACCTGTGCAGCGGCACCGTCGTCAAGTACGCGGCGGGGCTCCCGCCGGGGCTCGCCGACGGGACGTACACCGTCGCCTGGCAGGCGATCTCGGCGGACAGCCACCCGGTGTCCGGTGCCTTCACCTTCTCCATCGGGTCGCCGTCCACGACGACCGCCGCCGTCCCCCAACAGCAGGCCGGCGGCGGCCTGGTGGGCGCGCTCTACGAGATCGCCCGCTACCTCGCCTACGCCGGCTTCGTGCTGCTGGCGGGCGGCGCGGCGTTCGTGCTGGCGTGCCGGCCGGCCGCCGCCGGGGTGCGGTCCGTGCAACGGCTGGTGGTCCGCGGCTGGGCGCTGCTGACCGGCGCCACACTGGCGATGCTGCTGCTGCGCACCCCGTACACCGGCTCCGGGAAGCTCGCCGACGTCCTCGACCTCGGCGGGCTCCAGCAGGTGCTGTCGACCAAGCCGGGGGCGGCGCTGCTCTGCCGGCTGCTGCTGCTCGCCGCGGCGGCGCTGTTCGTGGCGGTGCTCTTCGGGGCGTACGCCCGGGCGCACGCCGCGGTCGCCGCGGACGCCCCGGCACCGGCGGACGCGGGCCCCGGAAACGCCGAGGCCGTCAAGCGGCGCCGGAGCCTCACGCTCGCACTGGCCGCCGGCGGGGTGGTGGTCGCCGCCGGGCTCGCCACCACCTGGGCGATCGCCGAGCACGCCTCGACCGGGTTGCAGCCGGCCGTCGCCATGCCCGTCGACGTCCTGCACCTGCTCGCGGTCGCCGCCTGGCTCGGCGGGCTCGCGGCGCTGCTGGTGTCCCTCTACTCGGGCCCGGCGGTCGAACGGGCCGCCGTCCGCCGCTTCTCCCGGATCGCCTTCGGCTCCGTCCTGGTCCTGGTCGCGACGGGTACGTACCAGTCCTGGCGACAGGTCGGCTCCTGGCACGCGCTGACCGACACCACCTACGGGTGGCTGCTGCTGCTCAAGGTGGGCCTGGTGCTGGTCATGGTGGCCGTCGCGGGCCTCTCCCGCCGGTGGACGGGCCGGCTGACGGCCACCGACGAAACAGCGGCCCGTACGGAGCGGGAGGGGACGGAACCGCGGACGGAGCACGAAGACGCACCGGACCGGGACACGGAGCAGGACACCGAACAGAGCACCGAACAGGACGCCGACCGGGATCCGGCGGATCCCAACACCCCCGAGCCCGCCCTCGCCACCACCTCCGCCTCCGAAACCGACTCCACTCCCACCAACCCCACCCGCGCCGCCCAACTGGCCCGTCAGCAGGCCGCGTTGGCCACCGCCCGGAAGAAGCGGGTCCGGGACGCCGACCCGGTGCGGCTGGGGCTGCGGCGGTCCGTCCTGGCCGAGGCCGGCATCGCGGTGGTGCTGCTCGCGGTGACCACCGCGCTGACCACCACCGAACCGGCCCGCACCGAGGAGGCCGTCAGGGCCACCACCGCCGGGCGGGCCACCGACGCCAACCAGCCGCGGGTACTGACCGTCCCGTTCGACACCGGCGGCCCGGGCGGCAGGGGCACCGCCCGCCTCGACCTCGACCCGGGGCACAGCGGCGGCGGCAACGAGCTGCGGCTGCGGATCGCCGACCCGTCGGGCAGGGCCCGCGACATCCCCGAGGTGAAGGTCGCCTTCACGCTCGACGCGAAGAAGCTGGGGCCGCTCCCGGTCACGCTGCGCCACAGCGGGACCGGCCACTGGACCGCGAGCGGCGTCCAACTCCCGGTCCCCGGGCGGTGGCAGCTCGCACTGCTCGTCCGGACCTCAGACTTCGACCAGGTGACCGAGACCAGGAACGTGACAATCAACTGATGAGCAAGCAGCTGGACACCACGGCCGCGGCCCCGGAGGAGCACCCCGCCGCGGACGGCCCCACCCTGGAACTCTCCCGCCGCCGGCTCCTCGGGACCGTCGGCGCGGCCGGCGCCGCCGGGCTGGTCCTCGGCGGCGCCGGCGGCGCCCTCGGCGCCTCGGCCGCGCAGGACGACGCCCCGGAGGCGCTGAGCACGATCGGATCGACCGAGGTGGCGTTCCGGACGGCGGGCGCCAAGCACCAGGCGGGCATCACCACGCCGTTGCAGGCCAGCGGCCACCTCATCGCCTTCGACCTGGCGCCCGGCGCCGGCCGCAAGGAGGCCGCCGCGCTGCTGCGCCGCTGGTCGCGGACGGCCCAGGAGCTGATGGCCGGGCGCACCCCGGACGCCGACACCGGCGTGGCGCTGGACGCCGGTCCCTCCTCGCTGACCGTCACCTTCGGCCTGGGCCACAGCTTCTTCGACCGGACCGGCCTGACCGCCCGCCGCCCGATCCAGCTCGACCCGCTGCCGGACTTCTCCGCCGACGCCCTGGACCCGAAGCGCTCCGACGGCGACCTGTGGATCCAGATCGGCGCCGACGACGCGCTGGTCGCCTTCCACGCGCTGCGCACGCTCCAGAAGGAGGCGGCGGACACCGCCCGGCTGCGCTGGCAGATGAACGGCTTCAACCGCACCCCGGGCGCCACCGCGCACCCGATGACCGCCCGCAACCTCATGGGCCAGGTCGACGGCACCAACAACCCCAAGCCGTCCGAGTCGGACTTCGACCGCCGCATCTTCGTCGGGGCGGACACACAGCAGGAGTGGATGCTCGGCGGCTCCTACGCGGTGGTGCGCCGGATCCGGATGCTGCTGGACGACTGGGAGAAGCGCTCCCGGACCGAGCAGGAGCGGGTCATAGGCCGGCGCAAGGACAACGGCGCCCCGTTGACCGGCGGCACCGAGACCACCCCGATGAAGCTGGACGCCACCGGCCCCGACGGGCTCCCGGTCATCCCCGTCAACGCGCACGCCCGGATCGCCGCCCCGGAGGCCAACCAGGGCGCGGCGATGCTGCGCCGCCCGTTCTCCTTCCACGACGGCTTCCGCGAGGACGGCGCCCCGGACGCCGGGCTGCTCTTCGTCTGCTGGCAGGCCGACCCGCTGCGCGCCTTCACCCAGATCCAGCGGAAGCTGGACCGCGGCGACGCGCTCTCACCGTTCCTGCGCCACGAGGCCAGCGGCCTGTACGCGGTGCCGCCGGCCCCGTCTTCCGGCGACTACGTGGCCCAGCCGCTGCTGGAGGGCTGACGGCCGGGTGGCGGGCGACCACTCCGCGGAACGCGTCCGCCCGCCACCCGGCCGCTCGGTATCGTGACAAGGGCAGGCGGAAGACGGCGGGGCGCTCCCGCAGGCATGTGAGGGAGTCCACGGATGTCGGCCAGTCGCTATACCTATCTCGGTCCCGCAGGCACGTTCACGGAGGCCGCGCTGCGCACCCTCCCCGAGGCGGCGACCCGCGAGCTGGTCCCGATGGTCTCGGTACCCGCCGCCCTGGACGCCGTACGAGCCGGGGAGGCCGCGGCGGCCCTGGTGCCGATCGAGAACTCCGTCGAGGGCGGGGTGACCACCACCCTCGACGAACTGGCCTCCGGCGAACCGCTGATGATCTACCGCGAGGTGCTGCTGCCGATCGCCTTCGCGCTCCTGGTCCGCCCGGGGACGGCGCTGGCCGACGTGAAGACGGTGACCGGCCACCCGGTCGCCCAGCCCCAGGTCCGCAAGTGGCTCTCGGCCCAACTCCCGGACGCGGTCTGGGAGTCGGCGGCCTCCAACGCCGACGGGGCGCGGCTGGTCCAGGAGGGCCGCTACGACGGCGCGTTCGCCGGCGAGTTCGCGGCCACCACCTACGGCCTGGAGTCGCTGGTCACCGACATCCACGACGCACAGAACGCCGCCACCCGCTTCGTCCTGGTCGGCCGCCCGGCCCGGCCCGCGGCGCCCACCGGCGCGGACAAGACCTCGGTGGTGCTGTGGCTGGCCGCCGACCACCCCGGCGCGCTGCTGGAGCTGCTCCAGGAGTATGCGGTCCGCGGGGTCAACATGATGCGGATCGAGTCCCGGCCGACGGGCGAGGGCATCGGCCGCTACTGCTTCTCGGTGGACTGCGAGGGCCATGTCACCGATCGCCGGGTGGGCGAGGTCCTGATGGGCCTGAAGCGGGTCTGCCGCGAGGTGCGGTTCCTCGGCTCGTATCCGCGGGCGGACGAGGTGACCGCGAACGTGCGGCCGCAGGTGACCGACACGGCGTTCACCGAGGCGTCGGACTGGCTGGCGCGCTGCCTGGACGGCCGGGGCTGAGCCCCGCCGCCGGCCGACCCCTTCTTCTGTGGACTACAGGCGGTGACCTGCGCCTTCGGCCGGGTCCGCGGTGCCGGTCCGGAGTGCCGTCCGGCCGCCTCTCCGGTTGTCCACAAAGTTATCCACAGGCTCACTTCTCGACCTGTGGGTAAGTCGACATGAGAGTCGGACAGAGTCGACATATCCCTCTAGTGACCCCACATCCGTCCACAGTCCCGCACAGTGGATCACCTCGGATGTCGTCAGCACAATTCCCGTGATCAATCCTTTAGGGCGAGGTAATCCCACACGAAAGAGTGCGTGAACATGGTTTGGACCGAGAATCCATAGGTGAGCATTTCGGACGCAGAATGATCAATTCCGGCTTCCACAGATCTCACACACAGCCTGTGGATAAGAATCCGCCACCCTCACCCGCCTGTGGACAACCCGGGGGACAACTCCCAGGGCAGACCGTCGATCACGCAGAATCCTCCGCCGCGAATGCCCCTTTCGCACCCCCGTCCGAGGAATTCCGCAGGGCCTTACGATGCGTCACGGCGACCATCTCGCGGGGGCCACGGAACCCGTTTCCCCGCAACGGAATAAATAACCGCAAATCGGGCATGTGGCCGTAGCCGCGAATATCACGTCGAGTGCCGCCCGCCGCCCCCGGTAGCCTGGTGGGGTGATTGACCTTCGACTGCTCCGTGAGGACCCCGACCGTGTGCGCGCCTCCCAGCGCGCCCGTGGAGAGGACGTCGCGCTCGTCGACGCACTGCTCTCCGCCGACGAGCGGCGCAGGTCGTCCGGCGTCCGCTTCGACGAGCTGCGCGCCGAACAGAAGGCGCTCGGCAAGCTCATCCCCAAGGCCGCCGGCGACGAGAAGGCCGAGCTGCTGAAGAAGGCCGGCGAGCTGGCCGCCGCCGTCAAGGCCGCCGACGCCGAGCAGGACGAGGCCAAGGAAGAGACCCAGGCGCTGCTGAGCAGGCTCGGCAACATCGTCCACCCCGACGTCCCGGTGGGCGGCGAGGAGGACTTCACCGTCCTGGAGACGCACGGCACCGTCCGCGACTTCGCCGCCGAGGGCTTCACGCCCAAGGACCACCTGGAGATCGGCGAACTGCTCGGCGCCATCGACGTCGAGCGCGGCGCCAAGGTCTCCGGCTCGCGCTTCTACTACCTCACCGGCGTCGGCGCCCTGCTGGAGCTCGCGCTGGTCAACGCCGCCATCGCGCAAGCCACCGAGGCCGGCTTCACGCCGATGCTGACCCCGACCCTGGTCCGCCCGCGCGCCATGGAGGGCACCGGCTTCCTCGGCCAGGCCGCCGAGAACGTCTACTACCTCGAACGCGACGACTACTACCTCGTCGGCACCTCCGAGGTCCCGCTCGCCGCGTACCACATGGACGAGATCGTCGACGCCGAGCAGCTGCCGCTGCGCTACGCCGGCTTCTCGCCGTGCTACCGCCGCGAGGCCGGCACCTACGGCAAGGACACCCGGGGCATCTTCCGGGTCCACCAGTTCGACAAGGTGGAGATGTTCTCCTACGTCGCGCCGGAGGACGCCGAGGCCGAGCACCGGCGGCTGCTGGAGTGGGAGAAGCAGTGGCTGACGGGCCTGGAGCTGCCGTTCCAGGTGATCGACGTCGCCACCGGCGACCTGGGCGCCTCCGCCTCCCGCAAGTTCGACTGCGAGGCGTGGATCCCGACCCAGGGCAAGTACCGCGAGCTGACCTCGGCGTCCAACTGCAACGAGTTCCAGGCCCGCCGGCTCTCCGTGCGGATGCGGGAGACCGCCGAGGGCAAGCCGAAGGTCCGCCCGCTGGCGACGCTCAACGGCACGCTCTGCGCCGTCCCGCGGACCATCGTGGCGATCCTGGAGAACCACCAGCTGCCGGACGGCTCGGTCCGCGTCCCCGAGGTGCTCCGCCCGTACCTCGGCGGCCGCGAGGTGCTGGAGCCCGTCGCCAAGTGAGTTCCCCAGCCCCGGCGGGTTCGCCGCTGCCGTACAGACTCATCGCGACGGACCTCGACGGGACGCTGCTGCGCCACGACGACTCCGTCTCCGAGCGCACCCGCCGGGCGCTCGCCGCGGCCACCGCGGCGGGCGCGGCGCACATCGTCGTCACCGGCCGCGCGGTGCCCTGGACCCGGCACATCCTCGAAGCCCTGGACTACCAGGGCCTGGCGGTGTGCGGGCAGGGCGCGCAGGTCTACCACGCCGGCGAGCGGCGGCTGCTGACGTCGGTGACGCTCGACCGGCAGCTGGCCGGCCTCGCGCTGTCCAAGATCGAGGCCGAGGTCGGTCCGCTCCACCTGGCGGCGAGCCGGGACGGCCTGGCCGGCGAGGTGCTGGTCGGCCCGGGCTACCAGGTCCAGGACGGCCCGCTGCCCAGCCTGCCGATCGACGAACCCGAAGAGCTGTGGTCCGCCCCGCTCAACAAGGTCTACATCCAGCACCCGACACTGGACGACGACGAGCTGGCCCGGGCCGCCCGCCAGGTCGCCGGCGACCTCGTCGGCGTGATGGTCGCCGGGCCGCAGATCGTCGAGCTGCTGCCGCTCGGCCTGACCAAGGCCACCGGGCTGTCGCTGGCCGCCCGCCGGCTGGGCATCACCGCCAAGGAGACCGTGGCGTTCGGCGACATGCCCAACGACGTGCCGATGTTCGGCTGGGCCGCGCACGGTGTGGCGATGGCCAACGCGCACGACGAACTCACGGCCGTCGCCGACGAGGTCACCGCCTCCAACGAGGACGACGGCGTCGCGGTGGTGCTGGAGCGGCTCTACTCCTGACGCCTCCCGGGCGGCGGCCCCGGCCGGTCCGTGCCGCCGCCCGCGCCCGCCGCGTCGTCGCCCGCCATGTCCTCGTCCGGCGCGTTGTCGTCCGGCGCGTCTTCGTCCCGCTTGTCCGCGTCGTCCGGGCCCGGGCGCCCCGCCGGGGTCAGCGGCCAGGCCGCGAAACCCAGCGCCAGCGCTATGGCGTGGCCGAAGTCCGTGAAGGTCGCCCCGGTCGCCAGCGGCACCCCGAAGAACGCCAGCAGGCCGACGAGATAGCCGTAGCGCCAGGGCGGGCGCAGCCGGTAGGTCAGCACCCCGGCCGCGGCGGCCAGGCCGTAGGAGACGCCGATGTCCACGACATGGGTCATCGAGCGCGGCAGCCGGTGGCCCTCGATGGCCAGCAGCACCAGCTCCTGGCTGGCCAGGGTGGCCGCGACATGCGCCGCGCCGACCGTCAGCAGCCAGCGCCAACTGCCCATCCAGCGCTCGACGTTGGCGTGCACCAGCTCGAACATCGCCACGTAGAGCAGGAACGACCCCGGCTGCTCGATCCAGAACCCGCTGATCAGGAGCGAGGGCACCGGATGCTCGTTCAGCTCGTGGATGTTGCTGCTGGTGCGGTGCAGCAGGAACTGCTCCAGCCCCTCGGAGGCCGAGGCGATCACCAGGCTGGTGATGCCGATGATCAGCAGCCAGATGTGCGTCCCGGGCGCGGAACGCACCCAGTCCCAGACCCAGTTCCTCGCCCGGTCCGCCAGGGCCCGGGGCGGCGGTGGCTTCATCGGCGGCTCCTCGTGGCGGTGGGGCCGAGCGTGAGATACGGGCCCGGCCCCTTGATGTGCCGGATACGGGGCGAGCTCTCCATGGTCCGTACCCCCGGCAGCGCCGCGACCCGGGTCGTCAGATAGGTGTAGAGCCCGCCGGTGTCCCGGCACAGGACCGACGCGAAGAGGTTGTGCGGCCCGGTGGTGGCACCGGCGAAGGCGACCTCCGGGTGTGCCGCCAACGCCTCGCCGGTGGCGGCGAGTTCGGCGGGCGCAACCGACAGCCACAGCGCCACCATCACCCCGAAGCCGAACAGCCGCAGGTCGTAGTCGACGTCGTAGTACAGGACACCGTCCGCCCGCAGCGTCTCCAGCCGGCGGCGGACGGTGGTGGGCGACCAGCCGGTGACCGCGGCGAGTTCGGCGAGCGGGGCCCGGCCGTCCCGGCCGAGCGCCTCGAACAGCCGCCGGTCGGCGTCGGAGAGCTCCACCGGCTCGGACGGCCGCCGGGGCGCCGGCGGGCTCAGCCGGGCAGCCTCCTCGGCAGTCAGCGCACCGGACTTGCTGATCATGCTCTGCGGTCCGCCGTAGAACTCGTGCAGCAGGCAGTGCGCGGCCACCCCGACCACCCTCGGGGTGCGCGGCAGCTTCTGGAGCAGCAGCGCGTCACTGTGCTCACTGCTCGCCGACCGGCAGATCGCGGTGATCTCGGTGCCGCCGGACATCATGCTGACCCAGGAGGTGTCCGGGCGGCGGGCCAGCGCCTCGGCGACGGTCAGCGCGGCGTCCGGCGCGCACTGCACCCGCACCAGCCACTCCACCTCGCCCAGCGCCCGTGGCTCGGCCAGGCCCCGCACCCGGAGCCCGCCGGAGCCGCGGTGCCGGGTGTAGCGCCGGGCGACGGTCTGGTCGGAGACGCCGAGGACGGCGGCGATCCGGCTGAAGGGGGCCCGGCCGTCGGTCTGGAGGGCGTGCACCAGTCGCCGGTCGAGTTCGTCGAAGGCCGCGGGCCGGACCGCGGTTCCGTCGCTTTTCACCGTTGGAGGCTAACCCGTGTCGGATTGCACCGCCGGGATCGCCATGGCTGGGGGATCGGGCGGCGTCCCGCCGAGAGTGGGTCCCCGGCCGGGCGACCTTCTTACACAGCCTGGCTCGCAACCGCTTCGCCGCGCGGTAGCACTTCGAGCCGGCCTGTCCCTTCTTCGGCTTGCGGCGGGCCGTCATCCGGTCGTACTTGGCCAGCTTCCCGTTGGCCTTCTTGCCGTGCCCGGCGTACCGGAGGTCGTGGGTATCGCCAGTGGTGGTCGCCGTTTCGCGGACGCCCCGGTCGATGCCGATCGCACGCCCTGTCGTGGGCAGCGGCTCGACCTGAGCAGGGACGACAGAGCTCGCATACCAGTGCCCGAGGCCGTCCCGGTAGACGCGTACGGAAGACGGATCGGCGGGCAAATCCCGCGACCACACCACCGTCACGTCGGCGACCGGTGCGGGCGGCAACCACAAGGCGGCGGGTCGGCACCCGGAACCGTACGGCCGTCCACGGTTCCGGGTTGCCGCCCTGGGCCCTGTGACGATCGTCCCGGGGCGGCACCCCTAAGTCAATCCTCGGGTTTCCTTCCAAACTCCTTAGCCCTTGCTTGGGTTACCGGCCGGACCCGGACTACCGTGACCGGGTGACCCTCGACGACCTGCGCGCCTTCGTGGCCGTCTGCGAGGCGGGCAGCCTCAGTGCCGTCGCCCGCGACCTCGGCTGCACCCAGTCCGCCGTCAGCCAGCGTGTCCGGCGTCTCGAACGGGAGGCCGGCATCGGCCTGTTGGAGCGCCGGCCGCGCGGCGTGGCCCCGACCGCCGCCGGCCGGCTCCTGCACCGCGCCGCCGCCGACGGCCTGGGCGGACTGGATCTGGCACTGCGCCGGCTGGCCGACATGCGGCGCGGCGACGGCGGGACGGTCCGGGTCACCACCGGCGCCACCACCGTCCGGCACTTCATGTCCGACGCGGTGGTCTCCTTCCGGGACCGCCACCCGCACGTCAACCTGGAGTTCCACACGGAGAGTTCCAGCCGCCGCTGCTTCGAGGCGGTCGCGGACGGCGACTCCGAACTCGCCTGGATCACCATCGGCCCGCCCGTACGGGGCATCGAGCAGCACCCGGTGATCGGTCTGCCGTGGGTGCTCGCGGTCCGCGCCGGCGACCCGCTCGCCGCCCGCGACCGGGTCGAGCCGGACGAGTTGGCCGGCCTGCGCCTCGTCCGGCTGCCGGAGAACTCCACGTCCCGCATGCGGCTCGACGGACACCTCGCCCACCGGGACGGCGCCCCGGCAGCCGATCCCGCGGTGCCCGGCCCCAGCGCCACCAGCGTCGCGGACTGGGACACCGCACTGCTCCTCGCCGAACTCGGCGTCGGCCCCGCCGTCGTCCCCCGCCTCCCCGGACACCGGGCCACCGCTGGCCACCCCGGCCTGCGGCTGGTGCCGATCCCGGCGCTGCCGCCGCTGACGACCGGCTGGGCGGTGCGCCAATGGGCGGCGCTCGGCCCGGCGGCGGTGGAGTTCGCCGAGACGGTGAACCGGTGCCTGGTGGGCGGGGGTTCGCCCGCCACGGCCGGGCGGCGGACAGCGGATACCGGCTCCGTCCCCGGGCCGCGGCCTCAGGCCCGGACGACCGGTTCCTGAATCTCGGTGACCCACTTCTCCTGGTCGTCCGGGCACTCCAGATACAGCTCGCGGGCGTACCCGGCCGAGCGGTAGCCGTTGGTGTCCATCCACTGCGCGAGGTGCTGTGCGGTCGGCAGGATCCGGCTCATCGGGCCGCGGTGGACGACGGTCGCGGCGAGTTCGAGACCCGGCAGGGCGACGACGTCGAAGCCCTGCCCGGCCGACGCCCCCGAGGGCGCGGAACCGCCCCCGTCGCCCGTGTTCCGCCCCGCCTTCGACAACTCCTCCCGGGTGACCGCCATCCCGGCGTGCACCACCACCGCGTCCCCCGTGCCCTCCCCTTCGAGGCCCGCGCCCTCCGGCGCCGCCTCGTAGTACGCCAGCCCCGGCCCCGTGGGCGTCACCCCCGCCGCCCGCAGCCGGCGCACCAGCTCCTCGTAGAGCGGCGTGATGACCGGGCCGATGTCCTCGGGGCCGTAACCGGCGGCGATTCCGCGCAGTTCGGCGAGCAGGACCGGCTCCGTGCTCTTGAGCACCACATCGTCGGCGGACATCCGTCCCTCACTCTCGATCGTCCGGAGCCTCGCCTCGACCTGCGCCAACCGCGCCTCGGCGGCGGCCCGTTCGGCGGCCAGCTGCGCCTGCCGCAGTCGCAGCATGCCGCGCAGCTCCGCCGCGTCCACCTGCTCGTCCAGGATGGCCGCCACCTGACGGAGGCCGAATCCGAGGTCCTTGAGCGCGATGATGCGGTTGAGCCGGGCGAGCTGGGCCGCCGCGTAGAAGCGGTAGCCGGTGACGGGGTCGGTACGGGCGGGCCGAAGCAGTCCGATGGCGTCGTAGTGACGCAGCATGCGGGCCGAGACACGGCCGTGCCTGGCGAAGTCTCCGATGGTGAACATGACGCCTTCCAGTGGAGTCGTTTCCACAGTGTCAAGGTCAAGCACGACCGCAACTCCACGGGGGCGGGGCCGTCGGAGGTCACGGTCGGTTGACCGTCCGGGACCGCAGAGCGACCGGAATCGGCCGCTCAGCGGCGTACTCCGGCCACCTGCGGCAGCATCGCGTCAAGTCGGGTCCGGAAACCGTCAACGACGCGTAATGGAGCAGAGGGACGCCCCCCGCACCGGGCATAGCGTCTGTGCCGAGCCCCGGCGCACACGCAGTCCACCGGTCCGGGGCAGCCATCCCGTCGAGGAGCAACGCCGTGTCCCACCATCTCCACGCGGAAGACCCCGAGCCTGCTGATCGTGTCCCGGCCGGGCCGCTCTTCGTTCCCGTCCGGCCGGGCCCCGCGGGCTGCACCGCCCGCCTGTTCCGCACCCCGCTCGGCGGCCGCACCGCCGTCGGCTTCACCTCACCGCAGCGGCTGGCCGAGGTGCTCGGCGGCGGCCAGCCCTGGGTGCGGCTCTCCGCGCCCGCGCTGCGCGCCCTGGCCGAACCCCTCGGCGCGGCCACCGTGACCGTCGATCCGCGCTTCACCCCCGATGCCACCCGTGACGTCCGTGACGTCCGTGACCAGCGGAGCGCCCTGGATGTGGCGCGTGACGTGGCCCGGGAGACGACGCGTGAGGTGGCCCGGGAGCCACGTCTCACCCCCGACGTTCCCCGTGAACCGCGGATCACCCGCGATGTCCTCCGGGAACCACGCCTCGCCCCGGGAATGCCCCGCATGTCCCGCGGCAGCCACCTTCGCCGGGCCGTCTGAAGAGGAAGGGGCGCCCCCACCATGAGCCACACCACCTTGCCCCGGACCGACCTCGCCGGCCAGGCCGAGCGGACCGCTCGGACCTCGACAGCGCCCGCGGCCCGGATGACGGACTCCCGCCCGGCCGCCGCGCCGGTCCTGGACCCGGAACCGGCCCTGGAGCCGGACCCGGAACCGGTCCCGACCCCGGACCCCGCCCTGGCGACGGCCACCGATCCCGGCCAGCTCGCCATCTGGCCCGCGTCCACCGTGCCGCTCCCCGAGGACGACCTCGCCCTCGGCGGCGTCCCGTTGACCGAGCTCGCCGACCGCTTCGGCACCCCCGCGTACATCCTGGACGAGGACGAGGTGCGCAGCCGCTGCCGCACCTACCTCCGGGCCTTCCCCGACGCCGACGTCTACTACGCGGCCAAGGCGTTCCTGTGCCGCGCCATGGCGCACTGGGTCGCGGAGGAGGGCCTGGGCCTGGACGTCTGCTCCGCCGGCGAACTGGAACTCGCGGTCACCACCGGCTTCCCGCCCGAGCGGATCGTGCTGCACGGGAACGCCAAGAGCCCCGCCGACCTGCGGGCCGCGCTCCGGCTCGGCGTCGGCCGGATCGTCATCGACAGCACCTCCGAGATCGCCCGGCTGGCCGCCGCGGTGCCGGTCGGCAGCCGGCAGAAGGTGCTGATCCGGGTCGTCCCGGGGATCGCCGCCGGCGGCCACGCCAAGATCCGCACCGGCACCGACGACCAGAAGTTCGGGCTGTCCCTCGCCGACGGCTCCGCCCAGCACGCCATCACCCGCGTCCTCGGCCAGCCGCGCCTGGAACTCGTCGGCCTGCACTGCCACTTGGGCTCCCAGATCACCGCCGTCAAGCCCTATCTGTCGGCCGTGCGACGGCTGGTCGGCCTGCTGGCCCGCGTCCACGAGCAGCACGGCATCACCCTCCCCGAACTGGACCTCGGCGGCGGTCACGGCGTCGCCTACCGGCCGGGTGAGCCCGCCCTCGACATCGCCGGACTCGCCACCAAGATCCGCGCCGAACTGGCCGGCGGCTGCGCGGCGGCCGGCCTGCCGGTACCGCGACTGGCCGTCGAGCCGGGCCGCGCCATCGCCGGCCCGTCGGGCGTCGTCCTCTACCGGGTGCTCGCCGTCAAACGCACCGGCGCGCACACCTTCGTGGCCGTCGACGGCGGGATGAGCGACAACCCGCGGCCCGCGCTCTACGGGGTCCGTTACGCGCCCCGGCTGGTCGGACGCCGCTCGGCCGCCGCCACCGAGCCGGTCACCGTCGTGGGCCGGCACTGCGAGGCGGGCGACATACTCGCCTCCGACGTCCACCTGCCCGGCGACATCCGCCCCGGCGACCTGCTCGCCGTCCCGGTGGCCGGTGCGTACCACCTGTCCATGGCCTCCGGCTACAACCTCGTCGGCCGCCCCCCGGTCGTCGCGGTCACCTCGGGCCACGCCCGCCTCCTGGTCCGCCGGGAGTCCCTGGCGGACATCCAGGAGCGGGACATCGGACTCTGAGGGGCTGAGGGCTGACGGGTTCTGGGGGTTGGGTTCTGGGGGCTGGGGCTGATCGTCGGGCCGCGGGCTGCGGACCATGGCCGTGGGCTGCGGACCATGGCCGTGGGCTGCGGACCGTGGGTGGCGTCACCGGCCGGTCGACGGCTACGGCCGGTGACGGCTACGGGCGGCCTCGGGCGCCCTCGGTCCTACCCTCCGTTCCGCAGCCGGTTCCGTCATCGCCCCCTGGCACCCGATACCGCCGCCCCCCTTTACCGCCCCCGGTGGAAGCGTTCCCGTTCGCTCACGGCGCTTCCACCGGGGGCATCGGCTCCCCGCCCGGATGCCAGGCCGCCAGGAAGTCCGGCTGACGCGCCAGGTCCACCAGCTCGACCCGGGCACCGATGCTGCCCACCCGGTGGTACGCGAACGACCGCCCGTACGGGCACCCGCTGAACTCCTCCGGGAACCCCTCCGCCGCCAGCCGCCGGGACCCGTCCTCCAGGGACCGCGTCCAGAACCCCAGGTGGTCGAAGCGCGCCCCCTCGGACGCGTCCCACGGCCCGCCCGGACCCGCGGGCTCGATCAGCTCTATGTACGGCGGCTCGCCCCGCGTGAAGGCGATCCGGAAGTCCCACTCCCCGATCCGGTCCCGCCGCGGTGCACTGAACTCGACCCCGGCCGCGGCGCCCAAGTCCCGTATCGCCGCCGCCATGTCCGGCACGACGAAACACACGTGATAGAAGCCGGCCATCGCATCCCTCCCCAGCTCGTCGGGCGAACCCGACTCCTGCAACCTCCGACCTGCATCTTGCACCCACCGCATCTCCGCCCGGACTTTGTCCACAGGTCGACGTGCCGATCTACGCTGATCCGCGCCGAACAGTGCTGATCTGCTCTGATCCGCGCCAAACAGTGCTGACAAGCGCTGATTGGTGCCGATCTGCGCTGATCCGCGTTGTGCCGCCACGAGCCGCACGGCCCGACTTCCGCACCGCATGGGCATCACGGACACCGCGGGCACCGCGTACCCCACGCCCCGCGGAACCCATTTACCTGCCATATGCAACAATCAGTTGTAGGATGACTGGGCAACCGGGCAAGCAATCGCGCGGAAACGACAGAAACGGGCACGGAAGCACGGCTATGGCACTCAAGGCAGCAGGACGGCAATCCCTCGTCGACACCGTCGTCGAGGCCCTCCGCGCCCAACTGGCCGCCGGCGAATGGCAGGTGGGCACCCGCATCCCCACCGAGCACGCCCTCGCCGAACAGCTCCAGGTCGGCCGCAACACCGTCCGCGAGGCGGTGCGCGTCCTCGTGCACGCCGGGATGCTGCGCTCACGCCAGGGCGAGGGCACCTTCGTCGTCTCCACCGCGGACCCGGCCGAGGTCATGCGCGGCATCCAGCGCGCCGGCATCCGTGACGTCCTGGAGCTGCGGATCGCCCTGGAGGCCGAGGCCGCCCGGCTGGCCGCACTCCGCCACGACCCCGCCGACCTGGAACGCATGCGGGCCGCCCTGGACGCCCAGGCCGAACTGGAGGACTCGGAGGGCCGCCCGCACTCCGGCAGCCTGGAGCTCTACGCCGATCACGACATCGCCTTCCACCGGGCCGTCGTCGAGGCCGCGCACAACACCGCGCTGACGGCGACCTACGGCTGGTTCAGCAGCTCCGTACGGGAGGCGCTGGTCACCGCCCTCGACGACCAGGCGATGCCGAAGATCGTGCACGGCGACCACCGTGCCGTCCTGGACGCGATCGCCCACGGCGACCCGGATGCCGCCGAACGCGCCACCCGCGCCCTCCTGGAGAGGCCCAAGCGAGCCGTAGAGGCCCTCCTCGCCGGCGACTGAAGCCCACCCGGCCGCCGGCTCTCCCCTTCCTCCTCGCCTCTCACTTCACACCAGGTCCCACCACTTGACGCCACCTCACGTCACGTCACTCACATCATTCACGTCACGCCGCTTCAACTTCACGTCACTTCGTTTCACTTCGCCTCAACTCCCTTCCCCCGTCACCTTCTTCTTCCGCAGGAAGTCCACGATTGGCCAGGTACGCACGCATGTCAGGGACCGACGCGACCACCCAGCTCGACCTCATCGACGCCGAGGAAGACCTGATCCCGGCGCCCCAGGTGGCGGCCGCCCGGCGGCGGTTGCGGACCCATCCCGCGCTCCTCCTCGCCGGCATCGTCCTCGCCGCGGTGAACATGCGCGCGGCGCTCGCCGGGGTCTCCCCGCTGCTCAACGAGATGGCGCAGCACTTCCACCTGGCCGCCACCGCCAGCAGCCTGGTGACCACCATCCCGCTCGTCTTCATGGGCCTGGGATCGCTGATCGCCCCGCGGGTGGCCCGCCGTTGGGGCACCGAGGCGGCGCTGTGCGGTGCGCTGGTCGCGCTGTGCGGCGGCATCGTGCTGCGGGTCGCGCCGCCGGTCGCCGCGCTGTTCGCCGGCTGCGCGGTGGTGGGCGCGTCGATAGCCCTGCTCAACGTGCTGATGCCGGGCCTGATCAAGCGGGACTTCCCCGAGCGGGCAGCAGGCATGACGGCGCTCTACTCGACCGCGATGATCCTGGGCGCGACCCTCTCGGCCGCCTCCGCCGTCCCCCTGGAGAACGCGCTCGGCAGCTGGCAGGGCTCCCTCGTCTCCTGGTCGCTGCTCGCCGCCGTCGCCGCCCTGGTCTGGCTCCCGCAGGCCGTGATCGCCCGCCGTGGCACCCACCACGGCGAGGCCGCGGCGACGCCAGCCCAGGGCACCGGGCACGGCCCGAAGCTCACCCGCTCCCCGCTCGCCTGGCAGGTCACGCTCTTCATGGGATCGCAGTCGCTGATCGCGTACGTGATCATCGCCTGGATGCCGACGATCTTCACCGACCACGGCATGGGCAAGAGCGAGGCAGGGCTGGTCTTCGCCTTCAGCACGCTGGTGCAGATGGTCGGTTCGTTCGTGGTGCCGACGCTGGCGGGCCGGATGCGCCGCCAGCGGCTGCTGGGGGTGGCGGTCTCCGCCCTGATGGCCTGCGGTGTCACCGGGCTGCTGGTCGCGCCGGTGGCGGGTGCCTGGCTGTGGGCGGCGGTCCTCGGCGTCGGCCAGGGCGGCGCCCTCGGGCTGGCCCTGACGATGATGGTGCTGCGGTCCGGCGACGCGCACACCGCCGCCCGACTCTCCGGTATGTCCCAGACCGGTGGCTACCTGCTCGCCGCCGTCGGCCCGCTGGCCCTGGGCGCCGTCCACCAGGCCACCGCCGGCTGGACCGTGCCTCTCGTCCTGCTGCTCGCCGTCTGCTCCGGCCTTGCCCTGCTGGCCCTGGGCGCCGGCCGCGACCGCCGTATCGGGGCGCCGGCCGGGGGCTGACGCCGGCCGGCGAGGGCTGATGCCGGCCGGCGGCGGGGAAAGCGCTTGCGCGCCCCGCCCGCGCTCGCCCCGACCCGCCATCGCACCACCGCACACCGCACCACCGCGCACCGGGCCACCAGGCCACCAGGCCACCAGGCCACCAGGCCACCAGGCCACCAGGCCACCGGGCCACCGGGCCACCAACGGTCTAGCGGAACACGCCGGGCGGTGCGCCGGACAGCGCGCCGGCCCCTGCCTGGCCGAAAGGCTGTGCGGCGGGCGGCCGGAGGTGGTCCCGGCGCCGCCGGCGCACACGATCCGGTGCGGCGGCGCGGTCCCGCATCACAGCCGACTGGCCTACCGTGCCCCCATGAGCGATGTTCAGCACACCCGTCGCCGGCCCGGACCGCGGTTCCCCCGGGCCGGCTGGCTGATCCTCGTCGCCGTACTGTCTCTCGTCGTCGTACTCGCCGTGCTGCTCGTGCCGCGGCTGCTGCGGGAGCGGCAGTACGGGCAGCTCACGGTCCCGGAGGGGCAGCGGGCCTCCCAGATCTACGCGACCGCCGACCAGGCACTGAAGGTGCCCGCGGGCACCACCGCGCAGGCCGCCAGGACCGCGCACCTCGACCTGCCCGCCGAGGCGAACGGCAACCCGGAGGGCTTCCTCTTCCCGGCGACATACCCGCTGCGCAAGGACACCACCCCGGCGTCGCTGCTCGCGTACATGGTCAAAACCGCAGACCAGCGGCTCGCCGCCGACCACATCACCTCCTACCGCACCGTGGTGATCGCCAGCATCGTGCAGGCCGAGGCGGACCGGTCGGCCGACATGGGCAAGGTCGCCCGGGTCATCGACAACCGGCTGGCCAGGAACATGCCGCTCCAGATGGACTCGACGATCAACTACGCGCTCGGCCGCAGCACGCTGCGCACCAGCCACGCCGACACCCGCACCAAGAGCCCTTACAACACCTACGTGTTCGCGGGCCTGCCGCCGACCCCGATCGACAATCCGGGACCCGACGCGCTGAAGGCGGCCGCCGCACCCCCCGCGGGGGACTGGCTCTACTTCGTCACCGTGAAACCGGGCGACACCCGCTTCACCGCCGACTACCGGCAACACCTGCGGAACGTGAAGGAGTTCAACGACGCGCAGAAGAACTCCGCCGCCGGTGGCTCCGCCGACACCGCCGCCACCGGCGGATAGCCCCTCCGCCCCGGCCGTTCGACGCGCCGCCCTCCGACCGGTCGACGTGCCCCACCGACCGGTCGGCGTGCCCCACCCTCCGGTCGGCGTGTCCCTCCGGCCGGTCGCGACGACCCGGTCACGTCGACCCGGTCGCGCCGTCTACTCCTCCCCGGCCAGCGTCAGCGCCTTCAGCCGGCGCCCGGCGTACCAGGTCGCCGCGCCGGTGACGGCCACCAGCAGGCAGACCGCGAGCGGCAGTTGGACCGCTGAGCTCAGTGCCCCCTCGGCGCCGACCTTCTGCCCCACCGCGAGCGCCCACTGCTGGACGCTCAGGGTCCGCGCCCCGGGGACGACGCTCCCCACGAACGCCTCCCAGACCAGCGCGTAGACCAGTCCGAAGACCACGGCGTGTCGGGTGAGGGTGCCGAACAGCAGGAACAGGGCGCTGTAGGCGACGGAGGCAACGACCGCGGCCACCGCGTAGGCGACGGCTATCTGCTGGCTGTTGCCGTTGAGGATGAATCCGGCCACCAGGACCGGTATCGCCGAGAACGCAGCGGTCACACCGATCGCGACCAGCAGTTTGGTGACGATGATCGTCGAGCGGCGGACCGGCTTGGCCAGGAGGTAGATCACCGAGCCGTCGTCGATCTCCGGGCCGATCGCGCCCGTCCCCGCGATCACGCCGATCAGCGGGACCATCGTGCCCAGCGCGAAACCGCCGAGGATTCCGCCGGCGGTGGCGTCGTCGGCACCGGTCAGCGCCCGGACGATCACCGCGATCGCCACCAGGAGGGCGGGCAGTGCGAAGAGGATCAGCGCACGGCGCCGGCCGAGCAACGACCGATAGGTGAGCCGGGCGACCGTCGGGTGGAAGAGTGCGGCCTTGGGCGCGGCGGCGGGCGCCGGCGGGGCCGCGGGAGAGGACGTGGACATACTGCCTCAGGGCTCCTTTCTGGCCTCAGGCCGCTACGAGGTACGAGAAGACGGATTCCAGCGACTCGTCGGAGGGCGAGACCGTCAGCAGGCGGATGCCGTGGTCGCGGGCGACCCGCGGCAGGAGTTCGGTGAACCGGCCGAAGTCGACGGCCTGGATGCGCAGGGCGCCCTCGACGACGTCCACCTCGATCCCGGCCGTCGACGGGTCGGCTATCAGCGCCCCGGCCAGTGCCCGGTCGTTGTCGGACCGGACGAGGTAGCGGTGCGGGCGGTCGGTCATCAGCCGGCGGATCTTGCGGAAGTCGCCGGAGGCGGCATGCCGGCCGGCCACCACCACCTCGATGTGCGAGGCCAGTTGCTCGACCTCTTCGAGGATGTGCGAGGAGAACAGGACCGTGCGGCCCTCGTCGCCCATCCGCCGCAGCAGCTCCATCAACTGCATCCGCTGCCGCGGGTCCATGCCGTTGAACGGCTCGTCGAGCAGCAGCACCGACGGGTCGTGGACCAGTGCGGAGGCCATCTTCACCCGCTGCCGCATGCCCTTGCTGTAGGTGGAGATCTTGCGGTCCTGGGCGTGCTCCATCTCGACCGTGGCCAGCGCCCGGGCCGCCTCGCCCCGGCCGAGGCCGTGCAACTCGGCGTTGGCCAGGACGAATTCCCGGCCGGTGAGGAAGTCGTACATCGCCTCGCGCTCGGGGACGAGACCGATGTGGCGGTAGCTCGCGGCGTTGCGCCAGACCGCCGTGCCGTCGAGGGTGACGGCGCCGTTGGAGGGGACGAGGAAGCCGCCCATCATGTTGATGAGGGTGGACTTGCCGGCGCCGTTGGGTCCGAGCAGGCCGGTGACGCCGGGGGCGATGGTCATGGTGATGTCGTTGACGGCGACGACATTCCCGAACCAGCGCGAGACATGGTCGATGCGAAGAGTGCTCATGGGCGCAGCTCATTCCTTGAGGGGGATGGGGTCTCCCCTGCTCGAACGGAGTTGAGAGCTTGGGGACGGTCGGGCGACGGGTGGGCTGTCACAGTCCGGCCTTCCGGTAGCGGCGCATCAGCAGGCCGTAGGAGCCGGCGATGACGAGCAGGGAGACGAGGAGGTAGACGATTCCGGCGCCGGTGGACGGCGTCAGCCCGTCGGGGAACGAACTGGTGCCGCCCAGGAACGTGGACTGCACCCCGTCGATGAGGGTGATGGGCGAGAACAGACCCAGCCAGCCGACGACGGCTTCGTTGCCCTGGAGGGTGGCGATGCCCTGGATCGCGCTGACCGCGCCGTACGGAACGGTCAGCACGGCGATCACGGCGGCGACCCCGAAGCCGCGGCGCGGGGTGAGCGCCGAGACGAGCAGCCCTATCCCGGCGAACAGCAGGGAGAGCAGCGCGGCGCAGACCAGCCCCTGCCCGAATCCCTTGGTCTGGTCGAGGAAGTCCAACTTCCCCAGCAGCGCCCCGACATAGAGCACCACCAGGGGCGCGGCGGTCAGGACGAAGAGCGCGCTCGCCATCGCGGCGAACTTCGCCACGACGTAGTCGGCCCGCTCGATCGGCCGGGAGAAATACAGCGGGGTGGTCTTGAACCGCAGGTCGCGGGAGACGGACTGCGGCGCCTGGGCCGCCAGATACAGGCCGATGACGGCCTGGAGGTAGATCGGGTACCGGCTGTAACCGACCGGGAGGGCACCGGCCTTGGTGAACATCGTGACCGCGACCATGATCCCCGCAGGCAGGCACATCACCCCGAAGAGCAGCATCGGCAGCACCTTGCTCTTCGCCGACCGCCCCAGACCGTACGCGCCGCGCAGGCTCTGTGAGAACAGCGACCGCCGGGCATAGGCACGGCCCAGCCGGGGGCCGTCGTAGTGGCGGTAGCCGATGTTGTGGATGTAGGCGCCACCCGGCGTCGTTTCCGTACTCATTCCGCGTTCCCTCCGCCCACGGTGGTGGGGCGACCGGTGTCCTGTCCCGTCGTCGCGTCCCGCTCCGCCGGCGCGCTGCCGGGCGGTGCCGGTGTCCCGGCCGCCGCCTGCGCGTCCGCGTCGCGGAAGACCTCGGCTATCTGGTGCCGCCGCTGCTCCATCCGCACCAGGCCGAGCCCCAGCCCGGCGACGGTGTCGCGGACCAGGTCGTATGTCGCGTCCCCGGACGCCTCGACGAAGAGGACGTGGCCGGAGGAGGCGGGCCCCTCGGCGCCGGGCGCGCCGGTGGTCACCGCGGCTCCGGCCGCGACCAGGGCGGCACGCAGCGCCCCGGTGCCGTCCGGGTGGGCGTCGGTGTCGGTGACCTCCACCGCCAGCGAGGTGGTGACCTTGGTGAACTCCGTGGTGGAGGAGGAGCGCAGCAACCTACCGCCGTCGATCACGACGACGTGGTCGCAGGTGCGCTCCAACTCTCCCAGGAGGTGCGAGGTGACCAGGACCGAGATCCCGAAGTCGGTGTGCACGCGCCGGATCAGGCCGAGCATCTCGTCCCGGCCGACCGGGTCGAGGCCGTTGGTGGGCTCGTCCAGGAACACCAGCTGCGGGTCGTGGACCAGCGCCTGGGCCAGCTTCACCCGCTGCTTCATGCCCGTGGAGTAGCCGCCGATGGGGCGGTACCGCTCCTCGTAGAGCCCGACGTGGCGCAGGGTGTCGGCGGTGCGCTCCCGGGCGGCGGTCGGCGGCAGCCCGGACATCCGGGCCATGTGCACCACGAACTCGGTGGCGGAGACGTCCGGCGGCAGGCAGTCGTGCTCGGGCATGTAGCCCACCCGCTCGCGGATGGCGCTGCCGTCCTTGGTCACGTCCAGTCCGAGGACGCGGGCGGTCCCCTCGGTGGCCGGGGCCAGGCCGAGAAGGATCTTGATCAGGGTCGACTTTCCGGCGCCGTTGGCACCCACCAGGCCCGTCACGCCGGGGGCGATGTCAACGGAGAGCCGGTCCAGGGCGGTCACCCTCGGGTACCGCTTGGTCAGACTTTCGGTCACGATCACAGTCACGTATTCGACGGTAGTGGCGACCGCCACATCCGGCGTCAACCCCAGCGGTGGTCTTCGCGTAGACCTCCGGTACGACATGCCCTTAGGGGTTCTCCTGCTTCAGCGGCAGGAAAGGCACGGCCGCCTCATGGTGGGCCCTGTCCCCTGCGCACCTCTTGACGCAGCCGCCGACCATTGTCACATTCATCAGTGGCAAGTTACGGGCACGTACCGCGATGGACCGCTCACGGACGGACGGTTGGCGATGGGCTCAGTCACCTCAGCGACCTTGGCAGCACCGGGAGAACTCACCGCCGGCCTCAAGGGATTCCGGGAGGTCCAACGCCTCGCGTACGCCTGCGCGGAAGCGGTGGCCGCCCAGCTCAGGCCCGGGATCACCGAGCGAACGGCGGCACGGATGCAGCGGGAGTGGCTGCGCGAGCGCGGCGTACGGGACTGGTTCCACCTGCCGTTCGCGTGGTTCGGCGACCGCACCGCGTTCGTCGGCTTCCGCGTGCCGCTGCAGTTCTTTCCCACCAACCGCGCGCTGGAACCAGGCATGCCGTTCATCCTCGACATGGCCCCGGTCCACAACGGCTACACCGCCGACATCGGCTACTCCGGCTGCCTGGGCCTCAACCCCGTGCACGACCGACTCCTCGCCGACCTCGAAGCCCACCGCGAGCTGATCCTGCGCGAGGTGCGCGAACGCCGCCCGCTGCGCGAGATCTACGAGGACGTCGAGCGGCTGATGGTGCGGCAGGGGTACGCCAACCGCCACCGCGCCTATCCCTTCGGCGTCATCGCGCACAAGGTCGACCGGGTGCGGCAGCGTCGCTGGTCTCCCACCCTCTTCGGTTTCGGCACCCAGTCCCTCAAGGGCCTCGCCTCGGACGCGCTGCACGGCCACCGGGAGGGCTGGTCCCCGCTGTGGAGCCCGTACCACTTCTCCGATCACCCGCCGCAACCCGGGCTGTGGGCGGTCGAACCCCACCTCGGGTTCCGGGGCACGGGGGCGAAGTTCGAGGAGATCCTGGTCGTCACGGACTCCAGGGACCCGCAGGAAAGCGCCTTTTGGCTCGACGACGATCTGCCGCATGTGCGGCGCTGGCAGGAGGAGAAGGCCGCGTGAGGACCGGACGTGGACGGAACGGGGAGCAGGGACCGGACGCCGGACGGCCGGCGGCGACCTCGCTCCCGGAAGCCCGGGAGCGCTGGGTGCGCACCGGCGGGATCGAACTGTGCGTCGCCGAACTCGGCGATCCGGAGCGCCCCACGGTGGTGCTGGTGCACGGCTACCCGGACAGCAAGGAGGTCTGGTCCGAGGTCGCCCGCGGCCTGGCCGAACGCTTCCACGTCGTGCTCTACGACGTCCGGGGCTGCGGCCGCTCCACCGCGCCGCGACCGCTGCGCGGCGGCTTCACCCTGGAGAAGCTGACCGACGACTTCCTGGCCGTCGCGGACGCGGTCAGCCCCGACCGGCCGGTCCACCTCGTGGGCCACGACTGGGGCTCCGTCCAGGCATGGGAGTTCGCCACCGTGCGGCGCACGGAAGGCCGGATCGCCTCCTTCACCTCCCTCTCCGGCCCGTCCCTCGACCACTTCGGCCACTGGATCAAGGACCGGCTGGCGCGCCCCACCCCCGGCCGGGCCGCCCAGCTGCTCAACCAGGGCGCCAAGTCCTGGTACGTCTACCTGCTGCACACCCCCGCCCTGCCGGAACTTGCCTGGAAGGGCCCGCTCGGCAAGCGGTGGCCGGGAATCCTCCAGCGCGTGGAGAAGGTGCCCGGCGGCGACTACCCCACCGCTTCTCTGCCCACAGATGCGGCCCACGGCGCCTGGCTCTACCGCGACAACGTCCGCGCCCGACTGCGCCGCCCCCGCGACGACGCCTATGCGCACTGCCCTGTCCAGCTCATCACCCCCACCGGTGACGCGTTCCTCTCCCAGCGGCTCTACGACGACCTCGACCGCTGGGCGCCCCAACTCGTACGCCGCACGCTCCCGGCCAAGCACTGGGTGCCGCGTACCCGCCCCGAACAACTCGTCTCCTGGATCGGCGAGTTCGTCACCGCCAAGGAGGAGGGCGACCCGGCGAAGGACATGGTGGCCTCCGGCCCGTATGCCGACCGCTTCGGTGGCCAGCTGGTACTCGTGACAGGTGCGGCCAGCGGGATCGGCCGGGCGACCGCGTTCGCGTTCGCGGAGGCCGGCGCGCGGATCATCGCCGTCGACCGGGACGCGGAGGGCGCTGCCCGCACGGCCGACATGGCCCGGCTGATCGGCGCGCCGGCGGCCTGGGGCGAGGCCGTCGACGTCTCGGACGAGGCGGCCATGGAGAAACTCGCCGACAAGGTCGATGCCGAGTACGGCACCGTGGACGTGCTGGTCAACAACGCCGGCATCGGCCTGTCCGGCGCCTTCATGGACACCACCTCCGAGGACTGGAAGAAGGTCCTGGACGTCAACCTGTGGGGTGTCATCCACGGCTGCCGCATCTTCGGCGGCCGGATGGCCGACCGGGGCCAGGGCGGCCACATCGTCAACACCGCCTCGGCCGCCGCCTACCAGCCGTCCCGGATCCTGCCCGCCTACAGCACCTCCAAGGCGGCCGTCCTCATGCTCAGCGAGTGCCTGCGCGCGGAGCTGGCCGGACAGGGCATCGGCGTCACCGCCATCTGCCCTGGCCTCGTCAACACCGGTATCACCGGCACCGCCCGCTTCACCGGCGTCTCCGCCGAGGAGGAGAAGCGCCGGCAGGCCAAGGCCGCGCGGATGTACGGGATGCGCAACTACCCGCCGGAGAAGGTCGCCGACGCCATCCTGCGCGCGGTGGTCCGCAACCAGGCAGTCGTCCCCGTCACCCCCGAGGCACGCGGCGCGCATCTGCTCTCGCGCCTCGCCCCACGGACGCTGCGGGCCCTCGCCCGCCTCAAGCCGCCCGTGTGACCGGGTCGCGCCCCCGACCCGCAACCCGCACCCGGTGGGCGGCCGGGCCCGACGCCCGGCCCGGCCACCCGCCCACCCGGATCAGGAGAACCACGCACGTCAGGAGCCGCCGATGAGCACCGCACGCCCCCAGGAGCACCACCCCATCGCGCCCCGCCGGGTCGCCTTCGACTGGCGCGAGACCCCGCTGCACTGGATACCGGACGAGCCCACCGCCACCCATGTGATCAATGTGCTGCACCTGCTGCTCCCCGCCGGCGAGCGGTGGTTCGTCAAGGTCTTCAAGGAGGCCCTCCCGCTGGTGCGGGACGAGCAACTCCTCAAGGACGTCAAGGGTTTCATGGGTCAGGAGGCCACCCACAGCGTCCAGCACTCCTACGTTCTGGACCACCTGGCCCACCAGGGCCTCGACACCACTCCCTACACCCGGCACGTCGACTTTCTCTTCGAATACCTCCTGGGGGAGCAGCCGCCGTTCCGCTTCCCGGTCCCCGAGCGGGAGTGGCTGCGCTTCCGGCTCGCCCTGATCGCCGCCATCGAGCAGTTCACCGCGGTCCTCGGCAACTGGGTCCTGAGCGCCGAGGGCCTGGACCGCGCCGATCCCGACCCGGTGATGCTCGACCTGCTCCGCTGGCACGGTGCGGAGGAGGTCGAACACCGCTCGGTCGCCTTCGACATGTACCAGCACACGGGCGGCGAGGAGCCCGCCCGCCACGCCCGCCGGGTCCTGGCCATGGCCGTGACCGCCCCCGTGCTGCTCTATCTCTGGGCCTGGGGCGCCGGCTACCTCCTGCGCCACGACCCCCAACTGGCCGCCCCCTCCCGCTACTCGCTCCGCGAACACAACCGTGCGGCGCGCAGGGGCCTGCTGCCCACCTGGCGGGAACTGGGCTCGGCCATCCCCCGCTACGTCCGGCGCTCTTACCACCCCTCCCAGGAAGGCTCGCTCCGCGCCGCCCTCACCTATCTCGCGTCCTCCCCGGCCGCCCGAGCCGCGGCCGGCGCCGTGGGACGCGCCGCCCTGCAGTGACGGTCGGGCGAAAGAAACGGCCGGGCGTGGGGAGAGTGCACGAGTCGGCCCGGCTCCGACACCATGGGCCGACCGCCGTCCGGCCCCGTTGGCCGACCACCGTCGACCGCCATGGGCCGGCCCCCACCCGACGCCGTGAGAAGGCACCTGTCCGACGCCAGGAGCCGGCCCGCCGATGCCATGAACGGGGCGGTGGCTGCCCAAAGCCGCGCGCCAGGTGGCCGGGTGGCCGCCCGAAGCCTGAACCGGGTCACCGGCCCGAGGCCCCGAGTCGGATCGCCGGCCCGAAGCTGTGAGCCGGTGACCGCCCGAAGCCGGGCCACACGAGACCTGCCCCGCCCCACCACCCGGTGAGACGGCCACCCGCCCCGGTGCCGCATGAGGCGGCCGTATCGTGGCACCGCCGCACCCGGCCCGTACCGGGGGCGAACGGCGTCAGGCCGCGGCCCATGGCTCGCCCGGCCCCGCCACGGCCCCGTGGGCAACCACCTTGTCGGCGGCCACCCCGCGTCGGCCGACCGGCACCACGGCTTCCTCGACGAGGCGGCCGTCCCGTAAGGAGCACCGCAGTGACGACCGAGCAGCCGCCGACGGCCGAGTACCGCATCG
The DNA here is from genome assembly GCF_019774615.1 of Streptomyces sp. BHT-5-2. Classification (NCBI taxonomy): domain Bacteria; kingdom Bacillati; phylum Actinomycetota; class Actinomycetes; order Kitasatosporales; family Streptomycetaceae; genus Streptomyces; species Streptomyces sp. BHT-5-2. The sequence goes on along the minus strand of NZ_CP081496.1, from coordinate 1,583,630 downwards.
AGGACCTGGCCCACCTCAGTGGCGCCACGGTCCGCACCATCCGCGCCTACCAGGACCGCGGACTGCTGCCCCGCCCCGAGCGCCGCGGCCGTGCCAATGTGTACGGCGAGGCCCACCTGGCCCGGCTGCGCCAGATCGCCGACCTGCTCGACCGCGGGTACACCCTCGCCAGCATCAAGGAACTCCTCGAAGCCTGGGACGCCGGACGCGACCTGGGCGGCGTCCTGGGGCTGGTCGCCGAGATCGACGGACCGTGGACAGACGAGAAGCCGACCCGCATCACCCGCGCCGACCTGGACGCCGCCTTCGGCGGCAGCTCCGACGAGCAGGCGGTGGCCGAAGCCGTCGAACTCGGCGTCCTGGAACGCGTTCCCGGCCGGGACGACGCGTTCCTGGTGCCCAGTCCGCAGGAACTCGCGGTCGCCGCCGAACTGCACGCGGCGGGTGTCCCGTTGCCGGCGATCTCCGGGCATCTGCGAGAGGTGCGCGGCCAGGTCGAGCACATCGCCTCCCGTTTTCTGGACTTCACCACCGAGCACGTCTTCCAGTCGTTCCTGGACCATCCGCCCACCGAGGCCGGAACGGCCGAGGCCACGGCACTGGTCCGCCGTCTCCGTCCACTGGCCCAGCAGACCATCGACGCCGAACTCGCCCGCGCCATGCGGACCCTGGCCACCCGGTACATCCGACACCACCTCACCGAGGCACTGGCCCCCGGGTGCCCGGAGCCGGACAGCGGTGCGGATGCCGAGCCGGAGGACGGGCCACCGGCCGGCCGCGTGTCGGCGGCAACCCCGGCGCCGGAGGTCGCCACCGGACACCTGGCCGGCCCGGAACCGGAGCGCCGCCCCGAGGGGGCAGTGGCCCCCGGGCCCGTCGCGGACCCCCGTCCCGCGACCGGCTCGGAGGCCGTGCTGCTGCCCGTCGAGACCGTCCGGGCCGTCCGCGACCTGGTGGGCTCGGAGGGCATGGCGGCTTTCGTCGCCGCCGCCGCACAGCGCGAGGTGCAGGCCCGCGCCATGGACGCCCTGACGGCGGCACACCATGGCCCCGGGCCCCGCGAGGAAGGCACCCCCGGGCACTGACCTGCCCCAGGTCCTGTCGTCTCGCGGCGGCTCCCCACGCCCCGGCCTTCCCTGGCCCTTCCCGGCCTTCCCCAGGCCCGTCCCGCTTGCTTCCCTCTCCAGTTGTCAAGGATCGAGCCGGACGCCCCACCTCGCCCGGCCGCCCCTGTGGGTTGCGTCAAACCACCGGATCCGGGAGCCAGTTGCCGTGGAATCCGTACGGCACCCGTCGCGGCAGGGACACCGTGGCGACCGGGCCGGCGGTGATGTCCTCCGCGTCGAGGATCACGAGATCACTGGTGTCGGTGGCCGCGTCGTGGACATAGGTGATCAGCCAACCCGGGCCGCCCGGACGGTCGTCGGCGGGGGCGAACGCCGCCTCGCCCGGGGTACGCCCAGGACCGAAGTCATAGCGGGCCACCGCGCCGGTCCGCAGGTCGTAGCGGAGCAGGGCGCCGGGTATCGGGCCGGTGCCCGGCGCCTCGGCGGCCGTGACATGGCCGAAGCGGGCGGGCAGTCCCGCGAGGCGGTCGTCTATTCGCGGGAACTCGCCCATCTGGTCGTCGATCTGCTCCTCCCGCACGGTGCCGGAGGCGAGGTCGATCGTCCAGCGCCACAGGCAGGGCGGCTCCTGCCCCGACAGTGCGGCGTAGCGCGACACATGGAGGACGATCCGCTGGTCGCCGTCGTCATGGGCGTTCAGCGAGTGGAAGACGTAGCAGGGGTCGATGGCCAGCCAGCGGACCTCGCCATGGGGATCGTCGCGCCGCAGCACCCCGAGGCGGGCCCCGTACTCCGGATCCCAGCGGTAGGGCATACCGGGGCGGGCGTCGTCGAGGACCATCGGGAGGTCCATGAAGACGATATGGCGGGCCGTCAGATGGAAGTCGTGCATCATCGTCGCGGCGGGGACGTCGATGGGGCGGCTGACCACCAACTCCCCTTCCGCATCGGCCCGGTGGTAGGTCACATAGGGCGGCCCGGAGCGGCCGTAGCCGAAGAAGTGCAGCTCGCCGGTGGTGGGGCAGATCTTGGGGTGGGCCGTCATGGCGGTGGTGAGCCGGCCGCCGAAGTCATGAGGGCCGACGGTCTCCAGCTCACGTCCGGGCCGGCAGTCGATCTCATAGGGGAAGGACGACTCGACCAGCGCCAGGGTGCGTCCGGCATGCCGGACGACATGGGTGTTGGCGACGCCGGCGGTCAGATCGCTGCGGCCCGCCCCATCGCCGATGCGGATGCCGTCGGTGAAGGTCGAGGTGCGGACCCAGCGGTTGCGGTAGGAGACGGCCCGGCCGCCCGCGAGGCGCACGCCGTGGACCATGCCGTCGCCGAAGAACCAGTGCGCGCTGGCGGCGGCGTGGGGATTGGGGCCGTTGCGGAGATACCAGCCGGAGAGCTCCGGCGGGATGGTGCCGGTGACCGGCAGGTCGTGGGCGGTCAGTTCGTCGGTGACCGGGGCGAAGTTGCCGGCCAGGTGGGGCGGCGGAGCCGAGGACGCGGCTGCCGCGCTGGTCGGGGTGGTGGTCATGCGGCCATACCTCCCTGGACGTCGAGCCCTGCGCCGGCCTGCTCCAGGAAGCGGGTGCGGACTCGTTCCGGATATGTGGCGGTGAACCGGATGGGCAGAACGAATCCGGCGACCTGGACGAGGATCGAGTAGGCGAGGCTGAGGTCGTAGGCGGCGATGACGGCCTGCGCCGTCGCGGACAGGGCGAAGGACAGGGCCCAGGCCGCGGTGATCACGACGTTGATCCGCCGGAACAGCCGGGTGTGCCAGACCTCGGGCGGGGCCATCCGCCGGGCGATCGCCATGGTGAACGGCCGCCCCACGGCGATCGAGACCCAGGCGATGAGCGCCAGCCACCCCATCGACAGCGCGCTGCTGTACCCCTCCAGGCCGCTGTCGGGGCGGGCGAAGGCGAGGACGGACAGGCCGATGAAGTAGACGATGGTGCCGTACTCCAGCAGTCGGACGTCCAGCGCCAGCCCTGCCGCGCGGTCCGCTATCAACAGCACCACCGAGGCCACCAGCCCGGCGAGCGCCCCCCACTGCCAGCCGGCCGTGGACACCCCCGCGAAGACCAGCCATGGCACGAAGCCCCGCAGATAGTTCATGACTCCCCCTCTTTCGCTCACGCCCGATCGCGACCGGACGGCTGCTCGACGACGCACCGGGCCGACGACCGCGACCGCGGCATCGCGCCCGGTCTCAGGCGTCCCCGCCTCAGCGACATTCCAACAGTGACATGTCGAAGTTGGAAAGTCCAGCGTTGACATGTCAGTCGTGGAAGGTAATGTGCGGGTCATGAGCCTGAGACATGCCGTACTGGGCCTGCTCTCCGAATCCCCGGCGAGCGGCTACGACCTGATGAAGCTGTTCAACGCCTCGCTCGCGAGCGTCTGGCCGGCGACTCAGAGCCAGGTCTACGGCGAGCTCAACAAGCTCACCCACACCGGCCTGGTCGAGGTCTCCGCACACGGCCCGCGCGGCCGCAAGGAATACGCGATCACCGACGACGGCGTGGCCGAGCTGCGCCACTGGCTCACGGAGGTCGCACCCTCCGGCCAGCAGCGCCACGACGGCCTGCTGCGGGTGTTCTTCCTCGGCATCCTCACGCCCCTGGAAGCACAGTCGTATCTCCTCACCCTCGCCGAGGGCGCCGCCCGTGCACACGGCGAGTTCGAGCAGATCGACAAGCATGCGGAGTGGGACGAGGAGATGATCTCCGTCTACGGGCGGATCGCGCTGGAGTACGGTCTGCGAATGTCCGCGACGATGGAGGACTGGGCCCGCTGGGCCGCGGAAGAGGTCACCAGCGCCAAGGCCCGCCGAGCCAGTGAACTCGCGCGCGCACAGCTCGGCGCGAAGGAGCCCGAGCAGGACGAACTGCCGGCCACGGAACAGCCCGACGACGAGTGACGCCCGCCTCGCCGGGCATCCCCGATCTCAGCTGCCGCGGCCACCCCACCGCGGCATCCTGAAGACATGAACCACCAGCGCTCGGTGCGCATTTCGAAGTACCTGGCAAAACATCTGCGCCACGAACCGGAGCGGATCGGCATCGTCCTGGACGCTCAGGGGTGGGTGCCGGTGACCGAGCTGATCGACGCCGCCGCGCGGCACGGATTTCCCTTCTCCCGGGCGGAGTTGGCGGCCGTGGTCGCCGACAACGACAAGCAGCGCTACACCCTGGAGAACGACCGCATCCGCGCCAATCAGGGCCACTCGGTACGCGTCGACCTCGGGCTGGCGCCGGCCGTGCCTCCCGGTTTCCTCTTTCACGGCACGGTGGCCCGGAGCATTGCCGCCATACGGGAGGAGGGGCTGCGGCCGATGTCCCGGCACGCCGTGCATCTCTCACCGGACCGCGAGACCGCGACCCGGGTCGGCGCCCGCCGCGGCAAACCGGTGGTGCTGACGGTGGACGCGGAGGCGATGCATCGGGCGGGCCATGTCTTCCACCTCAGCGCCAACGGCGTCTGGCTGACCGCGCGGGTACCGCCGGAGTTCCTCCGGTTCCCCGGCTGACCCTTCCCGTCCCGCCGGCAGAGAAAGCCGCAGTTCAGAGTCCGGGTGCTCCCCAGACCGGGAACCACCGGGAAAGATCCTTCTCGATCGTCAGATCGTCCCCGAGCATCGCCCGCACCTGGAGTTCGAGCGGGTTGTCACGCTTCTCGGCATCGCCGGGCCGCGGCGCGAAGGGGTAGAACGTGCCACGCTTGTAGAGGTAGACGAGCGCCAGCGGCCGCTGTCGCTCATCGCGGAACCCGAGCAGCGAGCACAGCAGCTGCGGGCCGAAACCCGCCTCCTCCAGGGAGGTGTTGACCGCGTGCAGGTCGTTGACCAGGCCGGCAACGTCCTCCGGGGTGTGCCGCACCAGCAGCCACGTATAGCCGTACGCGTCCTGCGTGAACTCCACCGAGCCGTCCAGGAGCGCACGCGCCTCCTCCTGGATCCGCGCGAACGCGCCGCCCTCGACGCTCGCGAAGCACACCGACCCCAGCCCGGTGGGAGTGAAGCCGGCCGCGGCCTGCAGGGTGACCGCGGCGGACGGCAGCGCGAAGAGCTGGTCCAGATCGGGCCGCACCGGCTTGCTACGGCCGAGGATGGCGTCCAGAAGTCCCATACGCGGCTTGCTCCTTGATCTCTTGCTCCGATGACACCGTGGAATGTTTCACGGGAAACATCGCCATGCGCCGTCACTGCCGTGCCGCCGGAGACGGCCGCTCAGGGCCGCCCCAGCTGTGCCGCTATCCGCCCCAGCTGATCGAGCCGCTGCTCCAGCGTGGGGTGCGAGGAGAGCAGTTGGTTGAAGCTCTCCTTGTTGAACGCCGGCGCGAAGTAGAACGCGTTGAAGGGCTGGGCCTTGCGAAGGTCCTCGGTCGGGATCCGCGCGATCTGGCCGGTTACCTTCGTCAGCGCGGAGGCCAGCGCCGAGGGGCGCCCGGTCAGCAGGGCGGCGGCCCGGTCCGCGGACAGCTCGCGGTAGCGGGAGAGCAGCCTGGTGAGCAGGAAGCTGATCGCGTAGACGACGACGCTGACTGCGGTGACGATCAGGACGGCGATGGCGGCGTTCTGGTCGCGGTTGTTGCGTCCGACGCCGCTCCACAGGGCGGCGCGGGTGATGATGCCGGCCAGAACCCCGAGGAACGACGCGATGGTCATCACCGCGACATCGCGATGGGCGACATGCGAGAGCTCATGGGCCAGCACACCCTCCAGCTCCTCCGGCTCCAGCCGCCTGAGCAGCCCGGTCGTGGCGCAGACCATGGAGTTCTGCTGGTTGCGGCCGGTGGCGAAGGCGTTCGGCACATCCGACTCGGCGATCGCGACCCTCGGCTTGGGCATGTCGGCCAGGGCACAGAGCCGGTCGACTGCGCCGTGCAGCTCGGGCGCCTGCTCCGGTGTGACCTCGTGCGCGCCCATGCTGAAGGCCGCGATCCGGTCGCTGAACCAGAACTGTGCGACGAACATCGCGCCCGAGATCAGCAGCACCACCACCCAGGCACCCTTGAGCAGCACCACCAGCGCACCGACGACCACGACGTACAAAAGCCCGATGAAGAACATCGTCATGACCATGCGCGAGGTCAGCCCGCGGTCGGGGGCGAATCGGGTCTGTGCCATGGCTCCTCCACAACGCACCGCTTCTCGCGCAGTGCGACGGCCCGGTCGCGCGCCGGTCTCCACCCGCGCGCCGGGCCTGCACCCTGCGCCGCTGTCCCAATTCTCCCCCTTGCCGGCTATATACCGGGTAAAGCCTCGGCCGAGATACCAGGGCAAACCGGGCGTACGGCCTGACGTGGCGGTTGTATCGCTATGCGTCGAGCTGCGCCAGCCCCTCGGTGGCGATCCGCTCGAAGACCGCCGGGTCAGCTGCGAAGACCGAGTCCGCGATCGGCCAGTGAATGACCAGCTCCTCGATGCCCAGCTCGGCGTGCCGACCGGCGAAGTCCACAAAGGCGTCCAGCGAGTCCAGCGGCTGGTCAGGGGTGAATCCGGTCAGCATGGTCTTCTGCAGCTCGTCGAAGTTCCGGCCCTGGTCGGCACATGCCTTCGCCAGTCCCTCGATCTGCCGGCGGACGGCCTCCCACGACTCGGTCGGCGTCCCACCCGCGTTCGACACCTTGGGGTCGCCGGTCGTCACCCATGCCTGGCCATAACGGGCGGCCAGCTTCAGCCCGCGCGGGCCGGTGGCGGCCACGGCGAACGGCAGTCGCGGCCGCTGCACACAGCCGGGGATATTGCGCACCTCGTCCGCGGAGTAGTGGGTGCCTTCGCTGGAGACGACGTCCTCGGTCAGCAACCGGTCCAGCAGCGCGGTGAACTCGGCGAAACGGTCCGCCCGTTCGCGCGGCGACCAGGGCTCCTGGCCCAGCGCGGTGGCGTCGAAACCGTTGCCGCCGGCGCCGATACCCAGCGTGACGCGGCCGTCACTGATGTCGTCGAGCGAGATCAACTCCTTGGCGAGGGTGACCGGATGCCGGAAGTTCGGCGAGGTGACGAGGGTGCCCAGGCGCATCCGGGAGGTCGCGGCGGCGGCCGCGGTCAGCGTCGGGAGAGCGCCGAACCATGCCTGGTCGCGGAAGCTCCGCCACGAGAGGTGGTCATAGGTGTACGCGGCGTGGAAACCCAGCTCCTCGGCGCGTTGCCACACCTCCTTACCGCCTTCGGACCAGCGGCGGACGGGCAGGATCACAGTGCTCAGTCGCATATCCCCGAGCGTACGGGCACCCCGGAGAAAGCCCGCGGGGCCGGCCTCCCCGCCGAGCTCATGTGTGCCACCCACCGCACGCCTGTACGTGCCGATACGCGAAGATGGCCCCGTGACTGATGCCCCCACCACGCCGCGCCGGCCCACCCGGCTGATCGCCACCGACCTCGACGGCACGCTGCTGCACGACGACAAGACGGTCTCCGACCGGACGATCGCCGCGCTGGCCGCCGCGGAGGACGCGGGCATCGAGGTGTTCTTCGTCACCGGCCGCCCGGCCCGCTGGATGGACGTGGTCAGTGACCATGTGCACGGCCACGGTCTGGCGATCTGCGCGAACGGCGCGGCCGTCGTCGATCTTCACCGGGGCAACCGCATCGTCGAGGTCAGCCCCCTCGACCACACGGTGGCGATCGACGTCGTCCATGCCCTGCGCGGCGCGGCCCCCGGCACCAGCTTCGCCGTCGAGCGCACCGGCGGCATCCACTACGAGCCCCAGTACCCGCCCTTCCTCCTCGACCCCGCCGCGGTGATCGCGCCGGCCGAGAAACTCCTCGCCGACGACTTCGCCCCCCAGGTGGCCCCCGAGCCGGCGAACGGCGGCACCGACGGCCCGTACGCGGCCGGCTTCGCCCCGACCGCCCCGGACGCCGCGGGCGCCACCGTCACCGGCAGCGACGCCCCGGCCCCCGACCAGCCCGTGCTCAAGCTGCTCGCGCACCACCCCGAGCTCGACCCCGACGCCTTCCTCACGCTGGCCAGGGCCACCGCCGGCCACCTCGCGTCCTTCACCCGGTCCAGCCCCACCGCCCTCCTGGAGATCAGCGGCCCGGGCGTCAGCAAGGCCGGCACCCTCGCCCGCTGTTGTGCGGAGCGCGGAATCTCCCCGGACGAGGTCGTCGCCTTCGGCGACATGCCGAACGACATCGAAATGCTCACCTGGGCCGGGACCGGGTACGCCATGGCCAACGCCCACCCCGACGTACTAGCGGCCACCACGCACCGCACGGATTCCAACAACGACGACGGTGTCGCGGTCGTGATCGAGCGGATTCTCCAAGAGCGTTGAGGCCGTAACCGGCTCGTATGTTTCACGTGAAACACGTCAACTCCCGCAAGGGAGAAGCTGTTTCACGTGAAACATGCCACCGCGCACTCGTCTAGGGTCGCGGGGGTGAGCGAGCCGTCCTACCTTGCCGCGGTCCGGGAGTCGTACGACACCGTCGCGGCCTCCTACGCGGAACGGGTCAAGAAACCCGCGGAGTTGGACCCCATGTCCCGGGCGATGCTGGCGACCTTCGCCGACGATGTGCAGGCAGCCGACCACGGGCCGGTCGCGGATCTGGGATGCGGGCCCGGCAAGGTCACCGCTCATCTGGCCGACCTGGGAGTGCCCGCCTTCGGCCTCGACCTCTCCCCGAAGATGATCAGGCTGGCCCAACGCGCCTACCCGCGCCTGCACTTCCTCGTGGGCTCCATGACCGCGCTGGGCTTCCGGGCCAACGTCCTCGGCGGCATCCTGGCCTACTACTCCACCCACCACACGCCGCCGGAGGTGCTGCCCCGCGTCTTCGCCGAGTTCCATCGCACCCTCGCACCCGGCGGCCGGCTGATGGTGGCCGGCCACGTGGGCGACAACGTACGACTGCGCCCGGCACGGGCCTACGGCGGCCACCCGGTGTCCTACGAGTCCCACCTGATCCCCGCGGAGCGGATCGCCGCCCTGCTGGGCCGGGCCGGTCTCGTCGTCACCGCACGCCTGGCGCAGGAACCCGCCGAAGACGCACACAGGTCGATTGCGACGGTTCTGGCGCGGAAGCCCGAAAGCGGGGCGGCGTAGAGACGCTCGCCGCCCGGCCCCTCACAGCGGCGCCTCCCACGTCACCATCGTCCCCCCGCCGCCCAGCCCCGGGCCGTAGGTGCTGGAACCGCCCAGCGACTCCGCGCGCTTGGCGAGGTTCTTCAGCCCGCTGCGGCGGCCACCCCCGGCGATGCCCACCCCGTCGTCGGCAACGGTGAGCCGGACACCCGGAGTGCCGTCCGGCAAGGTGACCGTCGCGTCCACCACGATCTCGATCCGGGACGCCTCGGCATGCCGGAAGGCGTTCGACAGCGCCTCGCGCAGCGCGGCGATCAGGTTCTTGCCCGCCAGTTCCCCGACCCGGGAGTCGACCTTGCCGACGAACTGCGCCGACGGCTGGAAGCCCAGCGGCACGGCAGCGGTGCCGATCTCCCGCAGCACCCGGGTCCGCAGCCCCGACGGCGCCTCGGCCGGGCTCTGCTGGAGCGCGAAGATCGCGGTCCGGATCTCCTGGATGGTGACGTCGAGTTCGTCGATGGCCTTGCCGACCCGCCGGGCCACCTCCGGCACCACGGTCTTGCGCTGTGCGCTCTCCAGCACCATCCCGGTCGCGAACAGCCGCTGGATCACCAGGTCGTGCAGATCACGGGCGATCCGGTCGCGGTCCTCGTAGACCGCCAGCTGCTCCCGGTCGCGCTGCGCGTCGGCCAGCACCAGCGCCAGCGCTGCCTGCGCGGCGAACTGGGTGGCCAGGGTCCGCTCGGCGGCGCTGAACGGACGGCCGCCGCGCGCCCGCGGCGTGGCGAGGGTGCCGAGCACCCGGCCACCGCTCTTGAGCGGCAGCATCATGCTCGGCCCGTAGCGCGACGCGAGATGGGTGACCATCCGCGGATCGCTCGCCGAGTCGCGGACGAACACCGGGTCACCGGCGAGGAGTTGCTCGGCCACCGGGCTGTCCGGCGGGATCTGGGTCCCCAGGATCCCGGTCGGGTCGTCGGCCGACACCGCGACGATCTCCAACCCGCCCTCCTCGTCCGGCAGCAGCACGATGCCGGCCGCCGAATCGGCGAGCTTCCTGGCCTGCTCCGCGACCACCGCGAGCGCGTCGTCGACGTCGCTGCCGGCGAGGAGCTCGGTGGTCACCGCCACCGACCCGTCGATCCAGCGCTCGCGCTGCCGGGTAGCCGCGTACAGCCGGGCGTTGCCGATCGCGATCCCGGCCTCGGTGGCCAGCACCCGCACCATGTGCAGGTCCTCCTGGCTGAACTCCCCGCCGCGCTTCTCGGTCAGATAGAGGTTGCCGAAGATCTCTCCCTGGACGCGGATCGGCACGCCCAGGAACGACCGCATCGGCGGGTGCCCCGGCGGGAACCCGGCCGAACGGGGGTCCTTGGTGAGGTCGGCCAGCCGCACCGGCTTCGGATCGTGGATCAGGGCGCCGAGCAGCCCCTTGTGTCCGTCGGGCAGCGCGCCGATGCGCTCGTGCTGCGCCCCGGTCACGCCGTAGGTCACGAAGTCCGACAGCCCTTCCCGGGTGTCGTCGATGATCCCGATCGCGGCGTAGCGCGCGTCGGCGAGTTCGGCGGCGGTCTCCACGATCCGGTCCAGCGTGATGTGCAGATCCAGCCCCGCGCCGACGGTGCGCATCGCCTCCAGCAGTTGCGGCACCCGGGCGGTCAGCTCGGACGACAGTCCCTGGAGGCTGCGGGTGGCCTCGGTGGCGGCGTCCATGGGGTCCGGACGTCCGCCGGCGCTGCCGGTGCCCGCGGGGTCGGGGGACGGTCCTGCCGTGACTGCCATGCCCCGAGCCTAATAAGGGACCATTTCCGGGAAAAGTTCAGTTATCCGGCGCCGAGTCCCGGCGGGCTCCCTACGCCGCGCTCCCGGCCCCGACGGGCGGGGCTGTCCGCAGGTGGGCGGCGTCCACCTCCCGTTCGCGCTCCAGCATCCGCCGGAACGGACCGTCGGCGCCGGCCAGCTCCGCGTAACCACCGCGCTGCACCACCCGGCCGCGGTCCAGGACCAGCACCTCGTCGACCGCGTCCAGACCGGCGAGCCGGTGGGTGATCAGCACCGTCGTCCGGCCTTCGGTGGCGGCCAGCAGATCGGCGGTCAGCGCGTCCGCGGTGGCCAGGTCGAGGTGCTCGGCGGGCTCGTCCAGCACCAGCACGGGGAAGTCCGCGAGCAGCGCACGGGCCAGGGCCAGCCGCTGCCGCTGACCGCCGGAGAGCCGGGCGCCGTGCTCGCCGACCATGGTGTCCAGGCCGTCCGGCAGCCCGCGCACCCAGTCCGCCAGCCGCGCCCGGCCGAGCGCGTCCCAGAGGTCGCGGTCGTCGGCGCACCCCGGGCCGCTGCGGTCCCGCCGGGCCAGCCGGAGGTTCTCCCGCAGCGAGCTGTCGAAGAGGTGCGCGTCCTGCGCGCAGAGCCCGACCAGCCGCCGCACCGCGTCGCCGGCCAGGTCCTGGGCGTCCGTGCCGGCCAGCGTGTACGCCCCCGACTCCCGATCCAGGAACCGCAGCAGCACCTGCGCCAGCGTGGTCTTGCCGGACCCGGACGGTCCGACGACGGCGAGCCGGCGGCCCGGTGCCAGGCTGAAGCCGACGCCGTCCAGCGCCGGCCGGTCCTGCCCCGGGTGACGCGCGGTCAACTCGTCTACGACCAGCGGGAACGGCACATCAGGTGCGTCCGCTGGGGCGTCCGGTTCGCGGACCGGCGCCGGGGCGTCCAGCACCTCGAAGACCCGCTCCGCGGCGTGCCGGGTGCGCCGCCGGTACTGCGCGGCCAGCGGAAGTCCGGCCACCGCCTCGAACGCGGCGAGCGGGATGAGGACGACGACGGCCAGCTCCACGCCCGCCAGCCGGCCGGCGTGCACCGCCTGGATGCCCACCACCGAGGCCGCCGCCACGGTCAGCCCGCACAGCAGCGCCGAGAGACCGGCCCCGGCACCGGCCGCGGCGGCCGAGCGGGAGGCGATCCGGGTCAGCTCCCGGTCCGCGCGGCGCACCGCGGCGGTCCGCGCACCGAGCGCCCCGGCGACCGTCAACTCGGCGGTGCCGGTGAGGAGATCGACGACACGGGTGGCGAGCGCCCCGCGAGCCGGCGCCAGCCGGCGCTCCGCGCGCCGCGCCGCCGCGGCCGACAGCGCCGGCACCCCGGCCCCGGCGAGCAGCAGCCCCACCGCGAGGATCGCCCCGGCCTCCGGCAGCAGCCAGCCGGTGAACGCGACGGTGCCCGCGCCGACCAACAGGGCCGCCCCCACGGGCAGCAGCCAGCGCAGGAAGTAGTCCTGCACCGCGTCGACGTCCGCCACCAGCCGCGACAGCAGGTCGCCGCGGCGGCGCTCCTTGAGCCCGGCCGGGGCCAGCCGCTCCAACCGCCGGAAGACGGCCACCCGGACATCGGCGAGCATCCGGAAGACCGCGTCGTGCGCCACCAGCCGCTCGGCGTAGCGGAACACCGCCCGCCCGATGCCGAACGCCCGGGTCGCGGTCACCGCCACCATCAGGTACAGCACCGGCGGTTCCTGCGAGGCCCGCGAGATCAGCCAGCCGGAGGTCGCCATCAGTCCCACCGCGCTGCCCAGCGCGAGGCTGCCGAGCAGCAGCGCGAGCCCCAGGCGCGCCCGCCGGGCACGGGCCAGCCCGCGCAGCCGCCCCAGCGCGGAGCGCGACCCGGGAGCGGGAACGTCCTCGCCCCCCGGCACCGGCCCGGCGTCCGCCGACCGGCCCGGCTCGGCGGGAGAGACCCGCCCGGCGACCGCACGCGTCGGCACCGCGGCCGCCTCGTCCACCGGTTCACCGGCCGCGGCACCGACCTCCGGCCCCGCCAGCCGCACCGTCCGGTCGGCCACCGCCAGCAGCGCCGGCCGGTGGACGACCAGCAGGACCGTACGCCCGGCCGTGAGCCGGCCCACGGCCCCGACCAGGGCCTGCTCGGTCTCCCCGTCCAGATTCGCGGTGGGCTCGTCCAACAGCACGATCGGCCGGTCGGCGAGGAACGCGCGGGCCAGCGCGATGCGTTGCCGCTGGCCCGCGGAGAGCCCGGCGCCGGACTCCCCGAGCCGGGTGGCCGCGCCCTCCGGCAGCGCGTCGACGAACTCCAGCGCCCCGGCTTCGCGCAACGCGGCACGGACCGCCGCGTCATCGGCGTCCGGTCGCACCAGCCGGACGTTCTCGGCGATGGACCCGGCGAAGAGGTGCGGATGCTGCGGCACCCAGGCGATCCGGCTCCACCAACTCTCGGGGGAGAGGTCGGCGAGGTCCCGCCCGTCGACGAGGACCCGCCCCTCGGAGGGTTCGGTGAAGCCGAGCACCGCGCTCAGCAGCGTGGACTTGCCGGCGCCGGACGGGCCGACCAGCGCGACCGTCTCGCCGGGCCGGACCTCGAACGAGGTGGCCGGCAGCGAGTCGGCGGTGCGCCCGGGGTGGCGGACGACCAGGCCCTCGACGGTCAGCCCGGTGCCGTCCGGCGCGGGTGCGGTGCCGGGCGTCCGCGGCCGGGTCTCCAGAACGGCGAAGATCTCCTCCGCGGCCGAGAGCCCCTCGGCCGCGGCGTGGTACTGCGCCCCCACCTGCCGCAGCGGCAGATACGCCTCGGGGGCCAGCACCAGCACCATCAGGCCGGTGTAGAGGTCGAGTTCGCCCTTCACCAGGCGCATGCCGATGCCGACCGCGACCAGCGCCACGGAGATGGTGGCGAGCAGTTCGAGCGCGAAGGAGGAGAGGAACGCGATCCGCAGGGTGCGCAGGGTGGCCCGGCGGTACTCGCTGGTGATCGCGCGGATGGACGCGGCCTGGGCCTTGGCCCGGCCGAAGACCTTCAGCGTCGGAAGCCCCTCGACGACGTCGAGGAAGTGCCCGGACAGCCGGGCGAGCAGCCGCCACTGGCGGTCCATCCGCGACTGGGTGGCCCAGCCGATCAGGACCATGAACAGCGGGATCAGCGGCAGGGTGACGACGATGGTCAGCGCGGAGATCCAGTCCCCGGTGACGATCCGCGCCAGCACCGCGACCGGCACCACGACCGCCAGCCCCAACTGCGGCAGATAGCGGGCGAAGTAGTCGTCCAGCGCGTCGATGCCGCGGGTGGCCAGGGCCGTCAGCTCCCCGGTCCGCAGCTCCGGGGTCCCGGCGTCCCCGGCACCCGCCGCGCGGCGGATCTCCGCCCCGGGCCCCAGCGCCGCCGCCCGTTCGATCAGCCGCATCCGCAGTTCGGACTTGACCGCCGCACCGGCACGGTGGGCGGCGAGTTCGGTGAGCCAGGAGACCAGCCCCCGGCCGACCGAGACCGCGGCGAGCAGCACCACCGGAATGACCAACGCCCCGAGGGTGCAGCCGTGTTGGAAGGCGCCGACCACGATCTCCGCGATCAGCATGGCCTGGCCGACGACCAGGCCCGCTCCGGCAAGCCCGAGCACCACCACCGCGACGAGGAATCCGCGGGTGGCACGGGCGTATCGGAGCAGGCGCGGGTCGATCGGTTTCACGTGAAACCTTCCGTTCTCCCGAGCCCCGCCCTGGCGGGACGGGTCTCGGCTAGTGGCTTTCGGCGAGGTGCTGGGTGCCGATCCGCTTGCGGAACACCCAGTAGGTCCACCCTTGGTAGAGCATCACGATCGGCGCGGCGATCCCGGCGCACCAGGTCATGATCTTCAGGGTGTAGGGGCTGGACGAGGCGTTGCTGACCGTGAGGCTCCAGCTCTCGTTCAGCGTGGACGGCATCACGTTCGGGAAGAGCGTCAGGAACAGCATGGCGACCGCCGCCACGATGGTGATCCCGGAGAAGGCGAAGGCCCAGCCCTCCCGCCCGAGCTTGTTGGCCCCGAGCGCGGCGACCAGCGCCAGCACCGCGACGATCATGGCGACCAGGCTGCCGCCGTCCCCCTTGTCGGCCTGGGTCCAGCCCAGGAACCCGACCGCGAGCACGGCGGTGGTCAGCCCGAGGAAGCCCGCCGTCCGGCGCGCCCGCTCCCGGATGTCGCCCACGGTCTTCAGCGACGCGAACACCGCGCCGTGGAAGGTGAACAGCGTCAGCGTGACCAGACCGCCGAGGATCGCGTACGGGTTGAACAGGTCGAGCAGGCCGCCGACGTACTCCTTGTGCGCGTCGATCTGCACGCCGCGGACGATGTTGCCGAAGGCCACGCCCCACAGCACTGCGGGCAGCAGCGAGGTCCAGAAGATCGCGTGCTCCCAGTTGCGCTGCCAGCGGTCCTCGGGCCGCTTCACGCGGTACTCGAACGCGACACCGCGGACGATCAGGCAGACCAGGATCAGCAGCAGCGGCAGATAGAAGCCGGAGAAGAGGGTGGCGTACCACTCCGGGAAAGCGGCGAAGGTCGCGCCGCCCGCGCTGAGCAGCCAGACCTCGTTGCCGTCCCAGACCGGCCCGATGGTGTTGATCAGCACCCGCTTCTCGCTCCGGTCCCGGGCGAGCAGCTTGGTGAGCACGCCGATCCCGAAGTCGAAGCCTTCCAGGAAGAAGTACCCGGTCCACAGGAAGGCGATGATGACGAACCAGACGTCATGGAGTTGCATGGTCGCCTCCTAGTACGAGAAGGCCATCGGCCGGTCGGCGTCGGTGGAGTCGCCACCGATCTTGGTGGGCGGATTGAGGTCGGAGTCGGAGAGTTCCTGGGGTCCGGCCTTGATGTACTTGGCCAGCAGCCTCACCTCGACCACGGCGAGGATCGCGTAGAGCGTGGTGAAGACGACCAGCGACGTGATCACCTCGCCCTGGGAGACCCCCGGCGAGACCGCGTCCCGGGTGCGCAGCACGCCGTAGACGACCCAGGGCTGGCGGCCCATCTCGGTGAAGATCCAGCCCCACGAGTTGGCGATCAGCGGGAAGCCGAGGGTGACGAAGGCCAGCCGCCAGTACCACTTGGTCAGGCGGTCGCCCAGCGTCCTGTTCTTGGTGAGCGCGAGATGCGGCGCCTCGTCGTCACCGGTCCGCAGCCGGGGCGCCAGCCAGAACTTCTTGCGGGTGAGCCACAGTCCGGCCAGACCGATGGCGAAGGACGTCATCCCGAAGCCGATCATCCAGCGGAAGCCCCAGTAGGTGACCGGGATGTTCGGCCGGTAGTCACCGGGCCCGAACTTCTGCTGCTCGGACTTGTTGACGTCGTTGATGCCGGGGACCGGCGAGGAGAAGTCGTTGTGCGCGAGGAAGGAGAGCAGACCCGGTATCTCGATGGCGACCTTGTTGTGCCCCTTGGCGACATCGCCGTACGAGAAGACCGAGAACGGCGCCGGCGCGGCCTTGTCCCACAGCGCCTCGGCCGAGGCCATCTTCATCGGCTGCTGCTTGAACATCACCTTGCCGAGCGAGTCACCGCTGACCGCGGTGAGCAGCCCCGCGACCACCAGCGTGACCAGTCCGAGCCGCAGCGACGTCCGCATGACCTTGATGTGCTTCTTGCGCATCAGGTGGTACGCGGAGACGCCGACCATGAACGCGGCACCGGTCAGGAAGGCCGCGGTCAGGGTGTGGAAAACGACGACCAGGGTGGTGTCCTGGGTCAGCACCTTCCAGAAGTCGGTCAGTTCGGCCCGCCCTGTGGCGTGGTTGATCTTGTAGCCGACCGGGTGCTGCATCCAGGAGTTGGCCGCGAGGATGAAGTACGCGGAGAGCACGGTGCCGATCGAGACCATCCACATGCAGAAGCAGTGGAGCTTCTTCGGCAGCTTGTCCCAGCCGAAGATCCACAGTCCGATGAAGGTCGACTCGAAGAAGAACGCGATCAGGGCCTCGAAGGCGAGCGGCGCACCGAAGACGTCCCCGACGAACCGCGAGTAGTCCGACCAGTTCATACCGAACTGGAATTCCTGGACGATGCCGGTGACGACACCCATCGCGATATTGATCAGGAACAGTTTGCCCCAGAACTTGGTGGCCTTGAGATACCTCTGCTTACCCGTTCGCACCCATGCGGTCTCGAGTCCGGCCACCAAAGCGGCGAGAGAGATCGTCAAGGGAACGAACAGGAAGTGGTAGACGGTCGTGATGCCGAATTGCCATCGCGCCATAGTCTCCGGCGCCAACGCCAGCTCCACGTCGCGGCCTCCTTACGTCCTTGCGTCGCCGTCCACGGAGCCGCATGTCCCTTTTGTGGCACATAAAGCGGCACATACCAGGACGCGAGCTTGTGAACGCGTTCACATTCACAAGCATTATCTCCCATGCCTCACACCCCAAGGGAAGGGGGGTACGTGACTGCCGTCACGCTGGAATCCGTGACCCATGCACCCTTTATGCCGTGGTTATGCGCGCACCCTTCCCAGCGGCTTCAACATATTGTTGAATTCGGCGCCATGAAGATCCGCATCTCCTGGCCCGCCGGGAACGTCACCGCCACACTGGACGACACCCCGACCGCCACCGCGCTCCTCGCCGCCCTGCCGCTCCAGGCCACCGCCCATACCTGGGGCGAGGAGGTCTACTTCGACACCGGGCTCACCCCGGCCCTGGAGCCCGACGCCCGCCAGGTCGTCGAACCGGGCACGGTCGCCTTCTGGACCGAGGGCAACGCGCTCGCCCTCCCCTACGGCCCGACCCCGATATCCCACGGCGACGAGGCCCGACTCGCCTCGCCCTGCAACGTCCTGGGCCGCATCGACGGCGACCCGCGGGCCCTGGCCACCGTCCGCGCCGGCGACGCCGTCCACGTGCGGCCGGCCTGAGGCCGCGAACGGCGGAGGCCGCGGATCCGTCCGGACCCGCGGCCTCAGTGCACACCACCGCACGGGGCACCACGCCCCGGCGGACCGGAAACCGGCTACAGCGCCTTGCGGAACTCCTCCGCTGCCTGCAGGAACAGGTCCATCGCCGGCTTCTCCCCGATCGTCACCCGCACCCCCTCGCCCGCGAACGGCCGCACGACCACCCCGGCCCGCTCGCACGCCGCGGCGAAGTCGGTGGTCCGGTCCCCCAGCCGCAGCCAGACGAAGTTCGCCTCCGACGCCGGAACGGTCCAGCCCTGCGCCACCAGCGCGTCGTACACCCGCGTCCGCTCGGCGACCAGCGCGTCGACCCGCTCCAGCAGCGCCGACTCGCTGCGCAGCGACGCCACCGCGGCCTCCTGCGCGAGCTGGCTCACGCCGAACGGCACCGCCGTCTTGCGCAGCGCGGCGGCCACCTCCGGATGCGCCACCGCGAAGCCGACCCGCAGGCCCGCCAGGCCGTACGCCTTGGAGAAGGTGCGCAGCACGCACACGTTGGGGCGGTCGCGGTAGAGCTCGATCCCGTCCGGCACGTCCGCGTCACGGATGAACTCGCGGTACGCCTCGTCCAGCACCACCAGCACGTCGTCCGGCACCCGGTCCAGGAAGGACTCCAGCTCCGCACGGCGCACCACGGTGCCGGTGGGGTTGTTGGGGTTGCAGACGAAGATCAGCCGGGTCCGGTCGGTGATCGCCGCCAGCATCGCCTCAAGATCGTGCACCTCACCGGAGGTGAGCGGCACCTGCACGGGCGTCGCCCCGGAGACCTGGGTGACGATCGGGTACGCCTCGAACGACCGCCAGGCGTAGATCACTTCGTCGCCGGGCCCGGCCGTCGACTGGACCAGCTGCTGGGCCACTCCGACCGACCCGGTGCCGGTCGCCAGGTGCGTGACCGGCACCGAGAACCGGTCGGCCAGCTCCGCCATCAGACCCGTACACGCCATGTCGGGATAGCGGTTGAACGATCCGGCAGCCGCCACCGCGCTTTCCAGGACGCCCGGCAGCGGCGGGTAGGGGTTCTCGTTGGAGGACAGCTTGTAGGCGACCGGGCCGTCGGCCGCCGCCGGCCGCCCCGGCTTGTAGGTGGGGATGCCGTCCAGCGCAGCACGCAGCCTCGGGGTCTTCTCGCTCACCGCAGGTCCTCCTCAACCATCCCTCTCGACTCCAATACTGCACACCTTATGAGGATTGCCCCGCCCAGTGGCAGGCCCTGAGAGGACGGCCTTCGCGCGGCATCCGCCGTCGCGGGCGCCGGGCGCGCAGCCCGGGGGCGCGCTGCCCGACGCACCATGCGCCGGTGGCTCGCTCCGTGGCGCGCATCCCTCATCAAGGTGACTTGAGACCTCTTCGAGACCTGGACGGATCGCCGGGCGCGCCACTGCTCCCTCCCGAAGAACGATCAATAAAGACATCAAGTCCCTTACATTTCAAGGCAATTGAGGGCCTATTACCATGCAGAAACGTGCCTTCTTGCGCCCGTCGTCGCTCCCCCGCGAATGGCCGTACCGAGCCCTACTATCGGCTCGCCATGACAGCAGCAGGGAAGCACCAGGTGGGCCGGTCGACCGGTCGCCGACTGGGACGCGCGGGTATCCGGGACGTGGCCGCCGCAGCCGGTGTATCGATCACGACCGTCTCCGACGCGCTCAACGGCAAGGGCCGGCTTCCGGATGCCACCCGTAGCCACGTCCGCGAGGTGGCCGATCGGCTGGGCTACCGCCCGTCCGCCGCCGCCCGCACACTCCGTACCGGCAAGTCCGGCCTCATCGGCCTGACCGTGACCACCTACGGGGATGAACCTTTCACCTTCACCGAGTTCGCGTACTTCGCCGAGATGGCCAGAGCCGCCACCTCCGCCGCGCTCGCCCGCGGATACGCGCTGGTCATCCTGCCCGCGACCTCCCGCCACGACGTCTGGTCCAACGTCGCCCTCGACGGCACCGTCGTCATCGATCCGGCCGACGGCGACCCCGTCGTCACCGAGCTCGTCCGGCACGGCATCCCCGTCGTCTCCGACGGCCGCCCCGGCGGCTCCCTGCCCGTCACCGGCTGGGTCGACAACGACCACGAGGCGGCGGTCCTCGGCCTGCTCGACCACCTCGCCGAGGCAGGCGCCCGCCGCATCGGACTGCTCACCGGCACCACCACCGACACCTACACCCGGCTGTCGACCACCGCATACCTCAACTGGTGCGAGCGGGTGGGCCAGACGCCGGTCTACGAGTCCTACCCCGCCTACGACCCGCGCGCCGGCGCGGTGGCCGCGGACCGGCTGCTGGCCCGCCCGGACCGGCCCGACGCGGTCTACGGCCTCTTCGACCCCAACGGCACCGACCTGCTCGCCGCGGCCCGGCGCTACGGCCTACGAGTGCCGGACGACCTGCTGCTGGTCTGCTGCAGCGAGTCCACCGTCTACGCCACCACCGATCCGCCGATCACCACGCTCTCGCTGAAGCCCCGGCGGATCGGCACCGCCGTCGTGCAGATCCTGATCGACGCGATCGAGGGACTCGACGGCAGCTGCCCCGTCGAGCAGGTGATACCGACCGACCTGATCGTGCGCACCTCCTCCCAGCGCCGCTCCCCGCGGACGACGGTCAGCCCGCCGCGTGGCCCGGCCGGCGACTGACCGGGCCGCCGATGCGGTGGGCCGGGCGTACCGGAACGCTCCGGATGCCCGCTCCACCGCGGAAAAAACAGGGCGATCCCGGGAGGAATCCATCGTGAACGCCGAGCTTCGCAGGATTGATCACCCCCGGGTGCGTCACAACCCGAGAGCGGCGTTCCTATGATGGGCGCACGACACCGCGGACCGCCGTCGACCAGGCAAAGGTCCGAGAGGTGCACGGCGGCGCAACGGTGGAGGGGTCGATGACTCAGGGGGCCAGTCAGGGACCCATGGTGTGGACCATGGCGACACAACCTCCGGCGTCCGTTCCGCCGCCCGGAACGCCCGCCGGCCCGCCGGCCGCCGGGCAGCCGCTCGACGCGCCGGTCGCGCCCCCGGCCGCACCCCCGGTGCAGCTGCCGGAGGAGTACACGCCGACCGCCCGTGACCTGCCGGTCATCGGCCGTACGGACACCCTCATCGACCACCCGTCCGTGGTGCCGGCCCAGGATCCGGGCCCCGCCCCCGACGGTCTGGGCCCGTTGTACGTCGTCGGCGACGTACACGGCTACTACGACGAACTGCGCGCCGCGCTGGAGGCCGAGGGGCTGATCGACGCCGACGGCACCTGGGCGGCGGGCAACGCCCGGCTCTGGTTCCTCGGCGACTTCACCGACCGCGGGCCGGACGGCATCGGCGTCATCGACCTGGTCATGCAGCTCTCCGCCGAGGCCGCGGCGGCCGGCGGCTACTGCAAGGCCCTGATGGGCAACCACGAGCTGCTGCTCCTGGGTGCCAAGCGGTTCGGCGACACCCCCGTACAGTCCGGCGCGGGCACCGCCTCCTTCCAGGCGGCCTGGCTCCTCAACGGCGGCCAGAAGACCGACATGGACCGGCTGGAGGACCACCACCTCCAGTGGATGGCGCGCCTGGACGCCGTGATGGAGGAGGACGGGCATCTGCTCGTGCACTCCGACACCACCGCCTACCTCGAGTACGGCGACTCGATCGAGGCGGTCAACGACACCGTCCACGAGGTGCTGACCCGCAGCGACGCCGACGAAGTCTGGGATCTCTTCCGGAAGTTCACCAAGCGGTTCGCCTTCCGCGACGAGTCCGCCGGCGGCCAGGCGGTCCGCGAGCTGCTCGACGCCTACGGCGGCCACCGCGTCGTGCACGGCCACAGCCCGATCCCGTACCTGCTGGGCGAGGTCGGCGCGGAGGACGGCGAGGGCGAGGGGATCGCGGTGGACGGCCCGCACGTCTACGCGGACGGTCTGGCGATCGCGATGGACGGCGGTATCACGATGGCCGGAAAGCTGCTGGTCTGCCAACTCCCCCTGGTGGGGTGACACTTCGGCGGACGTACGGGATCCGCCCGGTCGGGTGATCTGACAGGACGGAATCCGGTCGCGGCATCTCGCAAATTCCGCAAACTCTCTGTCACCCCGCGCCGGAGGCGCTCTACCATCGGTCTATCCGTAGCAGGCTCTCCTCCGTTTCCGCCCGGCGCCCGGCTCTGGCCGGCCCGTACGGCCCTACGGAGCATCGGGGGATCCACATGAACAGCGCTCCGCACCTGCTGAACGAGGACCGCGCGGACTTCGCGCGCATCCTCGATGAGGCGCTGCGTACCGCCGCCCACGACCCGGACGACCGCACCGCCGGCACCGAAAACCGGCTCAACACCGAGCAGTTGCGCTCCATGGCGCTCAGTGCGACCAGCGCGATCGCCGCCTGCGCGGCGGCCGAATACCAGCGCTACATACAGCTGCGCTCCGCGCTGCGCGCCCCGGCGCCCACCGGGACGGGCACCGGCGGGGGCGGTCCGTCAGCGGACCAGACCTCTGACGAGCGGTTCGGACCGGCCACCGCGGACGTCGACCCGGACGCCGGAGCGGCCGGCTTCGGGCTTGCCGCGATGGCCACCGTCCTGATCCCGGTGCTCGCCGGGATCGCGGCCATCCTCTTCCTCGTCATCGGCTATGTGCTGCGCGCCGTCGACCCGGATCCGGCCGTCTCCCGGCCGCTGATCAGCGTCGGTTGGGTCTTCGCCGCACTGGCCGCCGCGGGTGCGCTGGTCGGGATGGGCTGCGTGGTCGTCACCGCGCTGCGCAACGGCGTCTCCCGGGACACCGCGGCCGAGGAGCGGGCCGCCGCGCTGGACACCGCCCGCGAAGCCTGGCGGCAGGCGCTCCTGGACCGCGGGCTGCTGCCCTTCCTACGGGAGGCCCTGGCCGATCCGTCGGCCGACCCCGCGGACGATCCGGTGCGGTACGTCCCCCGTCCCGTGTCGGCGCCCGAGCGCCGCACCCCCACGCTCGGCTACACCCGCCCACGGTTCTCCAGCCCCGACGCCGGCACCTCCCACTACCGTCCGCGCTACTCCAGCCCGGACTACGGCGGCTCGGAGGACCGGCCGGAGTAGGGGAGACCGGCCGGCCTAAGCAGGGGCGGACTCACCGCCCGGCAGCCCGGCCCCCGGAGCCCGGAGGCGCGCCCACCGCGCGTTCCCGGGCTCCGGCGGTGCCGGCGCCGTCGCGGCTTGGCCTTGCCCCTGCGTCAGGCTCGGACCACCTCAACATCCATGACGGCGTGAGCCGGTTCACCACCTCCGCGATCTGTGGGAGCAGGTGCGCTGATCCGTGGCGGTCGCCTCGGGGCCGGGGAGGAGAAGGCCGCTGACGGCCTGAGGCATAAGGGTGACCACACCTGTCGACCGATTAGATGATCCGACAAGTCGGGAACGCTCTCCATTCATGGCCGCCAGTGCCCCAGCGGCCCAGCGAAGCCAATTGGCGACAAGTTCCGCCAAGGAGAGGTACCCACGTGACACGTCTGCGCCATATCGCGACCATCGCAGCCGCCAGTGCGCTGCTCACCCTTGGATTCATCGCGCCCACCGCCCCCGCCCGAGCGGACTCCTCCGACGGTCATGCCGCCCAGATCCCCCCGCCCCTCCCTCCTCTTCCCCTCGTCGGCGACGTCTTCCGCCTCGGGCTGGTCTGAGACGGCGCCGTCCTGGATTCTTCTCACATCAGCCTGTGTGGCGCGTAGTTGCACCACGTCCTGGTGGTCGCTCACGCGCACGACAAGCGCCGCCCTGGGGAGCAAAGCCCCCGGGCGGCGCTTGTCCGGCCTCGCCCGACGTCAGGAGTCGGCAAGCGGCAGGTAGACCCTGTTCCCCGCGGCCGCGAACTCCTTGGACTTCTCCAGCATCCCGGCCCGGACCTCTTCGGGCGTCGCGCCCTCCGCACCGCCGAACTGCTCCGTGATGCTTCGGCTGATCTTCATCGAGCAGAACTTCGGCCCGCACATCGAGCAGAAGTGCGCCGTCTTGGCCGGCTCCGCGGGCAGCGTCGCGTCGTGGAAGGCACGGGCGGTGTCCGGGTCGAGGGCCAGGTTGAACTGGTCCTCCCAGCGGAACTCGAAGCGGGCGTCGGAGAGCGCGTCGTCCCACTCCTGGGCACCCGGGTGCCCCTTGGCGAGGTCCGCCGCATGGGCCGCGATCTTGTACGTGATGACGCCGGTCTTGACGTCGTCGCGGTCCGGGAGGCCCAGGTGCTCCTTGGGCGTGACGTAGCAGAGCATCGCGGTGCCCCACCAGGCGATCATCGCGGCGCCGATGCCGGAGGTGATGTGGTCGTAGGCGGGGGCGATGTCGGTGGTGAGCGGGCCGAGCGTGTAGAACGGGGCCTCCTCGCAGATCTCCTGCTGGAGGTCGATGTTCTCCTTGATCTTGTGCATCGGGACATGGCCCGGGCCCTCGATCATGGTCTGCACGCCGTGCCGCTTGGCAATGGTGTTCAGCTCGCCGAGGGTGCGCAACTCGGCGAACTGCGCCTCGTCGTTGGCGTCCGCGATGGAGCCGGGGCGCAGCCCGTCACCGAGCGAGAAGGTGACGTCGTAGCCGGCGAGGATGTCGCAGAGTTCCTCGAAGTTCGTGTAGAGGAAGGACTCCTGGTGGTGCGCCAGACACCAGGCCGCCATGATCGAGCCGCCGCGGGAGACGATGCCGGTCTTGCGGTTGGCGGTGAGCGGGACGTAGCGGAGCAGCACGCCGGCGTGCACCGTCATGTAGTCGACGCCCTGTTCGGCCTGCTCGATGACGGTGTCCTTGTAGATCTCCCAGGTCAGCTCCTCGGCCTTGCCGTCGACCTTCTCCAGCGCCTGGTAGAGGGGGACGGTGCCGATCGGGACGGGGGAGTTGCGCAGCACCCACTCGCGGGTGGTGTGGATGTTGCGGCCGGTGGAGAGGTCCATGACCGTGTCGGCGCCCCAGCGGGTCGCCCAGGTCATCTTCTCCACCTCCTCCTCGATCGAGGAGGTGACCGCGGAATTGCCGATGTTGGCGTTCACCTTCACCAGGAAGTTCTTGCCGATGATCATCGGCTCGATCTCCGGGTGGTTGATGTTGGCCGGCAGCACCGCACGGCCGGCCGCGATCTCGTCCCGCACGAACTCGGGGGAGACGTTCTCGCGGACGGCGACGTACTCCATCTCCGCGGTGATCTCGCCACGCTGGGCGTAGGCGAGCTGGCTGACCGCGGCCCCGCCCCGGCCACGGCGCGGCTGGCGCGGACGGCCGGGGAAGACCGCGTCGAGGTTCCGCAGGCCACCGCGCGGTGAGGTGTGCTTGATCCCGTCGTCCTCGGGACGCATCGGGCGGCCCGCGTACTCCTCGGTGTCGCCCCGAGCGATGATCCAGTTCTCCCGCAGCGGCGCCAGACCGCGGCGGACGTCGGTTTCGATCTGAGGGTCGGTGTACGGCCCTGACGTGTCGTAGAGCGTCACGTCCTTGCCGTTGGTGAGGTGCACCCGCCGGACCGGGACCCGAAGGTCCGGGCGCGATCCGGAGACATAGCCCTTGTGCCAGCCGATCTGCGGCTTTTCGCCGTCGGTCGAGCCGTTTTCAGGCGTGCGTGCATCCTGCAGAGTCATAAAGACTCAACTCCCTACGCCGGCATTACCCGGTAACAGGTTCGGCGGTCGACGCAGCGGCTTCCGTCGTGCGGTGTTTCACGTGAAACACCGCCGGGACGGAGGTCAGCGCCCTCTCAGCCCGGTGCTCCGAGCTCCCGCGATTGCAAAGGTGGCACCACGGTAGCGGCCGGGGCCGCGGTGTGAACAGGGGGCCCACGCTTGTCGCGCTTCTTGCGATGATCGGGCGGTGAGCCCTCCCGACTCCCCGCCTCCCGATGCGCCCGCGCACTCCCATGCGCATGCGCACGCGCACAGCCATGGGCCGGCCGCGCCCGTCTCCCGGCATCTGCGCAAGGTCATCGCCGCCGTCCTGATCCCGTTCGCGACCGCGGTGGCGGTCGGCCTGATCGTGCTGTGGCCCGGTGGCGCACCACCGCACAAGCCGTCCGGTGTGGGCTTCGACCAGCCCACGGAGCAGGCCCGGATCGTCAAGGTCGAGGAGGTGGACTGCGCGGCGGTGCATGCCGAGCAGCAGCCGCAGCCCACCACGCCCGGAGGTGCGCCGCCGACCGGGGGAGCGGCCCGGGGCAAGCCCTGCCAGCAGGCGACGGTCGAGGTCACCACGGGGAAGAACGCCGGCCGCACCTTCCGGACGGTGGTGACACCGGACTCCCTGCGGCAGTACACGACCGGGCAGAGCGTGGTCGTCTCCTACTCCCCCAAGGCGCCCAGGGACCTGCAGTACGCGGTCACGGACGTCGACCGCACCGTGCCGATGTGGGTGCTGGCCGCGATTTTCGCGTTTGCGGTGGTGATCGTCGGACGACTGCGCGGGGTGCTGGCGCTGGTGGCGCTGGTGGCCAGCTTCGGGGTGCTGACGCTCTTCATCCTCCCGGCGATCCTCCAGGGCTCCGATCCGCTGCTGGTGGCGGTGGTCGGCGGCAGCGCGATCATGCTGATCGCCCTCTACATGTGCCACGGGCTGACCGCCCGTACGTCCGTGGCGGTGCTCGGCACCCTCGCCTCGCTGCTGCTCATCGGGCTGCTGGGCTCGGTGTTCACCGACTGGGCACTGCTGACCGGCAACACGGACGACACCACCGGCCTGGTGCACGGGCTGTACCCGGACATCGAGATCCGCGGTCTGCTGCTGGCGGGGATCATCATCGGCTCACTGGGAGTACTCGACGATGTGACGGTGACCCAGACGGCCGCGGTCTGGGAGCTCAAGGAGGCCGATCCGACGGCGGGTTGGCGGAAGCTGTACGGCGCGGCGATGCGGATCGGGCGGGACCACATCGCGTCCGTGGTGAACACTCTCGTCATGGCCTACGCGGGCGCCGCGCTGCCGCTGCTTCTGCTGTTCTCGATCGCACAGAGCAGTGTCGCCACGGTGGCCGGCAGCGAGGTGGTGGCGGAGGAGATCGTCCGCACGCTCGTGGGCAGCATCGGGCTGGTCGCCTCGGTGCCGGTGACCACGCTGCTGGCGGCCCTGGTGGTCGCGGCGGACCGCCCGGTGCCGGGCGAGGCGGGGCGGGCGGCCGGCACCGGCGGACGAGGAGGTCGGCGCGCGGCGCACGGGCGGCGCCGTAAGCGCTGAGCGCGTCGGCGGGCGGCGGGCGGCGGGCGGCACGGAGGAAACGGTGGACCCGGGCCGGGGCGTGGAAGCGCCGGGTTGACGAAGTGGTCTGCGGACAGCGGGCGTTGGGGCAGCAGGACAGGGACGACCTGCGCCGGCGGACGGCGCCGGTGGAGCGGGTGCGAGGTGAATCGGGCCGGTGACCGATCGTCGGTGGTCGGCGGGGTCAGCCGGCCGGGGCCTCCGTCAGGATCCGGTCCAGCGCGGCCTCCAGGGTGTCGCAGACCTCCTCCTTGCCCAGCGGAACGATCCGGTCGGTGCGGTCCAGGAAGGCGATCAGCGGCGGCGCACTGGCGCGGAACAGGGCCCGCTCGGGGCCGACCTGGAGGCTGATGTAGACATCGCTGAGGTGGTCGGGGGAGGCCGGCTCGACCCGGACGTCACCCTCGCCGGCCGGCCTGCTCAGCCCGTCCAGCAGCAGCTCACGGCCGAACACCCAGGTCACGGGCGCATCGCCGGGAAGATCGAAGGTGAGCCGGACGGCGTAGGGGTCGGCGCTGTCGAAGTCCAGCTCCACCGGAATCCGGAAGGCGAGCTCCTCCGAGACGAGGAAGCTCATGATCACTTCTGCCTGAACCGTGTCGTTCATCAACCGCTGCCCCGCACTTGATCGGAGATGGCCGGGAATCATCCCCGGAAGCCCTGTTGACGCCATCGTCGGCCACAGGCAGGCAGATCACAAGGAGTGAGTTTTCAGATACTGATAGAGAAGGCGAGTGTCGTTAGTACCTCCTCCGCCATTTTCCGTAGTCGAGCCGTAACTGCCTGCAATCGATGCACTTCCTCAGCTGGCAGAGAGACCGCCAACGTGGCGGCGGCCGACCCGACCCGGATGGGGATCGCCGAACAGACCGTGCCAAGGGCATATTCCTGACGATCGTAGGCGACCTGTCCGCGACGCACCGTAGCCAGCCGATGGAGCAGATCTCCCTCGGAACGCACCGAGAAGGGAGTCATCGACTGCACCGGATAACGGGCGAGATGTTCCCTGCGGGCAGTCTCGTCGAGCTGCGCCAGGAGGCACTGGCCGATGGCGTGGGCGTGCGCGGTGGAGCGGAAGTCGGCCCATTCCTCGACGGGCGGGCGGGCCGGGTCGTCGGTTATCGCGACCACCTCGACCTCGCCCTCGCGGTAGACGGCGAAGTAGACGGCCGCACCCAGTTCGCGCCCCGCCATGGCCAGTACGTCGGCCAGCTGACGGCGCTGCCGCCGCCGGGCCCCGGCCCGGCCGATCGACTCGGCACCCTCTCCGATCACGAAGACACCGTTCTCCCGGCGCAGATAGCCCTCGTGGGTCAGCGTCCGCAGCAGGTGGTAGGCGGTGGGAAGCGGAAGCCGGGCCTCCCGGGCCAGTTGCTTGGCGGGCGCCCCGTCGACATGGGCGGCCACCGCCTCCAGGAGCCGCAGGGCCCGCTGGACGGAACCGATCAGAGTGGGCTGCGAGCCGGATTCGCCGTTGTCGATCGCCAACGCAACCCCCAGGTCCGAGCGCCATGGTCCCGCGGCTCCGGCCACGGGACCCGCTCCCGCGACCGCGCGCCTCCCAGAACGTCCCACCCGACGCCCGGTCCGATCACCGTTGCTTTCCGGAACATCAACATCCGGAAGACGCCTGCTCGGCACTGTAACCCGGGTGGTCCGGAACGGAAGCCCGAAGTCCCGGAAGCCATCGGCCCTTTGACGCCCTCCTGCCCCCGATGACGATACGGAGCAAGGTTCGCACTCATGGTGAACAGCCGGAACGTCCCGGACGCCGACGGGGCGAAAACCCCGGGCGGGGGCGCTTTCCGATCCCCGTTCGACTCCCCGCGACGGGAGTGTCGACCCGGGCGAGGAACGCCGGACGCCCTGCTCCCGGGCGGGGGCAGGGCGTCTACGGGCGGTGCGGATCGGACAGTACCGGTCGGTCGGAGACTCGGCCTACCAGTCGCTCTTCGACGAGGACGAGGAGCCGGAACCGGTGAACCTGCGCACGAGATAGATGACACCGGCGATCAGGGCCGCCGCGATCAGCACCTTGAAGAGCAGGCCGATCAGGAAGCCGACCGCGCTGGCGATCAGTCCGCCGAAGACGACGATCAGGATGACGGGCACCACGACCCAGACGACCCACCACGGAAGCCCTGCGAGTATCCCCTTACCAGCCACTGCTCTGCCCTGCTTTCTGTCTGTCGCGCTCTTGTCGGTCTCTGCCGCTCCGGTGGCACCGTCCGCGCCTCGCGTCCCTCGCGCCGCGTCTCCGGTTCCCCTGTACACCAACGATGCTAGGCCGCCGAAGACCGCCGCGGGGGCCCGACAGCCCGGGCTCGCCCCTGAGCCGACCCCTACGGGTTCCGGGGGTCGGGCCTCAGCTCTCAGGCGGAGAGAACACCACCACGACCCGGAGGTCCTCGCTGATGTGGTGGAACTTGTGGGGCACCCCGGCGGGCACGTAGACCACGCTGCCGCGGGCCACCGACTCCGTCTCCGTCCCCACCGTGATCGCCCCGCGGCCGCTCACCACCAGATACACCTCGTCCTGCTGGTGCGGCTGCTGCGGGTCGGCGCTTCCGGCGTCCAGCGCGTACAACCCCACCGACATGGTGCGTTCGCGAAGGAACTGCAGGTACGCGCCGTCGTTCGCGACCCGTTCCGCTTCCAGTTCATCCAGTCGGAAAGCCTTCATCCCGTTCGCACCTCTCACCTGTCACCAGTCGTCTGCGACGATCTCACCATGAAGCATTTCCTGGTCAAGACGCTCGCCAATGCCGCGGCCCTGGCCGTGTCCATCTGGCTCCTCAACGGCATCACGCTCACCGGTGAGAACACCGGCCGCAAGGTGCTCACCCTGATCCTGGTCGCGCTGATCTTCGGGCTGGTGAACTTCCTGGTCAAGCCCGTGGTCAAGGTGCTCTCGTTCCCCCTGTTCATCCTCACCCTCGGCCTGATCACGCTGGTCGTGAACGCGCTGATGCTGCTACTGACCTCCTGGCTCGCCGGCAAAGCCGACCTCGCCTTCCATGTGGACGGCTTCTGGACGGCAGTGGTCGGCGGCGTGATCATCTCCATCGTCTCCTGGGCGATGCACATGGTCCTTCCCGACAAGGACTGACGCTTGACCGCCCGCTACCGCGTCTGCTTCGTCTGCACCGGCAACATATGCCGGTCGCCGATGGCCGAGTCCGTCTTCCGCGCCCGGATCGCCGAGGACGGACTCGACGCCCTGGTCGAGATCGACAGCGCCGGCACCGGCGGCTGGCACGAGGGCGACGGAGCCGACCCCCGCACCGTCGCCGTCCTGCGCGCCGGCGGCTACCCGACCACGCACACCGCCCGCCAGTTCCGCGCCTCCTGGTTCGCCCGCCGCGACCTGGTCGTCGCGCTCGACGCGGGCCATCTGCGCGAACTCCGCCGGCTGGCCCCGACGCCCGAGGACGCCGCCAAGGTCCGGCTGCTGCGCGCGTACAACTGCGCCACCGGACCGGCCGCGGACCCCACCGGGCTCGATGTCCCGGACCCGTACTACGGCGGATTCGCCGGCTTCGAGGAATGCCTGGAGATGATCGAGGCGGCCTGCGACGGCCTCCTGGAAGCGGTCCGCGCCGAGGTCACCTCCGACGCGCCCGGCCCCGCCGAACCCCGGCCGGGCCTGCACCGCCCCCACCACAAGGAGAGCGCATGACCGGCGATGGCACCCGTGCGGTGCGGGCCGGGCTGCCGGAACCGGAAGCCCACGAACCGGCCCTCCCCGGACCGGTCTTCGCCGCCCACTACCACCTCCCCGGCGAGGCCACCGGCCCGTACACCTACGGCCGCGACACCAACCCCACCTGGACCCGGCTGGAAGCCGCCATCGGCGAGCTGGAGTCACCGGACGAGCCCGCGCACACCGTCGCCTTCGCCTCCGGGATGGCGGCCATCTCCGCCGTGCTCTTCTCCCAACTGCGCGCCGGCGACGCGGTGGTGCTGCCGAACGACGGCTATCAGCTGCTGCCCGCCGTCCGCACCCGGCTGGAGAGCTACGGCATCGAGGTCCGCGCGGCGCCCACGGCCCGCGACGCCCAGTCGGGCGTCCTCGACGGCGCCCGGATGCTGTGGATCGAGTCGCCCTCCAACCCGGGCCTCGACGTCTGCGACATCCGGCGGCTGGCCGACGCGGCACATGCCCGGGGTGCGCTGGTCGCCGTGGACAACACCCTCGCCACCCCGCTCGGCCAGCGCCCGCTGGACCTGGGCGCGGACTTCTCGGTCGCCAGCGGCACCAAGGCGCTGACCGGCCACGGCGATGTCCTGCTGGGCTACGCCACCACCCGGGACGCGGTGCTGGCCGACGGCGTCCGGCTGTGGCGCAAGACGGTCGGCGCGATCCCCGGCCCCATGGAGAGCTGGCTCGCCCACCGTTCGCTGGCCACCCTGGCACTGCGCGTCCGCCAGCAGGCGGAGGGGGCACTGGCGCTGGCCACCGCGCTGGCCGAGCGCCCCGAGGTGACCGGGCTGCGCCATCCCGGCCTGCCGTCGGACCCGTCGCATGCGCTCGCCGTCCGGCAGATGCGCCCCGGCCGCTTCGGCTGTGTGGTGTCCTTCGTCCTCCCGGACAAGGCGTACGCGGAGCGGTTCCTGGCCGCGCTGACGTTGGTGGACGACGCCACCAGCTTCGGCGGCGTGCGGTCCACCGCCGAGCGGCGCGCCCGCTGGGGCGGCGACGACGTGCCGGAGGGCTTCATCCGCTTCTCCGTCGGCGTCGAGGAGCCGGCGGATCTGATCGCCGATGTCCTGCGCGCGCTGGACGCGGCGAAGCCCTAGATCCCGGCCGTGTGCGACGTCTCCACGGCGCGGAAACGGCCGGCAGGGTATCCCCCCTCGTCACCCTGCCGGCCGGCGGTTCCCGTGAGCCCGGTCCGGATGTTTCACAGACCGGATGTTTCACGTGAAACGAACCGCTTCAACAAGGCTAGTTGACTCAGCGTCAGTGTCCAATCACGCTAGCGACACAGCCCTATCGACAAATTTATAGTTGGCCCGCGACCAGGCTTCCGAGGGGCCGCAGGAGGTACGCAATGGATCTGGCGCTGCTGCGTACCTTCGTCACGGTCCACCGGGCCGGATCGTTCACCCGGGCCGCGGCGCTGCTCGGGCTCTCCCAGCCCGCGGTGACCAGCCAGATACGCACGCTGGAACGCCGGTTGGGCCGCCCCCTCTTCGTCCGCTGCGCCCGCGGCGTCACCGCCACCACCTTCGGCGACGAGCTCGCCCACAAGGTCGCACCCCATCTCGACGCCCTCACCGAGATCACCGAGGCCGGCCTGGACCAGGACTCCCCGACCCGCACGCTCCATCTCGGCGGCCCCCCGGAGTTCACCGCCGAGCGCGCCTTACCCGCGCTGAGCCCGCTGATCACCCAGGGCCTGACCATACGCACCGCCTTCGGCGACGCCGACGAGTTGCTGAACGGCCTGGCCGCCGGCCACCACGACCTGACCGTCACCACCACCCGGCCGCGCGGCGGGCTGCTCACCGCCACCCCGCTGTGCGACGAGGAACACGTACTGGTCGCCGCGCCCCACTGGCTGGCCCGGCTGGGCGGCCCCGGCACCCTCCAGGACCGCGGGGTCCGGGTCCTCGACCCGGTCCCGCTGGTCGAGGTCCACGAGAGCCTGCCGTTGATCGCCCGCTACTGGGCCGCCGTCTTCGACGCCAAGCCCGCCGCCTCCGCCACGGTCGTCACCGGCGATCTGCGGGCGGTGCTGTCCTGCGTCACGGCGGGCGCGGGACTGGCCGTGCTGCCCCGCTACCTGTGCACCGAAGCGTTGGAGCGCGGCGCGGTCGTCGCCCTGCTCGATCCGCCGGTGCCCCCGCTGCGCACCTACTTCCTGGCCGTGCGGACCGGGACGCTGGGGCTGCCGCACATCGCACGGGCCCACGAGTGGCTGCTGCGCACCGCGGCGGGCTGGTGACGTGAGCCCTGGGACAGGGGTTTCACCAGGCCGTGACTGCGGGATCTGTCCACCATGACCGTACGGCCAGTCGTCAAACGCACCGCCCGCGCGATCCTGCTCGACGGAGAGGATCTCGTCCTGATCAAGCGCACCAAGCCGGGCCGGGCCCCGTACTGGATCACTCCGGGCGGCGGCGTGGAGCCTGCGGACGCCACGGTCATCGAGGCCCTCCACCGCGAGTTGGACGAGGAGCTGGGCGCCAAGATCACCGATGTGTTGCCGGTCTTCGTCGACACCGTCGAGCACATCACCGACGGCGGGGTGGACGGCGTCAAGGTGCAGCACTTCTTCGTCTGCCGGCTGGACTCGATGGATCCGTCCCGCCGGCACGGCCCCGAGGTCGAGGAGCCGTGCGGCGAGTACGAGATCGTGCGGGTGCCCTTCACCCGGGTCGGGATCGCCTCGGTCGAGGTCGTCCCGCTGTCCCTGCGGCACTACCTGGACGGCAACATCGAGGGCGTGCGCGCGATGCACGCCCCCGACCTGGGCTGAACGCCCCGGCGTCAGCCGTCGCGCCGGTCGAACCAGCCGCGGAACTCCGGGGCGTCCTCGGCGGGGCCGCGCGGCCGGGCACGCGCCAGCACCCGCTCGACCCGGTCGAGGAACTCCCCGTTGAGCTCCGCGGCCACGGTGTCCCCCGCGCGGTTCCGCTGACCGGGCACCGGCGCCGGCTCGGCCCCGTAGCCGTGTTCCGGCGTGTCCTCGTGCAGCCCGCCGCGCAGATGCTCGTTGGTGTGCCGGGGGCGCCGGAAGGGCTGCCGCTGCGCCGCCTCGGCGGCCGCCCCGAAGAAGTCGCCGCCCTTGCGCTTGAAGTCGTCGCTGCCCCAGGCCCGGGCGCCGCGCTCGTTCGCCGGCACCTTCTGCAGATGCGGGATGTGCTTGGAGCAGTGGACGTACGCCTCCTCGACCTCGACCGCCACCCACAACTGGGCCCGCCGCCCGGGGACCGGATCCACCGGCAGGCCCGGGTAATAGGCCCGCATCTCCTCGTCCAGCACCACCCGGGCCCGGCCGTTGATGTGCAGCCCGATCCGGTCGCGGGTGAAGTCGATCATGAGGATGCCCAGCCGGGGGTTCTCGGAGAGGTTGCCGACGGACGCCATGACGCCGTTGCCGCGGTACTCCGGGTACGCCAGCAGCCGGTCGCCCAGCACCTGCACGAACCCGGTCGGCCCGGCGCGGAAGGTGGAGTCGCACTCGCCGTGCCGGTCCGCCGTGGCCAGGAAGAACATCTCCTGTCGGGCGACGAACTCCTGCATCCGCACATTGAGATGGTCCAGGACCTGGTCCGCGTAGAAACGGTCGGCGCGCCCGGTCGTCCCGAGTCTCCGCTGCACCAGGTGCTCACCGTCGCTCCCGGGCCGCTCCGCCGGCAGGTGCAGGCCCAGTCCCTCCCCCGTCAGGCCGTATTCGCCTTCTGCTGCCAAGACTTCAATCTCCCGTCGATACCAGCTCTTCGATGGAGTCGTGCCGTATCCGCTCGGCCGGGACACCGACTCCCATCAGTGCCTCCACGCCGCTGCGGATGAGACCCGGCGGACCCGAGAGGTATGCGTCGTGTTCCCGGTACGGGCCGTACTTCCGGACCGCGTCGGGGAGTTGACCGGTCACAGTGCCGGGCCCGCCCCGGACGCCCGGCCCGACGGCGACGACCGGGCGGACGGTGAGCCAGGGATGGGTCTGCTCCAGCCGCAGCATGGTGTCGATGTCGTACAGGTCGTGGTCGCTGCGGGCCCCGTAGAAGACGTCCACCTGGCGCCGGGCGCCGTGGTCCGCGA
Source organism: Streptomyces sp. BHT-5-2 (assembly GCF_019774615.1). NCBI lineage: Bacteria > Bacillati > Actinomycetota > Actinomycetes > Kitasatosporales > Streptomycetaceae > Streptomyces > Streptomyces sp. BHT-5-2. The sequence continues at coordinate 1,548,904 of NZ_CP081496.1, read as the reverse complement.
TGTCCTCGACCAGCGCCTTGATGGGCGCGATGCCGGTGCCGCCGCCGACGCACAGCAGGTCGCTGCCGGCGGAGTGGTCGACGGTCATCGACCCGGCCGGCGCGCCGAGCCGCAGCTCGTCGCCGGGCCGGGCGCGGTGCACCAGCGCGTTGGAGACCCAGCCGGCCGGGACCGCCTTCACGTGGAAGGAGAGCAGACCGTCGGAGCGGGGGGCGGAGGCGAAGGAGTAGTGCCGCCAGACCCGCGGCCACCACGGGGTCTCCAGGCTGGTGTACTGGCCGGCGCGGAACGGGTACGGCTGGTCGGGGCGGACCGTCACCACCGCGGTGTCCGGGGTGCGCAGCTCGTGCGTGACGACCTCGACCTGCCACCAGGCCGGGGCGACGGCCTCGTTCTCCGCCGCCGCGTCGATCATGATCTGCGAGATCCGGGTGTACGCGCGCACCCACGCGTCCTCGGTTTCCCTGCTCCAACTGGACGGGGCATAACGGGCCAGCGCGCTCATCAGGCACTCGCCGACCGCCGGGTAGTGGTCCGGCTGGGTGCCGTACTTCCGGTGTCCAAGGCCGAGTTGGGAGAGGTACTGGCCGAGCACCTCGGAGTTGTCGACGTGCTGGGCGGCGGTGAGCAGCGCCTTGAACAGCCGGTCGCGCTGGACGTCCATCGAGGCGGGGAACAGCGCCCGCAGATCGGGGTGCTGGACGAACAGCAGCGCGTAGAAGTACGAGGTTACCTGGTCGGCCACGGGCTCGACCTCGGCCATGGTGCGGCGGATGAGCACCGCGTCGGGAGAGGCCGCCGCCTCGGGCGGGCCGGATGCCGCCAGCGCGGCGAGCGAGGCCGCCGGGGCGGGCTGGGCAGGCGGGGCGGGTGGGGCTGTGGCTGCCGACGGCGCGGGGGGTGCCATGTCTGCCGGAGGTGCGGGCCGTCTGGGTGGTGCGGGCGGTGTGGGGGAGGCAGCGGGGACGAAAGGACGGACAGGAGACGGCGGTACCCCGTGGGCCGCTGAGGCAGGAGGAACAGACGGGCCGGACGGGACGGTCGGGCCGTGGGGAGCGGCGGAGGCGGACGGAGCCGAAGGGGCGGGGTCGGCGCCCGGGGCGGGCGGGACGGAGAGGTCGAAGGGGTCGAACGGGGTCCGCGCGGCCGGCTCGTGGACCGGTTCCGGCTCGGTCCCGGCCCGGGGGGCGGTCCCATACGGAGCGGCGGGCGCCGGCCGCCCGCCGGCGCCGGCGCCGGACCGACCGGCCGCCTCCCACTCCTCCTGCCCCGGCTGCGCGCCCTGCCGCGGTACCCGCCGCGGCTCCTGCTCGCGCTCCCGTTCGGCGGCCGTCCCCACCGGGCGTATCTGGTTGACGGGGCGGCTGGGTATCCGTTCCGTTTCGGCGTGCCCGCCCGATTCGTCACGCTCACCCTGCGGCGCCCGGGGCCCGTCCCGGCCGTCGTTCCGGTCCTGCTGATCTCCGGACGATTTCTTCGCGGGCGGAGTGAACCAACCCCACTCGCCACTGCTGCCGCCAGAAGAGCCGCCATCGGCCGACGTGGTGGTCGGAGCGTCCATGGTCTGCCTCGCCTCGAACGTCTTTCGGTTACCTGTGGCGTTCCGTCGACCGGAACTGCCCGGAATTCCCCCGCCCTGCCCGGGATTCTTAATCGACGCAAGCGATCCCGGCAACATCCCTTAAAGCGGACACCTCTCACTTCCTTATGGCAGATGGCGCAGATGCCGTTCCGTCAGCATGCCACCCGCCCCACCGCACCGGACAAAATGCCGGAAGTCCGGGCGCCCGGGGCCGCTTCCCGCTAAGCTGCCGAGCTTCGCCCCAGCTGTCCGCGCGCCCGCGGAGTCCCTCTCCCCGCCAAGCCGGACTCGACCTTACCGGGAGTAGTTGAAACCACAAGCCCCGATCATGGAACACTCGGCGCGCTCCCGCCAATAACCGTGACCCTTCCCACAGACGGCAAATTCCGGGCGCACAGCGGACGAATCCACCGCGGAAAACAGCTGGTCCACCGAATTACTCGCCGGTACGCACCAGTTCGTATGCCTCACGCAGATCACGCCCTGAATACGCGTATGTGGCCAGCCCGCTGACATGGTGATCCGCATTCACCGCCACCGACTCCGGTACCACCGCGAAGAGTTCGGAGTCCGACATCGAGTCGCCGTACGCCACGCAGTCGTCCCAGGTCAGCCCGTACCGCGTACAGAGCGCGTCCGTGATCCGTACCTTCGCCGACGACGAGAGGATGCCGGCCGGTTCCAGCGGCTCCCGGATGGGCACCGCGGGCCACCGGGAACCGTGCGCGGTGTCGACGCCCCACTCCAGCAGCCGTTCGACGAAGAATCCCGGCGAAAGGGAAATCACCGCACACCGTTCGCCGCGGGCTCGGATATCGGCCCATACCTCCCGAATACCGGTCAGCCAGGGCGCGCTCTCGAAGGCCGCCGCCACCTGAGCCTCGGTCAGGTCCGCGGCCCACAGCGCGCAGGCTTGCTGTGCGAAGCCCGCCGGGGTCAGCGCCCCGGCGGCGAACGCCCGCTCCAGCTCCGCGATCTCCCGGTCCAGCCCCAGCTGCCGGGAGATCTCGACGGCGGCCGCGGAGCCGTGGAGCAGGGTTCCGTCCATGTCGAACAGATGCAGCTTGCTCATGGGGTGAGCCTAGGGCGTGCCCGCTGTACGGGCGGGCCGGGTCGGTGGGCCGTACTCGCCGTCGCGTACGCGCGGATACTCCCGTCGCCAGATGGCGCGCGGCGCTCCGCCCGCCACCGTGGAGGGATGCCGCTCAGCCGGCCCGTCCGCCGGGCCCTCCTCGTCGCCCATGTCGCCGTGTCCGTCGGCTGGCTGGGGCTCAGCACCGGACTCCTGGCCCTGGGAATCACCGGCTTCACCGCCCGTTCGGCGGCGGCCGCAGCGGGCGCCTACCGGGCGATGCGGGTCCTCACGGACTTCCTGGTGCTGCCGGTGGCGCTGGCCTCACTGGCCAGCGGTGTCGTGCTCTCCCTCGGTACCCACTGGGGGCTGGCCCGTCACCGTTGGATCGTCACCAAGTTCTGGCTGACCCTCGCGGCCGTGGCCCTGACGGTGTGCGCGCTCCGTCCCGGTGTCGCCGGACTCGCCGCGGCGGCCGCCACCGGCCGCCCGGCATCCGATCCCGGCCTCCTCGCCGCACCGGCGGTCTCCTCCGCGCTCTACCTCTTCCTCACCGCGCTCTCCGTCCTCAAGCCCTGGGGGCGGACCCGCCGCGGCGGCCGACCGCGGGGGGCACGGTCGGCCGGGGGACGGGAGCGGGCGGGCGCCCCGTCCTGAGGGGTCCCGGTGGCGGGCCGGCCACGTGCGGCCCACCGGGGGCGGACATCCGGAACGCTCAGCTCCGAGCCGCCGGAACATGCGTTTCGGTCGCCACGACCGGACCGCCGGCGGCCACCACCTGGCCACGGCCCGGCCGCCGGCGCTCCAGGAAGGAGGCCAGCACCGCAACGCCCAGCGCCGCCACGGTCATCAGCGCGCCCACCCAGTTCGGCGCGGTCAGGCCCATCCCGGCCGAGATCACCAGGCCGCCGAGCCAAGCGGCCAGCGCGTTGCCGAAGTTGAAGGCCGCGATGTTGCCGGCCGAGGCCAGCGTGGGCGCGGCGGCCGCGTGGTCGAGCACCCGCTTCTGCAGCGGCGGCACGGTCGCGAAGCCGAAGAAGCCGATCAGCCCGATGGTGACGATCGCCGCGATCTTGTGGTGCGCGGTGTAGGTGAACGCCGCCAGCACCACCGCCAGCCCGGTGAGGGACGCGTACAGCATCGGCATCATGGCGCGGTCGGTGAAGCGTCCGGAGAACAGGTTCCCGCCGACCATCCCGAGGCCGAAGACCGCGGTCAGCCAGATGACGGAGGACGACGCGAAGCCGGTGACCTCGGTCATCATCGAGGCGAGGTAGGTGACGGCCGCGAAGACCCCGCCGAAGCCGAGGACGGTCATCAGCATCGCCAGACCGACCTGCGGATTGCGGAACACCGCCAGCTCGCTGCCGATCCGGGCGGCCGCCTTGGCCCGCTGCGCCGGGACCAGCTTGACGACGCCGAGCAGCCCCAGCACGCCGAGCGCGACGATCGCGTAGAAGGTGGTACGCCAGCCGAACTGCTGGCTGAGCAGGGTGCCGCCCGGTACGCCCACGACGGTGGCCACGGTCAGGCCGCTGAACATCAGCGAGATCGCGCCGGCCCGCTTCTCCGGGGCCACGAGGTCGGCGGCCACCAGCGAGCCGATGCCGAAGAACGCGCCGTGCGTGAACGCCGCGACCACCCGGCCGGCGAGCACCAGCCCGAAGGTGGGCGCCAGACCGGTGAGCAGATTGCCCACGATGAACAGGCCCATCAGCAGCATCAGCATCTGCTTCCGGGTGAAGCGGGTGCCGAGCACCGTCATCAGGGGCGCGCCGACCACCACGCCGAGGGCGTAGACGGTGGTGGCGTAGCCGGCGAGCGGAATGGAGACGCCGAAGTCGGCCGCCATGTCGGGCAGCAGGCCCATGACCGCGAACTCGGTCGTCCCGATTCCGAAGGCCCCGATGGCGAGCGCCAGGAGAGCGAGAGGCATGGCGGATCCTTCCCGTTGATTTCTTGCATCCGTCCTTAACCGGCGTCCACAATAATTGCAGACGCTCTTTACTTGCAAGCGCGGGCTATTTCGGATGTGCCCTATCCTGGTCCCACGACGCATGAGGAGGTCTGCGATGACGCAGCGCACGCGGGAGACGGCCACGACGCAGGAGGCGGCTCCCGGCGGCCTCGCCCAGGGCTGGTGCGCCCTGTCCGCGCTGCACGGCCGCATCGAGTCGCACATCGAGCGCGCCCTCCAGGCCCGGCACGGCCTCAGCGTCCGGGAGTTCTCCGTCATCAACGTGCTCAGCGAGCAGCACGACGGGCCGGGCGGCCATCTCCGGATGCACCAGGTCGCCGACTCGGTCGTGCTCAGCCAGAGCGCCACCACCCGCCTGGTGACCCGGCTGGAGGAGCGCGGGCTGCTCGCCCGCTACCTGTGCCCCGACGACCGGCGCGGCATCTACACCGACGTCACGCCCGACGGCCTGCGCCTCCTCGAAGAGGCCCGGCCCACCCACGACACCGCGCTGCGCGAGGCACTCCAGGACGCCGCGCAGCGACCCGAACTGGCACCGCTGGTGACGGCGGTCGAGACGCTGGGCGCCTCCGCGTAACGGGACGGACCGCCACAATCCCCTCGGGCGGTCGGACAGACTGCCCGATACCCCTGGGCCGGCCCGGAAACCGGGCATAGGGTCCGGCCCATGAGCGATCTTGAGATACGGCGCGCCACCGAGGCCGACCTTCCCGCCATCGTCGCGATGCTGGCCGACGACCCCCTGGGCGCCACCCGCGAATCCCCCGACGACCTGGCGCCCTACCGCGCCGCGTTCGCCGTCCTGGACGCCGATCCCCACCAGCATCTGACCGTCGCCACACGGGACGGCCGCGTGGTCGGCACGCTCCAGCTCACCGTGGTCCCCGGCCTCTCCCGGCGCGGCGCCACCCGCTCGATCATCGAAGCGGTACGGGTCCAGGCCGACGAGCGCGGCGCCGGCCTGGGCGCCGAGCTGATCGAGTGGGCGGTCGCGGAGTCCCGGCGGCTCGGCTGCGGGCTCGTCCAGCTCACCTCCGACGTCACCCGCGTCGACGCGCACCGCTTCTACGAGCGCCTCGGCTTCGAGGCGTCCCACCTGGGCTTCAAGCGCCTGCTCTGACAGGCCGGACTGCTCGCCGTGGAGCGGCGGCCGCGGTCAGCGGCGGTCCGGGGGAGCGGTACGGCGTGCCCGGTGGGCCTTCTGCCGGCAGGCCCCGCCGCAGTACCGCGCGGGCCGCCCGGTGCGCGCCGCCGCGAGCGCCGCACCGCACACCCGGCACCGGGTTTCGTTACGAACCGGCGCCTCGACCGGCAGTTTCGTCACGGCCCGGTCGGCGCGGAGCCCGTCGAGCATCAGCGTCGACATCCGGCCCACCGGTACGGCTCCGGGCCCGGCGTCCGCCGCTGCGGCGACCCGCCCGACCGACCGCCGGCGCTCCATCACCAGACACCCGGTCAGCAGCGTGCGGACATCGTCCAGATCGACGTCCGTCCTTACCGCTCCCGCCTGTTGGGCCCTGGCCAGCAGGACCCCGAGGGCCACCAGAAACTCCAGGTCAGGGCCGGCCGGCTCACCGTCCGCCGGTGTCCGGCCGCTCTCCCCGGCCGCCTCCAGCGCCTCGCACAGACCCCGGTTCGGGGCGGCCAGCCGCACCACCGACGCCAGGAAGCGGAAGAACACCCCACCGGGATCGTCCGCCTCGGCCAAGTCCCCCGCCGTGTCGGCCAGCAGCCGCAACCGCTCCCGGACCGCCTCCCTGAACAAGGCTTCCTTGGACGGGAAATGGCGGTAGACGGTCCCCGCACCGACGCCCGCGCGCCGGGCGATCTCATCGAGCGGTACCCCCAACCCCCGTTCCTCGAAGGCGGATCGGGCTGCCTGGAGCACCAGCGCACGATTCCGCCGGGCATCCGCGCGAGCGGCCACCACCTGGCCGTCCGCCCTCCACACGCCTCCTGAGACCACCTTGCTCCTCCGCGTTCCACACCCGGGGAACAACCGGGCCGAGCGTTCCGATTCTACGAGGCCGTTGAAACATGCGTGCGGATCACCACGCGGAGGCGGAAAGACGGAGGAGGAGGCGGAGGAGGCGGGGTTGGGCGTGCATGGGCCGAGGGCCGGGGGCGAGAGGCGGGGCCGAGGACAAGACGGCGCCGGCTCACTCGGCGCGGGCCACAAAAAAGGTGTGGTCTGTTTCACGTGAAACAGACCACACCTCTGCCCTCCTGTCGAGGGGCGTCCAGGAGCCGTGGGAACGTCCGCTGGGGCGGCGGAGCCGCCTGACTACCGCCTGGCTCAGGCCGCGACGACCTCGTCCCAGGCCGCACCGGCCGCACCGGAGGCCGCGTCCTCGTCGACCTCCATGCCCAGCGTCCGCAGACCGGCCGCCAGTGCCGCCAGCGAGCCCAGAACCACCGCCCGGTCCGCGGCCCGCCCGTAGTGGTTCACCCGGATCATCTCCGTGGCCAGCGCACCGGCGGCGGCCTGCACCGGGACAGCGCCGTCGGCGGCGAGTGCGGCGGACACCACCTCACGGGCGTCCACCCCCGCCGGCGTGCGCAGCGTGGTAGCGGCCGGTGCCGCATGCCTGTCCCGGACCACATACGGCACCGGCCCGCCGAGCGCCGCGACGCCCGCCCGGACGGCCGCGGCGGCCGCGCGGTGGCGGGCGATGACCACGTCCAGCCCCTCCACCTCGATCCGGTCCACGGCCTGCTCCAGCGCCAGCATCTCCAGCTGCGCCGGGGCGTGCGGCAGGGCGGTGCGCCCGGCGTCGATCCAGCGCTCCTTCCAGTCCAGCAACGAGAGGTAAGAGCGGCGCGGCGCCTGCTCGTTGGCCGCGATCCGCTCCCAGGCGCGGGCGCTGACCGACACCACCGAGACCCCGGCCGGGCCGGCCAGCGCCTTCTGACCGCCGATGACGCAGAGGTCCACACCCCACCCGTCGGTGAGCAGCGGCTCGGCGCCCACCGAGGCGACCGCGTCGAGCATCAGCAGCGCCCCGTGCTCACGCACCACGGCACCGATCTCGGCGACGGGGTTGGTGTTGCCGGTCGCCGCCTCGGCGTGCACCAGGCTCACGAAGTCGATCTCTGGGTGCTCACGCAGGGCGTCGGCCACCTGCTCGGGGGTGACCGCACCGGTGAAGGGCGCGCTGATGGTGACCACCTCGGCACCACAGGAGCGCAGCCAGCCGCCGAACGTCTCGCCGTAGGGGCCGGTGATGATGTTGAGGGCGGTGCTGCCGGGCCGCACTGCCGAGCGGATGCACGCCTCCAGCGGAAGCAGCGCCTCGCCCTGCATCGTCACGACATCGCAGCGGGTGCGCATCAGCGCCGCGACCTTGTCCTCGATCCGGGCGAAACGGGCGGCGTCGAGCGGAGGCAGATCGAGCAGAACCGGGGTGTCGGCGTTGGCAGTCACGGTGGCCTTCCAGCGGTAGCGAGCCGCGCACTGCGGCGGCTCCTGGCATCTCGCTCGACTGTACGTCCGCGCCGGAAGCCCCTGCCGGACGGGCCTCGGCCGCCCCACGACGGGGGACCGGCGCTCGGCCCCGCGCCGCTCCCCCGGATCAGACTCCCCGCCAGCCCTCAGGATCCACGCCGCCCGGCACCGGCTCGGAAGGCTCGTACGGCCCCCGGGTGAAGACGAAGGTCCCCAGGTCGAGGTGGGTGGCCGTGCCGTCCGGCGCCCGCCCCACCCGCAGTGTCTCGCCGGCGTAGTAGCCGTCCAGCCCGGTCCAGGTGCCGTCGGTTTCGGCCCGGAAGCGCGAGGTCCGCCCGCCGCCGGACAGCGTGACCAGCTCCAGTCCACGGGCCCCCGTCAGCCGCAGCGCGAACGGGTTCGCGCCCCAGTACCAGGGGCCGGTCAGGGCCAGCAGCTCCTCGTCCACCGCACCAGGGAGCGGCCGCCACGGCTCCGGGATCCGCGGTTCGTGCGAGGCGACGATCTTCAGGAAGTCGGCGCCGACCGTGGCGATCGGGACGCCCGAGGTGCAGTTGGCCAGCGCGAGCGCTGCGGTGTCCTCCTGCGGATCGACCCACAGCACCGCCAGGAATCCCGGCATCGACCCGGTGTGCCCGGCCAGTCGGCGCCCGTTCCGCCAGATGAGCTGAGTGCCGAGGCCATAGCCCGCGTCCCAGCCGTCGCCCTCCGGCGGCACGGCGGGCGTCCTCATCTCGGCCAGGCTCTCCGCGCTCAACACCCGCTCGTCGCCCCGCAACAGGAACGCCGCCCACCGGCACAGGTCCTCCGTCGTGGACCACAGCTGCCCCGCCGGACCCATCAGACCGGTGTCGTGCGCCGGCTCCGGCAACACCACATCGGCCCAGGGATGCACCGCCCAGCCCTCCGCATGCGGCGTCTGCGGCCGGAGCGTCGTACGAGCCATCCCCAGCGGCTCCAGCACCTCGCGCCGAAGCACCTCGCCCCAAGCCAGCCCGTCCCGCAGCCGCTCCACCAGCGCCCCGAGCACCGCGAAGCCGGGGTTGGAGTAGTGATGCCGCCGACCCGCCGGGTGCAGCCGCGGCCGCTCACCGAACAGATCGGCCGGTTCGGGCCGCAGCGTGCCGTCGGTCCGTTCCCACCACGGGCCCCGGGACTCCGCTGCCAACCCGGCACTGTGGGAGAGAAGTTGATGAACGGTCGCCTCGGGGACCGGGACGTCCTTCAGATGCTTCCCGATGGGATCGTCCAGCCGCAGCAGTCCCTCGTCCCGCAGCCGCAGCACCAGCACAGCCACGAAGTTCTTGGTCAGCGAGCCGACCCGGTACTGCACATCGCCGTGCGGCACCTCACCGTCCACCCCGCCCCGGGCCCCCGTCCAGACCACCCGGCCGCCACGGACCACCGCGCCCATCATCGACGGCGCCCGCCCCTCGGCCTGTGCGACCGCCAATCGACGCAGCAGCGCTCGCCGCGTCTGCGGCATCAACTCGGCATACGCCTCAGCCGAATCGACCACTGCCCCGCCACGCGGGACCGCCTCGTGCGCCCCGCCCTGGCGCGACTCGGGCTGCTGCGACTGCGCGGACTCCACGACCGTCATGACGCTCCTCAACGAGACTTCCCACCCGGCGGAACCGGCCCGGCCGGCCGAGCCGACGGCGAGCAACCGCCCACCGCGCCGCCATCCTGCCCCGACCGCCGGCTCCGACGCCTCCACGTTTCACGTGAAACGCCGAACACAGAACGCGGAACACAGAACGCCGAACGACGGTGCCGCCATCAGCCCGACCGTTTCACGTGAAACCACGGCACCCGGCCGCCTCACCGCCGTTTCACGTGAAACATCCGACGCCCTGCGGCGTCACCACACGGCAGCCGCCCCCAACGCCTGCTCCAGCAGGCTCTGTTCCTCCGCGGGAAGCCAGCGCGCCGCATGCACCATGTGCAGCGCACTCCGCAGACGCAGCCGGTCCTCGTCCGTCCCCAGACAGCCCAGATACGCGGGAAGCGTCAGCCCCAGCGCCTTGAGGTCGCCCCGCTCGCACCACCGTCCGAACAGTTCCCGGACCGGCCGCTCGACACCCTCGCCGATGTCCCCTCGTACGGCGGCTTCCCCATCCCTGCCGGCAGCCGCCGCGACCGCGGTGTTCCGCAGCCCCTCCGCAATCGCGAACCGGTTCCAGTCGCCGTACTGGCCGTCGGACGCGTCGGCCGCCCGCTCGGCCGCCAGCTCGAAGTACCGGTGGGCTGAGGCGAGTTGACCCAGCTCGCGATAGGCGTTCCCCAAGTTCACATACAGCGAGGGATAGAAGTCCCGCACCCGCTCATCCCCGACGAGGTCGGCGCGATCCAGGCACTCCTGGTTCCAGCGCAGCGTCTCCTCCGGCGAGTCCTGCTGACGTGCGAGGTAGTGCGCGGCAATACACGCCTCGTAGTCGTCGCGGGCGCCGTCCCACGACTGCTGGAAGAGCGCCCTCGCCTCATCGGCACGCCCCTCCGCCTCGGCCTGCATGCCCGCCACACACAGCCGCACCACCGGCAGCTCCGGATCCATCCGCCCGCTTCCTCTCTCGACTCCCGGCTGCGCCCGTCGTCCGGGCCCGTACCGTCCCTGTCCCCGATGCTCGTCCCCGTCCTCGTCCCCATCGCCGCGTCCGCGCCGTACCGCCGTTCCGCCGGCGCACCGCCACCGTCCGCTCAGGAGCCCCGCACCGGCATCACCACCGTGGTGAAACTCCCCTGGTCCGCGGAGCGCACGACGACCGGCTGGTCCGGCGCCGCGATCTCCAGAAGCACATCGGGGCCCACTCCGGCCTCCAGCGCCGGCACCAGGACCGCCGGGTCGAAGGCGATCCGCAGCCCGGGCCCGGTACGGACCGCCCGCAGGCGGACCGGCGCCGCCTCCCCGCCCGACACCTCCAGCGATGCATCCGAGGCAGCCGCAGCGTCCTCCGCTTCCGCCGGGATCGCCAGGGACACCACCGCCCCGCCCCGATCCGTCACCGCGTCCCGCAGCGCGACACGGTCCACGATCACCCGCCGCCGTGTGTCGGCAAGCCCGGTCAGCATCAGCTGGTAGTCCGGGAACTCCCCCGGCTCGCCCACAACCACGCCCACACCCTCGGCGTCCCGGCGGTCGGCCCCGCTCCGCAGCCGCACCCTGATGGCCCCCGAAGCATCGGCCGCGGCACCCCACTCGACCTCGACCGCCGGCTGCCGCACCGCCCACTCGGCCATCCGGCGCGCGGCGTCCGCCGAGATCAGCGCCCGCCGCGGACCGCCCTCGAAGACCTCCGGCCGCAGCACCCGCACCGCCAGCCGATAGCGGTCGGTGGCCACCAACCGCACTTTCCCCTCGGTGAGTTCGAGCAGTACGCACCCCAGCACCGGGAACTCCCGGGCCATGGCGCCGGCCGCCGCGGGGCCCACCTGCCGCACCGCACTGGCGAGTTCCGGCCCGCCCACGCGCGCCCGCGCCGTGGCGCCGTGCTCCACCGGCCGCCCGGACGCCTCGCGCAGCAGGCCCTCCACCACGGCTCGTGCCTCGTCCGCCGTCCGCCGGGTCCGCTCCAGGTGAGCCCGGAGCACGTCCCGGGCCGCTTCCTCGGGCCCGTCGAGCACGGTCTCGACGTCCACCAACGGAAGCCCCGCCGAGCGCAGTTGCCGCAGTCGCACCGCCCGCGCCACCTGCCCGACCCCGTAGCGTCGATAACCCGTGACCGCGTCCACCCGGTCCGGCCGCAGCACCCCGCAGTCGTCGTAGAAGCGCAGCGCGCTCGGTGTGAGACCCACCCGCCGGGCGAACGCGCCGATGCCCAGGAGTTCCCCGTCGTCGTCCATGGCCGCGATTCTCGGGCTTCGACCAACCTGAAGGTCAAACCACCCGCCCGCCACGGCACACGGTCGGCCGTGCCCCGTCGCACCGTCCCGCGCCACCGACTCCTACGGCATCGGCCCGGTGGGCTGGTGCTGCGCCCCCACCCGCGCGAGCGCGCTCCGCCTGCTCGACGACCGGCACCCCACGTCGCTCAGGACAGCCTGACGGTCTTCCGCCGGGTGACCTCGAACTCCCGGGCCTCGTCCGGGAAGCCCGCCCGCCCCGCCCCTTCAGAGCGTCTTGACCGTGCCGCCGTCGATGACGTGGTCCGCGCCCGTGATGTTCCCGGCCACGTCGGAGAGCAGGAAGACGATCAGGGCCGCCACCTCCCGCGGCTCGGTGATCCGCCCGGTGGTGATGCCGAACGCCTCCGGGAGCTGCCGGAGGAACGCGTCGTGTTCCGCGCCGGCATGCGCCGCCACCTTGCCGCCGAAGCCGTCCGGGTCCTCCCAGACGGCCGTGCGCACCACCCCGGGGGAGACGGTGTTGACGCGTACGCCCTGCGGTCCGAACTCCTCGGCCAGCGACTTCCCGAGCGCGGCCAGCGCCGCCTTGGCCGCGCTGTAGGCCACCGGACCGGCGCCCGGCAGCCGGGAGTTGATGGAGGAGACGTTGACGACGGAGCCGCGGCGCTCGATCAGGCTGGGCAGCGCGGCCCGGGTGGCGCGGACCGCGCTCAGCAGGTTGAGGTCGAAGACGGCGCTCCACGTCGCGTCGTCGGTGTCCAGGAACCCGACGGGCTCCACGGCGTCCCCGGCGCCGACGTTGTTCACCAGCAGGTCGATGCCGCCCAGCTCCGTGAGGGCGCGGTCCATCAGGGCAGCCACACCGTCCGCGGTGCTCAGGTCGGCAGAGACCGCGAGCGCGCCGGACGCCCGGAGCTCCGGGGTGAGGGTGCGGGCCGCTCCGACGACCCGCACCCCCTCCTCCCGCAGCGCCCGGACGGTGGCCAGCCCGATTCCCCGGCTGGCACCGGTGACGACGGCGGTCTTGTCGGCGAGGTCGAGCTTCATGGGACTCCGATCCGTGACATCAATTCTTGAACTGTAGGTACAAAATTTGCGCAGCAGGCGACACCCTGAACAGCGGAAACCCGCAGGTCAGAGTCCGTCGAGCGTCGCCTCGATCACCCTGGTGAGCCGCTCCGGCCCCTCGGCGACCCGGGCCAGCAGCCGGAGGCCGACGACGGTGGCCAGCAGCATGCTCCCGATCGCCCGGGCATCACGGTCCGGCGCGATCTCGTCCGCCCGCTGCCCCTCCTCGATCAGCGCCCGGAACGCCCCTTCGGTCCGGTCGAACATCCGCCGTACCAGCTCGGTGGCGGTCTCGTCCGTCCCCGTGAGCTCCGCCGCGACATTGACGGCCAGACAGCCGCGGCGATCCGGGTCGCCGAGGTCCAGCACCACGAGGAGATGCAGCGCTTCGCTCAGCCGCTCCTTCACCGGGCCGGGCCGCTCCAGCATGTCGATCAGGGCCTGTGCCTGATCGTCCCGATAGCGCACCAGTGCCCGCTCGAACAGCGCGTGCTTGCTGCCGAAGGCGTTGTAGAGACTGCCCTTGCCGATACCGAGGGCGTCGACGAGGTCCTGCGGCGTCGTGGCGGCATACCCCTTCCGCCAGAACACCTGCATGGCCTGCTCGACGGCGGCGTCCGGATCGAACTGCTTGGGCCTTCCCATGCCCAGCACAGTAGCACCGTTCTTGACCCACAGGTCCAGAACAGCCGGAGAGCCCGCGCCCGCACGGACCCACCGTGGATTTCACGACCGAGCGCCTGGACCACGCACGCGGCCCGGAAGTGTAGGATCTCGCGGCTCGTGACCTCTGCCATTGCCGTGACCTGGGGTTTCTCTGGTTGTCTCACGGCTTGGCCGGAGAGTTCTGTCTCACGGCCGTGTCATTTCCTCTGCGGCGGTATGGGGCCGACGGCATCCCGTCGGCCCAGCGAATCATCGCTCGTGGTGGTCCGTCTTCGTGATCCTGAAGCGGGCCATGTGTTCCTCAGTGGCCCATCGGTGGAAGCCGACCTTCTCCAGGACGCGGACGGAGGCCGGGTTCGACAGCTCCACGTTGGCGAACACGGTGTGGACGCCGGGGGCGGTGAGGGCGAAGTCGGCGAGGGCCCGGGTGGCCTCGGGGGCATAGCCCCGGCCGCGGCGGGAAGCCACGATGCCGTATCCGATTTCGAGGGTTCCCTCGCTGGGCGGCCAGAACAGGCCGATCGAGCCCACGACCAGGCCACTGTCGCGCTCGATGATCAGACGGTGGCCGTGCTCGCCGAGCCAGTCGGGAAACTGGTCGAAGAGGCCCGCGACGACGCGGTCGCCTTCGGCGGGGAAGTCGTCCGCCCAGTCGACCGACCTGGAGTTGTCGAGAACCGCGGCGGCCTCGGACAAGCACCAGGGCCGGAGAACGAGGCGGTCGGTGGTCAGCTGAATGTGGGCTGATGAAGTGGAGGAAGTCACGTGTCATTCCTGATCGTTGGAACGACCGGACCGCGCTCTACTGATGCGCGGGCCGGAAAGGGGCATGCTGAGGACGGCCGACGGCGGCCATATTCATCAACCTCCCTGTCCCGTGATCGCGCGCCTCTCGCGCTGGCGTGAAGGTAGCAACCCCTCCCCGACCCGGGCAAAGCGTTTTTGGTCGCGAACGGACTTCCGGATGGCGGCGGCCACACGTTTGCCGAAGACGGTCGGTTTCATGGCTCTGCCACGTTCAGCGCGCTCAAGCAAGGGTTGGCCGAGGTCCCGTTCGAGGCGGTTGATCTGGGTCACCAGCGCGGACTGGTTGATGCCCAGGACTTGGGCGGCCTCGCGCATTGTCGGATGGGCGATGGCAGCCAGGTAGCGATCGGGTCTCTGCCATGCGTAAGGGCTGGTGAGGGCCTTTCGCAGGACGGCCAGGGTCTTTGCGGCCCTGTCAGAAACGCGGAGGGCCGGGTCGTGGCTTCCTCCGCCCCGGGGCCGGAGAGGGATGTGGTGGATGTGGGCCCACCGGGCCATGTTCGCGGTGCTCATGCCGGTTTGGCGGGCGAGGTCCGGCAGAGTTCGGCGGCGGTGGACGTACTGCGCGATCAACCAGTCCCGCTCGATGGTGCCGCGGCGCTTGTTAGTCCTGCGGGCCGTTGCGGAGCGGGATGCCGTACTCCTTGGCGAGGTCGGTCAGCACTCTGCGGGAGAAGCCGGTGAGGGCGGCGATCTGCTGAAGGGACCGGTGTTCGTCGAGGTAGAGCTGAGTGAAGCGCTCTTCCGGGTCAGCTTGCCGGGCTTGCCGTCGGATGCGGCCGGTGGCTCTGACGGTGTTCTGCGCCGGGTCCGGTCCGGGAAGGGAGAGTCCGGCCAGCAGGACGGTGGGAGGTTGCCAGGTCACGGGCTCGTCGTCGATGTGGTGCGAGGCCAGGAAGCCGAGGGCTTCCTGCTCAAGGGCTTGTGCGCGTTCGGGTGTCTGAAGTGCGGTGAACCGCAAGGACGTCACCCGGAACTCCGCGCTGTCGAGCCCACCCGCGGCTTGACCTGTGTCCCGTCGAAGCACATCTGTCAGCTGACGCACCGTTGACCTGCCGGGGTGCCAGGTCGTTTGAGACGGAGGCGGCTCTGGATTCTCAAACGACCTGGCTTTCATGGAAGTCGCGGTCTTGATGGAGGCAGAACCTCCGGTAGAGGGGGTCCTGGGTTCCGACGGCGGTGTAGATCCGCGCGAACCGTCGACTCAATTCGGCGGTCGTCGCCAGATAGAGCTCCTTGGGATCGGGGGCGGCCGTGGGCGGGTTGAGGATCAAGTGCGTCAGCACCACGATCTCGGGGAACGCCGCGAGGTGATGGCGCTCCTCGGCGGAGATGTTCTTGCTGACGGCGAGACCTTCGACGCGTTCGAGGCGGTCGATCCACTCCTTCCCGAGGTCGATCGGCATTCCGGAGGCGGACCAGTCCTCGACGATCTTCCGCGCCAGATCGAGGGCTCGTCCGATCTGGCCGTGGCGGCGGGAGAGCTGATCCAGTCGGCGCTGGGCCTCGACGACTTCCGGGAGGGTGCCGAGCGGGATGTCGTGAGTGGAGCGGGTCCAGAGCTGATGCCGTCGGCAGAGGTGGACGTGGGCGGGCGAGAGGGTGATAACGAGGGAAGCGGTGGGACTGCGGCGGGCTGTGCAGCAGTGACAGGGACGGCTGATCATGCGTCCGGCTTGCGGCCTGGGACCGCCGGGGTTGAGGAAGTCGGCGAGCGCGGGCAAGGCTCGGGCCAACTGGGGTGTCGAGCGTCCTGAGAGTGTGGCCAGGCGTTTTGGAGAGTGGGGAGTCCAGCCGGCCGTGGTGTTGCTGAGCGGGGAAAACTCGGGCGGTAGCGGGCCCAGGATGCGGGCGAGGCATCCCGCCGGACGGTTGTTGGCGACGGCCAGGCGGTGGAGGTAGGAACCAAGAGTCTCGTTGTGAACGGGGCCGAGAGCGATGGGTAGTTGGCGGAGTTGGTCAGGCTGCGGCATCCGGCCTCCGGCGGCGGGGGCGCCGGTTGCGGCGTTGTTCCTGGCGAGCGTCCTCGGCGGTCTGGTCGACCTCGATGGTCTCCAGGGTCTTGCGGGTGATGGCCTCGCTGCCGTTGATGATGGCTTCCAGGGCGGCGCCGCGGACGAGTTGGGAGAGGCTGCCGATCGCGCCGTCTGTGCGTTCGTGGAGGTAGCCGTCGAGTTTGACCAGGCTGCCGGGCTTGTGCCGGTGCAGTCGTAGGGCGTCTTCGAGGGAAGCGATCAGGTTCCGCCAACTCTGCCTCTGCGCGGTGGTGCCGTAGGCGAACGGTTCGGTGTCGGTGACGGTGTATCGGCCGGCGATCTGCTGGCCTCGGACCCCGTTGAACAGGCCGCTCGCGGCGACGTCGATGCCGGCCAGTACGAAGGTGGCGGGGATGCGTTCGGACAGGTATTTGAGCTGGTCAGAGGCTTCGGCTCCGGCCTGGGTGGCAAGGTTGAGATTGTGGATCTCGTCCACGAGCGCGAGTTCGACCCGCATTTTGATCAGCAGGTCGCAGACGGCATTGGTGATGGAGGTCTGGGTCTCCTGCCGGACGACCGGGAGGCCGAGGAACCGGGCGAACTCGATGGCGAGCATCTTCGGGGTGGCCCGCGGTGGGACGGTGACATAGACGACCGGCAGCCGCCCCGCGGCGGCCGGACCGAGCCGTTTGCGTACCAGGAGTTCATGGCTGCGGCCGAGTTGGGCGATGGCGGTCGTCTTCCCGGTCCCGGCATGGCCGGTGACGATCAGTCCGCGGCGGCCGGAGATCTGGTGCCGGTTGAGCAGGACCAGGCGCCGTCCGGTGGTGAACACGTTGCGGACGGTGGGGGTGGCCACGATCACGAGCCGGGAGTGGTAATCCAGCCGGGGCTCGTTGTAAGCGAGCCGCTTCTCCTCGGTCAGCGCCTTGAAGGCCCGCAGCGAGAGCATCGGCGGGCAGGCCGGGGCGTCATCGACGAACTGCCTCCAGCCGTCCTTGGTGGTCAGCGGGTTGTGCTCGTCATCTGAGGTGTCGGGCGGAGTCACCACAACGGGTTGCCTTCCTCTTCCAAGGGGTTGAAGACGCCGAACGGGGTGACCGGAGCCTCCTGTGCCTCGTCGCCCTCGCTGTCGTCCGCCTCAGTGGATGCGGCGGGCGGCAATGCGGGCCGTGCCGGGGCCTCAAGGGCGGCCCGGGTGCGGGCCATGACCTGCTCCGATCCGGTCGGCGGCTTCCCTGACCTGCGCAACAGCTTGGCCAGGACCTGGGCGATGGCGGTCTCGCTGGTGTCGTCGCGGCCCTGGTCGGCGAGGAGCTGGCGTGCGTGGCGCCAGGTGAAGTCGGCGAACGGGGCCCGGACCATGGGCAGATGGGTCCACGGGACTTCGATCCAGCGGCGGCTGTCGCTTCGACGGACCCAGACGCGGGAGACGTCGTAGGGGTCGTAGTGGACTTCCCACTGATCCTGCTTGCCCGTCACTCCGGACGGCTGCCTGCGTAGTCGGTTGAGTTCAGGGCTGTCATAGGTGCGGTAGTTGACCTTGATGCCGTAGTCGTTGACGGTCCTCCAGACCGCGGGCAGCAGTTCGATGTAGTCCTCCGCCGACAGAGCGACGGGCAGGTATCCCGCGCGGGCGACGGCAACGGCGTACGACTCGTTCGGCGACAGAGTCCGCCCCGCCATGTAGGGGTTGCGAAGGCCCTCGTGCGGACGCTGCTGCCAGCAGATGATCCACTCGTCCAGGAGGTCCTGGAGCTGGGCGAGGGTCCAAACCGCCTCGGAGGCCGGATTGCTGCCGCGACGGGTGACATCGGAACCGGTGTAGCCCGCGACGTACTGACAGAACAACGAGTTGATCGAGGCGAACGTCCTCTCCACGATCGCCTTGTCCGTCGGGGTCCTGGGCCGCGCGAGCTGCAGGGAGATCCCCAGCAGCGAGCAGGCCGAGGAGAAGGTGTCGGAGACGAACACCTTGCCGTGGTCGATCACGATGGTGTCCGGGACGATGACCGGCTTGGCCGCGGTCTTCTCCAACCGCGCATCCACCGCCATGAGCCGCTGGTGCGGCAGGATCGAGTCCGACATCGCCAGCGTCTGGCTCCAGCCCGGCCGCATCGGCTCGGGAACCAGCATCCTCGCCAGCAGCACCGCGGCGTCGACACCCTTGGTGCCCGCGGGCCTGAGCAGGGCCGCGCAGATCGTGCGCGTCGTGACATCAACCGCGATGGTCAACTCCGGGCGGGCCACGACGCCGTCGTCCAGGACCGCCATCACGTCCAGCCGCGTGGAGTCGATCTGAACGATCTCCCCGGGGCGGGCGGCCATGGACGGGGTGAACGGCCCCACGGGCCGAAGAGCCCGCTGGCGGCGGACCGTTGCCGATCCGAAGGACTCGTTGTTCTTGGCGAGGCTGTTCACCAGCCGGTAGAAGGTCGCCTTCGACGGCAGGAGTTTCGCTGCCTCTTCGCCGTGCTTCACGGCGAGGATCTGCCCGGCCCGCATCATGAGCCGCTTGCGGTCGCCCGTCGAAAGATCCGTCTGCCCGGCCAGTGCCTCGGTAACCGCCTCGACAACCCGTTCGTCCGTCCTTCCGGTGCCGGGGACCGGGGCCGGTGGTTTCCGGGACCGACCGTCCACCAGCCCCCACAACCCCTCGGCCTCGTAGCGCTGCCGCATCCGCAGAAAGGTCCGCTTGCTGAGCTGCTGCCCGCCGGCCGCCAGTTCGGAGACCTTCGCAGCTTCTCGCTCCAGCAGATTCCGCCAGGCCGGGTCGTATTCGGGCCGAGGAGACGTGCCCTCCGGAGCATCCGGCGGCAGCCCGGTGAGCACTTCCACCACGTGCTGTTCCCAGAACCGGGCCTGCTCGACGACCGGCGGCGGCAACGCGTCCACCAGCGCGAACGGCGGCAGCACTCGTTCCGGGACCGCCTCCGCCCCTCGGTCCAGCACCTCGAAATCGGCGGCGGCCATCACGTAGCCAGCAGCCATGACGCTGGTGCCACCCTCGTCGCTGAGCAGCCGCAGGGCCGTTCCCTCCAGCCCGATGACCTGCTGGTTACGGCCCTCGAACCGGATCCGGTCCCCGACCCGCAGAACCCCGCGCGGTGCCAGTTCAGCCATGGCTCACCGCCGCGCGGCTGATCATGGCGCCGTCTCCCAGAGGCACCGACAGGTCAAGGCGCAGGTCACCGCACCACAGCAGGTGGTAGAGCGTCGGCAGGACGGACAACGGGTCCCCCACTGCTTCGGCACCGTCCATGAGCAACCGCGGGTCGTCGAAGGCATCCATGAGCCGTTTCGCAACGTCACCGATCCGGTTGCGTGGATGCCGATAGCCCGACAGCCAGCGGACGTTGGCCATCTCCACCGGGTCGGGCTCGTGCACCAGCGCGAAGGACCAGCAGCCCATCTCCCGGCACATCTCCTCGGTCGCCGAGAACTTCACCGCATCCTCCGGGCCGACCCGGTCTGCAGGCCGGACATCGACGACCAGGCCCGATCCGTCCTCCAGCCGTGCGAAGTAGTCCGGCGTATGCGAGATCCGACGCGTCGCCCCCGGCCAGGTCACCCGGAACGGCTGCGAGGCCAGCCCCACCACCCTCCGGTCATGATCGAGGAGCATGGCCCGGTCCCGCTCCAGCCACGACTCAAACCCCACCAGCGACTCCGTCGTCGCCGCCCAGTACCAGCCCGTGAAGTGCCGCTGCCCGCGGTACGACGTGAACCGCCGCACCGGGAGCACCGACTCGAACCGAACCCGTGACACCGCCTCCAACACGGACTTCCGCAGCCCACCGCCTTCACCGTCAGCCCACTCGACATCGACCAGACCCAGATCCATCGCTACCCCCGGCTCCGCGTACCTGCCGAAAACGACCGTGACAGGTACAGCGAGAACCGGACCAGAAAAACGAGATCAAACCCCACCTACGGGGCAAACGCCGCCGCTCAGCGCGGGACGCAATGAGAATCCGACAGGACGAACGAGAAGCAGTGAGAATCCGACAGCTTCAGCGCGACAGGACAACCTGCCAGTCTCAGATTCATGTCAGACATGCCATCGCTTGGCCATCGCTCGTGAGATTTGGCCACGAAATCTGAGACCCTACAAAGACCGCTCAGGTCTGCGCCATGTCCACAAAGCGCGAGTAGTGCCCCTGGAACGCCACGGTGATCGTGGCCGTGGGGCCGTTACGGTGCTTCGCCACGATCAGGTCGGCCTCGCCGGCCCGCGGCGACTCCTTTTCGTAGGCGTCCTCGCGGTGCAGCAGGATGACCATGTCGGCGTCCTGCTCGATGGAACCGGATTCACGCAGGTCGGAGACCATCGGTTTCTTGTCCGTACGCTGCTCGGGACCACGGTTCAGCTGCGAGAGCGCGATGACCGGGAGTTCCAGCTCCTTGGCGAGCAGCTTGAGGTTACGGGACATGTCCGAGACCTCCTGCTGACGGCTCTCCGCGCGCTTGGAACCACCGGACTGCATCAGCTGCAGATAGTCGATGACGACCAGCTTGAGCTCGTTCCGCTGCTTCAGCCGGCGGCACTTGGCGCGGATCTCCATCATCGAGAGGTTCGGTGAGTCGTCGATGTAGAGCGGGGCCGCCGAGACATCCGGCATCCGGCGCGCCAGCCGCGTCCAGTCGTCGTCCGTCATGCTGCCGGAACGCATGTGGTGCAGCGCGACCCGGGCCTCGGCGGACAGCAGACGCATCGCGATTTCGTTGCGCCCCATTTCCAGCGAGAAGATCACGCTCGGCAGGTTGTTCTTGATCGAGCAGGCCCGCGCGAAGTCCAGCGCGAGTGTGGACTTACCCATGGCCGGACGGGCCGCGATCACGATCATCTGGCCCGGATGCAGGCCGTTGGTCAGCGCGTCGAGATCGGTGAACCCCGTCGGCACGCCCGTCATCTGGCCCTGCCGCGAGCCGATCGCCTCGATCTCGTCGAGCGCGCCCTCCATGATGTCGCCGAGCGGCAGATAGTCCTCGCTGGTCCGCTGCTCGGTGACGGCGTAGATCTCCGCCTGGGCCTTGTTGACGATCTCGTCGACGTCGCCGTCGGCGGCGTATCCCATCTGCGTGATCCGGGTGCCGGCCTCGACGAGGCGGCGGAGCACGGCCCGCTCGTGGACGATCTCGGCGTAGTACTCGGCGTTGGCGGCCGTCGGTACGGACTGGACCAGGGTGTGCAGATACGAGGCGCCGCCGACCCGGCCGATCTCGCCGCGCTTGGTCAGCTCGGCCGCGATGGTGATCGGGTCGGCCGGCTCGCCCTTGGCGTACAGGTCGAGAATCGCCTGGAAGATCAACTCATGGGCGGGGCGGTAGAAATCCTCGCCCTTGAGGACCTCGACGACGTCCGCGATGGCGTCCTTGGACAGCAGCATGCCGCCGAGCACGGACTGCTCGGCGTCGAGGTCCTGCGGCGGGACCCGCTCGAAGCCGCCCGCCCAGGAGCCCCCTCCGCCGTCGTCGTCGCGGTCCTGCCGGTCGCCGCGGCCCCGGCCCTTGCCGTCGCCCCGGCGGGCTCGGGCGGCCGGCAGCAGGTCGCTGGGACCGGAGTCCGTCCAGGGGTCGTCCATGGGCTCGGGAATGCTCACCCCGGCACCTCCTCCCGTCCGCGACGCGGACCTTGCTGTGCGGTTCCTTCTTACGGCACAGCCCTGACAATCGAGACGCCCGACTCCGGTTACGGCGCGTCGAGTTCGCGGGGAACTCTCGGCCGGAACAGGCGGCGGGCGCCGGACCACGGTAGGCCCGCGCGCACCGTCCGCCAATCTGGTTATCCACAGGCCGTGTGGATGACCGCCCCATAGCTGTGGAGAACTCCCCGGATCCTGTGCACGGGCTGGGGGAAACTTCTGTGGACAAGCACACAATCACGTCAGCCCCACCCCCCTGACCTGCACTTTTCTCATCCATAGGCTGTGGGGGAGAAAAACTTCGGCAACCTGTTCATGATCGCCGCTTACGGCACACGGGGGACACCCGCACGCAGCGTAAAGTAAGGATCACTACACAGTTGCATCTCTTACCTGTGGACGATTAGATTGCCCCTCATGACACTGGCCCCCGCGACGCCACGGCGCGCCCTCCGCCGCCATGACCGCGAGATCCTCGCGCTGGCGCTGCCCGCCTTCGGGGCCCTCGTCGCGGAACCGCTCTTCGTCATGGTCGACAGCGCCGTCATCGGCCACCTCGGCACCCGCCAACTCGCCGGCCTCGGCGTCGCCGCCGCCCTCCTCACAACCGCCGTCTCGGTCTTCGTCTTCCTCGCCTACGCCACCACCGCCGCGGTCGCCCGCCGGGTCGGCGCCGGCGACCTCCCGGCGGCGATACGCCAGGGCATGGACGGCATCTGGCTCGCCCTGCTGCTCGGCGCCGCGGTCGTCGCCGTCGTCCTGCCCACCGCCCCCTGGCTCGTCGAGCTCTTCGGCGCCTCGCCGTCCGCCGCCCCGTACGCCACGACGTATCTGCGCATCAGCGCGCTCGGCATCCCCGCGATGCTGATCGTCCTCGCCGCCACCGGAGTGCTCCGCGGCCTACAGGACACCAGAACCCCGCTGTACGTCGCCATCGGCGGCTTCACCGCCAACGCGGCCCTCAACGCCGGACTGGTCTACCTCGCCGGGCTCGGCATCGCCGGCTCCGCCTGGGGCACCGTCCTCGCCCAGTGCGGCATGGCCGCGGTCTATCTCACCGTGGTCGTCCGCGGTGCCCGCAGGCATGGCGCCTCGCTCCGCCCGGACGCCGCCGGGATCCGGGCCTGCGCCCAGGCCGGCGTCCCGCTGCTGATCCGGACGCTCTCGCTGCGCGCGGTGCTGATGATCGCCACCGCGGTCGCCGCCCGGCTCGGGGACGCCGAGGTCGCCGCCCACCAGATCGTGCTCTCCCTCTGGTCCCTGCTGTCCTTCGCACTGGACGCGATCGCCATCGCCGGCCAGGCCATCATCGGGCGCTACCTGGGCGCCGGGGACCGCGACGGAGCCCGCGCCGCCTGTCGCCGGATGGCCCAGTGGGGCATCGCCTCCGGCATCGTCCTGGGCGCGCTGGTGGTGCTCGCCCGGCCGCTGTTCATCCCCCTCTTCACCTCCGACCCCGCCGTCCGGCAGCCGCTGTTCACCACGCTCCTGGTCGTGGCGGCCACCCAGCCGGTCGCCGGCATCGTCTTCATCCTCGACGGGGTCCTCATGGGCGCGGGGGACGGGCCCTACCTCGCCGGCGCCATGGTGGTGACGCTGGCCGCATTCGTTCCCGCGGCCCTGGCCGTACCGGCCCTCGGCGGCGGACTGGTCGCGCTGTGGTGGGCCATGGCCCTGATGATGACCGTGCGGATGCTGACATTGTGGTTGCGCACACGCTCCGGACGATGGATTGTGACCGGAGCCTCCCGCTGAAGCACCTACCCAAGCCGGTCGCCGTGCAGATAATGACCTTGTGCGCTCGCTTGCCAGGAAATCCGTCCTGCCCCTGACGCTCTTCATCGTCGGGGCAGCCGCAGTGGTGGGCTACGCGGCGGAGGAGACGCACCCGAACAGAATCACCGGCAGCCACACCGGTTACGGAAAGTCCGGCGAACCCGCCGAAGGCCCCCAGGACCAGGACCCCTCGGCCAGCGCCCCACCCGCGGACGGCAACGCCTACACCCCGCGCCGCACCGAGGAGAACGCCCGGATCGGCACGGTCTTCGAGAAGGACGACCACGGCGCCCACTTCTGCACCGCGAGCGTGGTGCAGAGCCCGGGCCGGAACATGCTGATCACCGCGGCCCACTGTGCCTTCGACGCCGACGCCGGAAAGCCGGTGGACGACCTGGTCTTCGCCCCCGACTACCGCAACGGCGACGAGCCCACCGGCCTGTGGAAGGTCAACAAGGTCGTGGTCGACGACCGCTGGGCCAAGTCGCAGGACGAGGACCTCGACGTCGCCTTCCTCACCCTCGACGCCAAGCAGGGCAAGGAGATCCAGGACGTCCTCGGCGGCAACACCCTCGGCATCGACCGCGGCTTCGACAACGAAGTCAAGATCACCGGCTATCCGACCAGCCGGGACACCCCGATCTCCTGCCAGAACCGCACCACGAAGTTCAGCGACACCCAACTGCGCATCCAGTGCACCGACTTCGAGGGCGGCACCAGCGGCAGCCCATGGCTGGCCGACTACGACCCCAAGAGCCACACCGGCACGGTCATCGGCGTCCTCGGCGGCCACGAAGGCGGCGGCGACGAGGACGATGTCTCCTACGCCGCGTACTTCGACGACGACATCGCCGCCCTCTACAAGCGTGCCCAGGACGAGGGCTGACCTCCGCACCGGATCGTCCGTGCACGGCGAAGGGCCGCACCCCACGAGGGGATGCGGCCCTTCAGCGCTGTGCGGACTGCGCTCAGGCGGCGATGACCTCGACGCCCAGCTTCGCGACGACCTCGGCGTGCAGACGCACCGAGATCTGGTGCGCGCCCAGGGTCTTGATCGGCGAACCGACCTCGACGCGACGCTTGTCGACGTCCGGACCACCGGCGGCCTTGATCGCCGAGGCGATGTCGGCCTGGGTGACGGAGCCGAACAGACGGCCCGCTTCGCCGGCACGCACGGCCAGCTTCACGTTGACGCCCTCGAGCCGAGCCTTGACCTCGTTGGCCTGCTCGATCGTGGCGATCTCGCGGATCTTGCGACCGCGGCGGATCTGCTCGACGTCCTTCTCGCCACCCTTGGTCCAGCGGATCGCGAAACCACGCGGAACCAGGTAGTTGCGGGCGTACCCGTCCTTGACGTCAACGACGTCGCCGGCGGTGCCGAGGCCGGAGACCTCGTGGGTGAGGATGATCTTCATTTGTCGGTCACCCTTCCCTTAGCGCGCGGTGGACGTGTAGGGCAGCAG
The DNA here is from genome assembly GCF_019774615.1 of Streptomyces sp. BHT-5-2. Lineage (NCBI taxonomy): Bacteria > Bacillati > Actinomycetota > Actinomycetes > Kitasatosporales > Streptomycetaceae > Streptomyces > Streptomyces sp. BHT-5-2. Next base: position 1,523,580 of record NZ_CP081496.1, on the reverse strand, counting down.
CGCCATCTCACGGCTGTTCTTCACGGCCGTGGCGACGTCACGCTGGTGCTGAGTGCAGTTGCCGGTGACTCGGCGGGCACGGATCTTGCCACGGTCGGAAATGAACTTCCGCAGCAGGTTCGTGTCCTTGTAGTCGACGTAGGAGATCTTCTCCTTGCAGAACACGCAAACCTTCTTCTTAGGCTTGCGAGCAGGCGGCTTCGCCATTGTCTCTCTCCAGTGAGTTCAAGAAGTGTGTGCTGTCGCCCTTCGGCGCCAGGCCGTTCTCCGACCTCGTTTCACGTGAAACACGCCGTTTCACGTGAAACACCGGCGGGAGAACGCATCGCCCGGGCCTAGAAGGGCGGCTCGTCCGAGTAGCCACCGCCGGAGCCGCCGCCCCAGCCACCGCCGCCACCCTGCTGGCCGCCGCCAGAGGGTCCGCCGGTCGCCCACGGGTCGTCGGCCGGAGCGCCGCCGCCCTGCTGGCCGCCGCCGGGGCCGCCGCCCCAGCCGCCGCCACCCTGACCGCCGCCCTGGCCCCCGCCCTGACCGCCGCCGAAGCCGCCGCCCTGGCCGCCACGACCGCTGGTCTTGGTGACCTTCGCCGTGGCGTTGCGCAGGCTCGCGCCCACTTCCTCGACGTCGAGCTCGTAGACCGTGCGCTTCACACCTTCGCGATCCTCGTACGACCGCTGCTTGAGACGGCCCTGGACGATCACGCGGGTACCCCGCGTAAGGGACTCGGCGACGTTCTCCGCCGCCTGACGCCACACCGAGCAGGTCAGGAACAGGCTCTCGCCGTCCTTCCACTCGTTGGTCTGGCGGTCGAAGGTGCGGGGAGTGGACGCGACGCGGAACTTCGCGACCGCCGCACCGGACGGGGTGAAGCGCAGCTCGGGGTCATCGACAAGATTGCCGACAACCGTGATGACGGTCTCGCCTGCCATTAGGGGAACCTCTCGGCGGGTGTGCTGCTGGCTGCTGGTGTTGCTGCTACTCGGACCCGGTTACCGCTGGACGCGTACGCGCTCAGTGGGTCTCGGGACGGAGGACCTTGGTCCGAAGAACCGACTCGTTCAGGTTCATCTGACGGTCGAGCTCCTTGACGACCGCAGGCTCGGCCTGCAGGTCGATGACCGAGTAGATGCCCTCGGGCTTCTTGTTGATCTCGTACGAGAGACGACGACGGCCCCAGGTGTCGACCTTCTCGACCTTTCCGTTGCCCTCGCGGACGACGGAGAGGAAGTTCTCGATCAGGGGGGCGACAGCGCGCTCCTCAAGATCGGGGTCGAGGATGACCATCACCTCGTAGTGACGCATGGTGAACCCACCTCCTTTGGACTCAGCGGCCACGGTCGTTCCGTGGCAGGAGGGTCGTGATGCGTTCCGCGCCCGGTCCGCGCCGGAGGATCCGGGCAGACATGTGCGCAGACCGTACAGAGTACCTGCCTCCGCGCTTCCGGTTGAAATCCGCCCGCCGGTCCCCCCAATCTGGAACACAACGGGTGTGAGCGGCGCTACAGTGCGCCGCCCTGTAGTCGGAGGTGCCGTATGGCCCAGGCAGCACGGACCCAACGGAATCTGCTCGCGATCCTCAACAGCGACGGACAAACCCATCCCATCGAGAACACCCTCGCTGTCGTGACCTTGGTGCTCGGCGCGATCGCCGCCCTCACAGCGTTCTCTCCCGGCCTGCACCTGGTCAGCTCGTGGGTGGGCCTGATCGGAATCGGCACGGGCCTGTGGGGCCAGTACATCTCCTCGACGACGGCGGAACGCTTCCTTTTGATCATCGGGCTCGGAGCGGCGGCCGTCGGCTTCTACATCGGCCTGGCGCACGGCGGGCTCTTCGGCGGCGTCATCGGCTAGCCCTCCCGGCGCCATACGGAGCCCGGTCCCGTACGGCCCAGACGGGGTGCTCCCCGGTCACAGTAGGCTTCGGCGCGAGAGCCGGAGCCCCGAACCAAGGGGACACACCAGCCGAGGAGCGCCCCGCATGAGCCTGACCCTGAGGACCATCAGTCGAGAGCAGCATCTGGCATACATCCAGAGCCTGCCCGCGGCGAGCCACATGCAGGTCCCGGCCTGGGCTGACGTCAAGGCCGAGTGGCGGTCCGAGAACCTGGGCTGGTTCGACGCGTCCGGCGAGCTGGTCGGCGTCGGTCTGGTCCTGTACCGCCAGCTGCCCAAGATCAAGCGGTACCTCGCATACCTCCCCGAGGGCCCAGTCATCAACTGGTTCACGCCGAATCTCGAGGACTGGCTGCGGCCGATGCTCGACCACCTCAAGCAGCAGGGCGCCTTCTCCGTGAAGATGGGCCCGCCGGTCATCATCCGCCGCTGGGACTCCGCCGCGATCAAGAGCGGCATCCAGAGCCCGGACGTCAAGCGGCTGCGGGACGTCGAGGCCAGCCACATCGAGCCGCGCGCCTTCGAGGTCGCCGACCGCCTGCGCCGCATGGGCTGGCAGCAGGGCGAGGACGGCGGCGCCGGCTTCGGCGATGTGCAGCCCCGCTACGTCTTCCAGGTGCCGCTGGCCGACCGTTCGCTGGAGGAGGTCCACAAGGGCTTCAACCAGCTGTGGCGCCGCAACATCAAGAAGGCCGAGAAGGCCGGCGTCGAGGTCGTCCAGGGCGGCTACGAGGACCTGGCCGAATGGCAGCGGCTCTACGAGATCACCGCCAAGCGCGACCAGTTCCGGCCGCGCCCGCTCAGCTACTTCCAGCGCATGTGGTCCGCCCTCAACTCCGAGGACCCCAACCGCATGCGGCTCTACTTCGCCCGCCATGACGGCGTGAACCTCTCGGCGGCGACCATGCTCGTCGTCGGCGGGCACGTCTGGTACTCGTACGGTGCCTCGGACAACATCGGCCGCGAGGTCCGGCCCTCCAACGCGATGCAGTGGAAGATGCTGCAGGACTCCTACGCCCTCGGCGCCTCCGTCTACGACCTCCGCGGCATCAGCGACTCGCTGGACGAGAACGACCACCTCTTCGGTCTGATCCAGTTCAAGGTCGGCACCGGCGGGCAGGCTGCGGAGTACCTCGGCGAGTGGGACTTCCCGCTCAACAAGCTCCTGCACAAGGCGCTCGACCTCTACATGTCGCGACGCTGACCACCTCACGGCACCGTCCGCACTTCTGACACACCCCACGAGAAAGGTTCCGGGCCGGCCATGGCGCTCACCCTCTACGTCGACACCGCGCGCTGGCGGGCGCATCAGCAGAGCGTTCTCCAGCAGTTCCCCGGGCTCGTCCCGGTCTGCAAGGGCAACGGCTACGGCTTCGGCCACGAACGCCTCGCCGAGGAGGCCACCGGGCTCGGTTCTGACATTCTCGCGGTCGGCACGACCTACGAAGCCGCCCAGATCAAGGACTACTTCAGCGGCGACCTGCTGGTGCTGACGCCGTTCCGGCACGGCGAGGAGCCGGTGCCGCTGCCGGACCGGGCGATCCGCTCGGTCTCCTCGGTCGAGGGCGTGGGCGGGCTGGTCGGTGCCCGGGTCGTCATCGAGGTCATGAGCAGCATGAAGCGGCACGGCGTCAGGCCGGAGGACCTGCCGAAGCTGGCCGCGGGCATCGACGACGTCCGGCTGGAGGGCTTCGCCATCCACCTCCCGCTGGACCGCACCGACGGCTCGGACTCGGTCGACGAGGTCATCGGGTGGATGGACCGGCTGCGGGCCAACCGCCTGCCGCTGCACACCATGTTCGTCAGCCACCTCAAGCCCGACGAGTTCACCCGCCTCCAGCAGCAGTTCCCGCAGACCCGCTTCCGCGCACGCATCGGCACGCGACTCTGGCTCGGCGACCACGAGGCCACCGAGTACCGCGGCTCGGTGCTCGACGTCACCCGCGTCGCCAAGGGTGATCGTTTCGGCTACCGCCAGCAGAAGGCAACCGCCGACGGCTATCTCGTCGTGGTGGCCGGCGGCACCTCGCACGGTGTCGGGCTGGAGTCGCCCAAGGCGCTGCACGGTGTGATGCCGCGCGCCAAGGGTGTGGCCCGCGCCGGCCTGGCGACGGTCAACCGCAATCTCGCGCCGTACGTCTGGGCCGGCAAGCAGCGGTGGTTCGCCGAGCCTCCGCACATGCAGGTGTCGATCCTCTTCGTGCCGGCGGACGCCCCCGAGCCCAAGGTGGGCGAGGAACTGGTGGCCCACCTCCGGCACACCACCACGCAGTACGACCGCCTCGTGGAGCGCTGAGGCGCCCGGCCCGGCACACACCGACGCCGGGGGCCCGGTGCCGCGGAGACTCCGCCGCACCGGGCCCCCGGCGTTTTTCGCTGCTCCTGCTCAGTCCCGTGCGATGCCCCAGCGGACCCGTGGCGCCGCCTCGAAGTGCACCGCGTGCCGTGGCGCGTGGTGCGCCCGGCCGAGCACGAACACATCGCGGCTCCGGTCCAGCACGCCTCCCGACGGGTCGTCGTCCCCGTCCCGGCGGACCACGTCGCGCTCCGGCAGCAGGATGTCCCGGACGACCACGGCACACAGATAGAGCGTGCCGAGGAGGTGCAGCGCGATGGCCAGCTGGTAGCCCTCCGGCGGCAGTCCCTGGTGCTTGTCGCCGTTGCCGGTGTAGGCCAGGTACATCCAGATGCCCAGGAAGTACATCACCTCGCACGCCTGCCAGATGAGGAAGTCCCGCCACCGCGGGCGGGCCAGTGCCGCGAGCGGGATCAACCACAGGACGTACTGCGGCGAATAGACCTTGTTGGTGAGGATGAACAGCGCCACGACGAGGAAGGCGAGCTGTGCGAAGCGGGGCCGGCGGGGTGCGTAGAGGGTCAGCAGCGCAAGGGCGCCGCAGCCCAGGACCATCAGCAGCGACGCGTAGAGATTGGCGTTCTCCAACGGATTGCCGGTGCGCTGCGAGATCAGCAGCCAGACCGAACCGAAGTCGATGGGCCGCTCCTGGCTGAAGGTGTAGAACTTCGCCCAGCCCTCGCGGATGTGGAAGCCGGACGCGTCGTGGGTGATCATCACCGGCAGATTCACCACCAGCCACGCCACCACCGCGCCGACAACCGCCCGACCGTACGCGCGCCATGCCCCCGCCCGCCAGCACAGCACCAGCAGCGGGCCCAGCAGCAGTACCGGGTACAGCTTGGCCGCGGTCGCCAGCCCGATCAGGACACCGGACGCCAGCGGGCGGCTGCGTGACCACATCAGCATCCCCGCGGCGGTCAGCGCGACCGCCAGCAGGTCCCAGTTGATGGTCGCGGTGAGAGCGAAGGCCGGCGCGAGCGCCACCAGCAGCCCGTCCCAGGGGCGCCGCGGGTGGGTACGCGTCACGCAGACCGCGATGACGGCCGCACAGACCATCAGCATGCCGGCGTTGACCAGCCAGTAGATCTGCTCCCGGTCCTGGATCGCCCCGCTGTGCGGCGTCAACCAGGAGGCGACCTCCATGAAGAGCCCGGTCAGCACCGGGTACTCCAGATACTGCATGTCGCCGGGCAGCCTGTCGAAGTACGGGATCAGCCCGTCGGCGAAGCCCCGGCCCGCGTAGAGGTGAGGGATGTCCGAGTAGCAGGCATGGACGTACTGGCTGGTGGCACCGAAGAACCAACCGCCGTTGTAGCAGGGCAGCTTCTGCACCATGCCGAGCGCGAACATACCGATGGCGACGAGCGCGATGACCCGCACCGGCGTCAGCCGGGACGCCCCGAGCAGCGCGCGCCGGCCGATCGGTCCGCCGATCAGCTCGCTGCCGGCCGCGGCCACCTCATCCCGTTTCGTCGGCCGTACGGGCTCGTCCTGTCGCAGGCTCGTCATGGCCCCATCCTGCCGTACGGGGCGGGGACGAACGCGACGAAGCCCCCGCCCGGTGAATCCGGGTCGGGGGCTTCGTGGAGCCATGTTTCACGTGAAACGGCCGGTCATCTGCCGCCGTGTTTCACGTGAAACGCTCAGGGACTTTCGCCGCCGGTGGGCCCGCCGAAGATTCCTCCTCCGCTGTTCCCGCCGCTGGTCGGGTCCGGTGTCGTGGGAGGCGTGCCTCCGGTGTCACCACCCGGGCCGCCGGGGCCACCGCCCGTGCCACCACCGGGGCCCCCACCGTGGTTCTTGCAGTGGATGTCCCAGGGGGAGCAGCTCTGCGTCGGTGTCGGGCTCGCGCTCTGCGACGGAGTGGCCGAGCTGCTGGGCGATCCCGACGGGGTCGGCGACGCGGTGCTCGGGGTGGGCGTCGGCGTGGGCGACGGCATCCCGGGCTCGTTGATGACCTGGCCGATCGGGTCGGCCGCCGGGAACGGCAGCGGGGGAAGACCCTGCATCGCCTGCAGCATGTACTGCGTCCACACCTCCGTGGGCAGCGCGCCACCGTGGATGGAGTCGAAGCCGCCGACACCGTTCATGGACAGCTGGCGCGGGTTCTGGGCGTCCTCACGGAACATGGTGATGGCCGTCGACAGCTGCTTGGTGTAGCCGACGAACCAGGCCGACTTGTTCTCGTCCGTGGTCCCCGTCTTGCCCGCGGCCGGCATGTCGAGCTTCTTCGCTTGCTGGCCCGTGCCGTTCTTGACCACGTTCTCCAGCACATCGGTGACGTTGTTGGCGATGTTCGCATCGATCGCCGACGCGTGCGGCGTCGGCTTGTCGAAGCCGGACAGCTCCTTGCCCTCCGAGATCACCTTGGTCACCGAGTACGGCTCCGCCTGCGTACCGGAGGCGGCGAAGGTGGCGTAGGCGTCGGCCATCCGGATCGCGCTCGGCGTGGATGTCCCCAGCGCGAAGGACGGGTTGAGGTTCCGGTCGAAGCTGGACGGTGCGATGCCCGCGGCCTGCGCCATATCCCGCACCTTGTCCATCCCGACATCCATGCCGAGCTGTACGAACGGGGTGTTGACCGACTGCTCCATCGCCTTCCGCAAGGTGATGTAGCCCCAGGGATAGTTGCTCTCGTTCACCTGGTAGAAGGGCGTGTTGTCCTTCTTGAGGACAAAGCTGCCGTCCGCGTTCTTCACCTTGAGATGGTCGTCGCCGTTGTACTTGCTGTCCGGCGAGAGCGGCTGGTCGCTGCCGGCCTTCCCGTACTTCATCGCCGCGGCCAGGACGAACGGCTTCCAGGTCGAACCGACCGGCACTCCGTAGGTGTCGGCGTTGTTGCTGAAGTGCCCCTTGTCGTAGCCGTCGCCGCCGTAGAGGGCCACGATCTTGCCGTCGCCCGGCACCACCGAAGCAGCGCCGAACTGGACGTACTTGTCCTTTTCCGGCCGCTTCTTCGGATCGATGTAGCGGTCGTCGACCTTCTTCACCGCGGCGGCGAGTTCCTTGGTCTTCTTCTGGTCGAAGGTCGTCCGGATCGTGTAGCCGCCCTTGTCGAAGCGGGCCTCAGGAATGTCCGGCCGGTGCTTGAGGACGTACTTCTTGGCGACGTCGATCAGATAGCCGATCTGCCCGCCCTTGCTGGCCCCCGCCTTGGGCTGCTGCGGCATGGGGAAGCCCTTGGCCTTCCACTGGGCCTCCTCCGCCGGCTTCAAGTGGCCGTTCGCCACCATGCGGTCGAGGATCCACGCCCAACGCTCCTTGGCCCGCTGGGTGTTGAGGGCCGGAGTGGCGTTCGCGCCGATACCGCCCGCCGGGTCGTAGAGGTTGGCGCCCTTGAGCGTGGCGGCCAGGAAGGCCGACTCGCTCGGGTTCAACTTGGAGGCGTCCTTCCCGAAGTAGGCCTGGGCCGCCGCCTGGATCCCGTAGGCCCCCCGACCGAAGTAGCTGGTGTTCAGGTAGCCGGCGAGGATCTGGTCCTTCGACTGCTTCCAGCCCACCTTGATCGAGATGAAAAGTTCCTTGAACTTCCGGTCCAGGGTCTGTTCCTGGCTCAGCATCGCGTTCTTGACGTACTGCTGAGTGATGGTCGAGCCACCCTGGGTGTCGCCGCCCCGCGCCATGTTGAACAGGGCCCGGAGGATACCCATCGGGTCCACACCGTGGTCCTGACGGAAGGAGGCGTTCTCTGCCGAAATCACCGCATTCTGCATGGAAAGCGGGATCTCGCTTATGTCGACCAGCTGCCGGTTGGTCTCCCCGTCACGGGCCATGACCTTGCCGTCGGCCCAGAGGTAGACGTTGTTCTGCGACTTGGCAGCCTGGTTCACGTTGGGCACCTGCACCAGCGCGAGACCGACGCCGGCCACCCCCACGACCAGGCCGGCGACCGCGACGCACATGCTGGCGACCTGTTTCCAGGACGGCATCCACCGCTTCCAGCCGGTGTGGTTGGACCGCGGGTAGTCGATGAAACGCTTCCTGGGCGGCTTTCCGCCACCCAGGCCGCGTCCACGGCCCCCTTCGCCGCCACCGCCTCCGCCACGGCGGCCGCCGCCATGGCCGACACCGCCTCCGGAAGCCATTGCCGCGGCATCGGGCTGCCGCCGGCGTCCGCCTCGTTGGGCGGCCCGGCGGGCCTCGGCGCGTCCGCCCGGCCGCGGCTGCGGCGGCGGAGGCGTGGCGCCAGCACCCTGCGGCGGCACAGCACGGCGTCCGGTGGACGGTGCGGCGCGTCTGGCAGCGGCACGCCCGCCACCATTCGGCTGGGGTGGTTTGCGACGGTGCTCGCTCATGGAACGAATACTCCTCGGGCAGGCGCGCTTTCTCGTCGCCTGAAGGCGGCTGTTGTCATCAGGTCCCCCCGATGCACGACCCGTTCCTGACGCGCGGGCCGCACTACACCGAGGTCAGGGACGTCACGTATAGGCCCACGGTTCCCGGCAGTCTGCATGCCGCACAGACTACGCACGGCCAAAACCTGCCCAGCGTTGAAATTCACTCCAAAACAGTCAGGTTGCGTCGCACGAATAAGTGATGTGACGCCGTTCACCGTCCGACCACTTGTTCCGCCCAGGGTGCCGATCTATCGTCTGGATGTATCGAGTCGATACATCAGCACGAGACAAAGACCGCACAGGGCCCAGGAGGCGGAGGATGAGCAGGCGTTCCGGCATCCTCGAGTTCGCCGTCCTCGGCCTGCTCCGGGAATCCCCCATGCACGGTTACGAGTTGCGCAAGCGGCTCAACACCTCACTCGGGGTCTTCCGCGCGTTCAGCTACGGCACCCTCTACCCCTGCCTCAAGACACTTGTCGCGAACGGCTGGTTGGTGGAGGAAACGGGCGGCGCCCCGGAGGGCGTTCCCCCCACGGCGCTGACCGGACGCCGAGCCAAGATCGTCTACCGGCTGACCCCGGCGGGCAAGGAGCAGTTCGAGGAGCTGCTCAGCCACTCCGGGCCGGACGCCTGGGAGGACGAGCACTTCGGTGTCCGCTTCGCGTTCTTCGGCCAGACGTCGCGGGACGTGCGGATGCGCGTACTGGAAGGCCGCCGCAGCCGGCTGGAGGAGCGCCTGGAGAAAATGCGCACCTCCCTGGCCAGAACCCGCGAGCGGCTGGACGACTACACCCTCGAACTGCAGCGGCACGGCATGGAGTCCGTGGAGCGCGAGGTCCGTTGGCTGAACGAGCTCATCGAGAGTGAGCGCGCCGGCCGCGACCAGCGCACATCGGACTCCGCGGCACAGGACGAGAGCAACCAGTCAAAAGATGCGGGCGGCCTGCCCCGGCACCGGGGTGGTTCCCGGCCGGATCCGTCCGAATGACACCACCACATGAGGCCCTGCCGTACAGGCCCTCATCGAGATCACAGGGAGCAACCGGAATGGGTTCGGTTCGCGTAGCCATTGTCGGCGTGGGCAACTGCGCCGCCTCGCTGGTACAGGGCGTCGAGTACTACAAGGACGCCGACCCCGACAACCGCGTGCCCGGCCTCATGCACGTGCAGTTCGGCGACTACCACGTCCGTGACATCGAGTTCGTGGCCGCCTTCGACGTCGACGCCAAGAAGGTCGGCCTGGACCTCGCCGACGCCATCGGCGCCAGCGAGAACAACACCATCAAGATCTGCGACGTGCCGAACGCCGGCGTCCGGGTCCAGCGCGGCCACACCCTCGACGGCCTCGGCAAGTACTACCGGGAGACGATCGAGGAGTCCCCGGAGGCCCCGGTCGACATCGTCCAGGTCCTCAAGGACAAGCAGGTCGACGTCCTGGTCTGCTACCTCCCTGTTGGCTCCGAGGACGCGGCGAAGTACTACGCCCAGTGCGCCATCGACGCCAAGGTCGCGTTCGTCAACGCCCTCCCGGTCTTCATCGCCGGCACCAAGGAGTGGGCGGACAAGTTCACCGAGGCCGGTGTGCCGATCGTCGGGGACGACATCAAGTCGCAGGTCGGCGCCACCATCACGCACCGTGTGATGGCCAAGCTCTTCGAGGACCGGGGCGTCATCCTGGACCGCACGATGCAGCTGAACGTCGGCGGCAACATGGACTTCAAGAACATGCTGGAGCGCGACCGCCTGGAGTCCAAGAAGATCTCCAAGACGCAGGCCGTCACCTCCCAGATCCCCGACCGCGAGCTGGGCGAGAAGAACGTCCACATCGGCCCGTCCGACTACGTCGCCTGGCTGGACGACCGCAAGTGGGCCTACGTCCGCCTGGAGGGCCGTGCCTTCGGTGACGTCCCGCTGAACCTGGAGTACAAGCTCGAGGTCTGGGACTCCCCGAACTCCGCGGGTGTCATCATCGACGCGCTGCGCGCCGCCAAGATCGCCAAGGACCGCGGCATCGGCGGCCCGATCCTCTCCGCCTCCTCGTACTTCATGAAGTCGCCGCCGGTGCAGTACTTCGACGACGAGGCCCGGGAGAACGTCGAGAAGTTCATCCGGGGCGAGGTCGAGCGCTGACCGCTCCCGCATCCTCACTTCGCCGGCCTCCGGGTATTCCTCCCGGAGGCCGGCGGGCTGTGTGAGGCTGTGCCTCATGCATGCTGTGCGCGATCTCCGCGTGTTACTCCGCCTGCGCGACTTCCGTTCGCTCCTTGCCGCACGGCTTCTCTCCCAGGCCGCCGACGGGGTGTTCCAGGCAGCGCTCGCCACCTTCGTCATCTTCTCGCCCGAGAAACAGGCGTCGCCCGAGGCGATCGCCTCCGCCATGGCGATCCTGCTGCTGCCGTACTCCCTCCTCGGACCGTTCACCGGCGTCCTGCTGGACCGCTGGCGCCGGCGACAGGTCCTGCTCTACGGCAACCTGCTGCGCACCCTGCTCGCCGCGCTCACCGCGGTACTGATCGCGCTACAGGTCCCGGACTGGCTCTTCTACGTCTCCGCGCTGTGCGTGACCGCGGTGAACCGCTTCGTCCTGGCCGGGCTTTCGGCCGCCCTGCCGCGGGTGGTCGACGGCGGCCAGCAGCTCGTGATGGCCAACTCCCTTGCCCCCACGGCCGGAACGCTCGCCATGACCGCCGGCGGCGGACTCGCCTTCGCCATCCGGCTGGCCGGCGCGGACGTGGACGTCATCGTGGTGCTGCTCGCCGCACTGCTGTATCTCTGCTCCGCCCTCACCGCCCTGCGGATGACTCCGCAACTGCTCGGGCCCGATCCGTCCGTACTCCAACCCCGCCTGAAAGAAGCACTGTTCAGCACCGCGCGGGGGCTGGTGGAGGGGCTGCGTCATCTCGCCGCGCGCCCCACGCCGTCCGGTGCGCTCACCGCGATGACGCTGGTCCGCTTCTGCTACGGCGCGCTGACGGTCATGGTGCTGATGCTGTGCCGCTACGCCTGGTCCAGCAGCACGTCCAAGGGCCTGGCGCTGCTCGGCGTGACCGTCGCCGTGTCGGGAGCCGGGTTCTTCGCGGCCGCGGTGGTCACGCCCTCGGCGGTCGGGCGCCTCGGCGCCTTCGGCTGGATGGCCTGCTGCGCCGCCTCGGGCGCGGTCCTGGCCCCCGCACTCGGACTGTTCTTCCGGCCGGCGCCGATGCTGGTGGCCGCGTTCGTCCTCGGCCTGGGCACCCAAGGCACCAAGATCACCACGGACACGGTGGTCCAGTCCTCGATCGACGACGCCTTCCGCGGCCGCGTATTCGCCATCTACGACGTGCTGTTCAACGTCGCGTTCGTCGGCGCCGCCGCGGTGGCCGCCCTGATGCTGCCGCCCGACGGGCGCTCGGCAGTACTGATCATCGCGGTCGCCGCGCTCTACGCCGTGGTCGCCACAGCCCTGGCCCGCTTCGCACACCGTGGAGCTCATTGAACGCTCCGGCGGACTGCCGCCCTCGCCCGAGCAATGCCACCCCGCCGGAGCAGATACCTTACGGGGCGTCATTCACACGTTCGGACAGATCACTTCCGGACGCACCACCATCGGGGGATTCCCATGACCACGCCGCAGGGGCACAGCCCGTACGGCCAGAACCCATACGCGCAGCAGCCGTACGGCCAGGCCCCCTATCCACAGGCTCCGCCGCCACAAGTCCCTTACGGAGCATCCCCGTTCGGGCAGCAGCAGGGCGGACCGGCACCCCAGGTCGGATACGCCTACCCTCAGCAACCCCAACCTCCGTACGGCCAGCAGCCGCATCCCGGCTTTCCGCAGGCACCGCAGCAGCCCTATCCGCAGGGCGGGCCGCCCGTCCCTCCCCAGCCGACCCGTCCGCGCCGATCACCCAAGGCGGTGCTGCGGGGCGCTGGCGTCGTCATCGGCCTGATGGTCATCGCGGCCGCCTGGATCAGCAGCCTGGACGACGCGGACAGCGCCGAGGCCGGTGACTGCGTCAAGAAGTCCAGCAGTGCACTGGACGACGGTCTGGCCGTGGTGGACTGCGGAACGGCGGAGGCCCAGTACAAGGTCACCGCGGTGCACAACGGCTCCTCCGACCCGTCGGTGTGCTCCGCGGGACAGGACGCCTACGTCAAGACGGTGCACCGCCGCCGGCGGGCCGACACGGCCATGGTCCTCTGCCTGACCCCCACCAAGTAGCGCACGCGCAAGGTTCTCGGATAGCGAGAGGGGCGGTGTTTCACGTGAAACGGCCGATCATGTGCCGTCGTGTTTCACGTGAAACGCCGCCCCGTCGCGCACAACCCGGTTTCACGTGAAACACCGCCGGTTTCACGGACGCACGGGCTCCTGCCGTATGGGCTTCCGCGCCCTCAGCTCTGAGCGGACCACCATTCCTTGAGCGCGGCCACCGCGGTCTCGTGTTCCAGCGGGCCGTGCTCCAGCCGCAGCTCCAGCATGTGCTTGTACGCCTTGCCGATCTGCGGGCCAGGGCCGATGCCCAGAATCTCCATGATCGCGTTGCCGTCCAGGTCCGGACGGATCGCGTCCAGCTCCTCCTGCTCCTGAAGCTGCGCGATGCGCTCCTCCAGCCCGTCGTAGGCGCGCGACAGGGCCCCCGCCTTGCGCTTGTTACGGGTGGTGCAGTCCGAGCGGGTCAGCTTGTGCAGACGCGACAGCAGCGGACCCGCGTCCCGGACATAGCGGCGGACCGCGGAGTCCGTCCACTCGCCCGTGCCGTATCCGTGGAAGCGCAGATGCAGCTCCACCAGACGCGCCACGTCCTTGATCAGGTCGTTGGAGTACTTCAGGGCGGTCATGCGCTTCTTGGTCATCTTCGCCCCGACCACCTCGTGGTGGTGGAAGGAGACCCGACCGTCCTGCTCGAAGCGCCGCGTCTTGGGCTTACCGATGTCGTGCAGCAGCGCCGCCAGCCGCAGCACCAGGTCAGGCCCGTCGTCCTCAAGGTCGATGGCCTGTTCCAGCACCGTCAGCGAGTGCTCGTAGACGTCCTTGTGGCGGTGGTGCTCATCGCTCTCCAGCCGCAGTGCGGGCAGCTCGGGCAGTACCCGGCCGGCGATCCCGGATTCGACCAGCAGCCGCAGGCCCTTGCGCGGGTTCGGCGCCAGAAGGAGCTTGTTCAGTTCGTCACGGACCCGCTCCGCGGAGACGATCTCGATGCGCTCCGCCATCTCCGTCATCGCCGCGACGACCTCGGGCGCCACCTCGAAGTCCAGCTGAGCGGAGAAGCGGGCCGCCCGCATCATCCGCAGCGGATCGTCGGAGAACGACTCCTGCGGCGTCCCCGGAGTCCGCAGCACCCGGGCCGCCAGGTCCTCCAGCCCGTCGTGCGGGTCGACGAACTCCTTCTGCGGAAGCAGCACCGCCATGGCGTTGACCGTGAAGTCCCGGCGGATCAGATCGGCCTCGATCGAGTCGCCGTACGCCACCTCGGGCTTGCGCGAGGTCCGGTCGTACGCCTCGGACCGGTAGGTCGTGATCTCGATGTCGAACGAGCTCTTCTTGCACCCGACGGTGCCGAAGGCGATACCGACCTCCCAGACCGCGTCCGCCCAAGGCCGGACGATCTTCAGCACGTCCTCCGGCCGGGCGTCGGTGGTGAAGTCAAGATCGTTGCCGAGCCGGCCGAGCAGCGCATCCCGGACCGACCCGCCGACCAGGGCAAGCGTGAACCCGGCCTCCTGGAAGCGGCGGGCCAGATCGTCCGCGACGGGGGACACCCGCAGCAGTTCGCTCACGGCACGGCGCTGCGCGTCGTTCAGCGCGTCCGTCGGCTGCGTAGTCCGCTCGGTCTGCGTGGTGGGGAAGTCATTGTTGGCGTTCGGCACAACAGAAAAGGGTACGTGGCCGCGCAGCACCCGGCGTCACGTTGATAAAGGGGACAAGGGGTACACAGACTCCCGGTGTGGTGATCATGTGGCGCAGTCCCCGGCACTACGGCGCGCCGGGCCTCGTTACCATTCGTGGACGCACATTCCGACGACCACTGACGACGACGAGGGACGGGCGAGCGCGTGGCCGATGCGGCAGGGTTCCAGGCGACTGAACGGCCGCGTGGCCGGTGGCTGCGCAGGACCGTGACGCTGCTCACCGGGGTACCCCTGCTGGTAGGAACGCTGCAGGTCCTGCCCGCCCCCGCGGCCAAGGCGGCGCCGACCGACGCGCACCCGGTGAATGTCACGATCAACGCGATGTCGCCGGCCGCCCCCGGCAAGGACGACACCGTCACCGTCTCCGGCACGCTGACCAACGACAGCAAGAGCTCGATCACCAACGCCCACGTCGGACTGCACCGCGGCTCCGCGCTCAACGACCGCAGCTCCATCGAGGCTGTGACGAAGCGCACCGGGTATCTGCCGGGGGCGGACGGCAAGGAGATCGACAACCACACCGAGAAGATCGACAAGCTGGATCCGGGCGCCAGCCGGCCCTTCACCGTCAATGTCCCGGTCAAGGACCTCGGTCTCAGCGACGACGGCGTCTACCCACTCGGGGTCACCCTGTCCGGGCACACCGCGAGCTCGCCCTACGACCAGGTCCTCGGCATCGACCGGACCTTCCTGCCCTGGCAAGGCGCCGCCCCGGCGAAGAAGACCCAGCTCACGTACCTGTGGCCGCTGATCTCCACCACCCACCTCACGGCCGAGACCGGTGCCGACGCCCAGCAGACTCCCGTCTTCCGCAACGACGACCTCGCCGCGGAGATCGCGGACGGCGGCCGGCTCCAGAAGATGGTCGAGCTCGGCAAGAACCTCCCGGTGACCTTTGTCATCGACCCCGATCTGCTCGCGACCGTCGACGCGATGACCAAGCCGTACCGCGTGCACGGCCCGGACGGCCCGATGGGCAAGAACCAAGCCGTCGCCAAGCAGTGGCTCAACGATCTCGAGAACGCCGTGAAGGGCCACGAGGTCGTCGCCCTGCCGTTCGGCGACCCGGACCTGGCCTCGCTCGCCCACCACGGCAAGAGCGTGCCCAGCTCGCTCAGCCACCTCGGCCCGGCCACCGAACTCGCCTCGAAGGCCGTGGACACCATCCTCGGGGTGAAGCCGCGCACCGACTTCACCTGGCCGGTGAACGGCGCCATCGACTCCTCGGTCGTCGACGTCGCCACGTCGGCCGGCGCCCACAACGTCATCACCCGCAGCGACAGCCTGCGGGACAACAGCCTGCCGTACACCCCGACCGCCGCCCGGCCCATCGGCGGCGGCAACACCGCCATCGTCACCGACACCCAGCTGTCCCGGGCCTTCGAAGGCGACATGTCGAAATCCGGGAACGCCAGCCTGGCGATCCAGGAGTTCCTCGCCGAGGCTCAGATGATCGGCCTGGAGAATCCGGAGCAGCAGCGCAGCATCGTCGTCGCACCGCAGCGGATGCCCTCGCTGAGCCAGGCCCAGGCGATGGCGGGCGCGCTGCGGAACCTGGAGTCGGCGGGCTGGGTCCAGCCGACGAAACTCGGCGACGCCGCCAAGGCCAAGCCCGACCCGGACGCCAACCGCCAGATCCCCGCCCGCTCCGCGTACCCGTCGTGGCTGCGTCGGGAGGAGCTGCCCGGCGACGCCTTCCAGCAGATCGAGGACACCCAGACCGCCCTGGCCGACTTCCAGGTGGTCCTGGCCCAGCCGGAGCGCGTGGTCACCCCGTTCGGCAACGCCATAATGCGCGAGATGTCCACGTCTTGGCGGGGCGACACCAAGGGCGCAGCCGCCTTCCGCGCCTCGGTCCGCGGCTATCTCGACGGCCTGTCCAAGAAGGTCCATCTGATCCCCAAGTCGGAGGCGACGCTCTCCGGCCGCAGCGCCACGATCCCGGTGACGGTCCAGAACAACCTCCTGCAGGGCGTCAAGGGCCTGACCCTGAAGCTGACCTCCTCACAGCCCAACCGCCTGGACGTGGGCAAGTCACAACTGATCAAGGTGGACGGCGGCCACAGCCAGTCGTTCAAGTTCGAGACCACGGCGAACGCCAACGGTCTCGCCTGGGTGACCGCCCAGCTCTACACCTCGGACGGCAAGCCCTACGGTGAGCCCATGACGTTCCGCGTGAACGTCACCGAGATCACCGCCACTGTGATGCTCGTCATCGCCGGCGGTGTCCTGCTGCTCGTGCTCGCCGGCGTCCGGATCTACCTCCAGCGCAAGCGGGCGGCCGCCGAGGACCCCGAGGACGAGGGAAACGACGAGGACAACGGCGGTTCCGCCGCCGAGGACAAGGACGGCGAGGACGGTGACACGGCCGGCGGCGGCCCCGAGCAGCCGAGTGACCCCGCGCCGGACACCGGATCGGAAAAGTCCGGGCCCTCCGGCTCGGGTGAGAAAGTGGACCGTTGATAGACGACGGGGCCGGAGGCCCGGCGACGGATGAGGTGGGGCAGCGATGAATGCGCCGTATGACGGTGGCCGCGGCCGGGGCGCCCATGGCGATCCCTCGGGGGCGGTCCCTCCGACGCCTCCGTTGCCCACGGACCAGGACTCCTACGTCCAGGACGCCCACCGCAACGATCCGCACCAGGCATCGGCCCCCACGGCCCAGGACCCGGCCACCGAGCCCGGCTACGGCCGTGACGCACCGCCGCCTTCCCCGGGGCAGCCCGCGCATCCGCTCTACCAGCAGCCGCCCGGCCCCCAACAGTGGCCCGCGGCGGCACCGGCGGCGCCACAGGCGCCCGCCCACGATCTTTCGCACGGCGACCCCGACGCGACGGTGCAGTTCGCCGGCGGCGACGCGCTGATGGCCCAGGGTGGCGACGAACGCTCCGAGCGCGACGCGTTCGCCCACCTCTACCGGGACCAGCAGCAGCCCTACCAGCCGCCGCGCCCCGAGCCGTCCCCCGCCAGCGGGCCGACGCCCGCGACGGCGCCCGGCCCCGAGCCGGTGGCGCAGCAGCTCGCCGAGGAGCCCGAGCCGGAGCCCGCGCCCGTCGCGGCGGCCGGCAAGCAGTCCGGCGGCCGTGCCTCCGGACTGCTGAAGTCCAGCGCCGTGATGGCCGCCGGCACGATGGTCTCCCGGCTCACCGGCTTCGTCCGCTCGGCCCTGATCGTCGCGGCGCTCGGCGGCGCGGTGCTCGGCGACTCCTGGCAGGTGGCCTACCAGCTGCCGACGATGATCTTCATCCTGACCATCGGCGGCGGCCTGAACTCCGTCTTCGTCCCGCAGCTCGTCCGCGCCATGAAGGAGGACGACGACGGCGGCGAGGCATACGCCAACCGGCTGCTCACCCTCGTCATCGTCGTCCTGGGCGCCCTGACGATACTCGCGGTGTTCGCCGCGCCTCTGTTGGTGAAGCTGGTCTCGTTCGACATCTCCCGCGATCCGGCGGCCAACGAGGTCGCGGTCGCCTTCACCCGCTACTGCGTGCCCACGATCTTCTTCATGGGCCTGCACGTCGTCATGGGCCAGATCCTCAACGCCCGTGGCCGCTTCGGCGCGATGATGTGGACCCCGGTCCTCAACAACATCGTCATGATCGCCACCTTCGGCCTGTTCATCTGGGTCTACGGCACGGCGAAGACCTCCCACATCGGCGTCACCACGATCCCCGACGAGGGCATCCGCCTGCTCGGCATCGGCACCCTCCTGGGTCTGGTGGTCCAGGCGCTGGCGATGATCCCGTATCTCCGCGACGCCGACTTCAAACTGCGGCTCCGGTTCGACTGGCGCGGCCACGGCCTGGGCAAGGCCGCCAAGCTCGCCAAGTGGACGGTGCTGTTCGTCCTCGCCAATCAGGCGGGCGTCCTGGTCGTCACCCAGCTCTCCACCTGGGCCGGCAACACCGCCGACCGGCAGGGCCACCCGGGCACCGGCTTCATCTCCTACGCCAGCGCCCAGCTGATCTGGAACATGCCCCAGGCGATCATCACCGTCTCGGTCATGGCCGCACTGCTGCCGCGGCTGGCCCGCTCCGCGCACGACGGCGACACCGGGGCCGTCCGGGACGACATGTCCCAGGGCCTGCGCACCTCGGCCGTGGCCATCGTCCCGATCTCGTTCGGGTTCCTCTCCCTCGGCATCCCGCTGTGCACGCTGGTCTACGGTTCGTCCGGCGCCGGGATCCCCATGGGCTACATGCTGATGGCCTTCGGCGTGGGCCTGATCCCGTTCTCGGTGCAGTACGTCGTCCTGCGCGCCTTCTACGCGTACGAGGACACCCGCACCCCCTTCTACAACACGGTGATCGTCGCCGGCGTCAACGCCGCGGCCTCCGCCCTCTGCTTCCTGCTCCTGCCCGCACAGTGGGCCGTGGTGGGCATGGCGGCGTCCTACGGCCTCGCCTACATCATCGGAGTCGGCGTCGCCTGGCGCCGGCTGAGCAAGCGAATGGGTGGCGACCTGGACACCGCGCACGTGGTGCGGACCTACGCGCGCCTGGCCGGCGCCAGCATCCCGGCCACGATCATCTCCGGCGTCCTGGTGTACGTCCTGATGCAGGCTCTCGGCACCGGCTTCATCGGCTCGCTCGCCGCGCTCGTCGGCGGCGCCGCCGCACTTCTGGCCGTCTTCTACCTCGCCGCCCGAAAGATGCGGATCGAGGAGATGAACGCGCTGGTCGGCATGGTCAGGTCCAAGCTGGGACGCTGATCGGGCACAACCATCGACTGCCACCGTGTGTCGTGCATAGTGGCGGACTGTGGGCACAATTGTCTTGGCTCATTGAGCCTGCAACGGATGGGGAGGCAGGAACGACGGTGGCGGAACGGAGCACGGCTGCCGTCGACGTGGCCGACACGAGCGGCGAGGAGCCGCTGACCGCCAAGGCGGGGCGGGCCACGGACGACGGTGCGGAGGCCGAGAAGGTATCCGGCAAGGAAAAGGACGCCGCGCGCACCGACAGCGAGGGTGCCGAGGCTACTGATTCCAAGCCTCCGGAACTCCACAGCGGCCATAAGCTCGCCAGACGTTACCGACTCGAGGAGTGCGTCACCCGTCTGGACGGATTCAGCAGCTGGCGCGCGGTCGACGAAAAACTCCGCCGGGCCGTCGGCGTCCACGTCCTGCCCGCGGACCACCCCCGTGCCCGCCCGGTGCTCTCGGCCGCGCGTGCCTCGGCGCTCCTCGGTGATCCCCGGTTCGTCCAGGTCCTCGACGCCGTCGAGGACAACGACCTGGTCTACGTCGTCCACGAATGGCTGCCGGACGCCACCGAGCTGGCCACGGTCCTCGCCAACGGTCCGCTCGAGCCCCACGACGCCTACCAGCTCGTCAGCCAGGTCTCCCAGGCCATGGCCGCCGCCCACCGCGAGGGCCTGTCCCACCTGCGGCTCACCCCTGGCTCGGTGCTGCGCACGGAGTCCGGGCAGTACCGCATCCGCGGCCTCGCGGTCATGGCGGCACTCCGCGGCATCACCTGCGAACACCCGCAGCGCACGGACACCGAGGCGATCGGCGCACTGCTGTACGCCGCCCTCACCCAGCGCTGGCCGTACGAGAACGACGCCTACGGCCTCACTGGCCTGCCCAAGGGCGTCGGCCTGATCGCACCCGACCAGGTCCGCGCGGGCGTGCACCGCGGCCTGTCCGAGCTCGCCATGCGGGCCCTGGTCAACGACGGAGCCACCGCCTCCCGCCAGGAGCCGCCGTGCACCACTCCGGAGGAACTGGCCAAGGCCGTCGCCGCCATGCCGCGCATCCGTCCGCCGGAGACGGCGTTCTCCACCCCGCCGCCGTATCAGCGGACGGGTTTCCAGCAGGGCTCCTACGCCCAGTCGGTCAAGGCGACGCAGCCCGTCCCCGCACCGCCGCCCCCGCTCCACAGCCGCACTGGCAAGGCACTGAAGTGGTCCGTCTCCGCGTTGCTGATCGCGGCGCTGGGCCTGGGCAGCTGGCAACTGGCCGACACCCTGCTGAAGTGGGAGAACGACCACGACGGCACCCGGAACTCGCAGCCCTCCGGCGGGAGCGCCAAGAAGCCCGAGGGCAAGGCACTCAAGATCGTGAACGCCGACGAGTACTACCCGGACGGCCAGCCGCAACACCCCGACCAGGTGCGAGCCACCTACGACGGCGACCCCGCGACCTACTGGCGCAGCAAGAGCTACCGCGAGGGCCCCGACCTCAACCCGGCCTTCAAGAAGGGCGTCGGACTGGTCTACGACCTCGGTTCGGAGCAGCAGATAAGCAGCGCTTCCATCGGCCTGCACTACATCGGCAACCACACGACGGTGACGCTCTACGCCGCGGACTCCCTGTCCCCGTCCGCGCCGCTGAGCTCCATGCGTGAGCTGGGCACGGCCAAGACGTCGGGGAGCACCGCCAAGGTCACGCTGAAGGCACCGGCGAAGGCACGCTATGTCGTCGTGTGGATCACCGCGATGCCCGAGTCGCCGGCGGACACCTACAGCGGCGCCGGTTTCAAGCAGGGCGTGACCGAGGTTTCCTTTACCAGCTGAACAGGCACGCCGTCTCGGAGGGCGTGGCAGGAGGACAAACGGCCGGCCGTCGGCCGGTGCTCGTGCCACGCCCCTCGGCTCACCGAGATCGTTCACGGTCCGCGAGGTGGCTTTCCCAGCATTTACTTTCCTCACCCGGCGGGCTTCAATGGGACCGAGATCAGGCAGCTACGGCCGGGGGGCCCGTGTCCACCGACAGCGACAAGGCTTCGACACCAACCGACGCTGATCTCCTCGCGCTGCATGTAAAGGGCGACCCCGAGGCGTTCGGGGAGATCGTCCGTCGCCACCGTGACCGGTTGTGGGCCGTGGCCTTACGGACCCTCGGCGATCGCGAAGAAGCCGCAGACGCTGTGCAGGACGCGCTGGTCTCCGCTTATCGCGCCGCACACTCCTTCCGCGGCCAGTCCGCCGTGACGACCTGGCTGCACCGCATCACCGTCAATGCCTGTCTGGATCGCGCCCGCAAGGCCGCCTCACGGCGCACATCTCCGGTCGCCGAAACCGAGCGCCTGGAGCAGCTCCTCGATCCCGAGGAGTCCGCTGCGCTCCCGGCCGAGCGCGAGGACCTGCACCGGGAACTACTCCGTGCGCTGCGCACCCTGCCCGAGGAACAGCGGGCCGCCCTCGTGCTCGTCGATATGCAGGGATACTCCGTCGCGGAGGCTGCCGACATCCTCGACGTCCCGACCGGCACGGTGAAAAGCCGGTGCTCACGCGGGCGAGCTCGCCTCCTGCCCCTGGTCACCCATCTGCGCGGCGACGACGGGGGTAGCAATCCCACGAGCGGGGGAAGGAACCGGGCGCAGGGGACATCCGTCCCACCGACGGCAGGACCGAAGGGCACAGGTGCCGTGAAGGGCGGAGGTGGGCGAGCGTGACGTCGACGACCGGCGCAGGCGAGCACCCGGAGGTTTCCGAGATCTCCGATCTCACGGACGGGCTGCTCTCCCCCTCACGTATCGCGGATCTGCGGAATCATCTCGCCGGCTGCGCACTGTGCGAAGACGTCCATGCATCCCTGGAGGAGATCCGCGGGCTCCTCGGTACGCTCCCCGGCCCGGCCCGGATGCCCGCCGACGTCGCGGAACGCATCGATGCGGCCCTTGCCGCCGAGGCCCTGCTGGACTCCACCACAGCCGAGGGCAGGCCGCGCGTTTCACGTGAAACATCGCCGAGCCCCACTGCGGTTTCACGTGAAACATCGACCGGGCCAACCGCCGTTTCACGTGAAACCAGCATCCAGCCACCACACCGTGCGGCGTCTGCTTCACCGGCGGGGCGGGCCCGTGGCGCTTCCGGACCCCGCCGTCAGTCGCCGGGCGGCCGCCCGATCCGGTCTCGGCGGTGGCCCCGGATCCTCCTCGGCACCGCAGCCGCTGCGGCGGTCCTCGGAGTGGGCAGTCTGCTCCTCCAGAGCGCCGGCACCAGCGGCGTACAGGCCACCAAGCCGGACAGCGGCCCTACTGCGAGCGGGGGCACCTCTTCGCGCCTGACCGCCGCGACGCTTGGATCCGACGTCCACAAGTTGCTCGCCACGAAGAAGGCGCACAGCATTCCGGAGATCGGCACGCGCAGCTCTCCCGAGACTCCGCTGCGGGGCGAGCCCGACGCCGTCCCGTCGTGCGTGCGTCAGGGCATCGGCCGCACCGAGACACCGCTGGCATCCAGCCGTCGCACGTATGAGGGCAAGGACACGTTCCTGGTCGTGCTGCCTCACCCGTCCGATCCCAAGAGCGTCTCCGCCTACGTCGTCACCGCCTCATGCGTCTCGGCCGCTCCGCCGGCCCCCGGGAAGGTCCTGCTGACCCACTCGTACCGGCGAGACTGAACGGCGGCAGGTCCGCTGTGGCATTCCGGGAATGCTCGCCCCGTAGGATCCGTTGGGTGGGGTGAGAGTTCCGAGACCCCAGCAAGCCGTCGGCAGAGACAAGGAAGACACCCGTGAGCGACGTCCGCAACGTGATCATCATCGGCTCCGGGCCCGCGGGCTACACCGCAGCGCTCTACACCGCCCGCGCGTCCCTGAAGCCGCTCGTCTTCGAAGGCGCCGTCACCGCCGGCGGTGCGCTGATGAACACCACCGATGTGGAGAACTTCCCCGGCTTCCGCGACGGCATCATGGGCCCGGACCTGATGGACAACATGCGCGCCCAGGCCGAGCGCTTCGGCGCCGAGCTGCTGCCGGATGACATCGTCTCGGTCGACCTCAGCGAGGAGATCAAGACCGTCACCGACACCACGGGCACTGTGCACCGCGCCAAGGCCGTCATCGTCGCCACGGGCTCCCAGCACCGCAAGCTCGGCCTGCCGCGTGAGGACGAGCTGTCCGGCCGTGGCGTCTCTTGGTGCGCGACCTGCGACGGGTTCTTCTTCAAGGACCAGGACATCGCCGTGATCGGCGGCGGCGACACCGCGATGGAGGAGGCCACCTTCCTCTCGCGCTTCGCCAAGTCCGTCACGATCGTCCACCGCCGTGACACCCTGCGCGCCAGCAAGGCGATGCAGGAGCGTGCCTTCGCCGACCCGAAGATCAAGTTCGTGTGGGACAGCGAGGTCGCCGAGATCCACGGCGAGAACAAGCTCTCCGGCCTGACGCTGCGCAACATCAAGACGGGCGAGACCTCCGAGCTTCCGGTCACCGGCCTCTTCATCGCGATCGGTCACGACCCGCGGACCGAGCTGTTCAAGGGCCAGCTGAACCTCGACGACGAGGGCTACCTCAAGGTCGATGCGCCCAGCACCCGGACGAACCTGTCGGGCGTCTTCGCCGCCGGCGACGTCGTCGACCACACCTACCGGCAGGCGATCACCGCTGCCGGCACGGGCTGCTCCGCCGCCCTCGACGCCGAGCGGTTCCTCGCGGCTCTCTCGGACGGCGAGGCCACGGCCGAGCCGGAGAAGACCCCTTCCGCCTGACCCGCGTACCTGAGCTTTCCACCCCGACCCACCCCAGTAAGGAGATTGCCATGGCCGGCGCCACGGTGACCGTGACGGACGACAACTTCGAAGAGGTCGTCCTCAAGAGCGACAAGCCCGTCCTCGTGGACTTCTGGGCCACCTGGTGCGGCCCGTGCCGTCAGGTTGCCCCGTCCCTGGAGGCCATTGCTGCCGAGCACGACGAGATCGTCATTGCGAAGCTGAACACCGACGAGAACCCTGCGACCACCGCCAAGTACGGCGTCATGTCGATCCCGACCATGAACGTCTACAAGGGCGGCGAGGTCGTGAAGACCATCGTCGGTGCCAAGCCGAAGGCCGCCATCGAGAAGGATCTCGCGGACTTCCTCGCCTGAGGCACGCCGTCACGTTTCACGTGAAACATGGGCCCGCTCCCTTCGTGGGGGCGGGCCTGTTTCACGTGAAACACCGGCCATGTTTCACGTGAAACATGGCGGCGGTCCGTCTCACAACGGTCGGAGCGCGGGCTCCTTCTGAACGGCTCCGAGCAGACGGTCCAGAGCAAGCTCCACGTCTTCTTTCCACGAGATCGTGGTCCGCAGTTCAAGCCGCAGTCGTGGAAAACGTGGATGCGGGCGGACGGTCTTGAAGCCCACCGCCAGAAGGTGATCGGCGGGAAGCACACACGCCGGCTCGGTCCAGCGCGCATCACCGAACGCCTCAATGGCCTTGAAGCCGCGCTGGATGAGGTCCTTCGCCACCGTCTGGACCATCACCCGGCCCAGCCCCTGTCCCTGGAAGCCAGGAGTCAGCCACGCCGTCAGCAACTGCACCGCATCCGGCGACACCGGACTGGTGGGAAAGGCTGTTGAGCGCGGGACATACGCCGGCGGGGCGTACATGACGAAGCCGGCCGGCACATCATCGACATAGACGACGCGCCCACAGGATCCCCACTCCAGCAGGACCGCCGAGATCCAGGCTTCCTTCTCCAGCTCCGGACGCCCCGCCTTTACCGCGGCTTCGCCGCTGACGGGGTCGAGCTCCCAGAACACGCAGGAGCGGCAGCGCTTGGGGAGATCCGGAAGGTTGTCCAGCGTGAGCGGTACGAGCCGACGGCCCATGGAACCAGGTCCTCGCTTCCCTCGCCTGCCGCACCGCGCAGCGCTCTCAGCGCCGCCTGCTCTCTGAGCAGACCACCAACGAACCCTCCGAGGGCTGCGAGCCCGAAGCCCGCTGCCAGCAGTCCGGTGCGGCTCACTGATCGCATGGCCCTCTCCTCAAGATGAGGTCTCCGCGTGGATGCGTGCCATACCCGATCGCATCGTATCCACCCTTTACGGGCGCGGGTACTGCCAGCAAGCAAAGGGCGAGGCGTGTTCCGGTATCAGTTCCGGAACACGCCTCGCCCACGAGCCGCAAACGTCAGCTCACTCTTCTTCGCCGCTCTCCTCGTCCGGCGTGTTTCCCAGGACGGGGCCCTCACCCGGAGCCAGGGTTCCCAGAATGCGCTCCAGGTCTTCCATCGAGGCGAACTCGACGACGATCTTTCCCTTCTTCTGGCCAAGATCGACCTTCACCCGGGTTTCGAAACGGTCGGACAGCCGGGAGGCGAGACCGGTGAGCGCGGGGGAGATCCGCGCGCCCGCCCGGGGCTTCTTCGCCGCGCCGGCACTCTTGAGGTCGCCCCCCATGAGCGTCACGATCTCTTCGACCGAACGGACCGACAGCCCCTCCGCGACGATCCGGCGCGCCAGGTTGTCCTGCTCCTCATGGTCTTCCACGGAGAGCAGCGCCCGGGCGTGCCCGGCGGAGAGCACCCCCGCCGCGACACGCTTCTGCACGGACGGTGAGAGCTTCAGCAGCCGCAGCGTGTTGGTGACCTGGGGACGCGAACGTCCGATCCGATCGGCCAGCTCGTCGTGCGTGCACTTGAAGTCCTGCAGCAACTGATCGTAGGCAGCGGCCTCTTCCAGCGGGTTCAGCTGCGCCCGATGGAGATTCTCCAGGAGCGCGTCGAGCAGTAGTCGCTCGTCTTCCGTGGCCCGCACAATCGCGGGAATCTTCTCCAGGCCGGCTTCACGACAGGCCCGCCAGCGCCGCTCACCCATGATGAGCTCATAGCGCTCCGGCGCCGTCTGGCGGAGCACCACCGGCTGCAGCAGACCCACCTCCTTGATAGAGGTGACAAGCTCGGCGAGAGCGTCCTCGTCGAAGACCTCTCGCGGCTGCCGCGGGTTCGGCCTGACCGCGTCCAGCGGAACCTCGGCGAAGTGGGCACCGGCCACCTCCGCCGGGACTCCACCGGTGCTCTCCGCCTCGCCCGGTGTTTCACGTGAAACATTGGGCGTCGGCAGCGAAGCCACCTTGGCGGCCGCCACTCCTCGGTCCGGAGCCAGAACCGGTACGGACGACGGCGACGTCGTCCCCCTTCCCACAGCCGGCGCGGACGGATCCGTGCCCTGCGGTGCCGCGGGGATCAGCGCACCGAGCCCGCGGCCCAGCCCTCTACGTCGTTCACTCACTGAGTCCCCTCCGAGATGCTGTGCTGTGCTTGGTAGTTCACACTCAGGCCCTGCTCCCCGGTCTGCGGAACCCCCCGCAGCGCAATCTCTCTGGCCGCTTCGAGATACGAGAGCGCGCCACTGGAGCCCGGGTCATAGGTGAGCACCGTCTGGCCATAGCTGGGTGCTTCCGAGATGCGTACCGAGCGGGGGATGCTCGTCCGGAGCACTTCCTTGCCGAAGTGGCTGCGCACCTCATCGGCGACCTGCGAGGCGAGACGGGTACGTCCGTCGTACATGGTGAGCAGGATCGTCGAGACATGGAGCTTGGGGTTGAGATGGCCGCGTACCAGCTCGACGTTCCGCAGCAACTGCCCCAGACCCTCCAGCGCGTAGTACTCGCACTGGATCGGGATCAGCACCTCGGCACCGGCGACCAACGCGTTGACGGTCAGCAGGCCGAGTGAGGGCGGACAGTCGATGAGGATGTAGTCCAGCGGCTGTTCATACGCCTGGATGGCGCGGTCCAACCGGCTTTCGCGTGCCACCAGTGAGACCAGCTCGATCTCGGCACCGGCCAGGTCGATGGTGGCGGGGGCACAGAAGAGCCCTTCCACCTCGACCACCGGCTGCACGACGTCGGAGAGTGGCTTGCTCTCGACCAGCACGTCATAGATGGACGGCACTTCGGCGTGATGGTCGATCCCCAGGGCCGTCGACGCATTGCCCTGCGGGTCGAGGTCGATCACCAGCACCCGGGCTCCGTGCAGGGCCAGCGAAGCCGCAAGGTTCACGGTGGTGGTGGTCTTGCCGACCCCGCCCTTCTGATTGGCGACCACGATGACCCGGGTCTCTTCAGGACGGGGCAGCCCCTCACCTGCGCGGCCCATCGCGCCTACCGCCAGCTGCGCCGCGCGACCTACCGGTGTGTTGTCCATCAGGGGCGGCGTTTCACGTGAAACGTCGTCCCCGAACGACTCGTTGCGGGGACCGGGGACCGGATCGGTCATCGGTCCCGCGATGTTGGCGTCGGACCGCAAGGATTCACTCTCCTCGACATCAGGCTCACAATGGTGAGAGCCTGCCATGCTTTCGGTATCGCGAACCAGTGAGGTCCGTTCTCCTGTGGATGAACCCGCATCTGTGGATACTTTCGTGACCCGTGTGGGTTTCCTGTCGTGCGGCTCGGCAGCCGCACGACCGCGGCTGATGATCCCTTGCAGCAGAGAACGACGTTTCACGTGAAACACGATGCCAGCGCCGCGTCCGATTAAGACGCGACACTCCGTCTTGTAGCTTTTTGTAGCGCCTGCGGAATTCGCCCTATCCGCTCTTCAGCGGACTCTTTTGCCCGCTATAGAGAAATGAGTCGGATTTCTCCCGCAGAGCGCCTCAGCGTCGGCGCCCCCTCGACGGCCGGCTGCTGCGCGCCGCCTTCGCCCGCTTCGCGGCAAATCGCACCCCACCAGGGCTCTCACCGACCTCGACCCGCACCACGGTCGACAACGGATCCACTACGCCCTCTCCGACATGCAGGACCGACGTGTCCACCACGCCGAGCTTGCTCAGCGCGGCACGGGCCGCCTTGAGTTCCTCCTCCGCGGTGTCGCCCTTGAGCGCCAGCATCTCTCCGTAGGGGCGCAGCAGCGGAACCCCCCAGCCGGCCAGCCGGTCGAGCGGCGCGACGGCCCGCGCGGTCACCACATGCACCTGCGGAAGTTTGCCCATGACCTCTTCCGCGCGCCCCCGCACGACCGTGACATGATCCAGCCCGAGCAGTTCGACGACCTCCTGGAGGAAGTTCGTCCGCCGCAACAGCGGTTCCAGTAGCGTGATCTTGAGATCAGGACGCACCAGCGCCAGCGGAATGCCGGGCAGCCCGGCGCCCGACCCCACGTCGCACACCGAGACGCCCTCTGGGACGACCTCGGAGAGCACCGCGCAGTTCAGCAGGTGCCGCTCCCACAGCCGCGGCACCTCGCGCGGCCCGATGAGCCCGCGCTTCACGCCCGCGTCGGCGAGCAGTTCGCCGTACCGCACGGCCTCCGCAAAGCGCTCGCCGAAAACCTCCTGCGCCACTTTCGGCGCGGGAGGGAGCTCCGCTGATGCCTCCGTCACGGGAACCGCCCTTCCTCTGGACTGCTTTTCCTGCCGGGAACCCGGCGCTACGACCGGGGATAACACAGAAGGCTGACAAGTTTTGGCCCCGCCTGCGAGCAGACGGGGCCAAAGAAAGACTGAGCGCGAGGCGTCAGGCCGGGAGGACCACCACGCGACGCTGCGGCTCCTCGCCCTCGGACTCGCTCCGGAGCCCGGCCTCGGCCACCGCGTCGTGCACGACCTTGCGCTCGAACGGCGTCATCGGGTCGAGCTTCACCGGCTGACCGGTGCTCTTGGCTTCCTCCGCCGCGCTCGCACCGACCTTGGCGAGCTCCTCGCGCTTACGCGCCCGGAAGCCGGCGATGTCCAGCATCAGACGGCTGCGGTCGCCGGTCTCACGGTGCACTGCCAGCCGCGTCAGCTCCTGGAGCGCCTCCAGCACCTCGCCGTCCCGGCCGACCAGCTTCTGCAGATCACGGCTGGTCGAATCACCGATGATCGACACCGAGGCGCGGTCCGCCTCGACGTCCATGTCGATGTCACCGTCGAGGTCCGCGATGTCCAGCAGACCTTCGAGGTAGTCGGCCGCGATCTCGCCTTCCTGCTCCAGGCGGGTCAGGGTGTCGGCGCCCTTGGTGCCAGGGGTCGTGTCCGTCACGTAAGGACTCCTTCTTACTTCTTGGACGGGTGCTTGGGGCGCTGCTGGCCCTTGCGCTGCCCGGACTTGGTGTTACGGGATCCGGAGGCGGCGTCGTCCTTGGCGGGCGTACCACCCTTGCCCTGGGCATCCTGCTCGTCGGTGCTCTGCGACGCCGAGGAGCTCGCCCGCGTGCGGTTCTGCGCGGCCCCGGCCGGTGCGGGGGTGCCGCCCTGGCGCTTGGCCTTCGTCTGCCGCTTGGGCTGCTGGCGGTTCTGGCGCGCCTCTTCGGCGGCCTTCTTCGCCGCGATCTCGGCGGGGCTTTCGACGATCTTGCCCTGGGCGCGCAGCCGCTCCTGACGCTCGGTGAACGCCTTGCTGCCCGGGGTCGGGTTGCGGCGGATCACGTACATCTGCTGGCCCATGGTCCACACGTTGGTGGTCAGCCAGTACACGAGGACACCGACGGGGAAGTTGATGCCGAAGACGGCGAACATCACCGGGAAGACGTACATCAGCATCTTCTGCTGCTGCATGAACGGCGTCTTCACCGTCAGGTCGACGTTCTTCGTCATCAGCTGGCGCTGGGTGTAGAACTGCGACGCCGACATCAGGACGATCATGATGACCGTGACGACGCGGACGTCGGTCACCGAGGCACCCAGGCTCTGGATCTTCGCCGGGGTGTCCATGAACTTCGCCGCGAGCGGCGCACCGAAGATGTGCGCCTTCTGCGCGCTCGCCAGCAGCGTCGAGTCGATGAAGCCGACGGTCTTGTTCTGCGCGATGTGGCTGAGGACCTGGTACAGGGAGATGAAGAACGGGGACTGCGCCAGGATCGGGAGACAGCTCGAGAGCGGGTTGGTGCCCGACTCCTTGTAGAGCTTCATCATCTCTTCGGACTGGCGCTGCTTGTCGCTCTTGTAGCGCTCCTGGATCGCCTTCATCTTCGGCTGGAGCGCCTGCATGTTCCGCGTCGCCTTGATCTGCTTCACGAAGAGCGGGATCAGGCAGATGCGGATCAGCACCACCAGCGAGACGACGGCCAGGCCCCACGCCGCGCCACTGTTCGGATCGAAGATCAGGCTGAAGAACGAGTGGAACTGGACGATGATCCAGGACACTGCGTAATAAAGGGGACTGAGGATCGTGTCCACGAATCAGGCTCCTTGGGCGTTGGGCTGAGTCTCGGGCTGGGCGACAGGCTCAGGGACGGTGGGCCCGCCCAGGCGGCTCCTCAGCCGCTGATGCCAAACCGGACGCTTCCGGGGAGGGACGTGGTCGACGCCACCGAGCGACCACGGATTGCACCGCAGGATGCGCCAGGCGGTAAGCGCAGTCCCCTTCACCGCGCCGTGCCGGTCGATGGCCGTGTAGCCATAGTGCGAACACGACGGGTAGTACTTGCAGACCGGGCCCAGCAAGGGGCTGATGGTCCACTGATAGATCTTGATCAAAAGCAGCAGCGGGTACTTCACTGTGCGCTCCCTCCCGGGTCCCGTCCGGGTTTCCCGGGGCCGGCGGCACACCCGCCGTCGGTCACCGCCCCGGTGGGATTGCAGCCTTTCGGCGCCCCTCCCAGCAGCCGCGCCAAGGCGGCGTCCAGGTCGCGGGCCAGCTGGTCGTACTCCGCCGTGCCCGCGCCGGGCAGGGCCCGTACGACAACCAGGCTACCGGCGGGCAGCCGGTCCAGCCGATCGCGCACGAGATGGCGGAGTCTCCGCTTGACCTTGTTGCGGACGACCGCGGCGCCAACGGCCTTGCTCACGACGAAACCCGCACGCGCCGGGGGAACACTTTCCCCCGCTGCGTGCGGGTCCGTTGCACCGCTACGACAATGCACGACAAGGAGCGGGCGACCGGCCCTGCGTCCCCGGCGTACCGCGGTCGCGAAGTCCTCGCGCCGCCTCAGCCGATTTGCGGTAGGCAGCACGTCATGGACCTAGGGTCGGGCTGCTCAGGCCGACAGGCGGGCGCGACCCTTGCTGCGGCGCGACGCGAGGATCGCGCGGCCGGCACGGGTCCGCATGCGCAGACGGAAACCGTGGGTCTTCGCGCGGCGGCGGTTGTTCGGCTGGAAGGTGCGCTTGCTCACTCGGGGACTCCAGAAATCTTGCTGTCTCGGAAAGACAGATGTGTGGGGCGTCGACTGGCTGTCACCGTGCGCCCACGAGTAGCTCGCCACGCCCGAGTGCACCGCTACACGATCACGAGAGCGCGATCTTTGCCCATCGGAGGCAGGCGGCAGCAGCCATCGACAACTCGACCTGGTCACGGTACGCGGGGCTACGCCATCCGGTCAAACCAGCTCCCGAACGGTGCGGAGAGCCCTTGCCAGGACACACTATGCACAGCCTGTGGACAACAACTTGAATCCCCAGGCCCGCCCTGACTACCGTGGCTGAACTTCAATTCCTTCCCGCCCGTCCCGAGAATCACACATTCGTGGGACTGTGAGAGAGCGTGCCCTGTGGCTGATGTACCTGCCGATCTTGCCGCAGTGTGGCCACGTGTACTCGATCACCTCTTGCGGGCAGAGGCCGACGGCCTCAAGCCCAAGGACCAGGACTGGCTCAAGCGCACCCAGCCCCTGGCACTGGTCGCGGACACCGCGCTGCTCGCCGTCCCCAACGAGTTCGCCAAGGGCGTGCTCGAAGGCCGGCTCGCGCCGTTGATCGGGGAGGCGCTCAGCCATGAGTGCGGGCGGCCGATCCGGATCGCGATCACCGTCGACGACTCCTCCGAGGAGCCCGCGGCCCCGCAGCAGCACCACCAGCACCAGCCGCCGCAGCACGACGCGTACGACGGCTACGACGGGCGGCACGACCCCCGCCAGGGCTACGGGCACCAGGGCGACGACCTGCCCAGCGTCCGCCCCGCGTACCCCGACTACCCGCAGCCGCGGCACGAGCCCGGCGCCTGGCCGCAGCACTCCCGCACCGACGCGGTCGGCCCGCGCGAGGAGTACGGCGGCTGGCAGCAACAGCAGCTCGGCGGCTACCCCGAGCGCGAGACGTCCACGGAGCAGTGGCGCGAGCCCTACGGCTCCTCGCCGTCCCCGCACCTCCAGCAGCACCAGAACGACTACCGGGCGCAGGGCCCCGACCGCGGCGGGCCGCGCCCCTCGGACGGTCCGCGCTCCCCTTATGAGCAGCAGCGCCGCGAGCTCCCCGATCTGCCGCCCCCCGGTCCCGGCGGTCGTCCGGGCGGCCCCGGTTCGCCGCCGCCACCGCCCAGCGGCGCCCCCGGCCCGCTCGCCGCACAGCCCGCGCCGGCGACCGGCCCCGGCGAACCGACCGCGCGGCTGAACCCGAAGTACCTCTTCGACACCTTCGTCATCGGTGCCTCCAACCGCTTCGCGCACGCCGCGGCGGTGGCGGTCGCCGAGGCGCCGGCCAAGGCGTACAACCCCCTGTTCATCTACGGGGAGTCGGGCCTGGGCAAGACCCACCTGCTGCACGCGATCGGGCACTACGCCCGCAGCCTCTACCCCGGCACCCGGGTGCGGTACGTGAGCTCGGAGGAGTTCACCAACGAGTTCATCAACTCCATCCGCGACGGCAAGGCGGACGCGTTCCGCAAGCGCTATCGGGACATGGACATCCTGCTCGTCGACGACATCCAGTTCCTGGCGAGCAAGGAGTCGACGCAGGAGGAGTTCTTCCACACCTTCAACACCCTGCACAACGCCAACAAGCAGATCGTGCTCTCCAGCGACCGGCCGCCCAAGCAGCTGGTCACCCTGGAGGACCGGCTGCGCAACCGCTTCGAGTGGGGCCTGATCACGGACGTCCAGCCGCCGGAGCTGGAGACCCGGATCGCGATCCTCCGCAAGAAGGCGGTGCAGGAGCAGCTGAACGCACCGCCGGAGGTGCTGGAGTTCATCGCGTCCCGGATCTCGCGCAACATCCGCGAGCTGGAGGGCGCGCTGATCCGGGTCACCGCGTTCGCGTCGCTCAACCGGCAGCCGGTGGACCTCGGGCTCACCGAGATCGTGCTGAAGGACCTGATCCCGGGGGGCGAGGACACCGCGCCGGAGATCACCGCGACCGCGATCATGGCCTCGACCGCCGACTACTTCGGGCTGACCGTGGACGACCTGTGCGGCTCCTCGCGCAGTCGGGTGCTGGTGACGGCCCGCCAGATCGCGATGTACCTGTGCCGGGAGCTCACCGACCTCTCGCTGCCGAAGATCGGCGCGCAGTTCGGCGGCCGCGACCACACGACCGTGATGCACGCCGATCGCAAGATCCGCGCGCTGATGGCCGAGCGGCGCTCCATCTACAACCAGGTCACCGAGCTGACCAACCGCATCAAGAACGGCTGAGGCGGCCCGCCGCCGGCCGGCACGCCATCAGGGCGCCCCGGGACCCGCTCCCGGGGCGCCCTTCGTCGTTCTCGGCCGCGGAGCGCTCCCGGAACCGCTGTGCGGCACGCCGGCGGGGCTCGCGGAGCGGCTTTCCCGGCCGGTGCGGCGGCCGGTCGCGGGTCGTGTGCACCGTCCGCCGTCGTCCCAAACCTGTGGAGGACGGCGGCTCTGTTCGATTCCCGGCGAGGTCACGGCCTCTCTCCACAGATTGGGCAAGAATCTTCCGTCCACAACCTGGGGAGGGGAAAGTTATCCCTGTGAGATCCACAGGCCGGTGTGCTGACGGGCCATCGGACGAGGTCAACCGCGTGTGGATTTGTGGCCAACCGCAATCCACAGCCTGTGGACAACGGACTCGTCCACAGACGTGTCGATGACTTGTCCACCGGCCACCCACAGGTTGGAGCCTGTTGTCCCCAGTGATCGCCGGCTTCTCCACACCGCTGTCCACTGTTCGGCAACGCGACACCACCTCTCACCACGCCGAGTGAAAGCGGTCACACCAAGGTGGTGGGTTGGGCTGTGGGGAACGTGGGTAAACCTGGGGACGGCACTGGGGAGAAGTGCCTCCGCCCTGTGCATGGGGTGTGCAGAACTTCTCCCGGTCCACAGTCGAGGCCGTTTATCCACGGCTTCCACCCACAGGCGCGGTGGACAAAAAATCGGCGCTGACCTGCGCAAAGTCAGTTGTCCACGGTTTCCACAGGGCCTACTACTACGACCACGGATATCTACCGGGGAATTCGTTCGGAATCGGGCCCTGTGCACAACCGGGCTCCGGAGCGCTTCGCTCCGGTCGGCCCGACTTGACCCCGAGCCGCACCGACTGTCGGTGGCGTGCGTCAGACTGGTCTCCGGCAACTCAGCCGACGACGAAGAGCCAGCAGGGCGAGAGCCAGCAACAGCAGGAGGCGGTTTCCGGTGAAGATCCGGGTGGAGCGCGATGTACTCGCGGAGGCAGTGGCCTGGGCGGCCAAGAGCCTCCCGGCCCGTCCGCCGGTGCCCGTCCTCGCGGGCCTCCTGCTGAAGGCCGACGACGGCGCACTGAGCCTCTCCGGCTTCGACTACGAGGTCTCGGCCCGGGTCTCGGTGGACGCGGAGGTGGAGGAAGAGGGCACCGTCCTCGTCTCCGGCCGGCTGCTCGCCGACATCTGCCGGGCCCTCCCCAACCGCCCGGTGGAGATTTCCACCGACGGTGTACGAGTGACCGTGGTGTGCGGCTCCTCCCGCTTCACCCTCCACACCCTGCCTGTGGAGGAGTACCCGTCCCTGCCGGCGATGCCCACCGCCACCGGCACCGTCTCCGGTGAGGTCTTCGCCGCGGCCGCCGCCCAGGTGGCCATCGCCGCCGGCCGTGACGACACGCTCCCGGTGCTCACCGGTGTGCGGATCGAGATCGAGGGTGACACCGTCACCCTGGCGTCGACCGACCGCTACCGCTTCGCGGTCCGCGAGTTCCTGTGGAAGCCGGAGAGCCCGGACGCCTCCGCCGTCGCCCTGGTCCCCGCCAAGACGCTGCTGGACACCGCCAAGTCCCTGAGCAGCGGCGACACCGTCACTCTGGCGCTGTCCGGCTCCGGCCAGGGCGAGGGCCTGATCGGTTTCGAGGGCGCCGGCCGGCGGACCACGACCCGACTGCTCGAGGGCGACCTGCCGAAGTACCGGACGCTCTTCCCGACCGAGTTCAACTCCGTCGCGGTGATCGAGACCGCCCCGTTCGTCGAGGCCGTCAAGCGCGTGGCGCTGGTCGCCGAGCGCAACACTCCGGTGCGGCTGAGCTTCGAGCAGGGCGTGCTGATCCTGGAGGCCGGCTCCAGCGACGATGCACAGGCTGTGGAAAGGGTCGACGCCGATCTGGACGGCGACGACATCTCGATCGCCTTCAACCCCGGCTTCCTGCTGGAGGGCCTGTCGGCGATCGACTCCCCGGTGGCCCAGCTGTCGTTCACGACCTCGACCAAGCCCGCGCTGCTCAGTGGCCGCCCGGCCAAGGACGCCGAGGCCGACGACGCCTACAAGTACCTGATCATGCCCGTGCGTCTGTCGGGCTGACGCCGGCGGACGGCTGTCGTACCGACCGGGCCCCGGCCGTCGCCGGGGCCCTTGCGGCGACCGGCTGACGGGCCCCGATGAGCGGCTGAGCCCACAGCTGTGCACAGGCCCTCGGGCGTAGGCTCGGACTCGGGTACGAACAGCAACGACTACGTGCAAAGAGGGTCTCTGATGGAGCTCGGTCTCGTCGGTCTCGGCAAGATGGGCGGCAACATGCGCGAGCGCATTCGCCGCGCCGGCCACACCGTCATCGGATACGACCGCAACCCCGACCTGGCCGATGTGGGCAGCCTCAAGGAGCTTGTGGACAGGCTCCAGGGCCCGCGGGTGGTCTGGGTCATGGTCCCGGCCGGTGCCGCCACCCAGTCGACGATCGACGAGCTGGCCGAGCTGCTCTCGCCCGGCGACCTCGTCGTGGACGGCGGCAACTCCCGCTGGACCGAGGATGAGAAGCACGCCGAGGAGCTTGCCGCCAAGGGCATCGGCTTCGTGGACTGCGGCGTCTCCGGCGGCGTCTGGGGCCTGGAGAACGGCTACGCGCTGATGTACGGCGGCGACAAGGACGACGTCGCCAAGGTGCAGCCGATCTTCGACGCCCTCAAGCCCGAGGGTGAGTTCGGCTCCGTGCACGCCGGCAAGGTGGGCGCGGGCCACTTCGCGAAGATGGTCCACAACGGCATCGAGTACGCGATGATGCAGGCGTACGCCGAGGGCTGGGAGCTGCTGGAGAAGGTCGACTCCGTCACCGACGTGCGCGAGGTCTTCCGGTCCTGGCAGGAGGGCACGGTCATCCGCTCCTGGCTGCTGGACCTCGCGGTCAACGCCCTCGACGAGGACGAGCACCTGGACAAGCTGCGGGGCTACGCCGAGGACTCCGGCGAGGGCCGTTGGACGGTCGAGGCCGCGATCGACAACGCCGTGCCGCTGCCGGCGATCACGGCGTCGCTCTTCGCGCGCTTCGCGTCCCGCCAGGACGACTCCCCGCAGATGAAGATGATCGCCGCGCTGCGCAACCAGTTCGGTGGCCACGCGGTCGAGAGCAAGAAGTAAGTACAACCAGCTGTAGCAGCCGGGGGAGGTCGGCGCGTAGCCATGCACGTATCGCACCTGTCGCTTGCCGACTTCCGCTCGTACGCCCGGGTCGAGGTCCCGCTCGACCCGGGCGTCACGGCGTTCGTGGGGCCCAACGGGCAGGGCAAGACGAATCTGGTCGAGGCGGTGGGGTATCTCGCCACGCTCGGCAGTCACCGGGTCTCCTCGGATGCTCCGCTGGTGCGGATGGGCGCGGACCGCGCGATTGTCCGGGCCGCCGTCGTCCAGGGCGAGCGCCAGCAGCTGGTGGAGCTGGAGCTCAACCCCGGCAAGGCGAACCGCGCCAGGATCAACAGATCGTCGCAGGTCAGACCGCGTGACGTGCTGGGGATCGTGCGGACGGTGCTGTTCGCGCCGGAGGACCTGGCGCTGGTCAAGGGCGATCCCGGCGAGCGCCGGCGCTTCCTCGACGAGCTGATCACCGCCCGCTCGCCCCGGATGGCCGGGGTCCGCTCGGACTACGACCGCGTCCTCAAGCAGCGCAACACCCTGCTGAAGACGGCGGCGCTGGCCCGGCGGCACGGCGGGCGGCAGATGGACCTGTCGACGCTGGACGTGTGGGACCAGCACCTGGCCCGCGCCGGCGCCGAACTCCTCGCCCAGCGGCTCGACTTGATCGCCGTGCTGCGGCCGCTGGCGGACAAGGCGTACGAGCAGCTGGCGCCGGGCGGCGGGCCGTTGGGGCTGGAGTACCGCGGCTCCGCGGGCGAGGCGGCGGCCGCCGGGAACCGCGAGGAGCTGTACGGCGTGCTGCTCGCGGCGCTGGGCGAGGCCCGCCGGAGCGAGATCGAGCGCGGGGTGACGCTGGTCGGGCCGCACCGGGACGATCTGCTGCTGAAGCTCGGGCAGCTGCCGGCGAAGGGCTACGCCAGCCACGGCGAGTCCTGGTCGTACGCCCTGGCGCTGCGGCTGGCCTCGTACGAGCTGTTGCGCGCGGAGGGCAACGAACCGGTGCTGGTCCTCGACGACGTCTTCGCCGAGCTGGACACCCGGCGCCGGGAGCGGCTGGCGGAGCTGGTGGCGCCGGGCGAGCAGGTCCTGGTGACGGCGGCCGTGGACGACGATGTGCCGGGAGTTCTGGTCGGAGCGCGGTACGCGGTCTCCGGCGGCGCGGTGGAGAGGGTGGAGCGGTGACCGAACCGCAGCCGGAGCGGCCCAGGACCCCGGAGCTGTCGGGTGTGGACCTGGCCCGCCAGGCGCTGGTGGCCGCCAAGGAGCAGGCCCGCGCCCGGGGCGCCGCCGCGCAGCAGAAGAAGCAGGCCCGGCGCGGAGGGCTGCGCTCGGGCGCGCGGGCGGACGGCCGGGACCCGCTGCCGCTGGGCGCCGCGATCAACCGTCTGATCACCGAGCGCGGCTGGGAGACGCCGGCGGCGGTCGGCGGAGTGATGGGCCGCTGGCCGCAGATGGTGGGTCCCGAGGTGGCCCAGCACTGCGAGCCGCAGCGGTACGACGAGGACGCCCGGGTGCTGACGGTCCAGTGCGACTCGACGGCCTGGGCGACGCAGCTGCGGCTGCTGGCGCCGCAGCTGGTGTCCCGGCTCAACGCCGATCTGGGCCATGGCACGGTCAAGCTGATCAAGGTCCTGGGGCCGGGCGGCACCGGCCGCCGGTACGGACCGCTGCGCGCGCCGGGCAGCAAAGGGCCCGGCGACACCTACGGCTGACCACTCCACCGTGACGGGGTGGCGCTGTGGAGGGGGCGGTGTTTCACGTGAAACACCGCCCCCTCGTGCTGTCTTGGCCGGTCACAGGCCGTTTCACGTGAAACAGCGCACTCTTGTACGAGCCCTGTAAACCCGTGTGACGTATGAGACTCCAGCCATGGTCGCCGCCGGTTGACATCTCGAAGCGCTGAGTGCCCGCGTGAGCGTCCTGAGGACCCGTCTCGCATATGGGGAGTCGGCGGACGTCAGTTCAGGGCGGCACATGACGACTCAGGCGCCTGCAAACCCCCATGAGTGTCGGCGCTACCGGTAGACTGGTGACAATCCCGCCCACTCGCGGAACAAGTCGAACGACGAGCCGCTCCCACCTGTCTTTCGCGGGGAGATCGCAACAGGTGCGGAAGGGCTCGTGCTGTGCCAGAAAGGGCGCTTCGTGGCCGACTCCGGCGACCTCAACGAGAACAACATGGCTTCTACCGAAGAGGGGGGTTCGGCCGGCGCCGTGGGCGACTCCTCGGCGGAGAAGTCGTACGACGCCAGCGCGATCACCGTCCTCGAGGGCCTGGACGCGGTCCGTAAGCGCCCTGGTATGTACATCGGCTCCACGGGCGAGCGCGGTCTGCACCACCTGGTGCAGGAGGTCGTCGACAACTCCGTCGACGAGGCGCTCGCCGGGCACGCCGACACCATCGAGGTGACGATCCTCGCCGACGGCGGTGTCCGGGTCGTGGACAACGGCCGCGGTATCCCCGTCGGCATCGTGCCGTCCGAGAACAAGCCGGCCGTCGAGGTCGTGCTGACGGTTCTGCACGCGGGCGGAAAGTTCGGCGGCGGCGGTTACGCGGTCTCCGGTGGTCTGCACGGTGTGGGTGTCTCCGTCGTCAACGCCCTGTCGACCCGGGTGGCCGTCGAGATCCGCACGGACGGCCACCGCTGGACGCAGGATTACAAGCAGGGTGTGCCGACCGCCCCGCTGGCCAAGCACGAGGCCACCGACGAGTCCGGCACCTCGGTGACCTTCTGGGCCGACCCGGAGATCTTCGAGACCACCACCTACAGCTTCGAGACGCTGTCCCGGCGCTTCCAGGAGATGGCCTTCCTCAACAAGGGGCTGACCATCTCGCTCAAGGACGAGCGCCCGGATCACGTGGACGAGGACGGCCGGCCGCTCTCGGTCCGGTACCACTACGAGGGCGGCATCGTCGACTTCGTGAAGTACCTCAACTCCCGCAAGGGCGAGCTGGTCCACCCGACGGTCGTCTCCGTCGAGGCCGAGGACAAGGAGCGGATGCTCTCCCTCGACCTCGCGATGCAGTGGAACACCCAGTACAGCGAGGGCGTCTACAGCTTCGCGAACATCATCCACACGCACGAGGGCGGCACCCACGAGGAGGGCTTCCGCGCCGCGCTGACGGGTCTGATCAACCGTTACGCCCGCGAGAAGAAGCTGCTGCGCGAGAAGGACGACAACCTCACCGGCGAGGACATCCGCGAGGGTCTGACCGCGATCATCTCGGTCAAGCTCTCCGAGCCGCAGTTCGAGGGCCAGACCAAGACCAAGCTGGGCAACACCGAGGTCAAGACCTTCGTCCAGAAGGTCGTCCACGAGCACCTCAACGACTGGCTGGACCGCAACCCCAACGAGGCCGCGGACATCGTCCGCAAGGGCATCCAGGCGGCCACCGCCCGGGTCGCGGCCCGCAAGGCGCGCGACCTGACCCGCCGCAAGGGCCTGCTGGAGACGGCGTCGCTGCCCGGCAAGCTGAGCGACTGCCAGTCCAACGACCCCACCAAGTGCGAGATCTTCATCGTCGAGGGCGACTCCGCCGGCGGCTCGGCCAAGTCCGGCCGCAACCCGGAGTACCAGGCGATCCTCCCGATCCGCGGCAAGATCCTCAACGTCGAGAAGGCCCGGGTCGACAAGATCCTGCAGAACAACGAGGTCCAGGCGCTGATCTCGGCGTTCGGCACCGGCGTGCACGAGGACTTCGACATCGAGAAGCTCCGCTACCACAAGATCATCTTGATGGCGGACGCCGACGTCGACGGCCAGCACATCAACACCCTGCTGCTGACCTTCCTCTTCCGCTTCATGCGCCCGCTGGTCGAGGCCGGTCACGTCTACCTCTCCCGCCCGCCGCTGTACAAGATCAAGTGGGGTCGGGACGACTTCGAGTACGCCTACTCCGACCCGGAGCGGGACGCGCTGCTCGAGCGCGGCAAGCAGAACGGCAAGCGGATCCGCGAGGACTCCATCCAGCGGTTCAAGGGTCTCGGCGAGATGAACGCCGAGGAGCTGCGCGTGACGACCATGGACGCCGACCACCGGGTGCTCGGCCAGGTCTCGCTGGACGACGCGGCCCGCGCGGACGACCTGTTCTCCGTCCTCATGGGCGAGGACGTCGAGGCGCGCCGCTCGTTCATCCAGCGCAACGCCAAGGACGTCCGCTTCCTCGACATCTGAGCCCTGTCGGCCCGCACAACAGCCGCAGCTCGAAAGGACTTTGAACCACCATGGCCGACGAGAACCCCCCTGTGACCCCGGACGGCGTGACCGCCGAGGGCGCGCCCGCCACCATCGAAGGTGTCGGGATGCGCGTCGAGCCCGTCGGGCTCGAAACGGAGATGCAGCGCTCCTACCTCGACTACGCGATGTCCGTCATCGTCTCGCGTGCGCTGCCCGACGTCCGCGACGGCCTCAAGCCGGTGCACCGCCGCGTGCTCTACGCGATGTACGACGGCGGCTACCGCCCCGAGAAGGGCTTCTACAAGTGCGCCCGCGTCGTCGGCGACGTCATGGGCACCTACCACCCGCACGGTGACACCTCCATCTACGACGCGCTGGTCCGCCTGGCCCAGCCGTGGTCGATGCGGATGCCGCTGGTCGACTCCAACGGCAACTTCGGCTCCCCGGGCAACGACCCGGCCGCGGCCATGCGGTACACCGAGTGCAAGATGGCGCCGCTGTCGATGGAGATGCTCCGGGACATCGACGAGGAGACCGTCGACTTCCAGGACAACTACGACGGCCGCAACCAGGAGCCGACGGTCCTGCCGGCCCGCTTCCCCAACCTGCTGATCAACGGCTCGGCCGGCATCGCGGTCGGCATGGCCACCAACATCCCGCCGCACAACCTCCGCGAGGTCGCCGAGGGCGCCCAGTGGGCGCTGGCGCACCCCGAGTCGTCCAGCGAGGAGCTGCTGGACGCGCTGATCGAGCGGATCAAGGGCCCCGACTTCCCCACCGGCGCGCTGGTGGTCGGCCGCAAGGGCATCGAGGAGGCGTACCGCACCGGCCGCGGCTCCATCACGATGCGCGCGGTCGTCGAGGTCGAGGAGATCCAGAACCGCCAGTGCCTGGTGGTCACCGAACTCCCCTACCAGGTCAACCCGGACAACCTCGCGCAGAAGATCGCCGACCTGGTCAAGGACGGCAAGATCGGCGGCATCGCGGACGTCCGCGACGAGACCTCCTCGCGCACCGGCCAGCGGCTGGTCATCGTCCTCAAGCGGGACGCGGTCGCCAAGGTCGTCCTCAACAACCTCTACAAGCACACCGATCTGCAGACCAACTTCGGCGCGAACATGCTCGCGCTGGTCGACGGCGTGCCGCGCACCCTCTCGCTGGACGCCTTCATCCGGAACTGGGTCACGCACCAGGTCGAGGTCATCGTCCGCCGGACGAAGTTCCGGCTGCGCAAGGCCGAGGAGCGCGCCCACATCCTGCGCGGTCTGCTCAAGGCGCTGGACGCGATCGACGAGGTCATCGCGCTGATCCGGCGCAGCGAGACGGTCGACGTGGCCCGCGAGGGCCTGATGGGCCTGCTGCGGATCGACGAGATCCAGGCCAACGCGATCCTGGAGATGCAGCTCCGCCGGCTGGCCGCCCTGGAGCGCCAGAAGATCACCGCCGAGCACGACGAGCTCCAGCGGAAGATCAACGAGTACAACGCGATCCTCGCCTCCCCCGAGCGCCAGCGCCAGATCATCAGCGACGAACTGGCCGCGATCGTCGAGAAGTACGGCGACGACCGCCGCACCCAGCTGGTGCCCTTCGAGGGCGACATGTCCATCGAGGACCTGATCGCGGAGGAGGACATCGTCGTCACCGTCACCCGCGGCGGCTACATCAAGCGGACCAAGACGGACGACTACCGCGCCCAGAAGCGCGGCGGCAAGGGCGTGCGGGGCGCCAAGCTCAAGGAAGACGACATCGTCGACCACTTCTTCGTCTCCACCACCCACCACTGGCTGCTGTTCTTCACCAACAAGGGCCGGGTCTACCGCGCCAAGGCGTACGAGCTCCCCGACGCCGGACGGGACGCCCGTGGCCAGCACGTGGCCAACCTCCTGGCCTTCCAGCCGGACGAGCAGATCGCGCAGATCCTGGCCATCCGCGACTACGAGGCGGCGCCGTACCTCGTCCTCGCCACCAAGGCCGGCCTGGTCAAGAAGACCCCGCTCAAGGACTACGACTCGCCCCGCTCCGGCGGTGTGATCGCGATCAACCTGCGCGAGCAGCAGGACGGCTCGGACGACGAGCTGATCGGCGCCGAGCTGGTCTCGGAGACCGACGACCTGCTGCTGATCAGCAGGAAGGCGCAGTCGATCCGGTTCACCGCGACCGACGAGGCGCTCCGCCCGATGGGCCGGGCCACCTCCGGTGTGAAGGGCATGAGCTTCCGCGAGGGCGACGAACTCCTCTCGCTGAACGTCGTCCGGGCGGACACCTACGTCTTCACCGCGACCGACGGCGGCTACGCCAAGCGCACCGCGGTCGACGAGTACCGCGTCCAGGGCCGCGGCGGCCTCGGCATCAAGGCCGCCAAGATCGTCGAGGACCGGGGTTCGCTGGTCGGCGCGCTGATCGTCGAGGAGACCGACGAGATCCTCGCGATCACGCTCGGCGGTGGCGTGATCCGTACGCGGGTCAACGAGGTCCGGGAGACCGGCCGTGACACCATGGGCGTCCAACTGATCAACCTGGGCAAGCGGGATGCCGTCGTCGGCATCGCGCGGAACGCCGAGGCCGGCCGTGAGGCCGAGGAGGTCGACGGGCCCGACGAGCCCGAGGAGACCGGCGCGGCCGAGGAGTCCGGGGCCACCGCAGCCGAGGGTGAGCAGCCCGCGGCGGAGTAGCACGAGGAGTAGGTCGTGACTGGAGCCACGGGCGCTGCGACGGGCGACGCGGGAGTCGATCAGGACTCCCCGACGGATCCCGCAACCGAGAAGGAACGCAGCGCCCGTGGCTCCGTCGCGTCCGACGGCACCCGGGACGAGGGCGCCCATGAGGGGGGAACCGTGAGCAACACTCGACAGCCGCAACCCCAGCCCCAGCCGCAACCCGGGCCGCAGGCCCGCGGCGGCGGCCGGGAAAAGCCGCAGGGCGGCGCACAGCAGCCCTACCAGCCGCCCCAGGCGTACCGCACGGACGACGGCGGGGCCGGCGCCGCCCAGGCCGTGCGTAAGCCGCGTACGGGCGCGAGCACGGCCCCGCGGACGCGCAAGGCCCGGCTCCGGGTGGCGCGCACCGATCCGTGGTCGGTGATGAAGGTGAGCTTCCTGCTGTCCATCGCGCTGGGCATCTGCACGGTGGTGGCGGTGGCGGTGCTGTGGATGGTGATGGACGCGATGGGCGTCTTCTCCACGGTCGGCAAGACCATCAGCGAGGCGACCGGCTCCGCCGAGGGCGGTGGCTTCGACCTCCAGTCGTTCCTCTCGCTGCCGCGGGTGCTGCTGTTCACCTCGGTCA
The DNA here is from genome assembly GCF_019774615.1 of Streptomyces sp. BHT-5-2. NCBI lineage: Bacteria > Bacillati > Actinomycetota > Actinomycetes > Kitasatosporales > Streptomycetaceae > Streptomyces > Streptomyces sp. BHT-5-2. The sequence goes on along the minus strand of NZ_CP081496.1, from coordinate 1,479,509 downwards.
TCGCGGTGATCGACGTGGTGCTGGCGACCGCGCTGGCCACCCTCGGCTCCTTCATCTACAACCTGTCGGCGGGCTTCGTGGGCGGTGTGGAGCTGACCCTCGCGGAGGACGAGTGAGCGCTCCTCGAGGGGGAGGGCAGAGGGCGTTCCCGGGGCCTGGGGGACCGATTTTGGGAACGCCTCTGAAGTGCGCTAATCTTTCGGTGCAGCGAACGAGCGGCTATAGCTCAGACGGTTAGAGCGCTTCCCTGATAAGGAAGAGGCCCCAGGTTCAAGTCCTGGTAGCCGCACCACACAGTCGGCCCGGCCGGAGAATTCTCCGGCCGGGCCGACTGCTTTCGTCGGCGCCCCGGGGACTTTCGGCCGGCGGGGAACCACCACCGGTCGTGATTCGTTGTGAAGGGGCGGGAGTTGGGGCCTTTGGGCACCTCCGGACGGGGTGTTGTCGAGTACGGGCTAGATAACCGATCGGTATCGGCCGGTGTGTATCATCGGCCGACATAGGGTCCCCTACGTCAACGAAAGACGAGGTCGCGCGGTGAAGAAGCTTCTCCTGGTCGCACTGGCCGCCATCGGCGGGCTCCTCGTGTACCGCCAGATCCAGGCGGATCGCGCCGAGCAGGATCTGTGGACGGAGGCGACCGACTCCGTGCCCGCAGGTTCGGGTGTGTGAGACCACACGCACAGCACAGTTCGTATGGACCCCGGTTGCCCCAAGGGCGACCGGGGTTTCGTACGTACCGGGGGCGGGAACACGGGCCCCTGGATTTGCTATCGCACATTGATGGGTTGCAGCGGCAAAGTCGCTGGCCGTGAAGTCGATGTCCGGGCCTGACCTGCGGACGCGAGGGGGACGAGACATGGCACGACCACCACGCACGAGGACGGTGGCGCTGGGGAAACGCCCCGCTCGGACGACGTGGAGAACATGGGGAACGGCGTTGCTGGCCCTGGCCGCGGCGGCGCTCCCGGTCGCCGCGGCGCTCCCCTCGGTGGCCGCGCCGCGGGCGGCACCGGCCCCCGGGGGCAGCGGACTGGTGATGGTCCTCGACTCCTCCGGCTCGATGGCCGGGAGCGACGGGGCCGGCGGCCCCCTCCCCCAAGCTCTCAACTCCGTTCGAGCAGGAGGCACCCCCTTCGCCGCCGCCCGCAGAGCCGTCGGCTCCCTCGTCGACGCCCTGCCCGAGGGCTACCCCACCGGCCTGCGGGTCTACGGCGCGGACAAGCCCAAGGGCTGCGACGACACCCGGCTCGCCCGGCCCGTCGCCCCGCTGGACCGGGACGGCCTGAAGCGGGCCGTCGCGGGCGTGCGCCCCAAGGGAGACGCCCCCATCGGGCTCTCCCTGAGCAAGGCCGCGCAGGACCTCCCCGAGCCGGCGGCCGGCGGCGTCGGCAAGCGCACCATCCTGCTGGTCTCCGACGGCACGGACACCTGCCGGACCCCGCAGCCGTGCCAGGTCGCCTCCCAACTCGCCGCGTCCGGCAGCGATCTGCACATCGACGTCGTCGGCTTCCAGGCGGCCGGCAGCGCCCGCTCCCAGCTGGAGTGCGTCGCCAAGTCCGGCAACGGCCAGTACTACGACGCCCCGGACGCCGGGGCGCTCTCCCGCCAGCTGCAGCGTGCCGGCCAACTCGCCGCGGGCGGCTACCGGTTCCGGGGCACACAGGTCCATGGCACCGACGGCCGCCAGGGCGCCCCGGTCGTCGCCCCCGGGCAGTATCTCGACAGCATCGGCCCCAACGAGAAGCGGTATTACGCCGTCGACCTCGACGCGGAGTCGGTGGCCGACTTCTCGGCGACCATGGTGCCGCCGTCCGGCGCACCGATCGACTACCTCGACACCCTGCGCACCCAGATCGCCCACGGCACGGACAGCAGCTGTGCCTCGTCCACCGCGCTGTTCGGCCAGCGGGAGGGCGCCACACCGCTGACCTCCGGCGTCAGCCGCATCCCGACCCGGAACGGCACCGGGACCTGCGACAAGGCGGGCCGGTACTGGCTGGTCGTCGAACGCCACGCGGACACCGGCTCGGACGCCGCGCGCTGGCCGGTGGAGCTGACGTTTCACGTGGAACATCCGCTGGCGAAGGGCGTCACTGCCGCGCAGCCGTCACCGCAGTACGGCGCCGGCGGCAAGGACGCCACGCTGCCCGACACCCCGCCCAAGGCCGTCACCGGCGGCACCGGCTTCAACGACGCCAGCCCGCTGGGCCCGGGCGTCTGGCGCGACCAGATCCTCCCCGCGCAGACGCTCTGGTACAAGGTGCCGGTCGGCTGGGGCCAACAGCTCCGCTACGACGTGGAGTTCGCCGACGAACCGCGGACGCGCGGCGGTGCGCCCGTCTCGTTCGGCAGCACCCAGGTCTACACGCCCTACCGGGCACCGGTCGGCAGCGGCACCGGCGTCTTCAACCCCCAGGTGCCCTACACCGGGCGGTCGGCCAAGCTGAGCATGGGGACGGTGCCGGTCTCCTGGACCAACCGCTACGAGACCCGTCCCAACGTCATCCCCGTCCACGTCGACGGCGACTTCTACATCGCGGTCTCGCTCGGCGCCCGCGCCGCCCAGGTCGCGGAGAACCCGCGGATCGGCGTGGTGCTGCGGGTCGCCGTCCTGGGCCGGGCGAAGGCCGGCCCGGAGGCCGGGGCCGCGATCGCCAAGGGTCAGGCGTCCGACGGCGGTTCGGGCCCCGACGCCACCGGTGCGGCGGGCGGCGGACGCTGGTCCGGGCTCCGGGTCACCGGCGTCTCGGTGGGCGTGCTGGGCGTTCTGCTGCTGGCCGGGCTGGGCGCGGCGTACGTCCTGCCCCGGCGGCCGCGGCCGGGCCGTGCGGGGGGCGGCAGCGGCGCGAGGTGAGTGCGCGGGGCGGTCCGGTGGGTCGGCCGCCCCGGCACATCCGGTCAGCCGGCGAACAGCGCCCACACCCCGATCGCGATGCACACCAGCGCCACGATCAGGACCGGAACGGCGACCTTCGGCGGCGGGCCCGGCCTCCGTACGACCGCGGCCGGGGGCGGGGGCGGCACCGCCGGCACCTCGGCGCCGCCGGTCGGGGGCTGCTGCCCGGTCAGCGGCGGCTGCCCGGTGGTGTACGGGCGGGTCGCGGACGCCTCCGGGCGGGCCGCCGTCGGCTCGTAGCGCGGCATCGGCGCGGGGGAGGGGGCGACGGCCGGGGCCGGCGGCGGGGTCCGGGGCGGGGTGGTCGGCGGGGCCGGGACGGTACCGCGCGGCGGAGTGGCCCGTGGCGGCGCGGTGGCCGGCGGGGCCGGGGGCGGTGGCGGCGGGGCGCTCGGCGGCGGTGGGACGGACGGCTCCGGCGGCGCGAGATGGAAGCTTCCGGTGGTCGACGGGGACGCGCCCGGGCTCCCCGCGGCCCCGGCGCCGGTCATCGTGGTGCCGTCGGTGGCGTCGGAGCCGTCGGTGGCGTCCCCGCCCGGCGCGGGGCGCAGCGGCCCGTCCGGCCCGAACCCGGCCGGTAGCGGCCCGATGTGGTCGAAGACCTCGATGACCTCGTCCTCGAGCGTCGTCTCCGGCAACAGCTCGGCCGCCGCCAGCAGCGCCTTCCGCGCCCCCGTCGCGGTCCTGAACCGGGCGTCCGGATCCGGGTGCAGCAGCGATGCCAGCACCTGCCACAGCGGCTCCGGCACGTCCTCGGGCGCGTTCGGTATGCCGCCGCTGTCCATGAACCGCCGGACCAGTGCCTCGGTGTCCGGCTTGGCGCCGGTGAGCAGGCAGAGCGCGACCAGCCCGGCCGCGAACAGGTCCGCCGGGAAGTCCGGCTCGGCGCCCAGCATCTGCTCCGGAGCGAAGTAACCCGGCGTCCCCACCACGTAGTTGGCCTCGGTCAGCCGCGGCTCGCCCTTGCGCATCGCGATGCCGAAGTCGGACAGCCGCAGGTGCGGACGGCCGGTGCCGGTGGCCTCCAGCAGGAGGTTCGCCGGCTTGATGTCCCGGTGCACCACGCCCTCGGCGTGCACCGCGGTCAGCCCGGCCAGCAGCTGGTCCATCAGCGTGCACACCATCCGCGGCGGCAACGGGCCGTAGTCACCGATCAGATGGGCCAGCGAACCGCCGTGCACCAGATCCATGGTGAACAGCACCTTGTCGTCGTCCGCGGCCCAGCTCGCCGGGGCCAGGACGTGCGGATGGTCGATCCGCAGCGCCTGTTCCCGGACGAAGCGCAACAGGGTGTGCGCGTCGCTCTGCTGGAGCACCTTGGCCGCCACATAGCGGCGGCGCCGCTGGTCCCAGGCGCGCCAGACCGCGCCCACCCCGCCCCGACCGATCGGGTCCACGAGCTCGTACCGACCGGCGAAGATCTCACCCATTGCGCCCCGTCCGCTGCTGGATCCCGACTCCGGCGGCCAACTCCGCGGCGGCCGCCCGCGCTTGCCCGGTCCAGGGGCCCTAGCTCTGGTGCGCCTCGTAGTGGGCGACCGCGTCGGCGGTACGGCCGGCACCGTAGACCCGGAGGAACTCCGCCAGTTCGGGATGGGTGGCGGTGAGGCTGTTCGCCGCGTCGATGATGTCGCCGGCGTCGGAGACCGACCGCAGCAGCGACTGGATCTCCCGCACCACCCGGCGCACGGTGGTGGCGCCCGTCGACGACGTGGTCTGGGCGGTGTTGTTCAGCACCGACCCGCCCGCCGTCTTCTTGATCTCCTCCATCCGGTCGGTGGCCTCGGCGGCGCTGACCCTGCCGTCGGCGACCTGACCGGCCAGCTCCTGGAGCGCCTGCACCCGCTGCACCACGGCCGGGTTGCCTATCTTCGCGCGCTGCCCGCTCATCAGCTGGGACAACATCGGCGCGGACAGACCGAGCACCGCGGCCAGCCGGGCCTGGTTCAGCCCGAGGTCGTCGATGAGACGGCGGAACAGCGCGCCCAGAGGTTCCCCGTACCAACTGCGCTGGAGCTCCCGGGCCCGCGCGGTGGCTTCCTGCTGTGCTGCATCCATGCCGTCTCCCCTGTATCCCCGATCGCGCTTCGCTGCCGCGAATCTCGCGAAGCATCCTACGGAGAGCGACGGTGCGCGGCGATACCCGGTCGGGAAAGCACCCCGACACCGGGTACCCTGTTCGGCGAAGGGGCCTTAGCTCAGTTGGTAGAGCGCTGTCTTTGCATGGCAGATGTCAGGGGTTCGACTCCCCTAGGCTCCACCCCAAACCCCTCCGACCTGCGAGAACGCAGACGGAGGGGTCTTTTGTGTGCCGCCGTGGGCGGACCGGGGCCGTCGCCGGGCCGCCGAGCCGCACCGGCCGCCGCCGTCACCCGCGGCCCGTGGCGCCCGCGCGGAAGATCAGTACGACGGCGACGAGCCCGGCGGCGAGCAGCCCCCCGCCCGCGTGCGGCAGCCCGCCCAGGGTGCCCAGCACGGCGACCCCGAGTGCCGAGCCGGCCTGCCGGATCCCGTTGAGGGCGCCCTGCGCGGTGGCGGCCAGCTCCGGCGGCGCGGCGACGGCCATCGCGGCGGCCGCACCGGGGATGGACAGGGTGCCCGCGGCGGCCAGCGCCAGCTCGGCCACCAGGAGCAGCGGCAGCGGCGGCCGGCCGCCGGCGAACAGCAGCAGCGCCCCGGCCAGCGCGGTGGCCGTCATCCCGGCCAGCAGCACCGGGCGGGCGCCGTGCCGGGCCACCAGCCGCCCGGTGAAGAACGGCATCACGCACACCGGGAAGGTGAGCGGCAGCGAGGCCAGCCCGGCGGCGAGCGGCGCGAGCGCGTAGGTGCGCTGCAGCCACAGGGCGAGCAGGTACATCCCGCCGAAGTAGGCGAAGCAGGACACCGCCGCGGCCAGCAGGGCGGCCCGGACCCGGGGGAGGGCGAGCAGCGCCGGCGGCAGTACGGGCGCCGCGGCCCGGCGCTCCACGGCGGCCAGCGCGGCGAGGGCGAGCACCGCGGCCGCGACCGGCGCCCAGGCGGACGGCGCGGACCAGCCCTCGATACCCGCCTCGACCAGGCCGAAGGTGAGGGCGCCGAGCGCACCGGTGGACAGCAGCAGCCCGGCCCGGTCCAGGGTGCGCGGCGCGGCGCCGGCGGCCCGCGCGGGCGGCGCCGGGAGCCGGCGGGCGAGCAGCAGCGCGGCCAGCGCGATCGGCGGGTTCACCAGGAACACCAGCCGCCAGCCGCCGAGTTCGACCAGAGCGCCGCCCAGCACCGGGCCGGCCGCCGCGCCCAGCCCGCTCAGCGCGGCCCAGGCGCCGATCGCCCGGGTGCGCCGCGCCGGGTCGGGGTGGAGGGCGATCAGCAGCGCCAGCGAAGCGGGCACCAGACCGGCGCCGGCCGCACCCAGCAGCGCCCGCCCGGCGATCAGCGGGCCCGCGCCGGGCGCCGCGGCGCAGAGCACGGACAGCACCGTGAAGCCGACCAGCGACCAGGTGTACATCCGGCGGGCGCCCCACCGGTCGGCGAACACCCCGGCGGCCAGCAGCAGTCCGGCGAAGACCACCGTGTAGGCGTCGACCGCCCAGGGCAGCGCGGTGGCGGCCGGGTGCAGGGAGCGCCGCAGGTCGGGCAGGGCGACGTTGAGGATGGTGGTGTCCAGGAGGACGAGCAGATTGCCGGCGGCGATCCCGGCGAACGCGAGCCGGGACCGGGTGGGTGCCGGCGAGGTGGCGCCGGCGGCCGGCGCGACGGTGTCGGTGGTCATGGCAGCACGGTCGCGCGGAAGCGGCCCGGCCGGCGACGCCGCACTTCCGATATCCCCATCGGAAACTCCGATGCCCGGTGGCATCCTTGGGGCGTGGACTCCCGCTACCTTCGCGCCTTCGTCGCCGTCGCCGACCACGGCGGAATCTCCGCCGCCGCCCAGGAGTTGGGCTACGCCCAGTCCAGCGTGAGCGCCCAGCTCAAGCGGCTGGAGGCGGAGCTGGACACGGCGGTCCTGGTGCGCGCCGGCACCGGCGCCACGCTGACCGACGCCGGCCGCCGGCTGCTGCCGCACGCCCGCGAGGCCCTGGAGCTGGAGGAGCGGATGCGCCGGGCCGCCCGCGGCGACCGCCCCCGGCTGCGGATCGGCGCCCAGGAGTCGCTGGCGCACGGCTGGATGCCGGAGGTGCTGGCGGCCCTGGAGTACGGCGCGGCCGGGCCCGGCACCGGCGCCGAGGTCGAGCTGACGGTCGGCAACCGCGCCCACGTGCAACGGGCCTTCGGCGCGGGCGAGTTGGACGTGGCGTTCCAGTACGACAACGGGGGGCGGGCGCTCGGCCCGCACACCGTGGTCGGCCAGGACCGCACGGTCCTCGTGGCGGGCCCCGGCCACCCGCTGGCCAAAGAGGAGCGGGTGACGCCGGATCGGCTCCTGGACTGTGTGTTCCTGGTCGCCGAACGGGGCTGCACCTCCCAGATGCTGGTGGACCGGCTGGGCCGGGACCTGCTCGCCGGTGCGCACACGGCGCAGGTCACCGGCTCGCTGTCGGCGCTGCTCCGGCTGACCGCGCACGGCCACGGCATCACGCTGCTGCCGTCGCTGGCGGTCGCCCGGGAGCTGGAGCAGGGCGACCTCGTCACCCTCCGGCTCGTCGAGCCGATCCGCCCGGTCAGCATCGTCGCCCAGTGGCGCCCCCGCCTCGGCCTCGCCGAACGGTCCCTGCACGCCCTCCTCGACCTGGCCCGCCGCGCCGACCCGCTGGCGGGGGAGGAGACCCGGTCAGGGGTGTCCTGACCGGGCCCCGGGCCGCGCCCCTGTGGTGCGCGGCCCATCGGTGGTACGTCGGCGGGTTCAGGCGCCGTGGCCGCCGCCGCGCCGCTTGTCGGAGTCGGCCTGCTCGGCCTGGACCTCGGGGTCGAGCGGGGTGCCCTGGTTGCCGTCGACGGCGCTCAGGTGCCCGCGGTCGCCGACCTCGGTGGGCGCCGGCGGCTCGACCAGCCAGTCCGGGTTGGCCTGCTTGTCCCACCACTTCCAGGCGGCGACCGCGCCGGCCACCACGACGCCCAGCAGCGCCAGCCGCCGGGCAGCCCTGCCGCACGCCGCCCGGCGGCACTGCTTCTTGTGCAGCTTCTCGATCTCCTCGGCCGTCACCTGCCCGCGCAGCACTGCCAGCGCCGCGGCGCCCCGGGCCAGCGCCTCCTCGCGCACCGGCTCGGCCGCCGCCCGGGCGCTGACCACCGCGTTCTCCAGACGCGGGGCGGTGTAGTCGGCGGCCTGCCGGGCGGCCTTGCGGGTGCGGCGGGCGGCCCGGGTCGCCACCGCGTCCACCTTGGGCGGCAGTGCGCCGCGGGCGTGCTCGATCCGTGGGTGCAGACGGGTGTCGTACTGGGCACGGGCCTGGTGGGCGGCCTCGGCGACCTTGGGGGCAAGCCGGGCGCGCGCCTCGTGGGAGTAGTGGACAGCGGTGTCCTTGGCCGTACCGGCGTAGGGAGCCACCACCTCCGCTGCGTGCCGCACGCCGTCCTTGGCGGAATGGGTCGCGGCGCGCACGCTGTCCTTGCGGGTCACGGGGATCCTCCTCCTCGGTGGGGTCCGGGTCTGGGGGCTGCTCCCCCACCTCTGCTGAGTCGCCTGTCCACCCGATTGACGAGCATGCCCGCTCCCTGCCCGCACGGCATGTGCGAGCGGGCATCCGGGTCATTGGGGACTTTCCGGAGTCTTGTGACGACCATGCCATGCGGTGCCGCATCACGCGCAATAATTCAGTACGAACCGTAAGAAGAGGTGGCGGCCCGGCGCCCGGTGGCCGCTTCATGCGAGGATCGGGGACCGTCAGTGAAGACTTATGGAAGGTAGATCGTGGCTGAGCAGCTCTACGCCACCCTGAAGACCAACCAGGGCGACATCGAACTCCGGCTTCTGCCGAACCACGCCCCGAAGACGGTCAAGAACTTCGTCGAGCTCGCCAACGGCGAGCGGGAGTGGGTCGACCCCAACACCGGTCAGAAGACCACTGCCCGTCTCTACGACGGCACCGTCTTCCACCGCGTGATCAGCGGCTTCATGCTGCAGGGCGGTGACCCGCTGGGCAACGGCACGGGTGGCCCCGGATACAAGTTCGCCGACGAGTTCCACCCGGACCTGGCGTTCAACAAGCCGTACCTCCTGGCCATGGCCAACGCCGGCCCGGGCACCAACGGCTCGCAGTTCTTCATCACCGTCGCCCCGACGGCCTGGCTGACCGGCAAGCACACCATCTTCGGTGAGGTCACCGACGAGGCCAGCAAGAAGGTCGTGGACGCCATCGCGGAGACCCAGACCAACCCGCGCACCGACCGTCCCGTCCAGGACGTCGTCATCGAGTCCGTGGTGATCGAGACCCGCTGACCCGGGTCGCGTTCCCCGGCCCGCTCCGGGGAACCATCGCGCCCCGTCCGGTCGTAGATGATAGAGACGGGGCGCGAAGCTCGTCGTGGGGCGGTGGCCGGGCGACGGGAGGGCGGGGCGCGAAGCTCGTCGTGGGGCGGTGGCCGGTGGGAACGAGGACTTTTTAGGGGACCGATGGACCAGGCAGGCAGCCCGCAGGAGCCGCAGCAGGCGCACGGCCATGACGGCCTGCCCGTCTGCCGGAGCCACCCGGACCGCCCGACCGGCGTCCGCTGCACCCGCTGCGACCGGCCGATCTGCCCGGAGTGCATGATCAGCGCCTCGGTCGGCTTCCAGTGCCCGGACTGCGTCCGCACCGGCGGCGGTAGCGGCCCCGCCCCGCAGGCCAGCGCGCCGCGCACGATAGCGGGCGGCACCCTCGCCACCGACCCCCGGCTGATCACCAAGATCCTGCTGGGCCTCAACATCGCCGTCTTCATCGCGGTCACCGCGACCCACGGCGTGCTCGCCGACCGGCTCGACCTGATCGGCCTGGCCGTCGACCCCAGCCGCTACGAACTCGTCGGCGTCGCCCATGGCGAGTGGTACCGCCTGCTGACCGCGGTCTTCGTGCACCAGGAGATCGCGCACATCGGCTTCAACCTGCTCTCGCTGTGGTGGCTGGGTCCGCCCATGGAGGCGGCGCTCGGCCGGCTCCGCTTCACCGTGCTCTACCTGCTCGCGGGCCTGGGCGGCAGCGCCCTGTCCTACTTGCTCGCCGCGCAGAACCAGCCCTCGCTCGGCGCGTCCGGCGCGATCTTCGGGCTGATGGGCGCGACGGCGGTGCTGATGCGCCGGCTGCGCTACGACATGAAGCCGGTGTTCATCCTGCTCGCCCTCAACCTGGCCTTCACGTTCCTGTGGCCGAATATCGCCTGGCAGGCGCACGTCGGCGGCCTGGTCGTGGGTGCCGCGGTGGCGTTCGGGATGGTGCACGCGCCGCGCGACCGCCGGACGCTGGTGCACGTCGGGACGTGCGTGCTGGTCCTGTTGGCGATCGTCGCGACGGTGTGGGTACGGACCCTTCAACTGACCGGCTGAGGCCCTCGGCGCGCACGTTGTCCACAGTCCGTGAAGGATCTTGTGCATGCTGTGCGGACGCCTGTGCGGGCGCCGTGCAGGGTGGTGTTTCCGCAGGAAGGGACGGTTCGGAGGCCCTGTACCAGGGGGTACCGCCGGTCACACCGGCGTCAACCTCCCGAGGGTTATCCACAGATCTTCTGAAGTTTTCCCCGGCTGTGGATAACTGTGTGGATGGCCTTGGGCAGGGCTTGCGCCGCCTTCGGGGCCGCGTCCCGCGCTACTTCCACTGCGTGGAGACGCCGAACCCCACCGCGATGAAGCCGAAGCCGCACACGATGTTCCAGTTGCCCATCGCCTTGATCGGCAGGTCGCCCTCGGACACGTAGAACAGCACGATCCAGGCCAACCCGATCACGAACATCGCCAGCATCAGCGGCGCGACCCAGCCACGGCCCGCGTTCATCTTCAGGTTGGTGGACTTCGCCGGCGGCGGCGTGAAGTCGTCCTTCTTACGGATCCGTGACTTCGGCACGAGGAACTCTCCTGTCGATGTGCTGCTCCCCCGCTCTCCACGGCGAGCGGGCGGTTTCCCCCGCCGCGCGGGGCGCTACGGGACGGCAACCAGGGTACGGACACGAGGGGAACGGTTTTCCTTCCCGGGCGTCCGTTAGCGTAGTGCTTCCGCGGCGTCGTAAGGAGTAAGGGTACGTTGAGCACTTCCGCCGGCTCCCCCGGGCGCCCTTCCCGCCTCCGACTGCGGCCCGTCCGGCTCCTCACCCTCCTCGTCTTCGCCCTCGCCGGCCTGATGTTCTGGCTCAGCTTCGACACCGCCCGCGGCACCAACCTCCGCTCGGACGACTCGATGCTGCGGCTGTCCGACCTCATCCAGGAACGCAGCCACAAGAACGGCGTCCAGGACGAGCGGATGGCCGGCCTGCGCGCGGAGGTCGACGCCCTGGCCCGCCGCGACACCAGCCCCTCCGGCGCGGCGGAGGCCAGGCTCAAGGCACTGGAGCAGAACGCCGGCACCAAGCCGCTGTCCGGCCCCGGCCTGACGGTCACCCTCACCGACGCCCCGCCGAACGCCACCGCCAAGATCCCCGGCATCCCCGAACCCCAGCCCAACGACCTCGTCATCCACCAGCAGGACCTCCAGGCCGTGGTGAACGCCCTGTGGAACGGCGGGGCCAAGGGGATCAAGATCATGGACCAGCGGCTGATCTCCACCAGCGCGGTCCGCTGCGTCGGCAACACCCTGATCCTCCAGGGCCAGGTCTACTCCCCGCCCTACAAGATCACCGCGGTCGGCGACCGCGATGCGCTCAACCGCGCGCTCACCGCCTCCCCCGCCATCCAGAACTACCTCCAGTACGTCAACGCCTACGGCCTCGGCTGGAAAGTCGACCAGCACGAGACGGTGACTCTTCCCGGCTACTCCGGCACAGTGGATCTCCACTACGCACAGCCTGTGCAGCCGTAGCCCGCGCGCCGCGGGCCGGCGGGGAGGGGCGGCCCGATGACGGTGCGGTGGATCGTACGGACGGCCAGCGAGATCTGCCTCACGGCCGGCACCCTGATCGTCCTCTTCGTGGTCTACCTCCTCTACTGGACCGGCGTCCGGGCGGACAGCGCGATGGACGGCGAGATCGACCGGCTCCAGCAGCAGTGGTCCACCGGCCCGGTCGCCGCCGGCACCCCGGCCCCCGGCACCCCCGCGCCGACACCCGCCGCCCCGCCCGGCCGCTACGAGCCGGGCCGCTCCTTCGCCGTGATGTACATCCCCCGCTTCGGCCCGGACTGGGCCAAGCCCGTCCTGGAGGGCACCGGCACCGACGTCCTCCAGCGCGGCCTGGGCCACTACGACCGCACCGCCCGCCTCGGCGCGACCGGCAACTTCGCCGTGGCCGGCCACCGCCGCACCTACGGCGACCCCTTCAAGGACTTCCCCCGCCTGCGCCCCGGGGACGCCGTCGTCCTCACCGACGGCACCACGTGGTTCACCTACCGCATCGACAACCGGCCCTTCACCACGCTCCCCACCGACATCGGCGTGATCGACCCCGTACCGCGGGAATCCGGCTTCACCGGCCCCGGCCGCTATCTGACCCTGACCACCTGCGAACCGGAGTGGGGCCACAGCCACCGGCTGATCGCCTGGGCACACCTCGATTCCACCCAACCCGTCACACAAGGAAGGCCCTCGGCTTTGACCGGCTGACCCACCTGCCCACGGCCTCTCCCCTTACTCTGGTGTCGCAATCGACATCGTCAACGGCATCGGCAAGGGGACAGCGACAGCATGTACGGCTGGATCTGGCGGCATCTGCCGGGCAACACGTGGGTGAAGGCGCTGATTTCCGTGGTGCTCGCCCTGGCGGTGGTCTTCGTGCTCTTCCAGTGGGTCTTTCCGTGGGCGGAGCCCCTGCTCCCCTTCAATGACGTCACTGTCGACCAAGGGATGGCAGCCACCCGATGACCGCGCGGATTCTTGTCGTCGACAACTACGACAGCTTTGTCTTCAACCTCGTCCAGTACCTCTACCAACTCGGTGCCACCTGCGAGGTGCTGCGCAACGACGAGGTCGCCCCCCGCCACGCGCAGGACGACTTCGACGGCGTGCTGCTCTCCCCGGGCCCCGGTACGCCCGAGCAGGCCGGTGTCTGCGTCGACATGGTCCGGCACTGCGCCGCCACCGGCGTCCCGGTGTTCGGCGTCTGCCTGGGCCTGCAGTCGATGGCGGTCGCCTACGGCGGGGTGGTGGACCGGGCCCCCGAGCTGCTGCACGGCAAGACCTCGCCCGTCCTCCACGAAGGCGCCGGCGTCTTCGCCGGACTGCCCTCGCCGTTCACCGCCACCCGCTACCACTCCCTGGCCGTCGAACCGGACACCGTCCCCGACGAACTGGCCGTCACCGCCTGGACGGAGGCCGACGACGCCCCCGGCGGCCGGATCATCATGGGCCTGCGGCACCGCGAACTCCCCGTCGAGGGTGTGCAGTTCCACCCCGAGTCGGTCCTGACGGAATGGGGACACAGAATGCTGGCCAACTGGCTGGTGGAGTGCGGTGACAAGGAAGCGGTGGAGCGTTCGGCGGGGCTTGCCCCGGTGGTCGGCAAGGCCGGGGCGTGACCGCGCTGCGCCCCGAGCGCGACGGACGGCCCTACGAGCCGTACGAGGACCAGCCGTACGCCCCGCACCAGCCGGGCACCCCGTACGACCGGTCCGACGCGTTGGAGACGGCGGTTGAGCGGCTCGACGACCCGCTCAACGACCCCCTGCCCGGCCGTGCCCCCGGGCACCACCCGGGACCCCACCCGCAGGAAGCTCCGACCGTCCGCACCGGCGGAGGAGTCATGGCCGAGGGCTCGCCGTGGTTCCGGCCCCGCCAGGACCCCTCGGCGTCCCCCCGCCCCGCGCCGCACACCCCGCAGCGGCGCCCGGCCCGGCACCGCAAGCCCGACCCCGAGGACGCGGTGCCCCCGCCCCGGCCGGCCCGTGCCCACACCCCCGAGACCGACGCCTACAGCCAGGTGAACGGCGGCCTCGGACACGGCAGATACGCCCCGCCCGCCGATCGCATACCCGGCCCGCACGGCGTCTCGGAGGCCCTCACCGCGCCCCTCCCCACGATCCAGCCACTGCTGCCGCCGCGGTCCGTTCGGCCCGCCCGCTCCGGGCCGGCCGAGACTCCGTCGCGTTCGGACAACGAGACCATGGCGCTGCGCCAGGCCGAACAGCACGGCGGGGACACCGTTTCACGTGAAACCCGCGGCACCGTTTCACGTGAAACCGATGCCGCCACCGCCGTTTCACGTGAAACCACGACGCTTCCGGCGACGGGCGGCCGCGCGGCCCGCCGCAAGGCCGCCCAGGCCGCCGCCAAACGAGGAGGCCGCCACGGCCGCCACGGCTCCCGCGGCGCCTCGCCCTCGGCCTCCACTGCGTCGGCCGAGGCGCCCGAGGCCCCCCTGACCCGCGTCGAGGCCCGCCGGGCCCAGCGCGCCGCCAAGGACAGCCCCGGCCTGATCGCCAGCCGCGCACTGGGCGAAGTGTTCATCACCCTCGGCGTGTTGATGCTCCTCTTCGTCACCTACCAGCTGTGGTGGACCAACGTCATGGCCGACGAGGAGGCCGGCGGCGCCACCAAGAACCTCCAGCAGCAGTGGGACAAGGGCGGCGGAGAGAAGAAGAATCTCGCCGAGGGCGAGCGCTTCGGCATCATGTACATCCCCAAGCTGGATGTGAAGGCCCCGATCGCCGAAGGCATCGACAAGCACTCCGTCCTCGACCACGGCATGATCGGCCACTACGGCGCCGCCAGCGGCATCAAGACCGCGATGCCCTGGGACAAGACCGGCAACTTCGCCGTAGCCGCGCACCGCAACACCCACGGCGAGCCGTTCCGGTACATCAACCGCCTCACCAAGGGCGACAAGATCGTCGTGGAGACGCAGAGCGCCTACTACACCTACGAGATGGAGAGCGTCCTTCCGCAGACCTCGCCCAGCAACACCAGCGTGATCACCACGGTGCCGCCCGGCTCGGGATTCACCAGGCCGGGGCGCTACATCACCCTGACCACCTGCACCCCCGAGTTCACCAGTACCTATCGGCTGATCGTCTGGGGCAAGATGGTCGACGAGCGGCCGCGGAGCAAGGGCAAACCGGAAGCGCTCGCCGGCTGAGCGGACGACTGAAGTGGAGCTACGCGGTGACTGCCAGCGGTATCGACGAGGAACTCGACCGGCCCGCGATGTCACCGGAGCCGCGCCGAGGGTGGCGCACCTTCGCCTCCGTCGTCAGTGTCATCGGTGAACTCCTCATCACGACCGGCCTGGTCATGGGTCTGTTCGTCGTCTACTCGCTGTGGTGGACCAACGTCCTCGCCGACCGCGAGTCGCACAAGCAGAGCGACCAGATCCGCAAGCACTGGGCGGCGACACCACCGGGACCCAAGGGACCGGGGGAGCTGGACACCAAGGACGGCATCGGCTTCCTGCACGTCCCGGCGATGAACAACGGCGAGGTGCTGGTCAAGAAGGGCACCGACAGCGACATCCTCAACGAGGGGGTGGCGGGCTACTACACCAAGCCCGTCAAGTCCGGCCTCCCGCAGGACCCGCAGGGCAACTTCACCCTCGCCGCACACCGCGACGGCCACGGCGCGAAGTTCCACAACATCGACAAGCTCAAGGTCGGCGACCCGATCGTCTTCGAGACCAAGGACACCTGGTACGTCTACAAGGTCTACGCGACGCTGCCGGAGACCTCGAAGTACAACGTCAACGTCCTCGAAAAGATCCCGGCCGAATCCGGCAAGCACAAGGCCGGCCGCTACATCACCCTCACCACCTGCACCCCCGTCTTCACCTCGGAGTACCGCTACATCGTCTGGGGTGAACTGGAACGCACCGAAAAGGTCGACGCGAACCGCACGCCGCCCGAAGAACTCCGCTAGGCCAACCGTCAGGCCCTGTTTCTTCCGTATCGAGCTCGTGCCGGTACACCAAAAACTCCGGTGCGCCCTTTAAGCGCCGCCGGGACATCGCTGCAATGCAATGAGATGCATGCAGCCTCCAGGCCAGAGAGTTGCCGAACGTGGACGCGCCGTCGGCCCCACCGTGGTGCGATGGAGGGCGGTGATCCGAGGGACTTGCGGATTGGCTTATACAGAGAACTCCTCACACCTGACGGCGGATACAAATGCAGACCAGCCGCCGGGGGAGAAAGCCAATGTGGGGCTGTGCGGGTCCTTGGAGTCTCGGACAGCAATCGCTGCGTACGGTGCGTCGGCCAGGTCAGCGACCTCAGCACACTGGGACTGATCAGCCGCTGCGGGTGACGATAGCGGCCGAGGGGTCAGTGCCCCGCCCGCATCCGACTTCCTCCACCGTCCAAGCCCTGAGCAGGGGGGCAATAGTCATGCCGGGCCCGGAGGCGAGGAGCCCCGTTTCAGGGCCACGAAGAAAGTAACGGGGCATCCCGATTGCTCCCTTGAAGGATGCCACGCCAGGCCCGCCCGCGCGGTGAGGGAAACTGGTTCCGCCCTTCCCGGGCTCACTGGGGAAGGGCGGGACTACCCCTTCCCCACTGTCCCCGTTACTGAGGTTGTCGGTATCTCTATGGTGGGTGTATCCCGTTGCTGTTTATAAGAGATATTGAGGTCTATGCCAGGTCAACGGGGTTCAACGAAACGCGTGACAAGGGCAAGGGGCATGCGGTACTCCTAGGAGTTCTGCAGTTTGTAGCTATGTGGTGTCCATCCGTGGCTTGTTCCATCGGACATGTTTCGCGTCATGGCAAATTTTTTCCCTGTGCAGTTAGGGCCAGAGTAGAACACATACCACTTTCCATTTGTTATCTTCGCGGACCCGATCGTTAGGTCGTGGTAGCAGACGCTGTATATTCCTCCAGAAGTCAATAGCTGGCCCTGGTAGTTGGGTCGACTCCAAGTACACAAGGGGGAATCGCATGAGCTAGCTGCGCGTGCGGGAGTCCCGATTATCGGCATTGCGAATATCGCCGCCATGCATGCCCCAATAGCTGACATTTTCTTTACGGAAGTCATTTTCTCTCCTGGATTTCCAAATGCTTCCCGGTTGTCCGGGCTGCTGTCGCTGGATAGTCCGAGATGCTGTCAACTCAAACAAGAGTTCGCAAGTCAATCGTTCGAATTGGCTTGAATGCTTCACTGCATCGAATCCCTGTGGGTGATATATGCGATTCTGCCCTTATTGTGCTCTAATTTTCATGATGCCTGTCACCGCTCACGCAGACTGGGCCAGTTGTCTGCGACCTCGCCAAAGGCAAAGCCCCGGCCGCCCTCCAAGGGCCGCCGGGGCTCCGTCATACGGGGCCGTGCCTGCGCTAGTGCTTCTTCCCCCAGCCGAACGGCCCGCCGAAGATGCCGCCGCCGTTGTCGCCGTTGTCGCCACCCATGGTGGTCAGGTTCACGGTGGTCGACGCGGGGTCACCCTGGGTACCCGGCTGCGGGTCCTGGGCCGTGACCATGGCGTTGTCGTCCTGCGAACTGCCGTTGGCGAACTGGATGTGGGTGAAGCCGGCCTGCTGCAGGATCTGCTTGGCGTCCTTCACCTTCTTGCCCATCACCACCGGCACCTGCGCCTGCGCGGCCTTGCCGACCGTCAGCGTGATCGTCGAGTTCTGGTCCACCTGCTGGTTCCCCTGAGGGGACTGCGAGACGACCTTGCCGTTCTGCGACGGGTCGGTCACGTTCTGATAGGCCGGGTTGACGTGGAAGCCCTGGTCCTCCAGCTGCTTCTTCGCCGTGTTGAAGTCCTGACCCGTGACGTCCGGAACGGTCGCCTTCGGCGCCGCCTTGGCCACCGTCAGCGTGATCTGGGTGTCCTTGCCAGCCTGGGACTGTGCCTTGGGGTCCTGACCCATGACGACGCCCGGCGTCCGGTCGGACTCCTTCTCCGTCTTGGTGACGTTCTTGAAGCCCTTGCTGTTGAGCTCCTGCTGCGCGGCGTCGAACTGCATGCCCTGCACGTCGGGCACGGCCACCGTCACCGCACCCGAGCACATCGTGACCTTGACCGTGCCGCCCTTGTCGAGCTGGGCGCCGTCCGCCGGGTCCTGCTCGGTGATCTGCCCCTTCTTGGCGTTGTCACACTGCTTGCTGCCGTCCTTGACGACCTTGAAGGAGCTGTTCTCGCCGTAGGACTTCGCCTCTTGCAGCGACTTGCCGACGAGGTTGGGCACCGTGATGGAGTTGCTCTTGTTGCCGCCGCTGAACATCGCCTTGCCGATGAAGATCGCACCGACCAGGACCAGGACCGCCGCCAGCACCAGCAGGATCGTCGAGACGTTGCTCTTCTTCTGGCCGCCGCGCCGCCGGTCGCCGCGCTCCTCGTAGCCGTAGCCGCCGTCGTCCGGGTTCATCGGCGGCAGCATCGCCGTCTGCGGGCCGCCCGGATCCTTCTGCGCCCGCAGCATCGTCGTCGGCTGGTCCTGCTCGCCGTAGCCGACCGCGCCCAGCGCGGCGGTCGCCGCGACCGGCTGGCCGTCCAGCGCGGCCTCGATGTCGGCCCGCATCTCGTCCGCCGACTGATAGCGGTAGTCCGGGTCCTTGACCAGCGCCTTCAGGACGATCGCGTCCATCTCCGGGGAGATCTCCGGATCGAAGGTGCTCGGCGGCTGCGGTTCCTCCCGCACGTGCTGGTAGGCCACCGCGACCGGGGAGTCCCCGACGAACGGCGGCCGCACCGTCAGCAGCTCATAGAGCAGACAGCCCGTCGAGTACAGGTCGGAGCGGGCGTCGACCTGCTCGCCCTTGGCCTGCTCCGGCGACAGGTACTGCGCCGTACCGATCACCGCGGCGGTCTGCGTCATGGTCATCCCGGCATCGCCCATGGCCCGGGCGATGCCGAAGTCCATCACCTTGACCTGGCCGGTACGGGTCAGCATCACGTTGGCCGGCTTGATGTCGCGGTGCACGATCCCGGCGCGGTGCGAGTACTCCAGGGCCTGGAGCACCCCGATCGTCATCTCCAGCGACCGCTCGGGCAGCAGCTTCCGCCCGGAGTGCAGCAGCTCACGGAGCGTGGAACCGTCCACGTACTCCATGACGATGTACGGGATCGACACCCCGTCGACGTAGTCCTCACCGGTGTCGTAGACCGCGACGATCGACGGGTGGTTCAGCGAGGCGGCCGACTGGGCCTCACGGCGGAACCGGGCCTGGAAGGACGGATCGCGGGCGAGGTCAGCCCGCAGGGTCTTCACCGCCACGGTGCGGCCCAGGCGGGTGTCATGCGCGAGGTAGACCTCCGCCATGCCACCACGGCCGAGCACCGAGCCCAGCTCGTACCGGCCGCCGAGGCGACGCGGCTCTTCCATAAGCTTCTCCAGCCCTCTCCGTCAGTCCCGACCGCACCCGTGTGTGGTCCGGCGGTGTGCTGTCCGGGCATACCGTACCCGGCACGTCGTGTCGCACCGGACCGGAGCCGCAACCTGATACGTGACCGGTATCGCCATGACCCGCGTCACTTCTCGCCTTCGATGACCGCCTCCATCACGCCCTTCGCGATCGGAGCGGCGAGCTTGCCGCCGGCGATGTCGCCGCGCAGGGTGTCCGACCCCTCGATCACCACCGCCACCGCGACCGGCGTGCCCTTGCCGGTCTTCGCGTACGAGATGAACCAGGCGTACGGATTGTCCTTGTTGTTCTCGCCGTGCTGCGCGGTACCGGTCTTGCCGCCCACCGTCGCGCCGTCGATCTGCGCGCTGGTGCCCGTGCCCTCCTTGACCACGGTCTCCATCATGCTCTGGAGCTTCTGGGCGTTCTCCGGGCTCAGCGGCCGGCTCATCTCCTGCGGCGTGTGCTGCTGCACCACGTTGAGGTTCGGCGCCACCAGCTGCTCGACCATGTACGGCTTCATCAGCTTGCCGCCGTTGGCGACCGCCGACGCGACCATCGCCATCTGCAGCGGCGTGGCGCGGTTCGACGCCTGCCCGATGCCGGCCATCGCGTTCTGCGGCCGGTTGTCCTTGGGGAAGACGCTCTCCGCGGCCCGCACCGGAGTGTCGATCCGCGCGTTGTTGAAGCCGAACTTCTCCGCCTCGGCCTTCATCTTCGCGTTGCCGAGGTCCGCGCTGACCTTGCCGAAGACGGTGTTGCAGGAGAGCCGCAGGGCCTCCCGCAGCGACACGTTCTCGCAGGCGATGCTGCCCTCGTTGTTCAGCGGCTGGTGCGCGGTGTCCGGCAGGATGTACGGCACCGGCGAGTTGGTCTTGGCGTCGACATCGGTGTACAGGCCGTTCTCCAGCGCCGCGGCGGCCGTGACCACCTTGAACGTGGAGCCCGGCGGGTAGGTCTGCCGCAACGCCCGGTTCAGCATCGGGTCGTCGGGGTCGTTCTTCTTCTGCAACGCGTTGTACGCGGCGGCGTCCTTGTCCGTCATCCCCGCGAACGTCGACGGGTCGTACGACGGCGTGCTGGCCAGCGCCAGGATCGCCCCGGTCTCCGGGTTGAGCGCGACCACCGCGCCCTTCTTGTCCCCGAGCCCGTCGAACGCCGCCTTCTGCGCCTTGGCGTCCAGGGTGGTCACCACGTTCCCGCCCTTCTGCTTGCCGCCGGTGAACATGTCCACCGTGCGGCTGAAGAAGAGCCGGTCGTCGCTGCCGGTCAGGATCGCGTCGTTCAGCTTCTCCAGCTGGTTGGAGTCGAACGCCTGCGACGCGTAGCCCGTCACCGGGGCCCACATCTTGCCGTTCTTGTACGTGCGCTTGTACTTGAAGTCGCCGGTGTCGGTGGTCACCGAGCCGGTGACGGCCTTGCCGTCGACGATGATGTTGCCGCGCGGCGTGCTGTAGCGCTCGATCGCCACCCGGCGGTTGTGCGGATCGTTCTTGAGCTGGTCGCTCTCGACGAACTGCACCCAGTTCACGCGGACGAGCAGGGCGAGGACGAGCAGGCCGCAGAAGACCGCGACCCGTCGCAGTGGCTTGTTCACGGTCGGACCACCTGGGTCATCTCGGCGTCGGTGGACGGGGCGGGAGCAGGGGCGGGACGGCGCGCGGTGTCACTGATCCGCAGCAGGATGCCCACCAGCGCCCAGTTGGCGATCACGGACGAACCGCCCTGTGCCAGGAACGGCATCGTCATGCCGGTCAGCGGGATCAGGCCCGTCACACCGCCGGCGACGACGAAGACCTGCAGCGCGAAGGCGCCGGAGAGACCGACCGCCAGCAGCTTGCCGAACGGGTCGCGGGCGGCCAGCGCCGTACGGATGCCGCGCTCGATGAGCAGGCCGTACAGCAGCAGGATCGCCATCAGACCGGCCAGGCCGATCTCCTCGCCGACGGTGGCGAGGATGTAGTCGCTCTTCGGGGCGATGCCGCCGATGAGCCGCGAGTAGCCCTGTCCCAGGCCGGACCCCATCAGGCCGCCGGAGCCGAAGGAGTACATCGACTGCGCGGTCTCCGTCACACCGCCGTTCTGCAGCTCCAGCGGGTTGAGCCAGTTGTGGACGCGCACCTGGACATGGGATTCGAAGGTGGCCACCGCGACCGCGCCGCCGGCGCTCAGCAGCAGACCGAAGACGATCCAGCTGGTGCGCTCGGTGGCGACGTACAGCATGACCACGAAGAGGCCGAAGAAGAGCAGCGAGGTGCCCAGGTCGGTCTCGAAGACCAGGATCATCAGGCTCAGCGCCCAGATCACCAGGATCGGGCCGAGGTCCCGGCCACGGGGGAGGTACAGGCCCATGAAGCGGCGGCTGGCCAGCGCCAGCGCGTCCCGCTTCACCATCAGATAGCCCGCGAAGAAGATCGCGATGATGATCTTCGCGAACTCGCCGGGCTGCAGCGAACCGACACCCGGGATCGTGATCCAGATGCGCGCGCCGAAACGGGCCGGGAAGAAGATCGGGGCGATCAGCAGGACCAGCGCCACCACCATCGAGATGTAGGTGTAGCGCTGCAGCACACGGTGGTCCTTGAGGAAGACCAGCACACCCAGGAAGAGCGCGACGCCCAGCGTCGACCACATCAGCTGCCCCGGCGCCATGGCACCGCCCAGCTGCGGCGTGCTGATCTTCGGCTCCTGGTCGAGCCGCCAGATGAACACCAGCCCCAGACCGTTCAGCAGTGTCGCGACGGGCAGCATCAACGGATCCGCGTACGGCGCCCACTTGCGCACCACGAGATGCGTGACCCCCGCCAGCAGCCCCAGCCCCAGCGTGTAGCCCAGCGCCCCCGCGGGCACCGAACCGTCCTTCGCCAGACCGACGTTGACATAGGCGAACACCGGGATCAGCACCGCGAAGACCAGCAGGGCCAGCTCGGTGTTGCGGCGGCTCGGCGCGGCGAACGTACCCACGGTCGTCGTGGTCGTCGTACTGCTCATAAAACCTCCGACCCCTACGCCCTCACTGCTGGGTGCTGCAATTCTTCTCCAGCTTCTGCTGCTCCTCGGACGGAGTCTGACCGGGGGTGGGCGTGGGGGTGGTGCCGGCCGCCGCGGACAGTGTGCCGGCCACGCCGCTTCCGTCGGCCGTACCGGGCTTGGCGCCGGCGGTGGGCGTACCGGGCTTGCCGGCCTGGCCGCCCTTGCCCTTGGCGGCCGCGGCCGCGCGCTCGGCGGCCTCCCGCTGCTCCTTGGCCTGGCAGGCGTGCGCCTGCTTGCCGAGCTCGGTGACCTTCTCGCCGGCCTGGTTGCGGTTGTCGACCGCGATGGTCTCCTTGACCTGGTTGCGCTGGTACACCGGCAGGTACTTGAGTTCGATCTCGGGGTGGTCCTCGTCGACCGAGTTCAGCTTGATCCAGGCCAGGTCCTGGCTGATGCCGCGGTACAGCGCGACATGGTCGTCCTTGGCACCGACGAAGTACTGCGTCTGCGTCCACTGGTAGCCCGCGTACAGCCCGCCGCCGATCACACCCAGCGCCAGCACCGTGATCAGCGACGCCTTCAGCCACTTGCCGCGCCGCCGCGGCTTGAGGAAGTCCTCGTCCGTGAACGCCCCGAACGAGCCCTGCGGCATCCCGCCGACCTCCGGGCCCCCGCTTCCGGGCGGCCCGAAGGCGCCCCCCGGAGTGTGCTGGGAGTCCCGGCGGCCCAGCTCGGCGGCGCGCGCCGCCGGCGTCTGGAGCGTGCTGGGGTCGTTCAGCTGGTGCTGGTTCTCGGCGACCGCGCCGACGACGACCGGGGTGTCGTTGAACTGCCCGGCCGCCGCCTCGTTGCCGTCCACGTCCAGGACGTCGGCGACGATGCAGGTGATGTTGTCCGGACCGCCGCCGCGCAGCGCGAGCTGGATCAGTTCCTGGATCGTCTCGTGCGGACCCTGGTAGCCGGCCAGGGTCTCTTCCAGCGTTTGGTGGCTGACCACTCCGGACAGCCCGTCCGAGCAGATCAGATACCGGTCCCCGGCCCGCACCTCGCGGATCGACAGGTCCGGCTCGACGTGGTCGCCGCTGCCCAGCGCCCGCATCAGCAGCGACCGCTGCGGATGGGTGGTGGCCTCCTCCTCGGTGATCCGGCCCTCGTCGACCAGCCGCTGCACCCAGGTGTGGTCCTGCGTGATCTGGGTCAGCACCCCGTCCCGCAGCAGATACGCCCGGGAGTCGCCGACGTGCACCAGGCCGAGCCGCTGGCCCGTCCACAGCAGCGCGGTCAGGGTCGTCCCCATGCCCTCCAGCTGGGGGTCCTCCTCGACCATCATCCGCAGCTGGTCGTTGGCGCGCTGCACGGCGGTGCCCAGCGAGGTGAGGATGTCCGAACCGGGGACGTCGTCGTCGAGCTGGACGAGCGTGGAGATCACCTCGGAGGAGGCGACCTCGCCGGCGGCCTGGCCGCCCATGCCGTCCGCGATGGCGAGCAGCCGCGGCCCGGCGTAGCCGGAGTCCTCGTTGCCCTCGCGGATCATGCCCTTGTGCGATCCGGCGGCGAAGCGCAGGGACAGACTCATGCGCACCTCACCCGTCGGCTCGGGGTACAGCCGGTCTCGTCGAGCCACACTGCCCACCCTCCGGTCGGGAGCACGCCCGGGTCCGTCGAGTGGACCGTTACGGCTCGCTCGCTCCGCTCGCTCATGTCGTACTACTTCCGCAGCTCGATGACGGTCTTGCCGATGCGGATCGGGGCTCCCAGGGGAATCGGAGTCGCGGTCGTCAGTCGGGTCCGGTCAAGGTACGTGCCGTTCGTGGAACCGAGGTCCTCGACGATCCACTGGCCGTCACGGTCCGGGTAGATCCTGGCATGCCTGCTGGACGCGTAGTCGTCGTCCAGCACGATGGTGGAGTCGTGCGCCCGCCCCAGCGTGATCGTCTGGCCCTGCAGGGCGACGGTCGTACCGGCCAGCGTGCCTTCGGAGACCACCAGCTTGGTGGGGGACCCGCGCCGCTGCCGGTTCCCGCCGCGGCCGCCGGACTCCTGGCGGCGCTGCTGCTGGGGAGCGGCGGTCTGCCGCTGGGTGCGCGGTTCCGGGCCGCCGCGCCGGGCGGCACCGCGCTGTGTGACGCGCGTGCCGAACAGATCGCTGCGGATGACCTGGACGGCCACGATGACGAACAGCCACAGTACGGCGAGGAAACCCAACCGCATGACCGTGAGGGTCAGCTCTGACATTGCCCCCGCTTCACCCTTCGGCTTGCCGGTAAACGATGGTGGTACTGCCCACGACGATCCGCGAGCCGTCGCGGAGACTAGCGCGGGTGGTGTGCTGCCCGTCCACCACGATGCCGTTGGTGGAACCCAGATCCTGGACCGTGGGAGGCGTGCCGACCCGGATCTCGCAGTGCCGCCGGGAGACTCCCGGGTCGTCGATCCGCACGTCGGCATCGGTGCTGCGGCCCAGCACGAGGGTCGGGCGCGAGATCTGGTGGCGGGTGCCGTTGATCTCGATCCAGCGCCGGGTCTGGGCGTAGGGCTGCGGCCCGGCACCGGGCGCTCCCGTACGGGGCGCGGGCGCCGCGCCGGGCGGCGGGGACGACGGCATGGGCGGGGCCACATGGCCGCCCGCCTGGGGCGGACCGCCGGTGGAGCGGGCCGCCGCGGCCTGGCCGCCGGGCCGGTCCTGGGACGTGCTGGAGGCGAGGGTGCGGCTGCGGACGCGGTACAGACCGGTGTCGAGGTCCTCGGCCTTCTCCAGGTGGACCTTGATCGGGCCCATGAAGGTGTACCGCTGCTGCTTGGCGTAGTCACGGACCATGCCCGACAGCTCGTCGCCGAGCTGGCCGCTGTACGGGCTCAGCCGCTCGTAGTCCGGGGTGCTCAGCTCGACGATGAAGTCATTGGGGACGACCGTGCGGTCGCGGTTCCAGATGCTGGCGTTGTTGTCGCACTCGCGCTGCAGCGCGCCGGCGATCTCGACGGGCTGCACTTCGGACTTGAACACCTTGGCGAAGGTGCCGTTGACGAGACCTTCGAGTCGCTGCTCGAAGCGCTTCAGTACTCCCACGGGGCACCTCCTTCCTCAGTCTTCCTCGGGGTCGTCCTGATACTGCTTACTGATCGTATCCACGCGCCGGGAAATCGGCTGGTTCCCCTTTCCTGCCTGGAGGACGAGTGTCGCCCACCACAGGGTTGCCCGGTGGCCGCCGTACTGCCCGCCACTCTCCTCACGCCGCTTGCTGTGCACTGCGATCGTAGATGTGCCCCGTTAACAGTGTCCCGCAACCGCCGACCCGGGCAGGGGTCCGGGGGCCGACTCCGGCCGTCGTCCCCGGAGCTCCTCCGGAGAACGCGCGGCGGTGCCCCGGAGTGCCCCCGCACTCCCGCAGGCCCGGGACCGGGGGAAAGGCGTGTGAAGGCACCCCCGACACCGTGCTAATGTTCTCGATGTCGGAAGGCGCTCCCGCAAGACCCGGACCGAACGGCCCGGATCGCGTGAGAGAATAAACCGGCAGCACCCATGCGCGGGTGGCGGAATAGGCAGACGCGCTGGATTCAGGTTCCAGTGCCCGAAAGGGCGTGGGGGTTCAACTCCCCCCTCGCGCACAGATGAGGCCCCTGGTCTCCGGAGAAATCCGGGACCAGGGGCCTCGTTTCGTTCCCGGGAACGCCCGGACCCCGCGTCCGATGTGAGTGCGGCCACGTGACCCGTGCGACGTGAGCGCTACGTCACATCCCGCGCCGTTCTTGGTCGTTCGCCCCTCCGGGCGGCATCGAAGTGACTGCCGTCACATCCCGCACGGTGGTCGTGAAGGCACGGACCCGGGCGGTCTCCCGGGCCGCGTGGTGCACCACTCCCAGCGCCGAGTGCGGCAGTCCGGTGACGGGGACGAAGACGACGTCACGGCGCCCGTGGTACTCCGCCGTCGGCCGGCACAGCAGCATTCCGCCCCGGCCCGCCGCGGTCAGCGTCAGCCCCTCCTGGAGGGTGCTCACCCGGGGGCCGGCCGGTATGGGGCGGCCCCCGGGGGTGGCGGTGGGTGCCTGGGCGGTGCGCCAGTACACCGGCGCCGGACCGTCCGGGGAGATCAGGGGCAACCCTGCCAGCTCCTCGGCGCTCAGCGAGGCGCGGGACGCCAGCGGGTGCCGCACGGACAGCGCCACCGTCTGCTGCTGCGCCGAGAACACCGCTCCCAGGACGAGATCGGGCTCGGCAACCGGGAGCAGCGTCACCGCCACGTCCACCGCACCGCTCCGCAGCGCGCCGAACGGGTCGCACAGCGGGACCTCGACGATCTGTGTGACGCAGCCCGGATGCCGGGCGTGGAAGGCGTCGATGGCCCGCATGATCCGGTCGTCCGCGGTCCCCTGGAAGCCGATGGTGAGCCGGCCCTCGATGCCGCGGGCGGCCGCGCGGGCGCTGTCCACCGTGGCACGCAGCGCGTCGTAGGCCGGGCGCAGCGACGCGTGGAACTCCTCGCCCAGCGGCGTGAGGCGGACCCGGCGGCTGGTGCGGTCCACCAGGCGCGCCCCGATTCGGGACTCCAGGGAGCGCAGTAGCTGGCTGATCCGGCTCTGGGAGACGTAGAGCCGCTCGCCGGTGCGGCCGAAGTGCAGCTCCTCGGAGAGGACCAGGAAGCACTCCAGCTCGCGGAGTTCGAGTCCGGGCGCGCCGACGGCGCCGGCGGGCGCGGGCGGACCACTCATGCGTCCCTCCCCGGGTGCGGTCGATCGATGAGTCCTGCTCATAGAAGGGTGAGGAGTTCGCCGTTGTTCCCCCGCGGCGGCGCGGGAAGGGTGGGCACCATGGCGAAGAGCGAGAGCGCGGTGGGCGGCCCGGTTGCCCGGGGCGCGGTGGCCGGATCCCAACACCATCTGGCGGAAGGTGGGTTGAGACGTCCGAGGGGCGGCGGGTGGCCGGCGGTCGGGGCGCTGGCGGCGGGGACGTTCACGGTGGTGACGTCGGAGATGTTGCCGGTGGGGCTGCTGACGCCGATCGGCCGGGACCTGGGGGTCTCGGACGGGACGGCCGGGCTGACGGTGACCGTCACCGGACTGGTCGCCGCGGTCGCCGCACCGGTGCTGACGCTGCTGATCGGCCGCTGCGACCGGCGCGTCGTACTGGCCGCCCTGATGGGCACGTTGACCGTGGCGAACCTGCTGGCCGCCTACGCCCCGAACGTGCTGGTGCTGCTGGCGGCCCGGGTGCTGGTGGGGCTCGGGATGGGCGGGGTGTGGGCGATCGCGTCGGGGCTGGCGGTACGGCTGGTGCCCGAGCGGCGGGTGGCGGCGGCCACGTCCCTGATATTCAGCGGGGTCGCGGCGGCGTCCGTCCTGGGCGTACCGGCCGGTGCGCTGGTGGGCGAACTGGCCGGCTGGCGCGCGTCGTTCGTGGTGATGGTCGGGGTCTGCGCGGCGGTGGGCATCGCGCTGCGGGTGCTGCTGCCGCCGCTGCCGGCGGCCGGTGCCGTGCGGCTGGGCGGAGTCCTGGGGCTGCTGCGCCGGCCTGCGGTGCGCACCGGGTTGCTGGTGGTCGCGCTCCTGGTGACGGGTCACTTCGCCGCGTACACCTATGTGCGGCCGGTCCTGGAGGAGGTGGCCGGCGCGCGGCCCGGACAGATCGGCACCGTGCTGCTGGTCTTCGGGGTCGCCGGGCTGGCGGGGAACTTCGTCTCCGGAACCGGTGCGGCGCGCGCCCCGCGGGCCACGCTGCTGGGGATCTGCGCGGTGCTGGCCGCCGCGGTGCTGCTGGTGCCCCCGATGGGGCGCGCGGCCGGGGTCCTGGGCGCCGCGGCCCTGGTGGCCGTGTGGGGCCTGGCCTACGGGGGCGTGTCGGTCAGTACGCAGACCTGGCTGATGGCGGCCGCGCCGGACGCCCTGGAGGCGTCCTCCGCGCTGTTCGTGGCGGTGTTCAACGGGGCCATCGCGGCCGGCGCACTGGCCGGCGGGCAGGCCGCGGACGGCTGGGGGACCGGCGGCGTGATCACGCTGGGCGGGGTCCTCGCGGCGGGTGCGCTGCTGGCCGTGGCGCTGGGCAGGGGCCCGGCCAGGGGAGCGGCGTCCGCGGGGTGAGGTGTACGGGGCGCGGGCTCCGGCGCGCGGAAGGCGGTGCCGGGCCCGGCCAGCGGCCCTCGGGGCGGGCGGGTGACGGCCCGCCCCTGAGGCCGGACGGTGGGGCCCGCGGCATCGGACCGGCGCGGTCCGGGCGGGCCTCCCGTCGGCGGCGCGTCGCCCGGTCAGGCGGTGAAGCGCGCCACCAGCTCCTTGGCCCGGGCCTCCGCCTGCTCGTGGGCCTTGGCCCGGGAAGCCTCGAACAGCGGCACCAGCTCGGCCATCGCCGGGTTGCTCGCCGCCATCGTCAGCTCCGGCACGATGAACTCCACCTCGAGGCCGAAGCCGCCGTTCAGCACGGCCCCCAGGTAGTTCTGCACGTACTCGAAGGACTCGCGCGGCGTGCCCGGCGCGTAGGAGCCGCCGCGGCTGGCCACCACGACGACCGGCTTGCCCTTCGCCGACGGGTTCTCGCCGGCGGTGCGGCCCATGATGATCGTCTGGTCGAGCCACGCCTTCAGGGTCGACGGGATCGTCCAGTTGTACATGGGCGCGCCTATGACGATGACGTCGGCCCGCTCCAGTTCCTCGGCCAGCTCGTTGCGCAGCGCGAAGGCGGCCTGCTGCTCCGGGGAGTGGGTGGCCGGGTCGGCGAACGCGGAGGAGGCGGCGACGCCGTCGAGGTGCGGCAGCGGGTCGGCGGCCAGGTCGCGGTGGATGACGGTGCCGTCGGGGTGCTGCTCCTCCCAGGTCCTGCGGAACGCGGCGGTCACCGCACGGGACGCGGAGCCGCCCTCGGGGAAGACGGAGGAGTCGATGAGCAGGAGCGTAGCCATGGTGATCGTCCTTCGCTGGGCGGACGGGTGCGACCGACCGCTAGTTGAATTCCGTACGTCACTATTCATAACACGGGAACTTACTTTTCTATAGTAGCCAACGGCAGGGCGGTACCCTGGGTGCATGGCGGACCAGGGCGAGACGATGTGCAGACAGGTCGACGGCCGGATGACACGCGTCTTCGAGCTGTTCGGGAAGCGCTGGACGGGCCTGATCGTGGCCACCCTCATGCCCGGCCCCGTTCACTTCGCCGACCTGCGGCGGGCCATCCCCGGCATCAGCGAGCGGATGCTCTCCGACCGCCTGATGGAACTGGCCGGCACCGGCCTGGTCGTCCGCGAGGTCGCCGCCGGGCCGCCGCTGCGCGTCTCCTACCGGCTCACCGAGGCCGGCCTGGCCATGGAGCCCGCCCTCAAGGAACTGGGCCGCTGGGCCGAGACCTACCTCGCCGACGGCGGGCAGTGCCCGGAGCGCTTCCGGAAGTAGCGCCGCGAACGGCGCCGGGCGGCGGTCGCCGGCCCGGGCGCGTGCGCGCCCGTGGTTCCCGGTGCGTCAACCGGGCTGCTACCGGGCGGTGTTGTAGCGCACCAGATATGAGGCGAAGCGGTCGAGGTCGTCCTCGTTCCAGTCGGCGAGCCGCTCGTGGAACGCCTGGCGGCGGCTGGCGGTCACGTTGCCGAGCACCTGGGCGCCCTCCTCGGTGGGGTGCAGCACCTGGACGCGGTGGTCGTCCGGATCGATGCGCCGCTCGACGAAACCGAGCTTCTCCAGCGCGGCGATCTGCCGGCTGACCGTGGACTTGTCCAGGTGGTAGTGGGCCGCGAGGTCGGTGGCGCGGCATCCCTGCTGGTCGTCGAGGTGCGCGAGCAGGGTGTAGGAGACCAGGGAGAGCTCCGGGTGCATCCGGGCGGCGGCCGCGCGGGCCCGCCGGGCGAACGCGGTCATCTCCTGCTGGATGGTCTCGACGGAGTCGTCGCGATGGGTCACGGAGTTGCCTTTCGGAGAACTAGTTGTATAGTACAACGTGAAATGTGAGTTGTAATTGCCAACTAACGGGGTCGGCCGTCTGCCCATCCACCTCCGGGCGCCGGAACCCCCGCCCCGCTCCTCCTGGCCACAGCTGCACGACGACGACCGGGCCCTCAGGCACCCGGCCCGGACGACTACCGAGAAGGCTTGCCCATGACCGCGGACCGACGACGTCCCGACCACCGAAGCGACCAGCGGAACAACCAGTGGAACGAGCAGCGGAACGACCACCGGAGCGGTCACCGCAGTGAGCACCCGGGCGACCGGCGCACCGTCCGGGCCGGCGACCTGCGCCATGTGGTGACCCACCTGATCACCCCGCTGCTGATGTGCGTCGGCATGGGCCTCGCCTACCTCGGCGCGTTCGCCGACCCGGCGCCGCACCATCTGCCCGTCGCCGTCGTCGGAACGGGCACCCACGCCCAGGTGCTGGCCCAGACGATCAACGACAAGGCCCACGGCGAACTCGAAGCGCGCACCGTCCCCGACCGGGCCACCGCCGTCGGTCAGTTGAAGGACCAGGAGATCTTCGGCGCCTACCTGGCGGGCGGCAACCGGGCCCACGGCGCGAACGCCACCGGCCGGACCACCGCCTCCCCCGGTGGCGGCGACCCGCAGCGCGGCCCCGAACTCCTGGTGGCCACCGCCGGTTCCGACACCAGCGCCACCGTCGTCCAGAAGGTCTTCACCCCGCTCGCCGCCCAACAGGGCGCCCCGCTGAAGGTCACCGACGTCGCCCCGCCCGCCGCGCACGACCCGACCGGACAGGGCGTCTTCTTCCTGCTCGTCGCCCTCAGCATCGGCTCCTACGCCTCCGTCGCCGTCATCGGCGGCGCCGGCGCCGTCCTCCCGATGCGGTTCCGTGCCGCCCTGGCGATCGGCACCTCCTTCGTGGTCAGCATCCTCGGGAGTCTCTTCGCCGGGCCCGTCTTCCACCTCGTCGACCACGGCCTGTGGGGGCTGTGGGGCATGGCCTGGCTGTACTCCGCCGGCATCCTGCTCATCGGCACCGGCCTGCACACCTTCCTCAAGCGCTGGACCACGCTCGGCGTGATGGTGCTGTTCGTGATGCTCAACTTCACCTCCGCCGGCGGCGTCTTCCGCCCCGAGATGCAGAACGGCTTCTTCGCCGCCCTGCACTCCTTCTGGAACGGCGCCGGCTTCGTGGAGGGCACTCGCAGCCACGTCTACTTCGACGGCCACGGCCTCGCCGGACACGTCTGGACCCTCGTCGTGTGGCTGCTCGTCGGACTGCTGACGACCGGTGTGGCGGCGCTGGTCGAGAAGCGGCGGCGGGCGGTCGAGGCCGAAGCGGTGGCCAACGCCGGAGCGGTGGCCGCGGCCGCGGTGGCGGCCACGATGCCGG
Source organism: Streptomyces sp. BHT-5-2 (assembly GCF_019774615.1). NCBI lineage: Bacteria > Bacillati > Actinomycetota > Actinomycetes > Kitasatosporales > Streptomycetaceae > Streptomyces > Streptomyces sp. BHT-5-2. The sequence goes on along the minus strand of NZ_CP081496.1, from coordinate 1,448,056 downwards.
AGCGCGCCCCGGGCCACGCCCCCGGCCCTCCCGCGGAACGGGCCGGGGCGGAGGAGGAGATGGAGGAGGCCGTGGGCGTCTAGCGGGCGTCCAGGGGGCCTCCGGCGGCGTCGGTCCCAGGCCGCTCCGGACCGGCTCCGAGAGTTGTCCACAGCCCCGCCGGTCGCCGGACGAACATCGGTAACGTCGGTGACCGGCGGGCCGGAAACGGCCGCCGCATCGGACGGACGCGGGGGATGTCACGTGTGCCGGGCACACGCGGGATGCCGCGCGACACCAGGGCGTTGAAGGGGAGGGGGCCGCCATGACGCGCGTGCCGTACGTACCGGGGTTCGCCAGGGCGGACGAGGAGGGGCCGTCGGCCAAGGCCGTGGGGCGGGCGCTGCGGGAGCAACTGCCGCGCGGCGAGCAGGCGGTACTGCGGATCACGGCCGGGCGACCGGACGCGGTGGCGTCGGTCGAGGAGTCCAACGCCGGCCGGTTGCCCGAGCTGACGCCGATAAGGGTCGGGCGGATGGCCGCCGGCCCCTTCGCCTTCCTCCGCGGCTCGGCCGGGCTGATGGCCCACGACCTGGCGGAAGGCCCCGTCACCGGCATCGGGGCCCAGATCTGCGGAGACGCGCATGCCGCGAACTTCGGCGTCTACGCCGACGCCCGCGGCGGGCTGGTCATCGACCTCAACGACTTCGACGAGACCGTCCACGGCCCCTGGGAATGGGACGTCAAACGGCTCGCCACGTCGATGGTCCTCGCCGGCCGGGAAGCCGGCGCGAGCGAGGACGACTGCCGGGCCGCGGCCCAGGACGCCGCCGGCGCCTACCGCCGCACCATGTGGCTGCTGGCCAAGCTCCCGGTGACGGACGCGTGGAACGCCGTCGCCGACGAGGAACTCGTCTCGCACACCGACGCCCGGGACCTGCTGGGCACCCTGGAACGGGTCGAGGCCAAGGCGCGCAGGAACACCAGCGCGCGGTTCGCGGCGAAGTCCACCGAGCGCGGGCCGGACGGCGGCCTGCGGTTCGTCGACGCGCCGCCGGTGCTGCGCCGGGTGCCGGACGCGGAGGCCGCGGCGGTGGCCTCGTCGCTCGCCGCCTATCTGGCGACGCTCCCCGAGGACCGGCTGCCGCTCCTGGCCCGGTACGCGGTGCACGACGTCGCCTTCCGCATAGTCGGGACCGGCAGCGTCGGACTGCGGTCGTATGTGGTGCTGCTGCTGGACCACCGCGGCGAGCCCCTGGTCCTCCAGGTGAAGGAGGCCCGCCGCTCGGCACTGGCGCCCTATGTGACGAAGGCCGGCTTCCCGTCACCCCCGTCGGAACACGAGGGGCGGCGCGTGGTGCTCGGACAACGACGGATGCAGGTGGTCAGCGACCTGCTGCTGGGGTGGACGACGGTGGGGGAGGGCGCGGCGGATGTGACGGCCGCGGCGGGCGGCACAGTGGGCCCGGTGGACGCTGCGAGCGCAGTGGATCCGGCAGACATAGCGGGTGCGGCGGGTGCTGCGGACGGGATACGTGGGAGGCGTGGTGTATCCGGTGTTCCTGGCATAGCAGGGGGTGAACGGCAGAGTGCTGCGGGGGCGCCGGGCGCTGGTCCGGGCGCGGGACTGCCTTTCCAGGTACGGCAGTTCCGGAATCGCAAGGGCAGCGTGGATCCGTCCCGGCTGTCCGGCGAACAGCTCGACGACTACGCCCGGATGACCGGCGCGCTCCTGGCGCGCGCCCACGCCCACAGTGCCGACCCGCGCACAGTGGCCGGCTACTGCGGCAAGGGCGAGTCACTCGACGAGGCGATAGCAGCCTTCGCGGTGGCCTACGCGGAGCGCACGGAAGCGGATCACGCGGACCTGGTCGCGGCGATACGCAACGGCCGCATCGCGGCGGAAAGCGGGGTGTGAGGGGAGGGGCGTTCTACGGGGGTGGGCGCGGGAGGGGGCGGGGGGGTGCCCCTATGGGTTTCGTCAACCCGTGGGGGCTGGTTGGGGTTGGTAGAAGGTGCCGTCGCGGAGCATGGCGAAGAGCACGTCGGCTCGTCGTCTGGCGAGGCAGAGGAGGGCTTGGGTGTGGTGTTTTCCCTGGGCGATCTTCTTGTCGTAGTAGGCCCTGGAGACGGGGTCGGCCAGGGCGGCGAACGCGGAGAGGAAGAAGGCGCGTTTGAGCTGTTTGTTTCCTCTGCGCGATGGCTGTTCGCCGCGGATGGAGGACCCGGAACTGCGGGTTGCCGGGGCGAGGCCGGCGTAGGCGGCGAGGTGGGCGGCGCTGGGGAAGCTGCTGGCGTCGCCGATGTCGATGAGGATGCGTGCTCCGGTCCTGACGCCGATCCCCGGCATGGACGTCAGGACCTTGGAAAGAGGGTGAGCCTCCAGCAGTTCCTCGATCCTTGTGGCGAGGAGTTTGCGCTGGTCAAGTACCGACTGGAGCGAGCTGGCGAGGCTGGGGACGATCAATGCGGCCGCGGCCGTGCCTGGCACGACCACTGTCTGCTCGTCCAGGGCGGTGAAGATGTCATCGACGAGCCGTTCCGCCATCCGTGGTGCCTTTGGGCGGATCAGGTTCACCAGCCGACGCCGTCCGGCCTTGCGGACCTGGGCCGGCGAACCGCACTGGTCGAGCAGCTTGAGCACGGCTGGGTGCTGCATTCGCGGTCCCAGTACCCGTTCCAGCGACGGGTGGATCTGTGTCAGCAGTCCCCGCAGTCTGTTGCTGATGCGGGTGGCTTCGCCGGCCAGGTCGTCGTCGAAACCCACGATCATTTCCAGCTCGGCTACTGCCTCGTCGGCAAGCTCGACGGCCCGCAGAGTGTGCGGCATCGACCGGGCCGCGTCCGCGATGATGAAGGCGTCGCGGGCGTCGGTTTTGGCTTCACCGGGGTAGAGGTCGGCGATCCGCCGCATCGTCAGGCCCGGCAGGTAAGCCACGGGGCAGTCCATGTCGCGGGCCACGGCCAGCGGCAGGGCGCCGATGGAGGCGGGCTGGTCGACGACCACGAGCACGGTGCCGTGCTTGGCTTTCAGCTTGGCGAACACGTCGCGGAGCTTGGGTTCGCTGTTGGGCAGCCGCTTGTCGAAGGCCTTCCTTCCGGCCGGAGTGACGGCGGTGGCGTGGTGTTCGCTCTTGCCGACGTCCAGGCCGAGGAAGGCGCCGATCTCACTGACGTCGATCACGTGCGTCCTCTGGTCGTTCCCGCCCGGCCGTCCCACGGCACCGATCGCCACATCCACATTACGAAGAGCCTCCCGACCTGCGGACAAGCCGGTGGTCATGCCCCTAATCAGCGGTCTGTCGATGCCTCCGGAGCCGGTGACACCACCCCCCAGGCCATACGTTCGACAGGGGGAGAAAGTCATGCCAACTCCGAAGGCCGGGCGCCCCATTGCGGGGCCACCAAGAAGGTAATGGGGAGGGGCCCCAGGGGGCGAACCACGCCGGCCAGCGCCAATCGCGCCTGCTCCCTCCCTCGCCCCCTTTCCGCCTTCTACCCCCACCCCTCCCCCCCCGGGACGCCACCACGCACCCCCTCCCCCAGGGCCGTACGCTGACCGGGTGACGAACTCGCACGCGGAGAACGCGCAGGACGGCCAGGACCGACCGGACGTACCGGGGGCACTCGGCGACCCGGCCGCCCCGCGGGCGGCGGATGCCCGCGGGGCGGTGCCGGACGCGGAGCGGAGCGATCCGGATGCCGCCGCTGCCGGGGCGAGCCCGGAGGGGGCGGGGGACGGCGCGGAACCCCGGGACGAGGGGACCCGGCGGTTGGCGAAGGCGGTGCTGGCGGCCGAGCAGGCTCTGATCGAGTTCGAGATCGCGGTGGAGACCTTCCGGGTGGAGGTGGAGAACTTCTCCCGGCTGCACCACCAGCGGCTCGGCCCCCTGTACGCGCGGCTGGACGAGCTGGATGCGCAGATCGCGGAGGCCGTGGCGGCGCGCACCGGTGACCCCGAGGACATCCGCAAGGCGCGCGAGGCACGTGCGTCGGTGCTGCCGATGCCGCAGGTGGAGGAGCTGTTCCACGGCTGGCTCGGGTCGGAGGGGCTGTTCCCCGAGGCGCACGCGATGCTGACGGACCAGCCCGTCCAGCCGCCGCCGAAGGTCCGGCCGGGCGAGGAGGCCCGCAAGATCTACCGCGATCTGGTGCGCCGGGCGCATCCGGACCTGGCGCGGGACGACGCGGAGCGGGCCAGGCGGGACGGCTTCATCGCGCGGGTCAACGCCGCGTACGGGCGGGGCGACGTGGCGTTGCTGCGGGAGCTGGTGCGGGAGTGGGAGGCCGGTCCGGCGCCCGCCGAGCGGCGGCTGAGCGAGAGCGAGGAGCTCTACGCCCGGCTGGAGTGGCTGGCCGAGCGCAAGGAGCTGCTGTCCTCCGCCGTCGCGGAGCTGGAGGCCAGCGCGATCGGCTCGATGATCAGGATGGCGCCGGACGACCCGGACGCCCTGCTGGACGAGATCGCCGAGAAGCTGCTGGCCGACGTCCGGGAACGCGAGGCGTATCTCATGCAGCTGGTCGGGTAGCGTCGGAAGCATGCAATTTGGTTCTGTGCCCACGGTCGGTGTCGATGCCCTCACGCCCGAGGACTTCCTGCTGGACGTCCGTGAGGACGACGAGTGGGCGGCCGGGCACGCCGAGGGCGCGCTGCACATCCCGATGAGCGAATTCGTCGCCCGTTACGGGGAGTTGACGGAGGCTGCGCCCGAGGGCGGCAGGATCTTCGTGCTGTGCCGGGTCGGCGGGCGGTCGGCCCAGGTGGCGCAGTATCTGGTCGGGCAGGGCCTGGACGCGGTGAACGTCGAGGGCGGTATGCAGGCGTGGGAGGCGGCCGGGCGTCCGGTGTCGGACGGCAACGGCGGCGTGGGGACGATCGTCTAGGGCGTTGCTCCTGGCGGGGCCGCTGGCGGCTTCCCCCCGTTGGCGCTGCCCTGACGGTGCCGCCCCCGCCGCCCCGAGCGGTGCCCGACGGCGGACCTTCGCCGTGCGCGTCCGGTCCGTTGACGCCCGTCGTCGGCTGAGGTGCGGCGATCGGCTGATGCGCTGCGCGGCGATCAGCTGAGGGGGTGCGCGGCGAGGAGTTCGCCGAGTGCCTCCTCGTGGGCGGCGGCCGGGCCGAGGGAGAGTTCGAGCTGTTTGGCCCAGGCGTGGTAGCGGTGCAGCGGGTAGTCGGTGTCGGCGCCGAAGCCGCCGTGCAGGTGCTGGGCGGTCTGGACGATGCGGCGGACGCCCTCGGAGGCCCAGATCTTGGCGACCGCGATGTCCCCGGCGGGCGGTAGCGGTCCCGCCGCTCCGGTGGTGAGGCGCCAGGCCGCCTGCCAGAGGGTGGCTTCCATGGCGCGCAGGTCGATGAAGCGGTCGGCGGTCTGGACGGCGACGGCCTGGAAGGTGGCCAGCGGGTGGCCGAACTGCTCGCGCTTTCCGGTGTAGTCGCTGGTCATGGCCAGGACACGTGCGCCGAGGCCGAGGGCGAGTGCGCAGGTGCCGGTGGTGAGCAGGTCGCGCAGGGTGTCCCAGGCGGCCGGGTCGGTGAGGATGTCCCGGGCGCCGGCACGTACGGAGTCGAGGCGGATCTCGGCGTGGCGCTCGCCGGTGGTGGATATCTGGTCGCCGAGGGTGAGGCCGGTGCGATCGCAGGGGACGAGGGCGAGGACGGTGCGGCCGTCGGGGGTGTGGGCGGGGAGCAGGACGCGGTCGGCGGTGTGGGCCCAGGGAACGGCGGTGTGGGTGCCGTCGAGGGTCCAGGCGGTGCCGTCCTGCCGGGCGGTGACCGCGAGTTCGGCGGGGTCGTGGCCGGTGCGGCCGCCGGTGGCGGCGGTGAGGACGAGGTCGCCGGTGGCGAGTCGGGGCAGGATGTCGGCGCGCAGGTCGGCGGTCGCGTGGTGTCGGAGGGTGTGCGCGGCGGCGTAGGTCTCCAGGAGCGGGACGCGGGCGAGGACCTTGGCGGATTCACGGAGCACGAGGCAGAGGGCGATCGGGTCGAGGCCGGCGCCGCCGTGCTCGGGTGGGACGGGGAGGCCGAGGAGGTCGGCGTCGGCGAGGGTGCGCCACAGGGGGCGGTCGAAGTCGTCGGCGACGGGGCCGTGGGCGAGTGCCGGGCTGGGGACGCCGTCGGGGGCGACATCCGAGAAGACGGCCTGTGCTGCTTCGACGGCTGCCTGTTGTTCCTCGGTGAAGGTGAAGTCCACTGGTCCGTCCTCCCGCGCGCCGTGGCCGGTTCGGCGAGTGATTCCTGACGAGGCGTCAAGTTAGAACATGTTGCAGGAATTGGGAATGGTGCGGACGGCGGCGGGCGGCTCTCACCGGTCGAAGTCGAGCTCGACCTTCTCGGTGGCGGGGTGGGACTGGCAGGCCAGCACGTATCCGGCGTCGACCTCCTCGGATTCCAGGGCGAAGTTGCGGTCCATCCGGATCTCGCCGGAGACGAGGAAGGCGCGGCAGGTGCCGCAGACGCCGCCCTTGCAGGCGTAGGGGGCGTCGGGGCGGTTGCGGAGCACGGCTTCCAGGAGCGACTCGCCGTCGTGGACGGGCCAGGTGCCGGAGCGGCCGTCGAGGGTGGCGGTGACCGTGCTGTGCGCCGGCACGGTGGTGGCGGGCGCGGGGGCCGCGGCGCCGTTGTCGAGGTGGAAGATCTCTTCGTGGATGCGGGTGCGCGGTACGCCGAGGGCGCGCAGGGCCTGTTCGGCGCCCTGGACGAGGCCGTAGGGACCGCACAGGAACCAGCCGTCGACGGCGTCGGTCCGGAGCAGCGCGGGCAGCAGGGTGCGCAGGCGTTCCTGGTCGAGGCGGCCGGAGGGCAGGCCGGTCTGCCGTTCCTCGCGGGAGAGCACGTGCACCAGCTGGAACCGTTCGGGGTGGCGGTCCTTGAGGTCGGCGACCTCCTCCAGGAACATCGCGGAGGCCGTGGTGCGGTCGCTGCGGATCAGGCAGAAGTGGGCGTCGGGTCGGCGGGCGAGCAGGGTGGTGGCGATGGAGAGCACCGGGGTGATGCCGCTGCCGCCGACGATGCCCACGAACCGGCCGGGGCGTGGGGCGAGGGTGAAGCGGCCGGCCGGGGCCATGACGTCGACGGTGTCGCCGACGGCGAGTTCCTTGAGGGCGTAGGTGGAGAAGGCGCCGTCCTCGACCAGGCGGATGCCGACCCGCAGGACGGGGTCGTCGGTGGCGGGGGTGCAGATGGAGTAGGTGCGGCGGATCTCCCGGCCGTCGACCGTTCTGCGCAGTGCGATGTGCTGCCCGGGGATGTGCCGGAAGGTCGCGCGGAGCTCGGGTGGGACCGTGAAGGTGACGGCCACCGCGTCGTCCGTGAGTCGCTCGATCTCCCGCACCTGGAGCGGGTGGAACATCACAACTCCTTGAAGTGGTCGAAGGGTTCGCGGCAGGACTCGCAGCGGCGCAGCGCCTTGCAGGCCGTGGACGAGAACCGGCTGAGCAGGGTGGTGTCGGTCGATCCGCAGTGCGGGCAGCGGATGGTGAGGTCGAGGGGGACCGGTCCTCGGGTCGGCGCGGTGGGTCGGGGCGGGGCGATGCCGAACTCGGCGAGTTTCCGGCGGCCCTCGTCGGTGATCGCGTCGGTCGTCCACGGCGGGTCGAGGACGGTGCGGACCTCGACCTCGGGTATGCCGTGGTCGTGCAGGACGCGTTCTATGTCGGCGGACATCGCCTCGATGGCGGGACAGCCGGTGTAGGTGGGGGTGAGGGAGACCTCGACGCGGTCGGGGGCGGTGAGCCGTACGTCGCGCACCACGCCGAGTTCGGCGAGGGTGAGGACGGGCAGCTCGGGGTCGGGAACGGAGCCGGCGAGCGCCAGCAGCTCCGCTTCGAGGGCGGTGGGGGCGGGGGTCACCATGACGCCCCCGGGTGGCTGCGGTGGAGGTGCTGCATTTCGGCGAGCAGCCGGCCGAAGGATTCGGTGTGGATTCCCCGGCGGCCGCCGCCGGCGCTCCAGGCGCCGTGCCGGGGGCCGGTGGGGACGCTGAGCGTGGCGCGCTCCAGGGTGGCGGTGATGCGGGCGGTCCAGATGTCCTGGAGGGGCTGCCAGGGGACGTCGTCCAGTCCCTCCACGGGGTCGAAGAGTTCGCCGGTGTAGCGCCAGAGGGCGTCCAGGGCGCGCTGCATCCGGGTGTGGCTCTCGTCGGTGCCGTCGCCGAGCCGCAGGGTCCACTGTTCGGCGTGGTCGCGGTGGTAGGCGGTCTCCTTGACGGCCTTGCCGGCGAGCGGTGCCAGCTCGCTGTCGGTGGTGGCGAGGTGGTCGTGGAGCAACTCCTGGTAGGTGGAGAAGTAGAGCTGGCGGGCGATGGTGTGGGCGAAGTCGCCGTTGGGCTGCTCGACGAGCTGGACGTTGCGGAACTGGCGTTCCTCACGGAGATAGGCGAGTTCGTCCTCGTCGCCGGCGAGGGAGAGCAGGATTCTCGCCTGGCCGAGGAGGTCCAGGGCGATGTTGGCGAGGGCGACCTCCTCTTCGAGTACGGGGGCGTTGCCCGCCCATTCGCCGAGGCGGTGGGAGAGGATCAGGGCGTCGTCACCGAGGGGCAGTGCGGGGGTGGCGGTGCGGGGCGTCACAGGTGGTGCACCCCCTCGGGGATCTCGTAGAAGGTGGGGTGGCGGTAGGGCTTGTCGCCGGCCGGTTCAAAGAAGGCGTCCTTCTCGTCCGGGGAGGAGGCGGTGATCTCGGCGGACGGGACCACCCAGATGGAGACGCCTTCGGAGCGGCGGGTGTAGAGGTCGCGGGCGTTGCGCAGGGCCATCTGGGCGTCGGGGGCGTGGAGGCTGCCGGCGTGGGTGTGGGACAGGCCGCGGCGGCCGCGGACGAAGACCTCCCACAGGGGCCAGTCGGTGGGACCGGTGGTGGCCGTGGGGTCCGCGCCGGCCCGGGGCAGCGCCGTTGTGACGGGCGGGGGCGGGACGTTCGCGGGGCGTGGTGCCGTCATCGGGCCGCCTCCTCCTGGTCGGTGCCGCGGTGCGGGCTGCGGGCGGGGTGTTTGGCGGCGTGTGCGGCGGCGGCCTCGCGGACCCAGGCGCCTTCCTCGTGGGCGCGGCGGCGGCGGCCGATCCGTTCGTCGTTGCAGGGGCCGTTGCCCTTGAGGACCTCGCGGAATTCGGTCCAGTCGATGGGGCCGAAGTCCCAGTGGCCCCGTTCGTCGTTCCACCGGAGGTCGGGGTCGGGGAGGGTGAGGCCGAGGGCCTCGGCCTGGGGGACGCAGATGTCCACGAAGCGCTGGCGGAGCTCGTCGTTGGAGTGGCGCTTGATCTTCCAGGCCATGGACTGGGCGGAGTGGGCGGATTCGTCGTCGGGCGGGCCGAACATCATCAGCGAGGGCCACCACCAGCGGTCGACGGCGTCCTGGGCCATGGCGTGCTGGTCCTTCGTGCCGCGGCTGAGGGTGAGCAGGAGCTCGTATCCCTGGCGCTGGTGGAAGGACTCCTCCTTGCAGACGCGGACCATGGCGCGGGCGTAGGGGCCGTAGGAGCAGCGGCAGAGCGGGACTTGGTTGGTGATGGCGGCGCCGTCCACGAGCCAGCCGATGGCGCCGACGTCGGCCCAGGTCAGAGTGGGGTAGTTGAAGATCGAGGAGTATTTCTGGCGGCCGGTGTGGAGCTTGTCGAGGAGCTCGTCGCGGCCGGTGCCGAGGGTTTCGGCGGCACTGTAGAGATACAGGCCGTGTCCGGCTTCGTCCTGCACCTTGGCCATGAGGATCGCCTTGCGGCGCAGGGACGGTGCTCTGGTGATCCAGTTGGCTTCCGGCTGCATGCCGATGATCTCGGAGTGGGCGTGCTGGGCGATCTGGCGCACCAGTGAGGCGCGGTAGTCGTCCGGCATCCAGTCGCGTGGTTCGATCCGCTCGTCCGCGGCGATGGTGGCGTCGAACAGGGCCTCGTGGTCCGTGTTCTCCGGCGCGATCGTCGTCATGTGGTGCCCCCTCCTCCCGACCGACCGATCGTTCGGTTCAATGGTGAGTGGGCGGACCGCGGGTGTCAAGCCTGTGGATAACCGGGGGAAGGTGTGCTGGGGCGGGCCGCGTAGGTACCGTTCCGGAGCGGAGTCAGCCGGTCGAGAACGGGGAACGGGGCGGGAATGCAGTCATACGGGGACGAATCGCGGCCACTGTCCGCGCTGTCGCTGCCCTCGCGGATCGTCATAGGCGTGGCGGCCAGCGGTATCGCGGTCGCCGTCCTGATCCATCTCGCGATGATGTTCCTGCATGTCGCGCCGTCGAACACGCTCAGCAAGCAGCAGGCCGGGCTGATCGGCGACTACGTCTATCCCGAGTACGAGCAGAACTGGAAGCTGTTCGCCCCCAACCCGCTCCAGCAGAACACCGACGTCCAGGTCCGCGCCCAGCTGCGTGCCCAGGACGGCACCACGCGGACCACCGGCTGGACCGACCTGACCGCCCGCGACGGCCGGGCCGTGCTCCACAACCCGCTGCCCAGCCACACCCAGCAGAACCAGCTGCGCCGCGGCTGGGAGCTGCTCTCCAACACCCTCGACGCACAGAACCGCCCGACCGGCGAGCGCGGCGAGAACTTCGCCCGCTACATCCGCCGGATCGTGATGCTCCGGATGTCCGGCGAGTGGACCAGGGGCGGCGACCGGATCGAGCAGATCCAGGTCCGCTCGCAGACCACCCCGGTGCTCCCGCCGCCGTGGAGCGCCGAGAAGATCAGCGACAAGCCCGCCTACCGCGTACTGCCCTGGTGGCAGGTCACCGCGAACGACCTGCCCGAGGGGGCGACCACCCAGTGACGTCACCGACGCCGCAGCAGCCGCACACCGCCCCGCCCGCCCCCGGGACCCCGGAGGCCCCCACGGCGGCCCCCGGGGGCACCCCCGTCACCTACCGGGAGACCCGCCTCGAACGGGCCGTGGGCCGCGGCTTCGGCTGGGTCACCGCCCGGGCGCGGGCCCCGTACCAGACCGCCGTCATCCGGATCGGCTTCGCCGGCACCTGGCTGCTGTTCCTGCTGCGGGAATGGCCCCACCGGGAGCAGCTCTACGGACCCGGCGGCCCCTGGGACTTCGGCATGGCGCGCCGGCTGCTCGAGGGCAACCAGGGCTTCTCCGTCCTGGTCTGGTCCGACAGCGGCGGCTGGTTCGAGTGCGTCTACCTCCTCGCCGTCGTGGCCAGCGCGTTGCTGATGCTGGGCTGGCGCACCCGCACCATGTCGGTGCTGTTCATGATCGGCGTGCTGTCGCTGCAGAACCGCAGCGTCTTCATCGGGGACGGCGGCGACAACGTCATCCATCTGATGTCGATGTACCTCGTGCTGACCCGGTGCGGCCAGGTGTGGTCGCTGGACGCCCGCCGCGCCCGGCGGACGGCGGCCGCCGCCGGCACCGGGGGAGACGCCGCTGTCGCGCCCCGCGACCTGACCGGCACCGTCCTGTGGGCGGTGCTCGGCCTCGCCCTCGCCGTGGCCCAGCTGGCCGGCGCCCCCGGGCTCACGTGGTTCGGGCACGGACCGTTCCCGCACTTCGGCTGGAGCCTGGCCCTGTGGGGGCTGTGGGCGGCGCACGGCCTGTGGTGGGCGGCGCGGCGGTACGCCCCCGGGGAGCCCCGCATCGTCCTGGACACCCTCGCCAAGCTGGCGCACAACGGCGTCCTGCTGGTGATCATGGTCGAGGTCTGCCTCGTCTACGCCACCGCCGGCTGGTACAAGATCCAGGGCTCGCGCTGGCAGGACGGCACCGCCGTCTACTACCCGATGCACCTGGACTACTTCTCCCCCTGGCCGGGACTCTCCCAGCTGCTCGGCAGCAACGGCCTGATGGTCATGCTGATCACCTACGGGACGGTGATCGTCCAGGTCGCCTTCCCGTTCACCCTCTTCAACCGGCGCCTGAAGAACGTGCTGCTGGTCGCCATGATCTGCGAGCACCTCTCGATCGCGGTCCTGCTGGGGCTGCCGTTCTTCTCCCTGGCGATGATCACCGCCGATGCCGTCTTCCTGCCGACGACCTTCCTGACCGGGCTCGGCGGCCGGCTCTCCCGCCTGCGCCGCCGGCTGCTCCCGGGCCACGGCGGCCCCGGCGACGGCACGGTCCCCGGCGGTGGTGCGCCGCCGGCCGTTGCCCGCTCCGGCGGCGATGGCCATACGCTCATGGGGTGAGCAGCGAAACCACCGCCCCCGCCGAGCCCCTCCAGTACGACGAGGGATACGGGCCGACGATCGGCGTCGGCCCGCACCCGCAGCCCTGGCCGCAGGACGGTCGCTACGACCCCGAGCTGCTCGCCCACGGCGACCGCCGCAACGTCGTCGACCGCTACCGCTACTGGACCCGCGAGGCGATCGTCGCCGACCTCGACACCCGCCGCCACGACTTCCATGTGGCCGTCGAGAACTGGAGCCACGACTTCAACATCGGTTCGGTCGTCCGGACCGCCAACGCCTTCCTGGCCAAGGAGATCCACATCGTCGGGCAGCGCCGCTGGAACCGCCGCGGCGCGATGGTCACCGACCGCTACCAGCACGTCCGCCACCACCCGGACACCGCGGAACTGACCGCCTGGGCCGCCGCCGAGGAGCTGCCGATCATCGGGATCGACAACCTCCCCGGCTCCGTGCCGCTGGAGACCACGGTGCTGCCGCGCCGCTGCGTCCTGCTCTTCGGCCAGGAGGGGCCGGGGCTGACCGAGGAGGCCCGCGCGCACGCCTCGACGGTCTGCTCGATCGCGCAGTTCGGCTCGACGCGCTCCATCAACGCCGGGGCCGCCGCGGCTATCGCCATGCACGCCTGGATCGGTCGCCACGCGCAGATCCCGGACGCCTGACGCGGTCGTCCGGCGCGGACCCGTGACGTCGACGTCGGACCCGGGTGCCCGACCCGGCCGCCGCCCGGCCCACGAGGCCGGGGCCCGGGTGGCGCCCCGGGCCCCGGGAGCTCACGGCTCCCGCCGTACCTCCACCGTCCGGAACCTGTTGGCCACGAACGCGCCGTCGCACAGCGCCGCGTTGGCCGCCGGATTGCCGCCCGAGCCGTGGAAGTCGGAGAACGCCGCCGTCTGGTTCACATACACCCCGCCGGTCAGATTCAGCGACAGCTGGGCGCACTCCTCCAGACAGGCGTCCTCCACCAGCCGCTCCACCTCGGTCGAGGTGGTGTAGGCGCCGACCGTCATGGCGCCCTTCTCCCGGATCGTGCGGCGCAGCAGCGCCACCGCGTCGGCCGCCGAGTCGACCGCCACCGCGAAGGAGACCGGGCCGAAGCACTCCGAGAGATACGCCGCCTCGGACTCCGGCTTGGCGCCGTCCAGCTTGACGATCAGTGGCGTGCGGACCGTGGCCCCGGGGAACTCCGGGTTCACCACCTCACGGGAGGCCAGCGCCACCTCGCCGAGCCCGGTCGCCTCGTCGATCCGCTCCTTGACCTGCGGATTGACGATCGCGCCGAGCAGTGCGTTGGCCCGCGCGTCATCGCCCAGCAGGCCGCTGACCGCGCCCGCCAGATCGCCGACGACCTCGTCGTACGACTTCGGGCCGGCGTCGGTGTCGATGCCGTCCCGCGGGATCAGCAGATTCTGCGGCGTGGTGCACATCTGGCCGCTGTAGAGCGACAGCGAGAAGGCGAGGTTGGCGAGCATGCCCTTGTAGTCGTCGGTGGACTCGACGAGCACGCTGTTGACACCGGCCTTCTCGGTGTACACCTGGGCCTGGCGGGCGTTCGCCTCCAGCCAGTCGCCGAAGGCGGTCGAGCCGGTGTAGTCGATGATCCGGATCTCGGGCCGCACCGCCAGCGTCTTGGCCAGGCCCTCGCCCGGCCTGTCCACCGCCAGGCACACCAGGTCGGCGGGGAAACCGGCCTCGGCGAGCACCTCCCGGGCCACCTTGACCGTCAGGGCCAGCGGCAGCACCGCGCGCGGATGCGGCTTGACCAGCACCGGATTGCCGGTCGCGAGCGAGGCGAACAGGCCCGGATAGCCGTTCCACGTCGGGAAGGTGTTGCAGCCGATCACCAGGGCGACGCCGCGCGGCACGGCCGTGAACGTCTTGGTGAGCTCCAGCGGGTCCCGCTTGCCCTGCGGCTTGGTCCACGATGCCGTCCCGGGGGTGCGGGTCTGCTCCTCGTAGGCGTACGCCACCGCCTCCAGGCCGCGGTCCTGGGCGTGCGGCCCGCCCGCCTGGAACGCCATCATGAACGCCTGGCCACTGGTGTGCATCACGGCCTGCGCGAACTCGTGGGTGCGCGCGCTGATCCGGGCCAGGATCTCCAGGCACACCGCGGCACGCGCCTCCGGCCCGGCGCCCCGCCACTCGGGGAGCGTGGCCCGCATGGCCGGCAGCAGCACCGAGACGTCCGGATGCGGATAGGCGATGCCCAACTCCGGCCCGTAGGGCGAGACTTCCTCGCCCGTCCAGTCGTCGGTGCCGGGCTGGTCGAGCGCGAAGCGGTTGCCGCGCAGTGCCTCGAACGCGGCCAGGCCGTCCTGTGCGGCGTTCTCGCCGTACGCCTTGGGGTGCTCGGGGTGCGGGGACCAGTACGCCCGGGTGCGGATGGCTTCCAGCGCCTTGTCGAGGGTCGGGCGGTGCTTCTCGATCAACTGCGCTGCGGTCATTTCGGCGGCCATCGATGACCAACTCCTCGTCGACTGCGCGGAAAGCGGAAAGCGGAAAGCGGAAAGCGGAAAGCGGAAAGCGGAAAGCGGATAGGGACTGGGAGTGATGCGGCAACGGAGTTAGAGTAACCGAACGATCGGTCGGGGCAAGAGGGCCCGGTCAAGCTGTGGAAAACTCGGTCGGGGAGGATCAGCTGCGATGACGGCAATCGGGACCGACACCACCGTGGCGGTGGTGGGCACCGGCACCATGGGGCAGGGAATCGCGCAGGTGGCGCTGGTCGCCGGCCACCCCGTCCGGCTCTACGACAGCGCCCCCGGCCGCGCCGCGCAGGCCGCCGAGGCCATCGTCCGGCGGCTGGACCGGCTCGTCGAGAAAGGCCGGATCCCGACCGCCGAACGGGACGCCGCCCGGGCCCGCCTCTCCCCCGCCGACACGCTCGCCGAACTCTCCGGTGCCGCGCTGGTCGTCGAGGCCATCCTGGAACAACTCCCCGCCAAACAGGAGCTGTTCCGCTCCCTGGAGGACATCGTCCCGGCGGACTGCCTCCTGGCCACCAACACCTCCTCCCTCTCCGTCACCGCGGTCGCTGGCGGACTCCGGCACCCCGGTCGCTGTGTCGGCATGCACTTCTTCAACCCCGCGCCGCTGCTCCCCCTGGTCGAGATCGTCAGCGGCTTCGCGACCGACGGGACGGCCGCGGCCACCGCCTACGACACCGCCGCGGCCTGGGGCAAGGCCCCCGTGCGCTGTGCCGACACCCCCGGCTTCATCGTCAACCGCATCGCCCGCCCCTTCTATGCCGAGGCCCTGCGCCTCCACGAGGAGCGGGCCGCCGACCCCGCCACCATCGACGCCGTCCTGCGCGAGGGCAGCGGCTTCCGGATGGGCCCGTTCGAACTCACCGACCTCATCGGGCAGGACGTGAACGAGGCGGTCACCCACTCGGTGTGGACGGCCTTCTTCCAGGACCCGAAGTTCACGCCCTCCCTGGCACAGCGCCGCCTGGTGGAGGCCGGCCTGCACGGCCGCAAGACGGGACGCGGCTGGTTCGACCACACCGAGGGCGCCCCCCGCCCGGAACCGGCGACCGCCGCCCCCGCCCCCGGCCCGGCCTCGGTCACCCTGCACGGCGAACTGCCCCGCCCCGCCGCCGCACTGCCCGAGCTGATCGAGAACGCCGGCATCGAGGTCACCCGCGACGGCGCACCGGGGGAGTCCGAGGGCTTCGTCCGGCTTCCCGGCGGCGCCGCTCTCGCCCTCACCGACGGCCGTCCGGCCACGGGCCGGGACCGCGGCCCCACCCTCCGCTTCGACCTCTCGCTCGACTACCGGGCCGCGACCCGGATCGCCCTCGCCCCCTCGGCGACGGCCTCCGAGGCGGATGTCGCCGAGGCCGTCGGCCTCTTCCAGGCGCTCGGCAAACAGGTCAGCGTGATCGACGACGTCCCCGGCATGATCGTCGCCCGCACGGTCGCCATGATCGTCGACTTCGCGGTGGACGCCGCGGCCCGGGGCGTCGCCACCCCCGAGGACATCGACACCGCCATGCGGCTCGGCGTGAACTACCCCGGCGGCCCGATGGAGTGGGCCGACCGGCTCGGCGCTCCCTGGGTGCGGACGCTGCTGGACTCCCTGCACCACCAGAATGCCGGGGGACGCTACGTACCGTCCCGGGCGCTGCGGCGCCGTGCGGACCTCGAGGAATGGGTGCTCTAATCATGACCATGGCCAAGCGCGACGCCTACACGCCCGATTCGCTGCTCGCCGTCTCCGTCGAGGTGTTCATCGAGCGCGGCTACGACGGCACGTCCATGGAGCACCTCTCCAAGGCCGCCGGCATCTCGAAGTCGTCGATCTACCACCACGTGCGCAGCAAGGAAGAGCTGCTCCGCCGCGCGATAAGCCGCGCCCTGGACGGGCTCTTCGGCGTGCTGGAGGAACGGGGCGCCCAGGAGGGGCGGGCGATCGAGCGGCTGGAACACGTCACCCGGCGCGAGGCCGAGGTCCTGATGGACGAACTTCCCTATGTGACGCTGCTGTTGCGGGTGCGCGGGAACACCGACACCGAGCGGTGGGCCATGGAGCGCCGCCGCGAGTTCGACCACCGGGTCGCCGAGCTGCTGAAGGAGGCCGCCGCCGACGGCGACCTCCGGGACGACATGGACGTCCGGCTGGCCACCCGCCTGCTCTTCGGCATGATCAACTCGATCGTTGAGTGGTACCGGCCGGGGCGCGGGGGCGCGGCGAGCCGCGAGGAGGTCGCGGAGGCCGTGGTGCGGACGGCGTTCGACGGCCTGCGCAGGGTCTGACGGGGATCCGAACGAGGGCCTGAACGGTGCCGCGGGTACCGGACCGGGGTTGCCGGTACCGGCCCGCGGGGGCCTGGACACCGGCCGGGCCGCACGGGTACCGGCCCCGGATGCCGCGGACACTGCTTCTGCCCGCCCCGGACCCGCCGCGCCGCTCCCGCGTCCCCTGCGTGTGCCTTCCGTCGCTTCCGTCCCTCAGTCCCCGCCCCCCTCTTCCTCGGGTCCCAGGTCCGTCTCCTCGAAGACCAGCAGGGTGCGGGTGCTCAGCACCTCCGGTATGGACTGGATCCGGGTCAGGACCAGCTCCCGCAGCTCGCGGTTGTCCTTGGTGTGCACCAGTAGCAGCACGTCGAAGTCCCCGCTGACCAGGGCGATGTGGGCGGTTCCGGGCAGCGCGGTGAGCTGCTTGCGCACGGTCCGCCAGGAGTTCTGCACGATCTTCAACGTGACATAGGCGGACGCGCCCTGACCTGCCCTCTCCTGGTCGATGAGGGCACTGAAACCGCGGATGACGCCGTCGTCGATCAGCCGGTTGATCCGTGCGTAGGCGTTGGCGCGGGAGACATGCACCTGCTCGGCGACGGAGCGTATCGAGGCCCGGCCGTCGGTCCGCAGCAGGCGCAGGATGGCACGGTCGATGGCGTCCAGGGGCCGGGCGGCCGGCGGGGACGGGGCGGGCGCCGCCGGCGGCTGTCCGCCCGGATTGGCCATCTGTTCCTCCGGCATGTGCTCCCGCCTCCCCTTTGTGGACTCCCTGCCCTCATCACAAGCTGCGGCGAACCGTTTGTCCACAGGCTGAACCCGCCTGTAGCCAAAATGCATCAGCGACCGAACAATCGGTAGGGAAGGGCTCACCCGCCCCGAACGACGCGTCCTGCCCGTCCTCCCGGCGACCGCCGGGTGGCGGCACCCAGCTCGCCCACCACCCATGAGGCGCATCGCGCCACCCCTTCGATGACGAGGAGGTGCCCGTCATGACGGTCCTCGAGCAGCCCGGCAGCAGCAGGCACACCAGTGGCCCGGCCGGCCCGCCGCCCACCTGGCGGCCGCGCGTCGATCCCGCGCCCCTTCTGCCGGACGCCGAGCCGTATCGCCTCCTGGGCACGGAAGCCGCCCGCCGGCTCGACGCAGGGCTGCTGAAGCGGCTCTACGCCGAGCTGGTGCGCGGCCGCCGGTACAACGCCCAGGCAACCGCCCTGACCCGCCAGGGCCGCCTGGCGGTCTACCCCTCCTCCACCGGCCAGGAGGCATGCCAGGTCGCCGCGGCGCTCGCCCTCGAAGCGCAGGACTGGCTCTTCCCCAGCTACCGCGACACCCTCGCCGCCGTCGCCCGCGGCCTCGACCCCGTGCAGGCCCTGACCCTCCTGCGCGGTGACTGGCACACCGGCTACGACCCTCACGAGCACCGCGTGGCCCCCTTGTGCACCCCGCTCGCCACCCAGCTCCCGCACGCCGTGGGCCTGGCGCACGCCGCCCGCCTCAAGGGCGACGACGTGGTCGCCCTGGCGCTGGTCGGCGACGGCGGCACCAGCGAGGGCGACTTCCACGAGGCGCTCAACTTCGCCGCCGTCTGGCAGGCCCCGGTCGTCTTCCTCGTGCAGAACAACGGCTTCGCGATCTCCGTGCCGCTCGCCAAGCAGACCGCCGCCCCGAGCCTCGCCCACAAGGCGGTCGGCTACGGCATGCCCGGCCGCCTGGTGGACGGCAACGACGCCCCCGCGGTGCACGAGGTCCTCACCGACGCCGTGCGGCGGGCCCGTGAGGGCGGCGGCCCCACCCTCGTCGAGGCCGTCACCTACCGCGTCGAGGCCCACACCAACGCCGACGACGCCACCCGCTACCGCACCGAAGCCGAGGTCGAGGCATGGCGAGCCCACGACCCGATAGCCCTCCTGGAGCGCGAGCTGACCGCGCGCGGCCTGCTCGACGAGGAGCTCGCCGGCGCCGCCCGGGAGGGGGCCGAACGCCTCGCGGCCGACCTCCGGGAGCGGATGCACGCCGACCCACCGCTGGAGCCGATGGATCTGTTCGACCACGTCTTCACCGAACAGAGCGATCAACTCCGTGCCCAGGCCGCCCAGTTGCGCGCCGAGCTGGCCGCCGAGGCCGAAGGACACCCCGAGACCGCCACGGGCACCGCGCCCCCCGCCCAGGAGGCCAGGTCATGACGACCACCACCGCGCCCGCCGCGCGCAAACCGGCCACCATGGCGCAGGCGCTCACCCGCGCGCTGCGCGACGCCATGGCCGAGGACCCCGCCGTCCACGTCATGGGCGAGGACGTCGGCGCCCTGGGCGGCGTCTTCCGGGTCACCGACGGCCTGGCCGCGGAGTTCGGCGAGGACCGCTGCAGCGACACCCCGCTCGCCGAGGCCGGCATCCTGGGCACCGCCGTCGGGATGGCGATGTACGGGCTGCGGCCGGTCGTGGAGATGCAGTTCGACGCCTTCGCCTACCCGGCGTTCGAGCAGCTGGTCAGCCATGTCGCCCGGATGCGCAACCGCACCCGCGGCGCGGTCCCCATGCCGCTGACCATCCGCATCCCCTACGGCGGGGGTATCGGCGGCGTCGAGCACCACAGCGACTCCTCCGAGGCGTACTACCTCGCCACCCCCGGCCTCCAGGTCGTCACCCCCGGCACCGTCGAGGACGCCTACGGCCTGCTGCGCGCCTCCATCGCCTCCGACGACCCGGTCGTCTTCCTCGAACCGAAGCGGCTCTACTGGACCAAGTCCGACTGGTCCCCGGACGCACCCACCCCCGTCGCCCCCCTGGGCCGCGCCGAGATCCGCCGCCGCGGCAGCAGCGCCACGCTGCTCACCTACGGCCCGTCGCTGCCCGTCTGCCTGGAGGCCGCCGAGGCCGCCCGCGCCGAGGGCTGGGATCTGGAGGTCGTCGACCTGCGCACCCTGGTGCCGTTCGACGACGAGACGGTCTGCGCGTCCGTACGGCGCACCGGCCGGGCCGTCGTCGTCCACGAGTCCAACGGTTTCGGGGGCCCCGGCGGCGAGATAGCCGCGCGGGTCACCGAGCGCTGCTTCCACCACCTGGAGGCGCCGGTGCTGCGCGTCGCCGGCTTCGACATCCCCTACCCGCCGCCCATGCTGGAGCGGCACCACCTCCCCGGTGTGGACCGGATCCTGGACACCGTCGCCCGCCTCCAGTGGGAGTCGCGCTGGACCGAAGGACGTGATGCGTGATGGCCGTGGTGCGCGAGTTCACCCTGCCCGACCTGGGGGAGGGCCTCACCGAGGCGGTGATCGTGCGGTGGCTGGTCGAGGTCGGCGAGGTGGTGGCCGTCGACCAGCCGGTGGTGGAGGTCGAGACCGCCAAGGCGATGGTCGAGGTGCCGTGCCCGTACGGCGGGGTGGTCACCGCCCGCTTCGGCGCGGAGGGGGCCGAGGTCCCGGTGGGGGCGCCCCTGGTGACGGTCGCGGTGGGCGCGGCACCGGACGCTCGCGCCGGAGACGGAACGACCGGTCCCGGCCCCGCCGCGGTGCCGAACCCGACGCCGCCGGCTCCCGGCGCCGAAGAGCCGGCGGACTCCGGGTCGGGGAACGTCCTGGTCGGCTACGGCACCAGCGCCGCCACGGCCCGGCGGCGCAGGATCCAGCCGGCGCCCGCGCCCCGGCCGGCCGAGCCCGCGCCCCTCGCCACCGCCAACGGTGCAGCCCCTGCCACGGCGACGGCCGACGGCGCCCGCACGGTGGCCGTCATCTCCCCGCTGGTGCGCCGCATCGCCCGCGAACACGACCTGGATCTGCGGGAGATCCGGGGCACCGGGCGGGACGGCCTCATCCTGCGCACGGACGTCGAATCCGCGATCCGGGCGCGGGACGCACATGGTGCCGTCGTCGCCGCGACCGGGACCGTTCCCGGCGAGGAGCGGATCCCGCTCAAGGGCATGCGGGGCGTGGCGGCCGAGAAGTTCAGCCGCAGCCGCCGCGAGATCCCGGACGCGACCTGCTGGGTGGACGCCGACGCCACCGAACTCCTCGCCGCCCGCCGGGCGATGAACGCACCCGGCGCTCCCAAAGTGTCGCTGCTGGCGCTGCTGGCCCGAATCTGTACGGCCGCGCTCGCCCGCTTCCCCGAGCTCAACGCCACCGTCGACACCGCAGCGCAGGAGATCGTCCGGCTGCCGGCGGTTCATCTGGGTTTCGCGGCGCAGACCGACCGCGGTCTGGTGGTGCCGGTCGTCCGGGACGCCCAGGACCGCACGGCCGAGCAGCTGTCCGCCGAGATGGCCCGGCTCACCGATGCCGCGCGGGCCGGCAGGCTCTCCCCCGCCGAGCTGTCGCACGGCACGTTCACCCTCAACAACTACGGTGTCTTCGGAGTCGACGGCTCCACCCCGATCCTCAACCACCCCGAGGCGGCGATGCTCGGCGTCGGCCGGATCGCCGCCAAACCCTGGGTGCACGAAGGGGAGTTGGCGGTCCGGCAGGTGGTCCAGCTCTCGTTCACTTTCGACCACCGGGTGTGCGACGGCGGCACCGCCGGCGGCTTCCTGCGTTTTGTGGCCGACTGTGTGGAGCGGCCCGCGCTGCTGCTGCGCTCGCTGTGACGTTGTTTCACGTGAAACGAAGACGGTCGGCGGCGGGGTGAGCGCGACGTCCCCGGCCATACTCAAGGGGTGAACGACCACACCGACCACGACGCGATCGTGTTGGCCGGCGGCGCGGCCCGACGGCTCGGTGGGGCGGACAAACCCGCCCTTCCGGTCGGCGGCCGCGCTCTGCTGGACCGGGTGCTGGCCGCCTGCCCCGACGCTGCGGTCAGCGTCGTCGTAGGCCCAGCCCGTCCGACCGCGCGCCCCGTGGTCCAGGCCCTCGAAGACCCGCCCGGCGGCGGCCCGCTCGCCGCGCTCGACGCCGGACTGCGGCACACCACCGCCCCCACGGTGCTGGTTCTCTCAGCCGATCTGCCGTTCCTGACGGCCGGGACGGTGCGCGCCCTCCTGGAGGCGGCGACCGCCGGGGGCGACACGCCCCGGGACGGGGCACTGCTGCGCGACGCCGAAGGGCGGGACCAGCCGCTGGTGGCCGCCTACCGCGCGGCCCCGCTGCGCCGCGAACTGGACCGGCTGCGGACCGCGCACGGCACCCTGACCGGCCTGCCGCTGCGCCCCCTGCTGTCCGCGTTGGCGCTCGTCCGCGTCCCGGATCCCACGTCCACGGCGTCCTTCGACTGCGACACCTGGGAGGACCTGGGCACGGCGCGCGCCCGGATCAGGGAGCATGGACACGTGCTGGACGAATGGATCACCGCAGTCAAGGCCGAACTCGGCATCGACCTGGATGTCGACACGGCGGCACTCCTCGACCTCGCGCGGGACGCGGCGCACGGCGTGGCCCGCCCGGCCGCGCCGCTGACGACCTTTCTGATCGGTTACGCGGCGGGCCGGCAAGGTGGCGATGTGGCGGAGCTGTCGCGGCGGATCGGCGCGCTGGCCGACCGCTGGGCGGCCGAAGCCGCCGCCGAGGAGGCCGCCGCTGCGCGCGCGGCCGGTTCCGGTGCCCCGGCTGACGAAGCGCGGCCCGCGGAATGACCGACGGGGAGCGCGGCGACCCGTTCGGCGACGACTTCGCCGACGCGCTCGCCCTGGCCAACGGCGTCGCACCCGGCCCGCGTCGGCCCGGGCCCGCCGACCAGCCGCCCGGCGGCGCCGTGACCGGCGCCCACTCCGCCGACCGCGGGGGAGCGCCCCGCACCGGTGGCGAACCGGGTGCCGGCGCCGGTCCGGACCGCCCCGCCGGCCCCGGCAGGCGGCCCGCCGACCACTCCGCCGTCTCGTGGCGCACGGCCCGCGAGCGCGCCGAACACGCGCTGCGCGAGCCGCCCGGCCCCGGTACGGCCGAGCTGGCCGACGCCCTCGGCCGCACCCTCGCCGCTCCCATGGTGGCCCTCACCGACCTTCCCTCGTTCGACACCTCGGCGATGGACGGCTGGGTGGTCGCCGGCCCCGGCCCCTGGCGCATCGACCGCGCGTCGGACGCTGCCGACAGCGGCCCGGACACCGGCATCCTCGCCGGTCACGACGCCCCCGCGGCACTTCCCGACGGCCATGCGCTCCCGATCGCCACCGGAGCCCGCATCCCGGCCGGCGCCACCGCGGTGCTCCGCAGCGAACACGGCGAGATCCTCGAACTCCCCGACGGCCGGGCCCGGTTGTATGCGCCGCGGCCGGTGCCACCGGGCCAGGACATCCGCCCGCGCGGCCAGGAGTGCCGCTGCGGCGACCATCTGCTGCCCGCCGGCACGCTGGTCACGCCCGCGGTCCTCGGCCTGGCCGCCGCGGCCGGCTACGACGAGCTCTCCGTCCACCCCCGTCCCCGCGCCGAGGTGTTCGTCCTCGGCGACGAGCTGCTGCGCGGCGGACTGCCGGAGGGGGGCCGGATCCGTGACGCGCTCGGCCCGATGCTGGTGCCCTGGCTGCGCGCCCTGGGAGCCGAGACGGCCGCTCCGCGCCACCTCGGCGACGACGCCGACGCGCTCCACGACGCCCTGGCCGGCTCCACCGCCGACCTGATCGTCACCACCGGCGGTACCGCATCCGGGCCTGTCGACCATGTGCACCCCACACTCCGGCGGCTCGACGCGGAACTCCTGGTGGACGGCGTGGCGGTGCGCCCCGGCCACCCCATGCTGCTGGCCCGCCTCGCACCGCGCCGGCACCTCGTCGGCCTTCCGGGCAACCCACTGGCCGCGGTGTCCGGCCTGCTCACCCTCGCCGAACCGCTGCTGCGCACGCTCGCCGCCCGCCGCCCCACCGCGCCGTACCGGGTGCCGCTGGCCGCCGCGGCCGTGGGGCATCCGCAGGACACCCGGCTGGTCCCGGTGGCGTACCGCGACGACGACCGGCACGGACTGGTGGCCTCGCCGCTGCACTTCCACGGGCCCGCCATGCTGCGCGGGATCGCCGCCGCCGACGCGGTGGCCGTCGTCCCGCCCGGCGGCGCGGAGCGCGGCACGGAGGTCGAACTCCTCGAACTGCCCTGGCCGGCGGGCTGGTCGGCGGGCTGGCCGCCCCCGGACACCTCCTACGACCCGGCGGCCCCCTCCGGAGGTGCCCCGTGAAGCTCCCGTCCCACGACGCCGCAGCCCGCGGGGTCCCCGAGGACCGCTCCCACCGGGTGATACTGCCCCGCCGCACCCCGAAGGCACCGATACGGCAGGTCGCCCGACGGTTGATGATGGCCCTGCTGGTGCTCGTCGCGACGGTCTTCATCGTCTGGATCGACCGCGACGGTTACCACGACAACGCCGGTGGCCCCCTCGACCTGCTCGACTGCGTCTACTACGCCACCGTCACGCTCTCCACCACGGGTTACGGCGACATCGTCCCCTACAGCTCCGGCGCCCGGCTGCTGAACATCCTGCTGGTCACGCCGCTGCGTGTGCTGTTCCTGATCATCCTGGTCGGCACCACGCTGGAGGTCCTGACCGAGCGCACCCGCGAGCAGTGGAAATTGACACGCTGGAGAAACGCCTTGCGCGATCACACCGTCATCGTCGGCTACGGAACCAAGGGCCGGTCCGCCGCGCAGACCCTGCGGGCCACCGGTCTGCCGCGGGACCGCATCGTCGTCGTCGATCCCAGCACCAAGGTCGTCGAGTCCGCGGTGTCCGAGGGCTTCGCCGGTGTGGTTGGCGATGCGACCCGCAGCGATGTGCTGCTGCGGGCCGAGATCCAGCGCGCGCACCAGGTCGTCATCGCCACCCAGCGCGACGACACCGCCGTGCTGGTCTCCTTGACCGCGCGTCAGCTCAACAAGCGCGCCAACATCGTCGCCGCGGTGCGGGAGGAGGAGAACGCGCCGCTGCTGCGGCAGTCCGGTGCCGACGCGGTGATCACCTCGGCCAGTGCGGCCGGCCGGCTGCTGGGCCTCTCGGTGCACAGCCCCAGCGCGGGCGCCGTGATGGAGGACCTCATCCAGCAGGGCAGCGGACTGGACCTGGTGGAGCGGCCGGTGGTCAAGGCCGAGGTCGGCAGGTCGGTCCGGGAGACCGACGACCTGGTCGTCTCCGTCCTGCGCGGCCATCGGCTGCTGGGTTACGACGACCCGAAGGCGAGCCCGTTGCAGCCCGCGGACCGTCTGATCACCATCGTCCGCGCCGCCTCCGAGGAGGAGCCCGCCGCCTCCGGAAAGCCGTCCACCAGGCCGAAGTTGCCCGGCACCGCGGTCTCCCCCATGCGCCCGGCGGACGACTGACGGGCGGTCGGGCGGGGCGCCGGCGACCGGACTCCGCGGGTCGTGACCGGTAGTGGGGCCGGGCCCCGCCCTTTCGCTCCGTGGCCGGTCGGCGAGTAGCCTCGCGCCCATGCGAGCGATCACCATCCCCGAGCCCGGTGGCCCCGAAGCCCTCGTCTGGGCCGAAGTGCCCGATCCGCAGCCCGCCGAGGGCGAGGTCCTGATCGAGGTCGCGGCCAGCGCCGTGAACCGCGCCGACCTGCTCCAGCGCCAGGGCTTCTACGATCCGCCGCCCGGCGCCTCCCCGTACCCCGGTCTGGAGTGCGCGGGGCGGATCGCCGCGGTCGGGCCCGGTGTGCACGGCTGGGCGGTCGGCGACGAGGTGTGCGCGCTGCTGTCGGGCGGCGGGTACGCCGAGAAGGTCGCCGTGCCGGCCGGCCAGGTGCTCCCGCTGCCGCCCGGCGTCGACCTCGTCACCGCCGCCTCGCTCCCCGAAGTGGCCTGCACCGTCTGGTCGAACGTCTTCATGATCGCGCACCTGCGGCCCGGCGAGACCCTGCTGGTCCACGGCGGCGCCAGCGGCATCGGCACCATGGCGATCCAGCTCGCCAAGGCGGTCGGCGCGCGCGTCGCGGTCACCGCGGGCGGTCCCGAAAAGCTGGCCCGCTGTGCCGAGTTGGGCGCCGACATCCTCATCGACTACCGCGAGCAGGACTTCGTCCAGGAGATCCGCAAGGCCACCGACGGCAAGGGCGCGGACGTCATCCTCGACATCATCGGCGCCAAGTACCTCCAGCGGAACGTCAAGGCCCTGGCGGTCGCCGGCCGGCTGGCGATCATCGGGCTGCAGGGCGGCGTGAAGGCCGAGCTCAACCTCGCCGCGCTGATCTCCAAGCGCGCCGCGATCACCGGCACCGGACTGCGGGCCCGCCCGGTGAGCGAGAAGTCGGCCATCGTCGCCGCCGTCCGGGAACACGTCTGGCCGCTGATCGGCAACGGTCAGGTCCGCCCGATCGTGGACCGCACCCTGCCGATGGCGGAGGCCGCGGAGGCACACCGCATCCTGGACGCGAGCAGCCACTTCGGCAAGGTCGTCCTGACGGTCTGAGGGGCCGCCGCCCGTCGCCTCCGGGGCCCGAGCGTCCCTCGCCCCTCCCCGTGTCGGCCGGTCCCCCGGCGGACCGGCCCGAGATGCCGCGGTTCACCCGCCGTGTGACGCTGGGCACGTCACTCGACGGCTCGGCACGGGAGGGGCACCGTGGTCGCTCCAGGATTCCGTACGCGCATCGCCACAAGTCTGCTGGTGGTCGCCGCCGCCCTGCCCGTCTCCCTGATCGCCGGTCCGGCGCTGGCCGTGGACCACAAGGCCACCCCGGCCGCCCGCCCCGACGAGTCCCTCGACGCCTACACGCCGGACCTTCCGGTGTCCGTGGAACGTCTGGCCCGGCTGTACCCGGACCTGCCCGACGTGCCCGACCGGCTGCCCGACGTTCCCGGCGCCGACGGCCTGCGGGACCTGCCGGACCGCATCCTGCGCCTCACCGGCGCCCTGACCGGCTTCCCGCGCCATCACGCCGGTGCGCTCCTCCACGTACCGCGGCATCTTCACCGGCATCACCCTCACCCGTTCGGCCCCGACTTCCTCTGGCGTGCCGACCCCGCCCCGGACCCCGACGACAGCGTGCTGGACGGCCCGGACGCGGACGCTCCCGAGCCGGCCGAGGCGCCGAGCCCCCCGGCCGCCGACCCCGTGCAGCTGCCGCCCAGCCACCCCGCGCCGAGGAGGCACCACAGCGCTCCCTCGGCTGCGCCGAAGCCCCACCGGGCCCCACCCGAGGCCGGGCTGCCGTCCCCCTCGCGTCCCCGTGATCTCGCAGAGGGCCCCGCACCGAGCCCGCATCGACAGAAGCCGTCGCCCGCCCCCCAGCCGAAACCCGAGACCACCGTGGCCGGTCCGGACCCGGCGGCCAGCCCCTACGCCCTCGACGCTCCGGGTACCCGGGTCGAGCGGGTGCTTCCGATGGGCGCCGGAATGGCGCTCACGGGCCTGGGGCTCGCCTTCCTCGGCCTTCGGCTGCGGCGCCGCTGAGGCCCCGTTTCACGTGAAACGAAGGGGCGTCCTTTCACGTGAAGCACCGCCGGCTTTCGTCGTTTCACGTGAAACGGCTCGGCCATGGGTTCTCCGTGAAACGAGAGAATGGTCCGGTTTCGCGCGAAACAGTCGGGATTCCGCGGTTTCACGTGAAACAACACGCTGTGCAGACCGGGATCCGAGCAGGCGCCCATTCGGAAACCGCCCTGGTGATCCGCTGTCCCTGAAAGGGTGGATCACCTTCTGACAGGGGCACCACCGTTCTGAAGCTGTCGTACGAGAGAATGGCGGCATGGATATGCCGATGAACGAACGGTCGCAGGAGAACCAGCACGTCCTGGTCGTCGGCCCGGACGGCATGGCGCTCGGCAGCGCCGGCGCCGGTGGCGGGGACGAGGGCGAGGAGCCCCGTGAGGTTCCGGTGACGGACATGGTCGAGCAGCCTGCGAAGGTCATGCGCATCGGCAGCATGATCAAGCAGTTGCTGGAAGAGGTGAAGGCCGCCCCTCTCGACGAGGCGAGCCGGGTGCGCCTCAAGGAGATCCACGCCAGCTCGGTCAAGGAGCTGGAGGACGGGCTGGCGCCCGAGCTGGTCGAGGAGCTGGAGCGGCTCTCGCTGCCCTTCACCGACGAGTCGGTGCCCACCGAGGCCGAACTGCGGATCGCCCAGGCCCAGTTGGTCGGCTGGCTCGAAGGGCTTTTCCACGGCATCCAGACCGCGCTCTTCGCCCAGCAGATGGCAGCCCGCGCCCAGTTGGAGCAGATGCGCCGCGCACTGCCGCCCGGTTCACCCATGGAGGGGCACCTGGAGCAGCCCGGTCACGACGGTGCCCGTTCGGGCCCGTACCTCTGATCGTGGCGCAACGCCCGTAACGGCCGGAGGGGCCGGCACGCAGTTCGCGTGCCGGCCCCTCCGCTGTCGGAGCGCCGCTGCTGTCAGTTGCCGTGGCCCGACGAGATGGTCAGCTCGATGGTGTCGTTGCTGCGGGGGTCCCACCAGCTGACGGCCGCCGGGGTCTGGTCCGTCACGGTGTTCTTGGCCCAGAGCGCGTCGTTCTCTTCCCTGACCACCTTGTATCGCCAGCCGGCGGCCCTGATGCACGCCTCGACCGAATCCAGGTTCTTGAACTTGAAGTTGGGGAAGAGGACCTTGCCCTTCTGGGAGTAGCTCGGCGTCGGGTTGGTGCACTCGGTGCTCTGGATCGTCGCCGTCTTGTCCTCGGGCCGCACGCTGGCGGTGGGCGACGGGGTGTAGGAGTAGGCGGACGTCGGGCCGTCGCTGCCGCCCCCGCCGTCGCTGCCGGCGCTCAGGCCGATGCCGATCGCGATCGCGGTCACCACGATCACGCCCACCACCGCCGACACGATGATCACCGGGCTGTTGTTCTTCCGCGGCCGGGCCGGCGGCATCGAGCCCGTCACCGGCGCGGGCGGGCCGGGGAAGGGCGGCGGCGGGGCCTGGAAGCCGCCGCCGGCGAACGGCGCGGGCGTGGGTGCCGGGCCCGGTGCGGGCGTCGGGTAGGCGTTGTTCACCGGCGGCGGCGTCGAGGGGCCGAAGGCCGCCTGCGTCGGTTGGTACGGCTGCTGGACGTTCGGCGGCACCGGGTTCTGCGGGGCGCCGGAGGCGGTGGGGAACACCGCGGAGGAGACCGACGCGCCGCTGGTGCGGGCCCGCGGTCCCTCGCTGATGATCAGCGGCGTCGCCCCGGACTGCCCGGACCCGGCGATCCGCAGGCACTCGTCCCGCATCGCCTCGGCGGTCGGGAACCGTTCGTTGGGGTTCTTCTTCAGCGCGCGGGCCACCAGCGCGTCCACCGCCGGCGGCAGCGAGCGGTTGATGCTCGACGGGACCGGCGGCTCTTCCTGGACGTGGGCGTAGGCGATGGCCAGCGGGGAGTCCGCGTCGAACGGCAGCCGACCGGTCAGCAGCTCGAAGAGCATGATGCCGACCGAGTACAGGTCGGAGCGGGCGTCCACACCGCGGCCCAGCGCCTGCTCGGGCGAGAGGTACTGCGGAGTGCCGACGACCATGCCGGTCTGCGTCATCGAGGTCACGCCGGACTGCATGGCGCGGGCGATGCCGAAGTCCATGACCTTGACGACGTTGCGCTTGGTCATCATGACGTTGCCCGGCTTGATGTCCCGGTGGACCAGGCCCATCTCGTGGCTCGCCTCCAGGGCGGCGAGCACGTCGGCGGTGATCTTCAGTGCCTTTTCCGTCGGCATCGCGCCGTGCTGGGCGATGTCGCCGTCGAGCACGGAACGCAGCGGCAGGCCGGAGACGTACTCCATGATGATGTACGGCACCATGCCGCCGTCGAGCTCGTCCTCGCCGGAGTCGAAGACCGAGACGATGTTGGTGTGCGTGAGCTTCGCCACTGACTGCGCCTCGCGCCGGAAGCGCTCGCGGAACGCCTGCTCGCGGCCGAGCTCGGTGTGCAGTGTCTTGATCGCGACCTCGCGGTCCAGCACCGAGTCGTAGGCGAGGTGCACCGACGCCATGCCGCCGGCGCCAAGAAGATCACGAAGCTGGTAACGTCCACCGCCGACCGAACGGCCCTCGAATTGGCCCTGAGCGCCGTCCTGGCTCATCGTTCCGCGTCCCCCTGGGCGTACAGCCCGTGTATCCAGCGATCAAAATCCAGATTTCCGCAGCCAAGTCTGCCCCAGGCCACGGACACGTCAAGCTGTGTGCCCGTTCCGTGACCAGATGTGCAAGATCCGGTCACGGGCGTCAGGGTTCCGCACCCCCGATCACCCCGGGTGAACTTGCGGCTCTTGGTGAGAGGAAGGTTTGATGGCCGGTCCACCACGGACCGGTGGGTGCCGCAGAACCTGTAGCGTGCTCTAGCGAAGACCGAGACCTTACCGCTGTAACGCGGATCGATTCGACGGCGAGGACCGATGGCACCGACGCAGAGCCCCCAGGGGCCGTCCGATCCTGACGCCAACAGCTCCAGTGTCCCGGACGCACCGGAGATGTGGGGCAACGGCGGGCTGGTCGGCGACGGCCGCTACCGGCTGACGCGCCGGCTGGGCCGCGGCGGTATGGCGGAGGTGTTCGCTGCCGAGGACGTGCGCCTGGGCCGCACCGTCGCCGTGAAGCTGCTGCGCGCCGACCTCGCCGAGGACCCGGTGTCCAAGGCCCGCTTCACCCGCGAGGCACAGTCCGTGGCCGGCCTGAACCACCACGCGGTCGTCGCCGTGTACGACTCGGGCGAGGACTTCGTCGGCGGCAACACCGTGCCGTACATCGTGATGGAGCTGGTCGAGGGCCACACCATCCGTGATCTGCTGCTGAACGCCGAGGCCCCGCCGCCGGACCAGGCACTGATCATCGTCTCGGGGGTGCTGGAGGCGCTGGCCTACAGCCACCAGCACGGCATCGTGCACCGTGACATCAAGCCCGCGAACGTGATCATCACCAACAGCGGCGCCGTGAAGGTGATGGACTTCGGCATCGCCCGCGCCCTGCACGGCGCGCAGTCGACCATGACGCAGACCGGCATGGTCATGGGCACCCCGCAGTACCTCTCCCCGGAGCAGGCGCTCGGCAAGACCGTCGACACCCGCTCCGACCTCTACGCCACCGGCTGCCTGCTCTACGAACTCCTCGCGCAGCGGCCGCCGTTCACCGGTGAGACCCCGCTCTCGGTCGTCTACCAGCACGTCCAGGACATGCCGGTGGCGCCCTCCCAGGTCGCCGACGCGGTGCCGCCGGAGCTGGACGGCCTGGTGATGCGGTCGCTGGCCAAGGACCCCGACGACCGTTTCCAGACCGCCGAGGAGATGCGCGGCCTGGTCCAGTACTCGTTGCAGATGCTGCACGAGCAGGGCGGCCACACCGGTACCTGGAACACCGGCCCGGTCGCGCTGCCCGAGGGCGGGCACACCATGGCCCTGCGCGGCGGGGTCGCCGAGACCACCGCGCTGTCCCACCCCGACGCCGGGCAGACCACGGCGCAGCCGATGCTGACGCCCGGTATGCGGGACGACGACGGCGGTTTCGAGGGCGGATACCGCCAGGCCAAGGGCGGCCGGGGCAAGGTCTGGCTGATCGCCGTGCTGGCGCTGATCGCGATCGGCGTGGGCGTGGCCTTCGCGCTGCAGAACAAGAGCGGCCCCGACCACACGCAGAAGACGCAGGTCACCCAGTCCCCCTCGCCGTCGAAGTCCGACGAGACCACCGAGCCGCCGACGGACGAGCCGACCACCCCGGAGACCTACCCGGGCGGCTCCAGCGGCGGCGGGAACACCTACACCCGCCGGCCGAGCCACGAGCCCAGCACCCGGCCGTCGACCGAGCCGCCCAGCTCGCAGCCGCCGTCTTCCGAGCCGCCGACCAGCTCCACCGGTGGCACGACCGACGGGGGCACCACCAACGGCGGGACGACGGACGGTGGGACGACCGACGGCGGCACCACCAACGGGGGCACCACCAACGGGGGGACGAACACCGGCGGCACGAACACGGGCGGGACGAACACCGGCGGGACGAACACCGGCGGCACGTCCAACGGCTCCACCACCGGCGGCAGCACGCCGCTGGGCGGCGCGACCGGAGGCTGAGCGGAAGGGCCGCGGGCGGGGCCGGAGCCTCGCCCGCGTCAGCCCGTGAACGCCCTGCGCACGGCCGGATAGGCGCGGGTCCACCACACTGCCAGCGCGGCCGCCGCGGGGAACTGCGGATCGGTGCGCCGGTCGCCGAGCCGGTAGCGCCAGGTGAGCATCCAGAAGTCGTTCAGCCGCTCCCACCAGACCCGGTGCACGGCCGCGGCCAGCTCCTCGGCACCGGCTCCGCACACCCCGCGGTAGGCGCTCGCGTACGCGGCGACCTTCGCCAGGTCCAGCGTCCCGCAGGGGCGGACGAAGAAGATCGCGGCGGCGCGCACCGCCTCCTCGGCGCGCGGCTGGACGCCCAGCCGGTCCCAGTCGACGATCGCGGCCGGTTCGGCGCCGCGGTAGAGCACGTTCAGCGGGTGGAAGTCGCCGTGCACCCAGCCCGCCGCGGGCTCCGCGCCGGGGGCCGGCCGGCGGTGCGCCAGCCGCTCCAGCAGGGCCCGGCGTTCCAGGAGGCGGTGCTCGGCGAGCTCGTCGAAGCTGGTGCGCGGGCGGGCGCTGCGGGCCAGCGCCAGCAGCTCGTCGATCGTCTCGAAGGTCCGCTCGGGGTCGGCGGTGGCGTCCGTGCCGGGCGGCCGCGGCGGCGCCGGCTCGTCGGCCATGACCTGCTCCAGCGTGGTGTGGACGCGCCCGAGCAGGGCGCCCAGCCGCCGCGACTGACCGGTGGTCAGCTCGCCGCCGCTCAGGTGCCGCCCCTCGATCCAGGGGTGCAGGGCGTAGCAGCGGCCGTCCAGCACGGTGAAGGTCCGGCCGTCCGCCCCGGTGACGGGCGGGACGACCGGCAGGCCGAGCCCGGCGAGGCGGCGGGTGGCGCGGTGCTGGCGGGCGAGGGCGGCACGGTCGCCGTCGAGGTGGTGTTTGAGGAAGTAGCGGCCGCGCGTGGTGGCGAGGAAATAGCCGTGGTTGAGCAGTCCCTCGGCGACGGGTTCGCAGGACAGCGGTGCCCCGGCGCTGTCGTAGTGGCGCAGCAGGGATCCGAGGGTGTCGCGGTCGGGCGTCGTCGCCGACCGGACTACAGATGAGCGCAGCACGCGCCAGATGTTAGATCAACGTCGCCCAGTGGAGTGGGTGTCCCGGAAAGCCTTACAGAGGGTGTGCATATCCGAAGACCGGGACATCCGTGAGGTGATGCAGCGTCACGAACTCCGGCTCGATCCGCAGGAAGACCGGGTCGTACGGCTCACCGTCGGCCAGTCGCGGGGTGCGGCCGAACAGCGCCCGCTCGGCCGCGGTGGTCTCGATGACCCGGGCGGTGCCGGTGAACTGCACGGACCAGGTGTCCTGGGCACCGCAGTTGACGTTGTCCGCCTCGTACGCGACGACGCTGCCGTCCAGCGCCCGATGGTAGTCGTAGCCGCGGTGCAGCCGCAGGATGACCCGGTCGTCGACGACGAGGTGCCGGGTGACGGTGGTGAAGGGGAGCGCCCGCCGGCTGGCCGAGACCCGGCCGTAGGGGGTCCTGCTCAGCAGCTCGATGGCACGGAAGACGTCGGTGGGCATGGACACACCCTGCCCGTTCGGTGCGGCGCCGCATAGGGGCGGCCGCCCCCGGTGGGCGGGACGTTGGTCCCTGGTCCCGGCCGCGGAACGATCGCCTCCACGGCCGGGACCAGGGATTTTCCGCCAGGTCAGCGCCTTTCGGCCTGCATACGGGCGACATAGGCGGCGGCCTGCGAACGGCGTTCCATGCCGAGTTTGGAAAGCAGACTGGAGACGTAATTCTTGATCGTCTTTTCGGCGAGATGGAGTCGCTCGCCGATGACGCGGTTGGTCAGTCCCTCGCCGATCAGATCGAGGATCTTGCGTTCCTGCTCGGTGAGGCCGGCCAGCCGGTCGTCGCCCTTGGCGGCGCTGCCGTCGCGGAGCCGTTCCAGGACCCGGGCGGTGGCCACCGGGTCGAGGAGCGACTTCCCGGCCGCCACATCGCGGACCGCGGAGAGGAGTTCGCTGCCCCGGATCGCCTTGAGGACATAACCGGATGCACCGGCCATAATCGCATCGAACAGGGCCTCGTCATCGGCGAACGAGGTGAGCATCAGGCATTTGATGTCCTCGTTCTGCGAGCGGATCTCGCGGCACACCTCGACGCCGCTGCCGTCCGGGAGCCGGACGTCCAGCACGGCCACGTCCGGACGCGTCGCAGGGATCCTGACCAGGGCATCAGCCGCGGTGCCGGCCTCGCCGACGACTTCGATGTCCTCCTCGACCGACAGCATTTCGTGGACGCCCCGCCGTACCACCTCGTGGTCATCAAGCAGGAAAACAGTGATTTTTCCGTCTTCGCGCACGTCCCCAGTCTCACACATCGACTCTTCCCGTGCTCCAGGTCACCGATATAACGTGCCGTTGTCCCGGCGGCCTGCAACGCTGTGACCAGGAGTTGTTCCCAGCCTTCGCGATTTACTTGGAAATCCAAGCA
Organism: Streptomyces sp. BHT-5-2; assembly: GCF_019774615.1. NCBI lineage: Bacteria > Bacillati > Actinomycetota > Actinomycetes > Kitasatosporales > Streptomycetaceae > Streptomyces > Streptomyces sp. BHT-5-2. Next base: position 1,413,881 of record NZ_CP081496.1, on the reverse strand, counting down.
AAATCGCAGGTCAGCGCCATTTCCACTTCGGCTTTGACAATGGGTAACGTGCAATGAGCAGGCCACTCCGGGGCGCTTTGTTCCACCCGGATCCGGCCGCGTTCGCACACACCCCGTGCGCCGTATCGGATACCGGGTGAGCCGCAAACGGCCACCGGCGGACCCCGGGGGCCGGACAGACGGAGGAGCAGCACGTGACCGTGGAAGGCACTGCCGAGCGGAAAACCGCCCGCGGCGGCAGCAAGCGCACCACCGCCAAAAAAGCGTCGCCGGCGAAAAAGGAGACGCAGTCCAGGGCCAGGAACAGCGCCCGGCCGGACCAGGCGGAGCACGACCAGCTCGTACAACTGCTGACCCCGGAAGGGGAGCGGGTCGAGCACCCGGAATACGCGATCGATCTCTCTCCCGAGGAACTGCGCGGGCTTTACCGCGACATGGTGCTGACCCGGCGATTCGACGCCGAGGCCACCACTCTCCAGCGCCAGGGAGAGCTGGGTCTGTGGGCCTCGCTGCTCGGCCAGGAGGCCGCCCAGATCGGCTCGGGCCGCGCGCTGCGCGACGACGACTACGTCTTCCCCACCTACCGGGAGCACGGCGTGGCCTGGTGCCGGGGCGTCGACCCGACGAACCTGCTGGGGATGTTCCGCGGTGTCAACAACGGCGGTTGGGATCCCAACAGCAACAACTTCCACCTCTACACCATCGTCATCGGCTCGCAGACCCTGCACGCGACCGGTTACGCGATGGGCGTGCAGAAGGACGGCGCCGATTCCGCGGTCATCGCGTATTTCGGCGACGGCGCCTCCAGCCAGGGAGATGTCGCCGAGTCCTTCACCTTCTCCGCGGTCTACAACGCCCCGGTCGTCTTCTTCTGCCAGAACAACCAGTGGGCGATTTCCGAGCCCACCGAGAAGCAGACCCGCGTCCCCCTCTACCAGCGCGCCCAGGGCTTCGGCTTCCCCGGCGTACGGGTCGACGGCAATGACGTGCTGGCCTGTCTGGCGGTGACCAAGGCGGCGCTGGAGCGGGCGCGCACGGGCCAGGGCCCCACGCTCGTCGAGGCGTTCACCTACCGCATGGGCGCCCACACCACCTCCGACGACCCCACGCGCTACCGCGCCGACGAGGAGCGGCTGGCTTGGGAGGCCAAGGACCCGATCCTGCGGCTGCGGAAGTACCTGGAGGCCGAGGGGATCGTCGACGATGCGTACCTCGCGGCGATCGACGAGGAGAGCGAGACCCTGGGCAAGCGGGTCCGCGACGCGGTACGGGCGATGCCCGACCCGGACCACATGGCGATCTTCGAGAACGTCTACGCCGACGGGCACGCGCTCGTCGACGAGGAGCGTGCGCAGTTCGCCGCCTACCAGGCGTCCTTCGCCGACGCCGCCGCGGAGGGGAACTGACCATGGCCGTCCACGAGAAGATCACCATCGCCAAGGCGATCAACGCCTCGCTGCGGGCCTCCATGGAGGCAGACCCCAAGGTCCTCGTCATGGGTGAGGACGTCGGCAAGCTCGGCGGCGTCTTCCGGGTCACCGACGGGCTCCAGAAGGACTTCGGCGAGGACCGGGTGATCGACACCCCGCTCGCCGAGTCCGGCATCGTCGGCACCGCGATCGGCCTGGCCCTGCGCGGCTACCGCCCGGTCGTGGAGATCCAGTTCGACGGTTTCGTCTTCCCCGCCTACGACCAGATCGTCACCCAGCTCGCCAAGATGCATGCGCGGGCGCTCGGCAAGGTCAAGATGCCGGTCGTCATCCGCATCCCGTACGGGGGCGGCATCGGCGCCGTCGAGCACCACTCCGAGTCCCCGGAGTCGCTGTTCGCGCATGTCGCGGGCCTCAAGATCGTCACGCCCTCGAACTCCTCCGACGCCTACTGGATGCTCCAGCAGGCCATCGCCGGCGACGACCCGGTCATCTACTTCGAGCCCAAGCGCCGCTACCACGACAAGTCGCGCCTGGACACCGAGTCGATCCCGGACCCGCTGCACAAGGCCCGGGTGACCCGGACCGGTTCGGACCTCACGCTGGTCGGCTACGGCCCGATGGTGAAGGTCTGCGAGGACGCCGCCAAGGTCGCCGCCGAGGAGGGCAAGTCGGTCGAGGTCGTCGACCTGCGCTCGATCTCCCCGATCGACTTCGACACCGTGCAGTCCTCGGTCGAGAAGACCGGCCGGCTGGTGGTGGTCCACGAGGCGCCGGTCTTCTTCGGCTCCGGTGCGGAGATCGCGGCCCGGATCACCGAGCGCAGCTTCTACCACCTGGAGGCACCGGTGCTGCGGGTCGGCGGCTTCCACGCCCCCTACCCGCCGTCCAGGCTGGAGGACGAGTACCTTCCGGGGCTGGACCGGGTGCTCGACGCCGTTGACCGCGCGCTGGCGTACTGAGGGCTGAGGAGAGTCGTGACCATGACTGCAGGGACCGCCGGCGCCGCGAACGCGCAGCGCATCCGCGAGTTCAAGATGCCCGACGTGGGCGAGGGGCTCACCGAGGCCGAGATCCTCAAGTGGTACGTCCGGCCCGGTGACACCGTCACCGACGGCCAGGTCGTGTGCGAGGTCGAGACCGCCAAGGCCGCCGTCGAACTCCCCATCCCCTATGACGGGGTGGTGCACACGCTGAACTTCGACGAGGGCACCACCGTCGACGTCGGCACCGTGATCATCTCGGTCGACACCGACCCCGGCGCCGGGCCCGTCCAGGAGCAGCCCGCGGAGGCCGCCGCGCCCGCCGCGGACGCCGAGGAGGAAGCCGAGCCGCAGGGCCGGCAGGCGGTGCTGGTCGGCTACGGCGCCGCGCCGTCCTCGACCAAGCGCCGGGCACGCAAGCCGCAGCCGGAGCCGGTGACCGCCGGGCTCCAGGCGGAGCTGAACGGGCGGGCCGCGCCGGCTCCGCCCGCCACCCCGGTCGCCGTGCCGGCGCCGCCGGTGGTGCCCGCCGCCTCCGCCCCGGTCGGTGAGCGTCCGCTGGCCAAGCCCCCGGTCCGCAAGCTGGCCAAGGACCTGGGCATCGACCTGGCGACGATCGCCCCGACCGGGCCGGGCGGCGTGATCACCCGCGACGACGTCCACGCGGCCGCCGCACCGGCCGAGGCGCCGGCCGCCGCTTCCGCCGAAGCCGAGGCGGGCGTCCCGGCCGTCGCCCCCGTCACCGCCTTCGACGCCGCTCGCGAGCGGCGGGTGCCGATCAAGGGCGTGCGCAAGGCCACCGCCCAGGCGATGGTCGCCAGTGCCTTCACCGCGCCGCACGTCACGGAGTTCATCACCGTCGACGTGACCCGCACGATGAAGCTCGTCCAGGAGCTGAAGCAGGACCCGGACCTGGCCGGGCTGCGGATCAACCCGCTGCTGCTGGTCGCCAAGGCGTTCCTGGTCGCCATCAGGCGTCACCCGGAGGTCAACGCCGCCTGGGACGAGGCGAATCAGGAGATCGTCTACAAGGACTACATCAACCTCGGCATCGCCGCGGCCACCCCGCGCGGGCTGATCGTCCCGAACATCAAGGACGCGGGCGTCAAGACGCTTCCGCAACTCGCCACGGAGCTGGCCGAGTTGGTGGCGACGGCGCGCGAGGGCAAGACCACTCCGGCGGCGATGACCGGTGGCACGGTCACCATCACCAACGTCGGCGTCTTCGGTGTCGACACCGGTACCCCGATCCTCAACCCGGGGGAGTCGGCGATCCTCGCCTTCGGTGCGATCAAGCTCCAGCCGTGGGTCCACAAGGGCAAGATCAAGCCGCGCCAGGTCACCACCCTCGCGCTCTCCTTCGACCACCGTCTGATCGACGGCGAGCTGGGCTCCAAGCTGCTCGCGGATGTCGCGGCGGTCCTGGAGCGGCCCAAGCGGCTGATCACCTGGGCGTGAGCCGCCGGGACTGACCGGCCGGGCCGGGCCCGTCACGGCAGCGGGGGCGGTGTTTCACGTGAAACGGTCGGCGCGTTTCACGTGAAACACCGCCCCTCGTCGTTGCTCAGCCCCTGACGAGCTCGACCACACGGCTGAAGTGCGCCAGCGGGCCGGTCGGGGCGGACGGGTCGGCCTGTGCGGCGGCGCCACGGGTCAGTGCGGCGCCCGCCCAGACGGCGGCGACGATCAGGGCCAGCACGGCGGCGTTGCGGGCGCGGCGGCCGGTGTGCGTCCTGGACTGCATGGTCAACTCCCCTTGTGCGGTAGGCCGTATCGGCTCCGTGGCTCCATTCACCCACGGAATCCGGCGCGTTCCGTACGCGTCAGGTACGGACTCGCGTACACCTTGAGTCGGACCCGGGATCAACCTGGGGTCCCCCTGTCGACCGGGGAGGGCGCCGGACGGGAATGGGTTTGCCGGTGCGGGCCCGGCTGTTTACGGTCGGCGAAATGAACAGTCACACGGTCATCCGGCGCTACCGCGATGCAGATCAGGACGTGGTGTGCGACCTGTGGTCCAGGGCGTCGCAGCAGGCGCATTCGATCACCGAGGGGGAAGGCGAAGGAGAGCGGGCCCGGGTCCTTCGTGAGGTGTATCCCGCCGGCGCGGAGAACTGGGTTGCCGAGCGCGACGGGGCCGTCACCGGACTGCTCCGGCTGCTGGGCGTCGGCGACGGCGGTGACCGCGACGTCGAGATCGGCGGGCTGTTCGTGGTGCCCGAGGCGCAGGGCGGCGGCATCGGCCGGGAGCTGGTGGAGCACGCGGCCGCGCGGTACGGCGCGCTGACCGCCGCGGTCTCCGAGGCCGACGACCGCGCCCGGCGATTCTTCGCCCAGCTGGGATTCACCGAGAGCGGGCGGCGGATCGACGACCGGACCGGGCACCCGCTGCTCACCATGGAGCGCGAAGCGCCCCTGCGGTCGGTGTCCTGGCTGCATGTGCGCGACGGACGGCTGCTGAGCGTGCGGACGAGGGGCAACGACACCTTCTACCTCCCCGGCGGCAAGTACGAGCCGGGGGAGACCGCGAACCAGGCGCTCTCCCGGGAGCTCTCCGAGGAACTCGGTCTGCGGATCGCCGCCGAAGAGCTGTCCGAGGCGTTCGTCGTCCACGACGTGGCGCACGGCAAGAACGGCCGCCGGCTCCACATGACCTGTTTCACCGGCGGCCCCCAGGACATCGAGCCGGCTCCCGGCCGGGAGATCGCCGAGTACGCGTGGTTCGACCGCGCGGAGTCCTTCGAGCGCTGTGCGCCCGCCCATCGCCAGGTCGTGGACCGCCTGGTCGCGCAGGGCCGGATGACTGTCTGAGCGCGGGCCGGCCGGTGGCTCGATACGGGCCCCGGCCGGTCACTCATAACGCCTCTATCAGGACAAACACCCTCTAGATCGTCCGCATCGCGGAACGGCGTACCGGCCACGAATCTGTTGTATCTATCCTGTGTGCATGCCATCAGCGTCCACCGCCCCCACAAGGGAGACCGGTCCCGTTTCCGCCAAACAGCCGCCCGCCGCCGAGCGGGTCTACACCCACATCAAGGACGCCGTCCTGGAGCGCCGCTACGAGGGCGGGATGCTGCTGACCGAAGGGGAGCTCGCCGAGGCCGTCGGGGTCTCCCGGACCCCCGTGCGCGAGGCGCTGCTGCGGCTGGAGGTCGAAGGGCTGATCAGGCTCTACCCGAAGAAGGGCGCGCTGGTCCTGCCGGTCTCCGCACAGGAGATCGCCGACGTCGTCGAGACCCGGCTGCTGGTGGAGAAGCACGCGGCGGCCAAGGCCGTGCCCGCCACCGAGGCGCTGATCAGCGAGCTGACCGAGCTGGTGGAGACCATGCGGGAGCAGGCCGCGGCGGGCGACCTGGCCGCCGTGTCGGTCACCGACCGCGCCTTCCACGCCGCCATCGTGCGCAGCGCCGGCAACCAGATCCTCGACCGGCTCTACGAGCAACTGCGCGACCGGCAGCTGCGGATGGGCGTCGCGGTGATGCACGCCCACCCCGACCGGATCGCCAAGAACATCGCCGAGCACACCGAAATCCTGGAGGCGCTGCGGGCCGGCGACGCCGAGGCCGCCACCGAGGCCGTGCAGCGGCACGTCAGCTGGGTCCGCAATCTCGCGCGGGGGGACGAGCGATGAGTGGCAGTGCCGACGGCGCCGCCGGAAGCAGCAGTTCCATCGGCGGCGGCATAGGGGCGGGCGGCACCCGCCTGCTGCCCTCGGACCCGCCCGGCGGCCGGAAGGCGGTGGCCGTCTGGAGCATCGGTGTCGCGGTCTACTTCGTCGCGATCACCTACCGCACCAGCCTCGGTGTGGCCGGCCTGGACGCCGCGCACCGCTTCCACATCAACGCCTCCGCGCTCTCGACCTTCTCCATCCTCCAACTGCTGGTCTACGCGGGGATGCAGATACCCGTCGGCGTGCTGGTCGACCGGCTGGGCGCGAAGAGGGTCCTGGCGCTGGGCGTGATCCTGTACACGGCCGGGCAGTTCGGCTTCGCGTTCTCGGACTCGTACGCCATGGCGCTCGGCTCACGGGCGCTGCTGGGCTGCGGCGACGCGATGACGTTCATCAGCGTGTTGCGGCTGGGCTCCCGGTGGTTCCCGGCCCGCCGCGGCCCGATGGTCGCGCAGATCGCCGCCCTGGTCGGGATGGCGGGCAATCTGATCTCCACGCTCGTCCTGGCCCGGCTGCTGCACACCTTCGGCTGGACGACGACCTTCGCCGGCAGTGCCGTGGGCGGGATCGCCGTGCTGGTCCTGCTGCTGCTCTTCCTCAAGGACCACCCCGAGGGCTTCGCCCCGCCGCCCGCGCCCCGCGAGCACGGCGGCGCGGCATTCGTCCGCCGGCAGATCGCCGACGCCTGGCGCGAGCCCGGCACCCGGCTGGGCATGTGGGTGCACTTCACCACGCAGTTCCCGGCGATGGTCTTCCTGCTGCTGTGGGGCCTGCCGTTCCTCGTGGAGGCCCAGGGGCTCTCCCGTGGCACGGCCGGTGAGTTGCTGACGCTCGTGGTGCTCTCCAACATGGCCGTGGGCCTGGTCTACGGGCAGGTCATCGCCCGCCACCACGCGGCCCGTTTGCCGCTGGCGCTGGGCACCGTCGTGGCCACCGCCCTGGTGTGGGCGCTCACCCTGAGCTGGCCCGCCGCGCATGCTCCCATGGCGCTGCTGATCGCGCTCTGCGCGGTGCTGGGCGCTTGCGGCCCCGCTTCGATGATCGGCTTCGACTTCGCCCGGCCGGCCAACCCGCCGGAGCGCCAGGGCACCGCTTCCGGCATCGTCAACATGGGCGGCTTCACCGCCTCGATGACCACCCTGCTCGCGGTCGGCGTCCTCCTCGACGCCACCGGCGACAACTACCGGATCGCCTTCGCCTCGGTCTTCGTGCTGGAGGCGCTCGGCGTCACCCAGATCCTGCGGCTGCGCAGCCGTGCGGCCCGGCGTGAGCGGGAGCGGCTGGTCGTCAGCAGGGTCGAGGCCGTGCACGTCCCGGCCTGAGAACGACCGGTGCCGGTGCCGCCTCCGGCGCACGCGCCTCGGGGCGGCACATCGGCGTCGACGTCGGCGAAGGCTTCGGTTTCACGTGAAACAGCGATCCGGCGTCACGGCGTCACCGCGAAGTTGTCGAGGATGGCCTGGGCCAGCTCCTGGTCACCGTCGATCTTGATGTGCTCGGCGACGGCGGCCGGCCGGACCCGGCCGCAGGCCAGCTGGTGGAAGGTGTCCCAGTCCATCGCCAGTGTCACCGTCGGCCCCAGCGAGACACTGCTGTCGACGGTGGCCTTGCCCTCGTCGTCGACCCGAACGGTGCGCATGAACTCCATCGGACCGCTGATGTCGAAGACCACCGCCGAACGGGCTGGTGCCTTGGCCCGGTTGGTGACGATGCCGGGCAGGACCCGCACCAGCAGATCGCGGGTCACCAGAGCGCCCGGCGAGTCGAGGTTTCCGGGCTTGCCGAGCGTACGGCGCAGGTCCTGCTCGTGTGCCCAGACGTCGAACGCCCGCTGTTCCAGGACGAATTCGAGGGTGCGCTCCTCGCCGAGCGGGCTGCGCACCACGCTGTCCGGCTGGCGGGTCTCGTTCCGCAGCTGCCGGGAACGCCGGATGACGGTGTATTCGAGCTCGCTGAGCATCTCCGGTGCGGTGTGGTGCCGGCGGACGTCGACCTGGACCTCCATCCGGCGGGCCGATTCGGTGCGCACGTGGTAGAGATCGCGCGGCAGCGTGTGGATCGGCCGGGGGTCGCCCAGCATCTCGCATTCCAGGCCGATGACATGGGAGACGATGTCGCGCACGGACCAACCTGGGAGGTCCGTCGCCCTGTTCCACTCCCCCTCGACGAGCGGCGTCACCAGCTCGGTTATCGCTTCTATGGAGTGCGTCCAGGCATCGATGGAGGACTGAAGGCTGGGATGGACGGTCACGGGACCCCTCGAACGGTTCGTACGCGGGCTGCTGTCTGGCAGTTAAGTTACGCTGCGCACGGGCACCCCGGCAGTGCTTTCGGGTGACCATCGTAGGTGGATGTTCGACGGCGGGGCCGCTCGAAAGCGTTGCCGGTGGTACTGTGCGCGATTCGCCGCTCCCGATGGGCGCTGAGCTGGTGGTACCGGCCAATTCCCGTCTGTTCCGGAGGATTTGACCGGTACGTCCGGGCCTTTCTCAGTCGTCCTCCCGTTCCCGCTCGGCCATCCGGATCACGGACACCGCGACGGCGATCAGCAGTGCCGGGTCCGCGTCGTCCCGGATGACGTTGACCCCGTAGGTCTCATGGACGGTCAGCCAGCGTCGGGAGATCTCGGCGAGCAGCTCGCCGTCGTACTCGATCGCGAACTCCCGGTCCAGGAGCTTGCCGCTGACGTCCAGCTCGGTGCCGTCGACCAGCTCGACGCGGTAGTGGTGGCGCAGCAGGGACAGCCGCTTGCGCTTGATCGTCGCCAGCGGCTGGTCGTCCCGCTCGATGGTCATCGTGTCGCGGATGCTGAACATCTTCTTGCGGATGGTGACCAGCACCCGCCGCTCGGTGTCCTTGAGCTCGAAGGTCTCCCGCAGACGCAGTGCCTTCCCGTCCACCAGGAAGGCGTGCCGGCCGTGCTCGTCGTCGACCCAGTAGTCCTCGCCGATGCCGAAGATCCGGTCGTGCACGAAGTACTTGCGGGAGCGGCGGGCGTGCTCCCCGTGGGATTGCAGCATGGGTGACGTGTTCCCCACGCCCCCTGCGGAATGCGTACGCACCGGAGTGACGTTGAATGTCCACATGGCTTCACGTGCGCGCGTCCGGGCCCCCGAGCTGATCGGCAAGGGCGGCTGGCTCAACACCGGCGGAAACGACCTCACTCTGTCCGACCTGCGAGGACGCATTGTCATCCTCGATTTCTGGACGTTCTGCTGTGTGAACTGCCTGCACGTCCTGGACGAGCTGCGGGAGCTGGAGGAGCGCCACCGCGACTCGGTCGTGATCATCGGCGTGCACTCCCCGAAGTTCGTCCACGAGGCCGAGCACCAGGCCGTCGTCGACGCCGTCGAGCGGTACGGCGTCGAGCACCCCGTCCTGGACGACCCCGAGCTGGCCACGTGGAAGCAGTACGCGGTCCGGGCCTGGCCGACGCTGGTGGTGATCGACCCCGAGGGCTATGTCGTGGCCCAGCACGCGGGCGAGGGCCATGCGCACGCCATCGAGAGCCTCGTCGAGGAGCTGATCGCCGAGCACGGCGCCAAGGGCACGCTGCGGCGCGGCGACGGCCCCTACGTACCGCCGGAGCCGGTCGCCACCGACCTCCGCTTCCCCGGCAAGGCGGTACGGCTGCCCGGCGGCACCTTCCTGGTCTCCGACACCACCCGGCACCAACTGGTGGAGCTGGCGGCCGACGGCGAGCAGGTGCTGCGCCGGATCGGCACCGGCGAGCGCGGGCTGGGCCCGGATTCCTTCAACGAGCCGCAGGGGCTGGCGCTGCTCCCCGACGGCAGGGTCGCCGTCGCGGACACCGTCAACCACGCCATCCGGGTCCTCGACCCCGCGACCGGCGCCCTGGAGACGGTGGCCGGCACCGGCAGGCAGTGGTGGCAGGGTTCACCGACCTCCGGCCCGGCGCGCGAGGTGGACCTCTCCTCGCCGTGGGACGTCGCCTGGTGGCAGGACCGGCTGTGGATCGCGATGGCCGGCGTCCACCAGATCTGGACCTACGACCCGGCCGACGGCACGGTGACGGTGGCGGCCGGCACCACCAACGAGGGCCTGGTCGACGGCCCCGCCGCGGAGGCGTGGTTCGCCCAGCCCTCCGGGATCGCGGCGGGCGGCGACCGGCTGTGGATCGCCGACTCCGAGACCAGCGCGGTCCGTTGGATCGAGCGGGCGGCGAACGGCGATCCGGGCGCCCCGGCCGACGGCCATGTCGTCCGCACGGCGGTCGGCACCGGACTCTTCGACTTCGGGCACCGCGACGGCGCCGCCGAGCAGGCCCTGCTCCAGCACCCGCTGGGGGTGACGGCACTGCCCGACGGCTCGGTCGCGATCGCCGACACCTACAACCACGCGCTGCGCCGCTACGACCCGGCGAGCGGCGAGGTGACCACGCTCGCGACCGATCTGCGGGAGCCCTCCGCGGCGGTCCTCGCCGACGACGACATCGTGGTGGTGGAGTCCGCGCGGCACCGGCTGACCCGGCTCCGGCTCCCCGAGGAGGCGGTCCGCGTCGAGTCGGTGGCCCACCGCACCCAGCGCGCCGCCACCGACATCGCCCCGGGCACACTCCGGCTGGACGTGGTCTTCCAGGCGCCGGCCGGCCAGAAGCTCGACACCCGCTACGGGCCCTCGACGCGGCTGCTGGTCAGTGCCACACCGCCGGAACTCCTCGCCGAGGGGGCGGGCGCGGGCACCGATCTGGCGCGGGACCTGGTCCTCGCGGACGATGTGACCGAGGGCGTGCTGCATGTCTCGGCGATGGCCGCGTCCTGCGACGACGCCCCGGACATCGAGTACCCGGCCTGCCATGTGCACCAGCAGGACTGGGGCGTCCCGGTCCGGATCACCGCGGACGGCGTGGCCCGGCTGGGTCTCGTGCTGGCGGGGCTGGACGCGGAGTAACTCCGGCCCCGGCCGGTGTGCCGCGGCCACGGGGGAGCTATCCGACGCCGGCTTCCAGCTTGGCGCCGGAGAGGCTGCTGTTCCAGTTGGTGACCTTGCTCCGGCCGACGGAGATCACGTCGTGCTTGGCCACGAAGTCGTAGACCACGGGCTCGTCGGTGGTCGGGGACCCCGAGGAGCGGCCCATGAACTGGACGGCCACGTTCTTCTGCTTGGTGCCCAGGGCCGCGGGGTTCGTGGTCGGGATGACCGCGTAGGCGGTGCCGTGCGGGCGGAGGGTCACGACGTGGCCCGAGCCCGGCCTCACCATCGGCAGCGGCGTCTTCGCCTGGTCGAACGACAGCAGCGGTGCGTTGTACAGCGTGCAGCGCAGCGTGCCGGAGGAGTTCTGGTACCGCACGGTCACATACCCCTTGGGGCCCGTCTGCTGGCCGAACTGGAGCCGGGACGTGGTGAGGTTGCAGTTCGACGCATGACGGTTGGCCGCCGCGCCCGCGCCCACCCCTGCCGCGGCGCCCCCACCGATGATCTTGCGCTTCTTGCTCTTGGAGGACGAGGAGCTCTTCTTCGACTTCGACGAGTGGCTGTTGCAGCCGGTCAGGGCGACCGAGCCGGCCAGGCCGAGCGCGAGCGCGGCGTAGGCGGCGGAGCGGCGGCGGGTGCGTCGTGCGGTCATGGAGGGTTCCCCCAGGGAGGTACTGCGGACGGCGGGGCGGCTACGTCATGGCACGGCCACGATAGCGACCGCCGCGGGGAAGGCCAGGGCGGGTCCGTTCCGCACCGCCCTGCGCTCGTCTTTCCCCGACACCGCCCGGCAAACCCGGCCCTCAGCGGTTTGCGCAGCGGGGCAGCGCGTCGTCGAGCTGCTCCGGCCGGATGCGGATGCCCGGCAGCCAGGCCGGACCGCCGCTGTGCGCGACCCGGAACCAGATGCTGCTGTGGCCGCCCGCCTCGTCGGTGACGGTGATCCCGTCGGCGATCTTGCAGACGGCGTGCAGCGTGTCACCGTGCCAGACGTGGCCCACGACGTTGGGGCGCTGGTACGGCGCATAGGGGTCGCGTGCCAGCCCGAGCGCGCAGTAGTCGGTACGGCTGTGCCGGCAGACCTGCTCGACGTTGTTCACGGTGACCCGGGCGGGGCCGGTCGCCGGGCCCGGGCTCGCCGCGGACGGGCCCCGTCCGGCGCCGTCCCCGCCCGTCCGGCCCTCGGGACCGGAGCCGGTCAGCGCCAGGACGGCGAACGCGGCTCCGGCGAGGACGGCGGCGGTGCCGAGCCCGGCGAGCGTCAGGCGCAGCCGGCGCCGCCGGGGCGGGAGGTCCCCGGGCTCGGCGCCCGCCGGTTCCGTCTGTTCCGCAGGCTCCTCGGCGCCCGGCCCGGTCCCGGTGTGCGGCGCCGCGGTGGGCGCAGGCGCCTCGTCCGCCGCCTCCTGGGCCCGATGCAGCAGCTTCACCAGCGCGGGCAGCCGGTCCTCGCCGGTGAAGGAGAGCTTGCACCACTGCACCAGCAGCCGCTCGTCGGGCAGGCTCTGCCCGCGCAGATACCGCGAGAGGGACGAGCGGCTGGCCGGCAGCCTTCCCGCCAACTCCTGGAGGCTGTATCCCAGTTCGCCGTGCATGCGGCGGAGTGCGGAGGCGAAGTCGCGTACGGGGCCGGAGAGTTCGGCTGGGAGCGGGGCCAGTGGTTTGCGGCGGATGTTCGTGGCGTCGTTCTCATGGCCGGGCACGTCTCGCATTCCAGCACAGTGGCCATGCGCGTGCGAGGGGCACTTCCGCTCCCCTGTGACGGAAGTGCCCCTCGTTACCCGATCCGGAACGAACACGGACCGTTCGGTGACGTTTCACGTGAAACGGTGCGCCGCCCGCTCGGTGGACTCCGTGGCCCGGACCCGCCGGACGGACCGGCCGCCGTCCGTGGCGTTCAGTCGCCGAACGCCACGGGCCGGTAGGGCTTGAACGCGCTGTCGCCGCCCGGCAGTCCGTAGGTCAGGCTCCGGTGGTCGGTGCCGTGGCCGCCGCGCTGCTCGAAGGCGGTGTACGAGGAGTGCGCGGGGTTGTTCCACGTCTCGAAGATGACGACATGCCGGCTGTTGTTGTCGCCCGTGGCGTCGATGAGCAGGTCCCCGCCCCGCAGCGCGCCGAGCGATATGGGTCGGGTGAGGCTGTGGTCGGTGGCCAGCCCCACGGTGTTGGTGCCCGGCGCCGGCAGTTCGAGTGCCATCGACACATAGCCGGAGCAGTCCTGGCGGTAGCCGTCCTTCCAGAACCTGTCCTGGCCGTACGGGACTTGCGCGCCGTTGTCGGCGGTCATCCAGGTGGCGGCGCGCGCCAGCATTTCCTGGCGCGAGGTGCCCGGTTGCGGCGGCGGACCGCCCTGGACGGGTATCCCCGGCAGCCGGTCCTGCGGTATGTCCACAGCGACCGCGGTGAGATAGCCGCGGAACGGTCGGGTGAGGTGGGCCATGAAGGTCGAGCAGGCGCTGCCCTCGCACACCCGGCGGCCGGTGTCGACCTGGTAGTCGGCGGTGATCCGGTCCCGTCCCGGCCCGGTGGTGTCGATCATCCCGACGGCGGGGGAGTGCGTGTCCGCGGTGGTGTGCACCACCCAACGGGTGCCCCAGGTGGGGAAGTCGGCGGCCGCGGCCTTCCGGGCCTCGGGTGCGGCGCCGCGCGCGACCCCGGCGAGTCCTCCCGTGGTGAGTCCGGCCGCGACGACCGCCGGAACCACCCGGCGCAGCAGGGTCCGACGGGCCGTGGCTCCTCCGAGCTCCACGGAGCTCGTGTCTTCCCCCGCCTGCGTGGTGCCGTGTTCGTCCATGCCCGGTGACCCTCCGCGTCCTCGGTCCCTGTGCCGCTCGCGTGATCGGCTCGCGGCGACGCAGACCATGGTCGGGCGGTGTACGGCCGTGCGGCCGCCGATGCCCGTACCGTGGGACGTACTTCCCGACCGGAAAGGCTTTGACCTGCGAAAACGCCACCCAGGGCGAGTGTTTTCGGGACACCGGCGGGGGCCGCTTGGGACATGACGGGACAGCGCCGGCAGGAGAAAGGGCGCCCGCGGGGGAGTTGCGGGCGCCCTGCTTCGGGGGACCGCCTTCGGGCGGCGGTCCGGGTTACCAGGAGGCGGCGGCCTTCGGGTCGGTCTGCCAGTACGAGACCCGCGCGTTGTCGTCGAGGTACACCGAGCCGCCGGGCAGCGCCACCTTCGCCGAGCCGCCGGCGCTCCCCTGGCCGTCGCGGCCGGCGAGATAGACGGACAGCGAGGTCGCCTGCCGGCCGTGCTCGCCCCCGTCGGCGCCGGACAGCAGTACACCGGCGTATCCGGACTCCCCCGGCGCAAGGGTGACCACGGCCTGCGGCTTGCTGTCCGGCATGTCGGCCAGCGGTGCCTGGGCGTCGTCGAACCGCAGGAAGGGGTAGGCATGGAGATCGCAGGTGGTGCCGGAGGTGTTGGTGGCCTGCAGCAGCAGATGGTTGATCGGGCGGGTCAGCGGCTTCGCCACGATGCGGATCCTGGCGGCGTCGCAGGAGGTCCGCCGGGCACCGGAGCCCTGGCCCCCGCCGGCGGAGGGCCGGCCCGCGCCGCCCGTGGAGGTGCGCTTCCCGCCGCCGGCCGCGCTCTCCGCGACGGTGGTGCCGCCCTTGCCCGACGAGCCGCCGTCGCTCTTCTTCGACGACCCGTCGCCGTCGTCCTTCCCCGTCGGGGCGTTGCTGCCCGGCCCGCCGTGGGCACCGTTGGCCGCCGGGTCCTCGGAGTCCTGCGGGGCCGGGTTGAACGGCTTGGCGTCGCTGGTCTTGAGCGGGTTGTTCTGGCCGCAGGCGGTGAGAGTGAGTGCGGCCACCGCGGTCAGCCCGGCCGCGGCGAGCCGCAACGTACGGTGGCGGGCCGAGCGGACGGGGCGGGCGGCGGTGGCGTCGGTGCGTGGCATGTCCGGTCTCCCCCGGTCGACGGAGGCTGTGGTGCGCTCCGCGGTCCGGCCCGGTGTGGTCGGTCCGGCCCGGTCTGTCCTGTGGTCTGTCCACAAGACTGCCGGGCACCGCTGCCGTCCGACTAACGCCTGCCTAACGCCCGCCCCGTGCGGCGGCGGCGCTCAGCCGGCCCCGCCGCCGGGGTGCCCGTCCCGGTCACCGGGTTCCGCCCCGTCGCCGCCATCCCCCCGCCGTGTGCCGTCCCCGCCCTCGTCCCGGGCGAACAGCTGGGTCAGGGTGCTGATGGTGTAGACGTCGGTGGCCTCCTCGTCCACCAGGTGCATGTCCGCGAGCCGTTCGAGCGCGTCCTGGGTGCGCTCCTGGTCGTAGCCGGCGAGTGCCGCGGCCGCCGAGGCGTTGAGATGCCCGTCGGGACTGTTCGCCAGCGCCCGGAGCAGTCGCGCGTCGTCCGCGGACAGCCGGGCGACGGACATCCGCAGCGCCGCCGCGATACCGGTGTCCTCCGCCGACAGCAGCGTCAGCCGCCGCCGCTCGTCGCGCAGCGCCGAGGCCAGCCTGGCCAGCCGCCAGCGCGGCCGGGCGGTCAGCTGTGCGGCCGCGGCCCGCAGCGCCAGCGGCAACCCGTCGCACAGGTCCACCAGTTCCCGGGCCGCGGCCGGGTCCTCCGCGACCCGCTCCGACCCGAGCATGGCGCCGAGCAGTGCCGCGCCTTCCTCGTGGCCGAGGGCCTGGAGGCCCACCGGCCGGGCGCAGTCCGTGGCCACCAGTCCGTCGAGCCGGCTGCGGCTGGTGACGACCGTGGCGCAGTGCGGGCCACCGGGCAGCAGCGGCCGCACCTGCGCCGAACTCCGCGCGTTGTCCAGGACGACCAGCAGCCGACGGTCGGCGACCAGCGAGCGGAACAGCGCCGAGGCGGCCTGGGCGGAGTTGGGCACCCGCTCCGGCGGTGTGCCGAGCGCCTGCAGGAAGTCGCGCAGGACTTCGGCCGGTGCCGCCTCGTCGCCCTCGCCGAAGCCGCGCAGATCGGCGAAGAGCTGCCCGTCGGGGAAGGCCCCGGCGTGCAGATGCGCCCACTGCACGGCGCACGCGGTCTTGCCGACCCCGGCCGGACCCGCGACCACCGCCAACGGGCTCTCCCCGGTCGTGCGGTCCGCCAACGCCTCGGTCAACGCGTTCAGTTGGCCCTGGCGCCCCAGGAAGCGGGCGGGCGGCCGGGGCAGCAACCGCGGTGCCGTACCGGCCTTGCCGCGAACGGGCTCCACCGCCGTGCCCGGTTGTGTGCCATCGGTGGACGACGCATCGTCGCGATGTTTCACGTGAAACGCGGGCTCGTCGGCCGGAGCGCCCTTGCCGCCGCGGGCCGGCTCCGCGGCCTTGCGGCCCCTGTCCGTGGCCTCCGCACGCAGGATCTCCTCGTACGCCGCACGCAGCCGCTCACCCGGATCGACGCCCAGCTCCTCGCTGAGCAGCCGCCGGGTGCGGTGGTACCACTCCAGCGCGTCGGACTGCCGTCCCGTGCGGAACAGCGCCCGCATCAGCGCGGCGATCAGGCCCTCCCGCAAGGGGTGGTTGACGGCCGCGGAGTACAGCAGGGCGGCGGCCTGTTCCTGTTCGCCGAGCGCACCGTAGGCCCGGGCCAGCGCCTCGACCGCGGAGAGCCTGCGCTCCTCCAGGGCATGCGCGGCGGCCGCGAAGGGCGGGCTGGTGACCGTGCCGGTCAGCGCGGGGCCGCGCCACAGCCCCAGCGCCTCGCGCAGCAGCGGCACCGCATCGCCCGGTGCGGCCTCCGGACGGGCCAACGCGACCAGTTCGCCGAACCGGTGAGCGTCGATCAGCTCCTCCGGGAGCCGCAGCAGATAGGCCGAGCCGTGGGTGGCCAGCTCGATGCCGTATGCCTCGGCGCCGCCCGCGGCCAGCGTGGCGCGCAGCCGCGAGACATGCCCCTGCACGACCGTGCGGGCATGCTCGGGTGGTTCGTCCTCCCACAGGGAGTCGATCAACTGCTCAAGTGGGACGGTGGTGTTGGGCTGCAGAAGCAGCAGTGCCAGCACACTGCGCCGTTTTGCGGGCCCGAGCGAAAGCTCCCCGGAACCGCTCGTCACGGAGATCGGGCCGAGCAGCGAGAATTCCAACTCAGCTCTCCAGGAAGGCCGTCAGGGCGTTCGCCAACAGGTACGGGTCCTGGGCGCCGCACAGTTCGCGGGCCGAGTGCATGGACAGGATCGCGACGCCGATGTCCACGGTCTGGATGCCGTGCCGGGCCGCGGTGATCGGGCCGATCGTGGTGCCGCACGGCATCGAGTTGTGCGACACGAAGGACTGCCATGGCACCCCGGCCCGTTCGCAGGCCGCGGCGAACACCGCCCGGCCGCTGCCGTCGGTGGCGTACCGCTGGTTGACGTTGACCTTGAGGATCGGCCCGCCGTTGGGCATCGGGTGGTGGCCCGGCTCGTGCCGGTCGCTGTAATTGGGGTGCACGGCGTGCCCGGTGTCCGACGACAGGCAGACGGTGCCGGCGAAGGCCCGTGCCCGGTCCTCGTAGGTGCCGCCGCGGGCGAAGACCGAACGCTCCAGCACCGTGCCGAGCAGCGGTCCGTCCGCGCCGGTGTCCGACTGGCTGCCGTTCTCCTCGTGGTCGAAGGCGGCCAGGACCGGGATGCCGGTGAGCCGGCTGCCGGCGGCGGCCGCTGCGGTGAGCGCGGCCGTACCGGCGTGCACGGACAGCAGGTTGTCCATCCGCGGCCCGGCGACCAGTTCGCGGTCCCGTCCGAGGTAGGCGGGCGGTTCCACGCTGTGCACCATCAGGTCCCAGCCCTTGATCTCCGCGGCCGGGACGCCGATCTCCTCCGCGACGAACGCGATCAGATCGCCCTCGGCGACCTCGCCCAGCCCCCAGATCGGCGTCATATGGCGCTGCTTGTCGAGCTTGAGGCCGTCGGCGTTCACCGACCGGTCCAGGTGCACGGCCAGCTGCGGCACCCGCAGCAGCGGCCGGTCCACGTCGACCAGCCGGTTGCTGCCGTCGCTCAGCGTCACCCGGCCGCTGAGCCCCAGGTCGCGGTCGAGCCAGGTGTTGAGGAGTGTCCCGCCGTAGATCTCGACGGCGATCTGCCGCCAGCCGCGGGAACCGGTGTCCGGGATCGGTTTGACGCGCAGGTTGGGGGAGTCGGTGTGCGCCCCGACGATGCGGTACGGGGTCGCGGCGGTCGCGCCCTCGGGCACGTACCAGGCGATGATCGCGCCGCCGCGCAGCACATAGCGTCCGCCGCTCCGGCCGTCCCAGGCGTCGGTCTCCGCCACCTGCCGGAAGCCGGCCTTCTCCAGCCGCGCCGCCGAGTTCGCCACCGCGTGGTACGGCGACGGGCTGGCGGCGAGGAAGGACATCAGGTCGTCGGTGTGGCCGCGGTCGAAGCGGGCGGAGTTGGTCATGGATTCAGCATAAGGAGCCAACTCCGCTCTTCCGCGTGCCCCTGGGGGGCGACTCCATTGCCTTCCGGCCACGATTTCCCCAACGCGGAGCGGATGCGCGGGCGGAGCGCGGGATTCCTCGGTCCACTCGGCCGCACGCGCCTCGGTGGTCTCGCCCGCCCCGGCATGACGGTGCCCGCCTCCCCGGGGGAAGAGAGGCGGGCACCTTCAGTGTGCGCAGTGATTCTGAGAGCTTTGTGAGAACGCTGTGACGGTCCGGGAACAGCCCCGGACCGTCAGGACGCAGCGGAGACTCAGAACGCGGCCTCGTCGAGCTCCATCAGGGACTGGTCGATGGACTCGGCCAGCGTGCGCTGGAGCGCGACGCCCGGCAGGACGTTCTGCGCGAAGAACTTCGCGGCGGCGATCTTGCCCTCGTAGAACGGCTTGTCCTTCGCCGACGCGTCGGCCAGCTTCGTGGCGGCCACCGCCGCGCCCTTCAGGAGCAGGTAGCCGACGACGACGTCACCGGAGGCCATCAGGAGGCGGGTGGTGTTCAGACCGACCTTGTAGATGGACTTGACGTCCTTCTCGGTGGCGGCGAGGTCGGTCAGCATGGCGCCGACGATCGCCTCCAGACCCTCGGCGGCCTTGGCCAGCTCACCGCGGGCCTGCTCCAGCTCGGCACCGCCCTCGCCGTCGGCCAGGAAGGTCTTGATGGTCTCGGCCAGCTGGGTCAGCGCGGCACCCTGGTTGCGGACGATCTTCCGGAAGAAGAAGTCCTGGCCCTGGATGGCGGTGGTGCCCTCGTAGAGAGTGTCGATCTTGGAGTCCCGGATGTACTGCTCGATCGGGTACTCCTGGAGGTAGCCGGAGCCACCGAAGGTCTGCAGCGACTGGGCCAGCTGCTCGTAGGACCGCTCCGAGCCGTAGCCCTTGACGATCGGCAGCAGCAGGTCGTTCAGCGCGTGCGCGGCGGAGGCGTCCTCGCCGGCGGCCTCCTTGATCAGGATCTCGTCCTGGACGGTGGCGGTGTACAGCACCAGGGCGCGCATGCCCTCGGCGTACGCCTTCTGCGTCATCAGGGAGCGGCGCACGTCGGGGTGGTGGGTGATGGTGACGCGCGGGGCGGCCTTGTCGGTGAACGCCGCCAGGTCCGCACCCTGCACGCGCTCCTTGGCGTACTCCAGGGCGTTGAGGTAGCCGGTCGAGAGGGTGGCTATGGCCTTGGTGCCGACCATCATCCGCGCGAACTCGATGATCCGGAACATCTGGCGGATGCCGTCGTGCTTCTCGCCGATCAGCCAGCCCTTGGCGGGGTGGCGGTCGCCGAACGTCATCTCGCAGGTGTTGGACGCCTTCAGGCCCATCTTGTGCTCGACGTTGGTGGCGTAGACGCCGTTGCGCTCGCCCAGCTCACCGGTCTCGAAGTCGAACTCGTACTTCGGCACGAGGAAGAGGGACAGGCCCTTGGTGCCGGGGCCGTGGCCCTCGGGGCGGGCGAGGACGTAGTGGAGGATGTTGTCCGCCATGTCGTGCTCGCCGGAGGTGATGAAGCGCTTCACACCCTCGATGTGCCAGGAGCCGTCCTCCTGCTTGACCGCCTTGGTGCGGCCGGCGCCGACGTCCGAGCCCGCGTCGGGCTCGGTCAGCACCATGGTGGAGCCCCAGCCCTTCTCCGTGGCGATCTTGGCGATGTGCTTCTGCTGCTCGGTGCCCTCCTCGAAGAGCACGCCCGCGAAGGCTGGGCCGGAGGCGTACATCCACACGGCGGGGTTCGAGCCCAGGATCGACTCGGCGAAGGCCCACAGCAGGGAACGCGGCGTCGTGGTGCCGCCGATCTCCTCCGGGACGCCCAGCCGCCACCACTCGGCGTCCATGTACGCCTGGTAGCTCTTCTTGAAGGTGTCCGGCACCGGCGCGGTGTTGGTGTCCGGGTCGAAGACCGGGGGGTTCCGGTCGGCGTCGGCGTAGGAATCGGCCAGCTCGTTCTCCGAGAGGCGGGCGATCTCGGAGAGCACGCTCTTGGCGGTGTCGACGTCCATCTCCGCGAACGGTCCGGTGCCGTACACGCTGTCACGGCCGAACACCTCGAAGAGGTTGAACTCGATGTCGCGGAGATTCGACTTGTAGTGCCCCATGGGTACGGCTCCGTAAGGGTTCGGGAGGGCCTCTGTACGAGGGAAGACCTCGACGCGAGGAAGGGACCTCGATACGCAATACCAGCAAGTAGCTACGATGATGCTACCCACGGGTAATAAGAAGCAACCCCTTACGGCCGATCTGTGACGAGCGTCCCCCCGCGCCGGCCCGAATCAGTACGCTGTGGCGCATGTACGGCTACGACCAGAACGCGGGCGCCGGGCAGCAGTACGGAGCGCCGCCCCCGCCGCAGCAACCGGCCCCCGGAGGCTACGGCGAGCAGCCGCTGTATCCCGAGCCGTCCCCGCCCTCGCTCGCCGACGCGGTGCGGGCCTTCACGACCGGCTCGATGTCGGCCGAGGACTTCCAGGGCATCTTCTCGACCTCCAAGGTCTACTGCCCGCGCGGCGACAACCCCGGTTTCCTGGCGCTGCACAACACCCAGCAGCCGGTGATCCCGATGTTCACCTCGCTCAAGGAGCTGCGCCGGTACGCGGGCAAGGAGTCCAAGTACTTCGTGATCACCGGCGCCGAGGTGCTCGACCTGCTGCCGACCGGCTACGGCTTCGTCCTCGACATGGAGGGCGACCACCGGATGGTCTTCGACGCCAAGGCCGTGGAGCAGATGGTCGACTTCGCGATGCGCAGGATGTACGGCTAGCCGCCCTCGCGCCGCGCCGGCCGACGGTGGCCTCGGGGCGGGCCGCGCCCGCCCCCTTCTCTTCGTCGACCTCCCCCTTCTCTGCTCTTCTCCCTCGCTGACCTGCGGAAATGTACGTGGGGTCGAAACGGGAATGCCGCACGCCTTGCCAGTTGTTCAGCATTCAACTAACTTGTTTGAAGCGCGAACGACCGAGGAGGCCGTCATGCCCGCCGTGACCGTAGAGAATCCGCTGACCCTGCCGAGGGTGGCCGCACCCGCCGGGGCGCGACCCCGGCCCGTACTGGCCGTCACCACCGCCCCGAGCGGCTTCGAGGGCGAGGGCTTCCCGGTGCGCCGCGCCTTCGCCGGCGTCGCCTACAAGCACCTCGACCCGTTCATCATGATGGATCAGATGGGCGAGGTGGAGTACGCGCCCGGAGAGCCCAAGGGCACGCCCTGGCACCCGCACCGCGGCTTCGAGACCGTGACGTATCTGATCGACGGCACCTTTGTGCACCGTGACTCCCAGGGTGGTGGCGGCGTCATCAACGACGGCGACACCCAGTGGATGACGGCGGGCTCCGGGCTGCTGCACATCGAGGCGCCGCCGGAGTCGCTGGTCATGTCGGGCGGCCTCTTCCACGGCCTCCAGCTGTGGGTGAACCTCCCCAAGAGCGACAAGATGATGGCGCCGCGCTACCAGGACATCGGTGGTGGCCGGGTCAAGCTGCTGACCTCCGCCGACGGTGGTGCGCTGCTGCGGCTGATCGCCGGTGACCTCGACGGTCACCAGGGGCCGGGCATCACCCACACCCCCATCACGATGATGCATGTGACGGTGAACCCGGGGGCCGAGGTGACGCTGCCCTGGCGCGCGGACTTCAACGGCCTCGCCTATGCCCTGGCCGGAAGCGGCACGGCCGGCGCGGAGGGCCGCCCGTTCCACATGGGGCAGGCAGTCGTCTTCGGCGAGGGAGACGCGCTCACGATCCGGGCCGACCAGAGCCAGGAGTCGCGCACCCCCAACTTCGAGGTGGTGCTGCTGGGTGGGCTGCCGATCCGCGAGCCGATGATGCACTACGGCCCGTTCGTGATGAACACCCATGCCGAACTGGCCCAAGCCTTCGAGGACTTCCAGGCCGGGCGACTGGGAACGATTCCCGCCGACGCGCTTTGAGCGGCCGCCGAACGCGGGATCGCGGGGGCGGTGTTTCACGTGAAACACCGCCCCCGCACTCATGTTTCACGTGAAACGCCGCGGTACGGGCCGAGCCCCGAACCGTGAGGAGGCCCTCCAATACCCGCCAACAGCCGCTCTGCCGTGGTGGACTGTCCGGGTGCGAAACGACTCGGATCAAGACCGGAGCGGTGCCGAGCCCGGCCGGCCGCCGCACTCCCCGCTGCTCCCGATCGAGGCCCGCCGCGCCGCGGCGTGGTGCGCGGCCGGACTGCTGGTCGCGGCGGTGCTGGCCCTCGGGGTGTGGCTCTGCGTCGAGTTGAGCGCCGCGGTCACGCCCGTCCTGCTGGCACTGCTCGGCAGCGGGCTGCTCGGTCCGGTGTACCGGCGGCTGGTGAAGATGCGGCTCAACCGCTCACTGGCGGCCGGGCTGACCTGCGCCCTTCTGGTGATCGTGGTCGGTGGTGCCGGCTACGTCGTGGTCAGCGCGCTGGTCGACACCGGGGACCAGATCGTCACCTCGCTCAAGAGCGCGGCGGAGGATCTGACCCGGCACTTCGGCGTGGCCGGGAACTCGCTCAGCGATCTGGCCACCAACGCGAAGACGCTGGTCACCAAGTTCGGCAGCACCGCGGCCTCCGGGCTGCTGGCCGGGGTGAGCATCGTCGGGCAGTTCATCGCCGCGGCGGTGCTGGCCCTGCTGCTGACGTTCTTCTTCCTGCGCGACTCGGACAAGGCGGTCCGCGCACTGCACGACTGGGCGCCGCGCAACTCGGCTCCGCAACTGGAACGGATGGCCCGCCGCGGCTTCCAGTCCATCGAGGGCTTTATGCGCGGCACCACCTTCATCGCGTTGATCGACGCCGTCTGCATCACCGTCGGCCTGCTCGTCCTGAAGGTCCCCGGGGCGCTCGGACTGGGCGCGCTGGTCTTCGTCGGCGCCTACATCCCCTACCTCGGCGCCTTCATCTCGGGCGCGGTGGCGATCCTGGTGGCCTTCGCGGACCGGGGCCTGGTGATCGCGCTCTGGGCGCTCGGGGTGGTCCTCGCCGTCCAGGTGCTGGAGGGCCATGTCCTCCAGCCGATGATCCAGAGTCGTACGGTGCAGATGCACCCGGCGGTCGTCATGCTGGCGATCACCGCCGGCGCGAGCGTCGCCGGCATCCTCGGCATGCTGCTGTCCGTCCCGCTGACCGCAGCCGTCTCCGGCGTCCTGCACGAACTGCGCAAGCATTACGCGGCGGGCTCGGGCACGGACTCCTCGGGGCCCGATGACGTCGCGCCGGGGGACTCCCCCACCGCCCCGGCGTCCTCGTAGAGCTCGAACCACGTCGACTTGCCGTCCCCGCGCGGATCCACGCCCCACGCCCCGGCCAGCAGCTCCAGCAGCACCAGCCCACGACCCGAGGACGCCAGTTCACCGGGCCGGCGGCGGTGCGGCAGTTCGTCGCTGCCGTCGGCGACCTCGACCCGGAGGCGCCGGGCACCGTGCTCACCGGCGACCTCCGCCACCAGCAGTGCGTCCCCGTCGGTGTGCGTCAGCACATTGGTGACGATCTCGGAGACCAGCAGCGCCGCGGAATCCACCTGCTCCGGGTCGCGCCAGTCGTGCAGCACATCGCGGATCTGGCGGCGGGCCGCGGCGATCCGCTCGGGCTCCGCCTGGGCGACGGAGAACACGGTGCGCCGCCCGGGCCGCGGTGCCAGCCGGCCCCCGGCTTCCAGACCACAGCCGGCGCTCTCGCGGGAGAGCAGCAGCAGTGCGATGTCGTCCTCGCGGCGATCCACCAGCGGGCCGGTGGTGTGGTGCGACGACGGGCCGTGCACCGCCTGGACCAGGGCGTCGGCCAGCCGCTCCAGGCTTTCCCCGGCCCCTTCCGCTTCCGCCGTGCCCGTGCCGTGCGTCTCGAAGACCTCGCGCAGCCGTCCCCAGCCGGTCTCCAGGTCGTGTCCGCCGGTCTCGATCAGCCCGTCGGTGCACACCAGCATCGTCTCGCCGGGCTCCAGCACGATTCGGGTGGTGGGGTAGTCGCTGTCCGGGTCGATGCCCAGCGGCAGCCCGCCCGATGTGGGCCGGACGATCACCGCGCCGTCGGCCATCCGGATCGCCGGGTCGGGATGGCCGGCCCGCGCCACGTCCAGCAGCCCGGTGGCCGGATCCACCTCGATGTACAGACACGTCGCGAAGCGCTGGTCCTCGCCGTTGCCGTGGAACTCGGTCTCGTTGATGCCGGCCAGGAAGCGGGAGGCGCGGGAGAGCACCGCGTCGGGGTGGTGGCCCTCGGAGGCGTAGGCGCGCAGCGCGATCCGCAGCTGTCCCATCAGGCCCGCGGCCCGTACGTCATGGCCCTGGACGTCCCCGATGACCAGCGCGATCCGTCCGGACGGCAGCGGGATCATGTCGTACCAGTCCCCGCCGACCTCCAGCCCGCCGCCGGTCGGCACATAGCGGGCGGCGACCGCCATCCCGGGGATGTCCGGCTGCACCGTCGGCATCATGCTCCGCTGGAGTCCCACGGCCAGCTCGTGCTGTGACTCCTGCACGCCGGCCCGGGCCAGTGCCTGGGCCAGCATCCGGGCGACGGTGGTCAGCACCGAGCGCTCGTCCGGGGTGAAGGCGACCGGTTCGGCGAAGCCGGCCATCCAGGCGCCGATC
Organism: Streptomyces sp. BHT-5-2; assembly: GCF_019774615.1. NCBI lineage: Bacteria > Bacillati > Actinomycetota > Actinomycetes > Kitasatosporales > Streptomycetaceae > Streptomyces > Streptomyces sp. BHT-5-2. Next base: position 1,388,931 of record NZ_CP081496.1, on the reverse strand, counting down.
GTCCGGCCCGCGTTCACCAGCGGCAGATACGCCCAGGACGTGCGCTCGAAGCAGGCGGCCAGGGGCCAGGTGGCCGGGTAGCGGCGCTGGTAGTCCTCGCGGGTGGGCAGGTAGATGGCCCGTCCGGTGCGCACGACCTCGGCGGCCGGGTAGTCGGTCTCCAGCAGCATCTCGGAGTACGGCAGCCCGTCGTCCGGGAGGTGGCCGTGGTGGCCGATCACCGTGAGCCGGTCGCCCTGGATGCCGAAGACCGCCAGCCCGTCCGGCATGAAGCCCGGCATGGAGAGCCCGGCCGCGACCCGCAGTACCTCGGCCGTGGACCGCGCCTCGGCCAGCGCCCGGCCCGCGTCCAGCAGGAACGCCTCGCGCGAGCGCCGCCAGTCGCCGGTGACCGGGGCCCGCGCCGCCGAGGTGCCCGGCTGGGGCTCGGCCACCTCCTGGAGTGTGCCGACCAGCTCGAAGTCGCCGTCGACGATCCGGGGCCGGGAGCGGGTGCGTACGGTGCGCAGCACTTGCCCGCGCTCGTCCACGATGCGCAGCCGGGCCTCGGCGAGCGTCCCCTCGGAGACCGCGAGTTGCACGACACCGTTGATCTCGGCGAAGTCGACGGGATGAAAACGGGAGCGCACCGCGGCCTCGGTGAGGACGGCCGGCTCGGCGGGAAGGCCCAGCAGCCGGGCCGCCTCGGCGTCGAGGGTCACCCGGCCGGTTGCGTTGTCCCAGAGCCACAGGCCGGTCGCGACGGCGGCCAGGAGGTCCTCGGTGCGCATTGCATCACTTTAGGCGGGTTTGACGCGGCCCGACCAGCACGCCGGGCGTGACCATCGTCGCAGCCCGAGGGCCCGCTTCCACGCCGGGGCGCCGCTGATGGGTATATGTCAACCAGCTCGTCGGGCCCGGGCGGTAACCTGGAGCGGTTATGCCACTCCTGGGGTGGTCTTTCGGGTGATCCACAAGGCGATCGATCGGGCGCGCGAGCCTGCTATCTCCCCTTCTCGCCCGTCAGCTCCCCACCTCGACTCGCGACGACTTGGATGAGCGATGCATCGGTACCGGTCCCATAACTGCGGCGAGCTCCGAGCCGCGGACGTCGACACCGACGTCCGTCTCAGCGGCTGGCTGCACAATCGACGTGACCTGGGCGGCATCCTCTTCATCGATCTGCGCGACCACTACGGCCTCGTGCAGCTCGTCGCCCGTCCCGGCACACCGGCCAACGAGGTCCTCGGCTCGCTGACCAAGGAGACCGTCGTCCGCATCGACGGCAAGGTCAGCGCCCGCGGCGCGGACAACGTCAACCCCGACCTGCCGACCGGCGAGATCGAGATCGAGGTCACCGAGGTCGAGGTGCTCGGGGCCGCCGAGCAGATCCCGTTCACGATCAACGCCGAGGACGGTGTCAACGAGGAGAAGCGCCTCGAATACCGCTTCCTCGACCTGCGCCGCGAGCGCATGCACCGCAACATCATGCTGCGCACGGCCGTGATCTCCGCGATCCGGCACAAGATGGTGGCCCTCGGCTTCAACGAGATGGCGACCCCGATCCTGTCCGCGACCTCCCCCGAGGGCGCCCGCGACTTCCTGGTCCCCTCCCGTCTGCACGCCGGCAAGTTCTACGCGCTGCCGCAGGCTCCGCAGCAGTTCAAGCAGCTGCTGATGATCGCCGGCTTCGACCGCTACTTCCAGATCGCGCCCTGCTTCCGTGACGAGGACGCCCGCGCGGACCGCTCGCCGGGCGAGTTCTACCAGCTCGACATCGAGATGAGCTTCGTCGAGCAGGAGGACGTCTTCCGGCCCGTCGAGAAGCTGATGACCGAGCTCTTCACCGAGTTCGGCGACTGCCGCACGGTCACCTCCCCCTTCCCGCGCATCCCGTTCCGCGAGGCGATGCTCAAGTACGGCTCCGACAAGCCGGACCTGCGCGCCGAGCTGGAACTGGTCGACGTCTCCGACGTCTTCGCACAGTCCGGCTTCAAGGCGTTCGCCGGCAAGCACGTCCGCGCGCTGGCCGTGCCGGACACCGCCGACCAGCCGCGGAAGTTCTTCGACCAGCTGGGCGAGTTCGCTGTCGCCCAGGGCGCCAAGGGCCTGGCCTGGGTCCGCGTCGGCGAGGAGAACGCGCTCGCCGGCCCGATCGCCAAGTTCCTCACCGACGACGACATCAAGGCGCTGGTTGCGGCCCTCGACCTCAAGCCCGGCCACGCCGTCTTCTTCGGCGCCGGCGACTTCGACGAGGTCTCCAAGATCATGGGCGCGGTGCGCGTCGAGGCCGCCAAGCGGGCCGGCCACTTCGTCGAGAACGAGTTCCGCTTCTGCTGGATCGTCGACTTCCCGATGTTCGAGCGCGACGCGGACACCGGCAAGATCGAGTTCTCCCACAACCCGTTCTCCATGCCGCAGGGCGGCCTGGAAGCGCTGGAGACCAAGGACCCGCTGGACATCCTCGCCTGGCAGTACGACATCGTCTGCAACGGCACCGAGCTGTCCTCCGGCGCGATCCGGAACCACGAGCCGGACGTCATGTACAAGGCGTTCGCGATCGCCGGTTACGACAAGGAGACCGTCGAGGCCGAGTTCGGCGGCATGCTTCGCGCCTTCAAGTTCGGCGCCCCGCCGCACGGTGGTATCGCCCCGGGCGTCGACCGGATCGTGATGCTGCTGGCCGACGAGCCCAACATCCGCGAGACCATCGCCTTCCCGCTCAACGGCAACGCCCAGGACCTGCTGATGGGCGCCCCGTCCGAGGTCGACGAGGCCCGCCTGAAGGAGCTGCACCTGAGCATCCGCACGGGTCCGGCGAAGCCGACGCCGTACAAGCCGACCAAGTAGGGCGGCAGCAGGGGGCCCGGGACCGCAGCCGCGGTCCCGGGCCCTCGCACATTCCGCGAGGGGGCACCTCCCTGGCCCTCAATGCCTTGGGGGACTTCGCCGTCCGGCCCCATGACGAGGGCGTCCCCGGACCGACCGGTCCGGGGACGCCCTCGTGCTGTTTCAGGTGTGCGCGGCGGGCCTCAGCCCTCGTCGCCGCCGAACCGCTCCCGGTACGCCGCCAGGTCGTCCTCGGTGATCTTGGCGAAGAGCACCGGCGGCACCGTGAACGGCGTCCCGGCGGGCACGGACGCCAGCGCCCGGGCCTCCTCCGGCGAGACCCAGGTGGCGGTGTCGCCCGCCAGCGCGAACGCGCCCCGCATGGCCTTCGCCGACGCCGGGATGAACGGTTCGGAGACCACCGAGTAGAGGTGGATGAGGTTCATCGCGGTCCGCAGCGTCAGCGCCGCCGCGTCCTTGTCCGTCTTGATCTCCAGCCAGGGGGCCTTCTCCTCCAGGTAGGAGTTGCCGGCGCTCCACAAGGCGCGCAGCGAGGCCGCCGCCTTGCGGAACTGCAGCGCCTCCATGTGGCCCTCGTACTCCGCGAGCAGCCCGGCGATCTCCTCGCCCAGCTTCTGCTCGGCGGCCCCGGCGTCGGCGCCGGCCGGCACCTCGTCGCCGAACCGCTTGCGCGAGAACGAGAGCACCCGGTTGACGAAGTTGCCGAGGGTGTCGGCCAGGTCCTTGTTGACCGAGGACGAGAACAGCTCCCAGGTGAAGGAGGTGTCGTCCGACTCCGGGGCGTGCGCCATCAGGAAGTAGCGCCAGTAGTCGGCCGGCAGCAGCTCCAGCGCCGCGTCGGTGAAGATGCCGCGCTGCTGCGACGTGGAGAACTTCCCGCCGTAGTAGTTGAGCCAGTTGAACGCCTTGAGGAAGTCGACCCTCTTCCACGGCTCGCGGGTGCCCAGCTGGGTCGCCGGGAACATCACGCTGTGGAACGGCACGTTGTCCTTGGCCATGAACTCCGTGTAGCGGACGTCGTCGGCCTCGTACCACCACGACTTCCAGTCGCGCTCCTCCGGCGCCTGGTCCGCCCACTCCTTCGTCGAGCCGATGTACTCGATCGGCGCGTCGAACCAGACGTAGAAGACCTTGCCCTCCGCGGCCAGCTCCGGCCACACGTCGGCGGGCACCGGCACGCCCCAGTCCAGGTCGCGGGTGATCGCCCGGTCCTGGAGGCCCTCGGTCAGCCACTTGTGGGCGATGGACGACGCCAGGGTCGGCCACTCCTTGCTGCCGTTGCCCTCCAGCCAGCCCTCGACCTCGTGCTGGAGCTTCGCCTGGAGCAGGAAGAGGTGCTTGGTCTCGCGCACCTCCAGGTCACCACTGCCGCTGATCGCCGAGCGGGCGTCGATCAGGTCCGTCGGGTCCAGGACGCGGGTGCAGTTCTCGCACTGGTCGCCGCGGGCCTTGTCGTAGCCGCAGTGCGGGCAGGTGCCGATGATGTAGCGGTCGGGCAGGAAGCGGCCGTCGGCGTTGGAGTAGACCTGGCGGACGGCACGCTCTTCGATGAAGCCGTTCTCGTGCAGCTTGCGCGCGAAGTGCTGGGTCAGCTCGACGTTCTCCCGCGACGAGCTCCGACCGAAGTGGTCGAACTGCAAACCGAAGCCGTCGTAGATCGCCTTCTGCTTGTCGTGCTGCTCGGCACAGAACTCGGCGACGGACTGCCCGGCGTCCTTCGCCGCCAGCTCGGCGGGCGTGCCGTGCTCGTCGGTCGCGCAGATGTAGAGGACGTCATGACCGCGCTGCCGCAGGTACCGGGCGTACACATCGGCCGGGAGCATGGACCCCACCATGTTGCCCAGGTGCTTGATCCCGTTGATGTACGGAAGGGCGCTGGTGATGAGGTGTCGAGCCATTGCCGGCTGCTCCCAAGTCGCTACGGTGAGTGATGATTTGCTTTACGCAACGTCAATATCGTACTGGACGGGGTGGGTCGCCCCACCCGAGTATTTTCGGTCCCGGAGGCGGCCTGCGAGCGGCGGCTCGCCCCGCTCGTTTCACGTGAAACACGGCCTGCCCCCCTTCTCGTCCTTCATCATGTGCCTGGCCTGCGCCGCCGCCCCGTTTCACGTGAAACGGTCCTTGCGCTGAAGCGCACAGGGAAGAGGCCGCGGCCGAACCCGATCGGTCCGGCCGCGGCCTTGAGGGGTACGAGGCGAGGTGGCTCAGCTGTCCTTGAGGACCTTGGCGGCGCGGGCCTCGGCGAGCCACTCGGGGAACTCCACCATCAGCTGCTGGTAGAGCTCGTCGTGGGAGAGGCCGCGGGGGTCGCGACCGGCGTGGAAGAAGCCGGCGTTGTCGACCGCGCGCTTCTCCGGGACGGTCAGGTCGTCGAGCTTGCGAAGGAAGTCGAAGCCCTTGGCGTCGGGGTCGCCGAAGCCGATGAACTGCCAGAAGATCGGCAGGTCGGCCGCTTCGCACAGGGCCCGCTCGGCGGCCGGCTTGGATGTCGGCGCGCCGTCGGTCTGGAAGATGACGAAGGCGGGGCGGGTGGAGCCCGATGCCTTGTAGTGCTTGACGACGGCCTCGATGGCCCAGTGGTAGTTGGTGCGGCCCATGTGGCCGAGGCCGGAGTGCAGCTCCTCGATGCGGCCCTCGTGGTTGGTGAGGTCCAGGTCGGTGGTGCCGTCCACGTCGGTGGAGAAGAAGACGACCGGGACGGTGGCCTCTTCGTCGAAGTGCGCGGAGAGGGCCAGGGCCTGCTCGGCGAGGTGCTGGACCGTGCCGTCCTTGTAGTAGTTGCGCATCGAGCCGGAGCGGTCGAGAACGAGGTAGACGGTGGCGCGCTGGTCGGTGAGTTGGTGCTTCTCCAGCGTGGCCCGTGCGGCGTTGTAGAGGGGGAGGAGGGCCGGGGCGGCGGCTGCGACCGGGTTGGCCGCGCGGGGAGCGGGAGTCTCGGTCGTTTCGGCGGTCTCCGTGGCCTCGGCGACTGGAGCCGGCTCGGGCTTTGGCCCGGAAGTCGGTTCGGGCTTCGCCTCGTCGTCGGCTGCCGGCGTTTCCTCCGGGGCGCCCGCGCTCTCGGCCGCCTCGGCTGCGTTGGTCTTCTCCGGCGCCTCGGCGGTCTCGGACGACTCCGCCTTCTCCGGCTGGGCGTCCGTCGTCGGCTCGGGGGCAGTGGCCTCTGCCGTGTTCGGTGCCGGGTTGTCGAACGCCTGGCTGACCAGGTCGGCGGCGCTGGCGGGGTCGGTCGGTTCGGAGGTGGCCGGGGCCTGGGCCTCCGCGGCGGGCTCCGACGCGGTCTCGTCCTTCTCGTCCTCTTTCTCTTCCTTGTGGGTGTCCTCGTGGGCTCCCGTGCCCTGGCCCTTCGAGGTCTGTGTGCCCTCGTCGGCGGCCTTCGCGCTGGCGCTCTCCTCGGTGTCCGCGGGACGGGCCACGTCGGTGTCGGTCGTCGGGGCCGTCGCCTCGGGGGCGGGCGCGGGCTCATCCCGTACCGGGGTCTCGACCCGTGCGGGCGCCTCCTCCTTCGCCACGGGCTCCGGCGCGCGCTCAACCGGGCCGCCCTGCGCGGGTACCGAGGCCGTGGCCGGCGCGGGTGTCGGCTCGACGGGCTCGACGGGCGCAGTACGGGCGGCAGGGACCTCGGCTTCGGGGGCCGCGGTGGCCGGTGCCGGGGCGGCTTCCTCGCGAGCCTCCGGGATGGTTGCCGATTCCGGCTTGTCGGCGCTCTTCCGGGCCGCCTTGGAGCGACCGAAAGCGTTGCGCAGCAGACTCCGAATGCCCATCGGCTGACCTCTCTTGCGTGTGGTGGGTGCGGCGAATGTCCGTGAAGCGCGGACATGTCCCTGACCAGGACGGATACGTAAGAGTAGCGGTCGGCGCAGGCTTGATCGTGGGAACCCGCGCCTCGTGTGGTGGGCCATACGGGGTGTTGAGCGGGGGTCTGGTTTCGAGTGGCGCTTCGTCGAACCGGAAAGGGCGGACCGGTCGGTGGAAATGGTGCACGCGGCCTTTACGGAAAAGCCCGATTGATCGCCGGCAAAGAGGGCAGCGTGATCGTTTGTACGGCGGAGCTTGACCCCATGCATGGCGGGGAAGTTGCGTATGGGGTGCCCAAAGTGACGGATAGCGAAATTGTCCTGGATGTCGTTGTGAGGCTGAGGTTCCGGGACTCTTCTGTGTCAACTGGTGAGACGGGGTGGCAAGTTCGGGTCGGTGTGCAGGGCGCGGCGATGTTCCGGGGCGGCCCTGGAGCCGATGAGGGCGTCTTGTCGCCAGTTGTTCATCGGCGCTTCGTTTCACGTGAAACATCCACGTGGTTCCGTCGGTTGTCAGGGACCTCCCGGCCCCTTCGCGCGCATCACGTGAGGGAAACGAACAGGCAAGAGGTCGGTAAGAAGTAAGTCGTGCAGGTATCCGATTCACGGATGTGCCCGTCTTCTCCGGTGACCATTGTCCTGAGCCGCCCGTTGTGCCTCGGGGGGCGGCCGGTGAGAAGGCAAGAACCCTTTCGAGGGTGACGGGAGATGTGGGCGCATGGGGCTGACCAGTCAGTCGCTCGAAATCACGGTGATCGTGCTGGCGGTGGTCTGCGTTGCCGCGACGGTCTGGCTCTGGCCCCGGCTGGCGCGCAACGGGTGGCGCCACGTGCTGGGGAGGCTGGTGGCCATCATGGTCACCCAGGTGTCGATCGTGTCCGCGCTGGCACTGGCCGTGAACACCAACTTCGAGTTCTACGGCAACTGGGACGAGTTGCTGGGCAACAACGACCAGGCCCCGGCTTCGGTGAGCCAGGGTGACGGGCAGTACGCCACGGTCGGCAACATCAAGGGCGGGCTGATCCAGCCCGCCGGCCCCCAGGGGCTCGACCGGGTGACCGGGCTGCCGACGGGCCCGGCCGACAAGGTGGGGAAGGTCGAGTCCGTACGGATCATCGGCCGCCGTACCCGGGCCATCAACCCGGGCTTCGTGTATCTGCCGCCGCAGTACTTCCAGCAGCAGTTCCACCGGCAGCGGTTCCCCGTCATGGTCGTCATCAGCGGCTACCCGGGCGGCATCATGAACCTCGCGCAGCACCTCCAGATCCCGCAGAACGCGGGGCGGTTGATCTCGCAGGGCAAGATGCAGCCGACCGTGATCGTGATGGTGCGGCCGACGATCGCGCCGCCGCGCGACACCGAGTGCGTGGACGTGCCGGGTGGCCCGCAGGCCGAGACGTTCTTCACCAAGGACCTGCCGGACGCCATGAAGTCGGCCTACCGCGTGGGCCACGACCCCAGCGCCTGGGGCGCGTTCGGGTACTCGTCCGGCGGCACCTGCTCGCTCCAGCTGGCGATGCGCAACCCGAATGCGTACACCTCGGCGGTCTCGCTCTCCGGCGACTACTCGATCAAGGACGACCTCACCACCGGCAGCCTCTTCGGCCCCGGTCCGACCGGTGCCCAGCGCCAGCGCGAGCACGATCTGCTGTGGCGGCTGAAGAACCTGCCGGCGCCGCAGGTCTCCGCGCTGGTGGCCAGCAGCCGCCAGGGCGAGTCGGACTACGGCGACACCATGAACTTCATCCATGCGGCGAAGTCGCCGATGAGGGTCGACTCGATCATCCTGCCCCGCGGCAGCCACCAGTTCGGGACCTGGCGGCGGGAGGTCGTACCGGCCCTGGAGTGGCAGAGCCAGCAGCTGACCTTCCCGCAGGACACCGAGCCGGACAAGCCGGCGCCGGGTTCGACGAAGGGCACGTCCAAGGGGCAGGCGCCCGCCGAGGAGCGGTCCCACAAGCGAGTGGAGGCCGAGCGCCCTCAGGGGTGAGGCTGGCGCCATAAGGGCGGAAGCGCGAGGAAGGGGGCACCGGATCGGTCCGGTGCCCCCTTCCTCGTACGGCCGCTTCCCCGGGTGAGGACGCCGCTCCTGCCCCGGCCGGCTTCACCCGCGCCCGACGGACCCGGCTCACGGCCGGTAGACCATCCCCGGTTCCGGCTTCGCCGGGGAGAGCAGCTGGGACACGGTGACGACCGTGTAGCCGCGCTTCTTGAGCTCCTTGAGGATGCCGGGGACGGCCGGCACGGTGCCCTTGTAGATGTCGTGCAGCAGGATGATGCCGTCGCGCTCGGTCTGGTCGAGTACCCGCTTGGTGATCAGGGCTGAGTCGGTGGTCTGGTAGTCCTTGGCGGTCACGCTCCACAGGACCTGCGCCAGGCCGAGTTCCTTGCTGATCCGGGAGACCTCGCGGTCGGTCCGGCCCTGCGGCGGTCGCATCAGGGTGGGCGTCTTGCCGGTGATCCTGCGGACCTCGTCCTGGACGCTGGACAGCTCGCGCTTGACCTCGTCCGGCTTGATGTCGGTGAGGATCTGGTGGGACCAGGTGTGGTTGGCCAGCTCGTGGCCCTCGGCGTCGATCCGCTTCACCTCGGCGGGGCGCTCGGCGATGTGGTTCTTGCCGAGCATGAAGAACGTGGCGTGGGCCTTGTTCTCCTTGAGGATGTCCAGCAGCCGGTTGGTGTTCTCGCTCGGGCCCGCGTCGAAGGTCAGCGCCACGCACTTGGCCTTGCGGCAGTCGACGGCGCCGCTGCCCGCCGCGCCGGCCTTGACGTCGGCCGGGGCGTCGGCCCGCGCGTCGACCGGGGCGGTGACGTCGTACGAGGCGCAGCCGCTGAGCGCCAGGGCCAGGGAGACGGCCGTCAGCAGCCCGGCTGTGGACGAGCGGCGGGCCGCGGTTTTCTGCTTCGGCATCTGAAGGGCTTTCCTGTTCGCTGGGGCCGGCTGCTGTGGCGTTCTCGGCGGTTCTTCCTCGGACCCCTTCGCTCGGGGTGCCGCCCGGGAGCGTGCGCGGCCGGGATTCCGGGCATGGCGAAGCCGACGCGGATCAGCTCATGACTGGCGCGCCGACCGTCTGCCGAACGGACTCCAAGGACTATACACATGGCGTACACACTGCGTGTATAGCCGGGGGTGGGTGTGCCGTGGGGGCGGCGACAGCCCGATCGGGTGCGCCCCGCGCGACACCCCGCGGCGCCCGCGGTGGACTGCTGCTGTGACCGCCCCACCGGACGACTGCCTGGCCCGCAACGACTGGATCTGCGGCGACTACCTGAGCACCCGCCGCCAGATCCTGCTCGACGCGGTCGGCCAGCACGTGCAGCTGACGGTGGTCTCGGTGGGGCTCGGGCTGGTGGTCGCCTTCCCGCTGGCCCTGCTGGCCCGCCGCCGGCGCTGGACGCTCGGGCCGGTCCTCGGCCTCACCACCGTCGTCTACACGATTCCGTCGCTGGCGATGTTCTCGCTGCTGCTGCCGGTCTACGGGCTCTCCGCCACCCTCGTCGTGGTCGGCCTCGCGCTCTACTCCCTCACCCTGCTGGTCCGGAACATCCTCGCCGGGCTGGACGGTGTCCCGGCCGGCGCCAAGGAGGCCGCCCGCGGCATGGGCTACGGCCCGATGCGGCAACTGCTGACCGTGGAACTGCCGCTGGCGGTGCCCGCCGCCATGGCCGGCCTGCGCATTGCCACGGTCTCCACGGTCGCGCTGACCACCGTTGGCGCCATCGTCGGCTACGGCGGACTGGGCAACCTCATCTATGCGGGCATGAACGCCTACTTCAAGGCGCAGGTGCTGACCGCGTCCGTGCTCTGCGTGCTCATCGCGGTCGCCTTCGACCTGCTGTTGCTCGGCGCGGAACGGCTGCTCACCCCCTGGCGGCGGGCCGGGCGGAGCCCGCGGTCGGCCCGCGGGAGCAGGCCGCTCGCCGCCTCCGGACGGCGGGCATGAGCACCCTCGCCGCGGTCTGGGCCTGGCTGACCACCGCCGCCAACTGGTCCGGCGAGAACGGCGTCTGGCACCGGCTCGCCCAGCACGCCGCGCTCACCTTCGCCTGCCTGGTCATCAGCGCCCTCATCGCCCTGCCGATCGCGCTGACCCTCGGGCACCTGGGCCGCGGTGGCGTGCTCGCGGTCAACCTGGCCAACGTCGGCCGCGCGGTGCCGACCTTCGCGGTCCTCGTCCTGCTCCTGCTGACCCCGATCGGGCGGAACGGCCAGTGGCCGACGGTCATCGCGCTGGTGTTGTTCGCCGTGCCGCCGCTGCTGACCAACGCCTATGTCGGCATGCGCGAGGTGGACCAGGACGTGGTCCGGGCCGCGCGGGGCATGGGGATGACCGGGGTGCAACTGGTGTGGTGGGTGGAGGCGCCGCTCGCCCTGCCGCTGGTGCTGACCGGGGTGCGGATCGCCGCCGTGCAGCTCGTCGCCACCGCCACACTGGCCGCGCTGGTGGGCGGCGGCGGACTCGGCCGCATCATCACCGCCGGCTTCAACCTCGCCAGCACCCCGCAGGTGGTGGCCGGCGCGGTGGTGGTCGCGGTGTTCGCGCTGCTGATGGAGGCGCTGTTCGAGCTGGTGCAGCGGTTCGCGCCGGCCCGGGCGCGCGGGCGGCACCGGTGAGGGCGCTCCGCACGGCCCCGCTGCGCGCGGTCCACCGTGGCGTGTGGGGCGTCCTTGCCGTCCCGGCCGCGCTGGCCGGCCTCGTCTCCTGCACCGGCGGGCCGTCGCTGGAGCACCGTGGCGCAGTCACCGCCTCGCCCGGCGACAGCCGCGACCTCGCCATCGGCTCGGCCGGCTTCACCGAGAGCGAGCTGCTCGCCCAGATGTACGCGGCGCTGCTCCGCCAGGCCGGCTATCGCACCCGCGTCCTCACCGTCGGCAACCGCGAGCTGTACGAACCCGCGCTGGAGGCCGGTCAGATCGACGTCGTACCGGAATACGCCGCCACCTTCGCGGACTGGCTCAACGCCAAGAAGCACGGCCCCGAAGCCGCCCCGGTCGCCTCCCCCGACCTCGCCACCACCATGGCCGCGCTGCGCCGGCTCACCGCCCCGCGCGGTCTGACCGTGCTCCCGGCGGGCCGGGCCGTCGACCAGAACGCCTTCGCGGTGCGCGCCTCCTACGCCGCCGAACACCGGCTGCGCACCCTCAGCGACCTGGGCCGCGCCGGGCTCCCGGTGCGGTTGGCGGCGGGGGACGAGTGCGTCCAGCGGCCGTTCTGCGCACCGGGGCTGCGGAAGACATACGGCATCGACATCACCGCCGTGGACCCCAAGGGCGTCGGCACCACGCCCGCGAAACAGGCCGTCCAGAACGGCCAGGACCAGATGGTGCTGACCACCAGCACGGACGCCACGCTCGACCAGTTCGGACTGGTCGTCCTCGCCGACGACCGGAAACTCCAGAACGCCGACTACGTCGTCCCCGTCGTCCATCGCGCCAGGGCCGGAGGGCCCCGCCCGGCCGCCGCACTGGACCGCCTCAACCGCGTACTGACCACCGAAGACCTGGCCCGACTCAACGAACAGGTCGACAGCTGGCGTCGGCTCGCCTCGGACGTGGCCCACAACTACCTCGTGTCCAAGGGCCTGTTGAAGAGGAGCTGACGACGCCCGGGCGACGTTTCACGTGAAACACCGCTCCCTTAGCGTCGTTTCACGTGAAACAGCACGCTCACCCCGTGCCCCGCCTCATTCCGTCGGGACCGAATCCACCTCCGGCCGCCCCCGCGACACGCCGCGCTGCTCCGGTGCGATGGTGCGGCGCAGCGCCTCGTGCAGTGCCGTCGGGGTCAGCACGCCCAGAAACCGCTGCTCGTCCAGGACCGCGATCCAGCCTGCGTCGTGCTTGAGCATTTCGCTGAACGCGGCCTTGAGGGTCCCGGACGCGGGGATCCACGCCTCCATCCGCCGGGCGTGGTCGGCAACGGTTCCGCCTGCACCCGCCAGGCTCTCGGTGCCCACCCAGCCGTGCAGCGCCCCGTCCGCGTCCAGTACCACCGCCCAGCGCGCGCCCTCGGCACGCAGCCGGGACACCGCGTCCGCGGCCGGCTCGGCGAGCCGGGCGAACGGCGGGCGCTCCAGGTCCGCGCGGTCGATGGGAGTGACCGAGAGTTGCTTCAACGCCCGGTCCGCACCCACGAATTCGGCGACATAGGGAGTGGCGGGGGCGCCGAGCACCCGCGCCGGGGTGTCGAACTGCTCGATCCGGCCGGTGCCGTAGACCGCGATCCGGTCGCCGAGCCGGATGGCCTCCTCGATGTCATGGGTGACCAGCAGCACGGTCTTGTGCATGGTGGCCTGGAGCCGCAGGAACTCCGTCTGGAGGCGGTCCCGGACGACCGGGTCGACGGCACCGAACGGCTCGTCCATCAGCAGCACCGGCGGATCGGCCGCCAGCGCCCGGGCCACCCCGACCCGCTGGCGCTGGCCGCCGGACAACTGGTCGGGATAGCGCGAGCCGTAGACGCCGGGGTCCAGGCCGACCAGATCAAGGAGTTCGGCGGCCCGCTCGCGCGCCCTGGCCTTCTTCCAGCCGGACAGGTACGGCACGGTCGCGGTGTTGTCGAGGACGGTGCGGTGCGGGAAGAGGCCGGTCTGCTGGATGACATAGCCGATCCGGCGGCGCAGCCGGACCGGGTCGACACCGGAGACGTCCGCGCCGTCGACGAGGATCCGGCCGCCGGTGGGGTCGATGAGCCGGTTCACCATCATCATGGTCGTCGTCTTGCCGCACCCGGACGGTCCGACCAGGGTGACCAGCTCACCTTCCTCGACCTCGAAGGACAGGTCGTCGACGGCGGTGGTCCCGTCCGGGTAGCGCTTGGTGACCGACTCGAACCGGATCATTGCGCCATTGAATCCCGCGGCCCCGCACTGGTCCCGTCATGCGGGCAATCGAGTGGGCAAAGTGAACGGCGACGGGGGCCGTACGAGTTGCTTCCGGGGCACCGCCTCCCGTCCTGCCGCGCCGGGCCCGACCGCCGTGCTTACGATCCACCCGGCCGCCTCCTCGAAAGGGTGGAAGGAAACGCCACATGAGAGCCGTAGCAGTCAACGCCTTCGGTGCGGACCCGCAGCTCATGGAGCTGCCGCAGCCTGAACCGGGGCCCGGCGAGGTCCTGGTGCGGCTGGCCGCCGCCGGGCTCAATCCCGTGGACTGGAAGCTCGCCGACGGGGCGTTCGGGGATGCCGTCCAGGCCGTCTTTCCCCTGGTTCTGGGCGCGGACGGGGCGGGCGAGGTGGTCGCGGTCGGCAGCGGCATCCGGCGGTTCACCGTGGGTGACCCGGTGTTCGGCCAGTTCCAGCTGCCGGAGCGGGGCGGTGGTTCGTACGCCGAGTTCGCCGTGGCCAAGGAGGACGCCATCGCGCTGGCCGCCCGCAGCGTCACCTACGCGACCTCCGCGGCCGTGCCCACCGCCGGGATGACCGCGTACAACCTGGTGGAGGAGACCCGGATCGGCGAGGGCCGGCAGGTGCTGGTCGTCGGCGCGACCGGCGGGGTCGGCACCTTCGTCACCCAGCTCGCGGCCGGCCGCGGCGCCGAGGTGATCGCCACCGCCCGCCCGTCCAAGGCGGAGCTGATGCGGACGCTGGGCGCCGCGGAGACCGTCGATCACACCGCGGGCCCGGTCGCCGACCAGGTGCTGGCCGCCCACCCGGACGGGGTGGACGTGCTGATCGACATGGTCAGCGACGCCAAGGGATTCGTCGACCTGACCCGGACCGTACGGGACGGCGGGGTGGCGGTCTCGTTGATCGGCTCGGCCGATGCCGATGTGCTCACCGAGCACAACCTGCGCGGCTTCAACTTCGTCAACCGCCCCTCCCCGCAGCTCCTGGAGATCCTCGCGGGGCACCTCGACGCGGGCCGCCTCACCGTCCTCGTGGGCCTCGAAGTCCCCCTGGAGGAGGCCCCGGAGGCCCTGGCGGCCAGCCGCACCGGGCGAGCACAGGGGAAGACCGTCCTGGCGATCTGAGCACGGCCCGCCTCGGCCACCGGGCGGGCCGTTGCCATGGGGGCCGCCGCCCCGGCCTGCGGGGACGTGTTCGCCGTGTCGTCGTGGGACGCTACCGGCGCGGCCGGCCGACGACGACGCGGTGCGGACGGTCCAAGGCCGTCCGGCGACGGGGACGGGCGGTGAGCGGAGCCGCCGCGGCGAGGGCGGCGGTGGCTGTCGCGGTGCCGATCACCGTCCACGCACCCGAGCGCAGGGGTGCCATCAGGGCGGCCGTGTAGGCGTCGGCGGCCGGACGGGAGACCGCGGCGGGCAGGGCGTCCAGGAGCCGGCTGCGGAGCAACGCCAGCGCCGCCGCCAGGAGGGCGCAGGTCACCGCGCAGCCCGCCGCGGCGCAGACCAGCGCCCTCTGCCGGCGCCGGCTCAGCAGCAGGCCGCCCAGGAGGCAGAGCGCGGAGGCGGGCGGCAGCAGCAGCGCTGCACGCCGCGCGGCCTGGAAGCCGGCCCGCAGCCGGGGCACATCGGGGGATTTCAGCAGCACGATCGAGACGCCGGTGGGCGGCACCTTGCGGACGATGTCGAGGCCCAGCCCGTTGCCGGACAACTGGTGCCGGACCCGCTCGATGACCGGCGAGAGGTCGAGGGCGACGGGGGCGTCGCCGGACGCCGCCAGCGAGCCGTCCAGAGCCCGGTGGGCGGTGCGGTGCACCCCGGTCCAGACCGCGGGGAAGGTCCGGCCGGTGACGACCTGACGGACCTGTTTGTCGACGAACTCGCGGATGCCGCGGGTGAACTTCCGCCGCAGCGCGGGCCGTTCGGCCCGGGGCACCGCCTTGAGCAGGCCGTCCAGCCGGACATGGGGCATCACACCGTTGGTGACGTCGTCGACGATGGCGTTCTGGACGGCGGGGTCCCGGGCGAGCGGGGCGACGGCGGCCACATAGCGGTCGGTGTCGGTGAGTTCGGTGCGGGCCCAGACGGCGGCCAGGCTCAGCGGCAGCAGCAGCGTTCCGAGTACCAGCAGCGCCGCTCCGGCCGACGAGCGGCCGCGGCCCGCGCGTCGGGGCGGGCAGCGTGCCGGTGCCACCCGGTCGTCGGCGCGTGCGGGTGCACTCGCTGACATGCGTCCCGGTCCTTCCTGAAAGCGGCGATGGCTGCCACGCTCCAGGCAAGTCGGTTCGGCGGCGGGCCGCGACCGGGGCTGGTACCAGCGGGTGAACGGGGCCCGACGGCGGTCGGGTCAGTGGTGGTGCGGGCCCGGACGGTGCACGGGACCGTGGGAGTCGTCGCAGTGGCCGCCGGAGGGTTGCTCGGGACCGGGACCGGGCCCCAGCGTCAGCAGCTCGTCCTCGTCCTGTTCGCCGAGGTGGTCGACCTGGAGGGTGGCGTGGGTGATGCCGTACTCGCCGCGCAGCAGCGCCTGGAGGTTGCGGCGGACCTTGTGGCAGTCGCCGCCCGGTGCGACCAGGATGTGTGCGGACAGCGCGGGCTGCCCCGAGGTGATCTGCCAGATGTGCAGGTCATGGACCTCGACGACCTGGTCGGCGGCGACGAGGTGATCGCCCAGCGCGTCCGGGTCGATCCCGGCCGGGGCGGCCTCCATGAAGATCCGTCCGGATTCCCGCACCAGCCCCGTCCCGGCCTTCAGCATCAGCGCGACGACGACGAGCGAGGCGATCGCGTCGGCCCGCTCGAAGCCCGTGGTCAGCACGACGAGACCGGAGATCGCGGTGGCGATGAAGCCGAACAGGTCGGTGAGGATGTGCTGGTAGGCGCCCTCGATGTTCAGGCTGGAGCGGTTCGCCTTCGACAGGAACCAGGTGCAGATCAGGTTGATCACGACACCGGACAGCGCGGTGATCACCACCAGCCCGCCGGTGACCGCGGGCGGGGAGATCAGCCGCTGCACCGCCTCGTAGGCCAGCCAGACGGAGAGCACGAGCAGCGTGATGCCGTTGGCCTGCGCGGAGAGGATCTCGGCGCGCTTGAGGCCGTAGGTGTAGCCGCCCCGTGCGGGCTTCGCGGCCAGCCGCATCGCGACCAGGGCCAGCACGATCGAGACCGCGTCGGTGAGCATATGGGCGGCGTCCGAGATCAGCGCCAGCGACTGGGCCAGGACACCGATGACGACCTCGACCGCCATGTAGGCGGTGAGCAGGATGAGCGCGGCCCGCAGCCAGCGCCGATCGGCGTCCGGGGACACGGCATGGGAGTGGCTGTGCGCATGGCTGTGCCCACTGTGGGCGTGCTCGGTCATGGGCGCGCTCCTTTCTGGCTCCACCTTGCTCCTCGCAGCGAAGCAAACCGCACTTCGGCAAAAGATCCAAAGGCTGCACCGGTGACCGTTGTCATTACCGTCCAACGGGCTATCGCCCCTGGTCAGAGCGGTGCGGGGTGGGAAGGCGTCCGGAGTGGGTCGCCCGGTCGGTCGGGGCGCCCCACCCGTCGTTTCACGTGAAACGACAGGCTTCATGCGAAACGGGGCCGGGCGCCCGACACCCTCGGGCGGTCCGCGGCGACCGCAGCGGACGGTCTGCTGCGTGACGGCTCTCGGCCCGCCGTGCCAGCGGCGTGCCCGGCCAGGTGGTGCCATGCGCCGGGACGTGCCGGGGCACGTGGCCCTCCCCGGGAGCCGGGGCCGTGCGGCCGGTCAGTAGAGTTCGGCACCCGTCCCCGGACGCCCCCGACCTCCGTTTCGTCCCTTCGCGCCCCGAGGTGCCCGCCGTGACTGCCCCGCTTCCGCTCTCCGTCGTAGGTATCGGGGCCGACGGCTGGGACGGGTTGTCGCCGGCCGCGCGACGGGAGCTGGGCGCGGCCGAGGTGCTGATCGGCGGGGCACGGCAGTTGACGCTGCTGCCCGCGGAGTGCGCGGGCGAACGGGTGCCGTGGCCCTCGCCGCTGCGGCCGGCCGTGCCCGGGCTGCTCGCCGCGCACGCCGGCCGCAGGGTCTGCGTGCTGGCCAGCGGGGACCCGATGTTCTACGGGATCGGGCGGACGCTGACCGAGGTGATGGCGGCGGACGCCGCGGTACGGCGGCCGCTGCGGGTGGTGCCGCATCCGTCCTCCGTGGCGTACGCCTGCGCCCGGTTGGGCTGGGCCGTGGAGGACACCGAGGTCGTCACGCTCGTCGGGCGGCCCGCGGAGAACCTGGTGCGGGCGCTGTACGACGGGCGGCGGGTGCTGGTGCTGTCGGCCGGCGCCGGGACACCCGCCGAGGTGGCGGAGCTGCTGCGGGTCCGCGGCTTCGGGCCGAGCCGGATGCGGGTACTGGAACAACTCGGCGGCGCCCACGAGCGGATCGCCGAGGGCACCGCGGAGGACTGGGACGTGTCGCCCGGTGACCCGCTCAACGTGATCGCGCTGGACTGCGTGCGGGCGCCGGACGCACCGCGGCTGCCGGTCGTACCCGGACTCCCCGACGACGCCTACGAGCACGACGGCCAGCTGACCAAGCGTCATGTCCGGGCCGCCACGCTGGCCGCGCTCGCCCCCGAGCCGGGCGAACTCCTCTGGGACATCGGCGGCGGCTCCGGCTCCATCGCCGTCGAATGGCTGCGCGCACACCGCAGTTGTCAGGCGGTCAGCCTCGAACGGGACGCCGTGCGGGCGGCCCGGATTGGCCGCAACGCGCGGGCGCTCGGCGTGCCGGCGCTGCGCGTGGTGCACGGCGCCGCGCCCGCCGCGCTGGCCGGACTGCCGACGCCGGACGCGGTGTTCATCGGCGGTGGCCTGACCGCCCCCGGGCTGCTGGACGCCTGCTGGGACGCGCTCCCCCCGGGCGGCCGGCTCGTCGCCAACACCGTGACGCTGGAGTCGGAGGCGCTGCTGACCGAGTGGTACCGGCGCCACGGCGGCGAGTTGGTGCGGCTCGCGGTCGCCCACGCGGTGCCGGTCGGCGGCTTCACGGGCTGGCGGCAGGCCATGCCGGTCACCCAGTGGTCGGCGGTGAAACCCGCGCGGTCCGGCCCGCGGGGGACCACCGTGACGCCCCGCTCCCAGGACCCCTCGCAACCCCTCCCAGGAGACCGACAGCCATGACCGTCTACTTCATCGGTGCGGGCCCCGGCGCCGCCGACCTGATCACCCTGCGCGGCGCCCGCACCCTCGCCGCCTGCGGGGTGTGCCTCTACGCGGGCAGCCTGGTGCCGCGCGAACTGCTCGCCGAGTGCCCGCCGGGTGCCCGGCTGGTCGACACCGCGCAGCTGGACCTGGACGCGATCACGGCGGAGCTGGTCCGGGCCCACGAGGAGGGCCAGGACGTCGCCCGGCTGCACTCCGGCGACCCGTCCGTCTTCAGCGCGGTGGCCGAGCAGATGCGTCGCCTGGATGCGGCGGGGGTGCCGTACGAGGTCGTGCCCGGTGTGCCGGCGTTCGCCGCGGCGGCGGCCGCCCTCAAGCGCGAGCTGACCGTGCCCACCGTCGGCCAGACTGTCATCCTCACCCGTGTCGCGCAGCGGGCCACGCCGATGCCCGACGGCGAGGACCTGGCCACCCTGGGCCGCAGTGGCGCGCTGCTGGTGCTGCACCTCGCCGCGATGTACGTGGACCGGATCGTGGACGAACTGCTGCCCCACTACGGCGCCGACTGCCCGGCCGCGGTCGTGGCGATGGCCTCCCGCCCCGACGAACTCGTCCTGCGCGGCACGCTCGGCGACATCGCCGGCCAGGTGAAGGCCGCGGGCGTGGTGCGGACCGCGGTGATCTTGGTCGGCCGCACGTTGGGCGCCGAGCAGTTCCGTGACAGCCACCTCTACTCGTCGGAGCGCGAGCGGCCGCACGCACCGTGCGACGGCGGTGCCTGAGGGGCCGTCAAGGATCGGCGTGCACCGGGCCTGTCCGGCTGAATTGTATGACCGCATCGGGGTGAAAGTCCGTTTTTACGATCCCGGAGGTCGGTAAGGAAGCTGCGAGACACATGGGGGGCCGACGCAAAGGAGCACGCCAGAATGCGTACCAGAATGGCCGCCGCCGCGGTGGTCACCGCGACCGTGCTGACCCTCACCGGCGGCACCGTCGCCAACGCCAGCGGCAAGGACACCCCGCGCCGCTCGAAGGACAGCCCCATCAAGATGGCCGCCTGTGCCTTGGGCAGCGCGTTGGGCGCACTGACCGGCGGCGACGACAGCTGCATGCGCGACCGGATGGACCGCGCCCGCAAGGAGGCACGTCGCGAGGCGATGGAGCGCGAGGGCCGCATCGAGCACCGGAGGGCCCAGCGTTCCGAAGGTGCGGAGGACATGGGCCGCCAGGACGAAATGGGCCGCCAGGACGACATGGGGCGCGAGGAGGGGATGGACCGCGGCGAGTATCTGCCGCGGATGTGACGACGGGTGGCACGGCAGGGCGTCGGATCCCGGCTGTTCGGCCGGGGCGCGTTTCACGTGAAACATCCGACGCCGGTCGCGCCAGGGCATGTTGTCACGCTCCCGTCGTTCGCCCGGAGGGCGTGCAGGGCGCCGAACGCCAGGCGGGAGCCTGACCACAGGCCCTAGGCCGCCGGCCCCCGCGGCTCTGCCCGCCCCACCACCAGTCCGGCCCGGTCGATGCAGATGACGTCGACCGCGACCGGAGCTCCTCGCAGCACGGCCAGTGAAGCGTCCCGGGCCGTGACCGCCACCAGGTCGCCGAGCGGAACGCCGGCCGCCGCGCACAACTGGAGCGCGGCGAGGCCGGTGTTCGCCTCGGCCACCGCCTGTGCCAGCGCCTCGTCGGCACCGCCCTGCCGGGCCAGGTCGGCCAGGAAGCCCTTGTCCACCTGGGACCGCGCCGAGTGCAGATCCAGGTGCCCGGCCGCCAGTTTGGACAGCTTGGCGAAACCGCCGCAGATCGTCAGCCGGTCGACCGGATGGCGGCGGATGTACTTGAGCACCGCCCCCGCGAAGTCCCCCATGTCCAGCAGCGCGTCCTCGGGCAGGTGGTGCAGCGCGACGACGACCTTCTCCGACGTCGACCCCGTGCACCCCGCGACATGCCGCCGGCCGGCGGCGCGCGCCACGTCCACCCCGCGCCGGATCGAGTCGATCCACGCCGAGCAGGAGTAGGGCACGACGATTCCGGTCGTCCCCAGGATCGACAGCCCGCCCAGGATGCCCAGGCGCGGATTCCAGGTGCTGCGTGCGATCTCCTCGCCGTGATCGACCGAGATCTCGACCTCGACGTCCGCGGTCGCCCCGCCGCCCCTGTGCGCCTGCGCGACGCGGGTCAGATGTTCCCGGACCATCTGCCGCGGGACGGGGTTGATGGCCGGTTCGCCGACGTCCAGCGGCAGTCCGGGACGGGTGACGGTGCCCACCCCGGGCCCCGCCCTGAACACCACTCCGCTCCCGGCCGGCAGCGCCCGTACCGTGGCCCGCACCAGCGCCCCGTGCGTCACGTCGGGATCGTCGCCGGCGTCCTTCACCACCCCGGCCATGGCGGTGGCCGGCCCCGCACCGGCGGCGGTCAGCTCCTCCACCGCGAGTGCGAACGACGGCGTCTGCCCCTTCGGCAGCGTGATCGTCACCGGGTCCGGGAACTCCCCGCTCAGGAGCGCCGTGTACGCGGCCGTACCGGCCGCCGTGGCGCAGGCGCCGGTCGTCCACCCGTGCCGCAGCCCGGTGTGCGCGAGCTGGGCGCTCCGCCCTCCCGTACCCTTCGGTTGCGCTTCACCCACGGAGGAACCCGCCGCTCATGCCGTCTTCACCCGTCCACGACCCCGTCCGCCATGTGCTGGTTCTCGGCGGCACCACGGAGGCCCGCCGGCTGGCCGCGGCCCTGGCGGAGGAGCCGGGGGTGCGGGTGACGTCCTCGCTGGCCGGCCGGGTGGCGGCACCGCGGCTGCCCGCCGGGGAGGTGCGCATCGGCGGGTTCGGCGGCCCCGAGGGCCTCGCCCGCTGGCTGCGCGAGCATGCGGTGGACGCGCTCATCGACGCCACCCATCCTTTCGCCGACACGATCAGTTTCCACGCGGCCCGGGCCGCCGCCACCGCCCATGTTCCCCTGCTGGCACTCCGCCGGCCCGGATGGGTCGCACGACCCGGTGACGTGTGGCACCCCGTTCCCTCGCTCGCCGCGGCCGCCGCGGCCCTGCCCGCCCTCGGCAGCCGGATCTTCCTCACCACCGGCCGGATGGGCCTGGCCCACTTCGCCCACCTCACGGACCTGTGGTTCCTCGTCCGCTCGGTGGACGCCCCCGAGCCCCCGCACCCGCCCCGGATGACCACCGTCCTGGACCGCGGCCCGTTCACCCTCGACGGCGAACGGGAACTGCTGCGCCGCCACCGCATCGACGTCCTGGTGACCAAGGACAGCGGCGCCGCGGCGACCGCCCCCAAACTGGCCGCCGCGCGGGAGGCCGGGGTGCCGGTGGTGGTCGTCCAACGGCCGCCGGTCCCCGAGGGCGTCCCGGTGGCCGACGAGCCGGGCGCGGCCCTGGACTGGGTGCGGGCGAGCCTCGGCTGACGCCGCGCGCTCAGCGTTCCGGGTACCTCCGCGGCGTCCAGACCGTCTCCGTGCCGTCGTCGCGCCGCACCCGCCGGGTCAGGGACGAGCCGACGAGCAGGATCGTGCGCATGTCGACCTGGGCGGGATCGAGGTCGACGAGCGGGACGGTGCGCAGCGACTCCTCGGGGCCGCCGATGTCGCGGGCGAGCATGACCGGGGTGTCCGGCGCACGGTGCTCCAGGAGGACGTCCCGGGCCTTGCCGACCTGCCAGGTGCGGCTGCGGGAACCGGGGTTGTAGAGCGCCAGCGCGAGGTCGGCGGCGGCCGCCGCGCGCAGCCGCTCGGCGATCACCTCCCAGGGCTTGAGCCGGTCCGAGAGCGAGATCACCGCATAGTCGTGGCCCAGCGGGGCGCCGGCCCGGGCGGCGGCGGCGTTGGCGGCCGTGACGCCCGGCAGGACCCGTACCGGAACGGCCCGGTAGGGCTCCTCCGACGCCACTTCGAGGACCGCGGTGGCCATCGCGAAGATGCCGGGGTCACCGCCGGAGACCACGGCGACCCGGCGGCCGCGACGGGCCAACTCCAGGGCGAACTCGGCGCGTTCGGACTCGACCTTGTTGTCCGAGGGGTGCCGGCGCTGGCCCGGGCGCACCGGGACCCGGTCCAGATACGTGGTGTAGCCGACGAGGTCGTCGGCGGCGGCCAGCGCGCCGCGGGACTCCGGAGTGAGCCAGCGCGGACCGGCCGGCCCGGTGCCGACCACGACCACCTCACCGCGGTCCGCGGCGGCCGGCTCCGGCTGCCCGGAGGCGGAGGCGATGCGGCTCGGCACGACCGCGACGGAGAAGTACGGGACGGTGTCGTCGTCGACGTCGGCCAGCGCGCCGGTGCGCTCCCCGGTCATGGTGGCGCGCTCGACGTAGCGGGCCTCCGCCATCCGGCCGGAGCGCTCCAGGGCCCGGCGAACGCTGGGGAAGGTGCGCCCCAGCTTCATCACGACCGCGGAGTCGGCGGCGCTCAGACGGGCCGTCAGCTCCTCCTCGGGCAGGGTGCCGGGCAGGACGGTCAGCACCTCGTCGGCCTCGGTGAGCGGGGTGCCCAGGCGGGCCGCGGCGGCGCTGATGGAGGTGACACCGGGCACGACCTCGGTCGGGTAGCGGTGTGCCAGCCGCTTGTGCATGTGCTGGTAGGAGCCGTAGAAGAACGGATCGCCCTCGGAGATCACCGCGACGGTCCGGCCGGCGTCGAGATGGGCCGCGAGCCGTGCCGCCGCCGCCTCGTAGAACTCGTCGAGCGCCCCGCGGTAGCCGCCGGGGTGGTCGGTCGACTCGGTGGTGACCGGGTAGACGAGGGCTTCCTCGATGTGGTCCGGGCGGATGTGCCCGGCGGCGATGGACCGCGCGATGGAACGTCCGTGCCGGGCGCTGTGGTACGCCACCACATCGGCCCCGGCGATGATCTCCACCGCCCGCACGGTCATCAGGGACGGGTCGCCGGGGCCGAGGCCGACGCCGTAGAGGCGGCCGGTGGAACGCTCCGGGGAGGGCGCGGCCGGCTGGTCCGCCGCGCCGCTGCTGGCCTGCTGCTCGCTCACGCTCACTCTTCCTCGCTCGCCAGGGCGTTGATCGCGGCCGCGGCCATGGCACTGCCGCCGCGCCGCCCGCGCACCACGATGTGGTCCAGCTTCGACGGGTGGTCGATCAGCGCGTCCTTGGACTCGGCCGCGCCTATGAACCCGACGGGGATGCCGAGGACCGCGGCGGGACGCGGCGCGCCTTCCTCGATCATTTCCAGGAACCGGAAGAGCGCGGTGGGGGCGTTGCCGAAGGCGACCACGGCGCCCTCCATGCGGTCCCGCCACAGTTCGAGGGCCGCGGCGCTGCGTGTGGTGCCCATCCGCGCGGCCAGCTCCGCAACGGACGGATCGCCGAGGGTGCACAGCACTTCGTTGTCGGCGGGCAGCCGCTTCCGGGTCACTCCGCTGGCCACCATGGTGGCGTCGCACAGGATCGGCGCGCCGGCGCGCAGCGCGGCGCGGGCACCGGCCACGACCCCCGGTGTGAAGGCCAGGTCGCGGACGAGATCGACCATGCCGCAGGCGTGGATCATCCGGACCGCGACCCGGCTGACGTCGGCGGGCAGGCCGGAGAGGTCCGCCTCGGCGCGGATGGTGGCGAAGGACTGGCGGTAGATCGCCGCCCCGTCCTTTTCGTAGTCGAACGCGGTCACTGGGGCCTCGGGGTGGTGGGTTGAGGGGTGGAAGGAGAAGGAGAGGGGCAGAACGGCGGAGCGCCGGGCGGTGTTTCACGTGAAACGGTGCCCGGCCGGGGTGTTTCACGTGAAACTGGCGCTCGTAGCAGGGAGTTGGGGCCCACGACGGTGGCGCGATAGCCCTCGGGCGTCGCCAGCACATCGACCCAGGCGCCGTGCGGATGACCGCAACGCCGTTCGCAGCCCGACCAGTGGACGGGCAGTCCGGCGGGCACTTGGGAGGCGTCTGCCGGGACCGGTCGGCCCACGGCGAGCGAGGCCGCCGCATCGCTCCGCACGTCCCTGCGGGACTTGGCACAGCCGGGCAGGCCCGTGCAGGCGGTGACCCGGCGCCAGGGGGAGTCGGGGTCGGTGACCAGTCCGGCGGCGGCCAGATCGGTCAGCCTGCGGGCGGCCAGGGCGGTGGGCAGGCCGGGGACGACGATGCCGCGCCAGGGCGTGAGGCGCAGCGCACCGCGGCCGTCGTCGGCGGCGATCGAGGCCAGCAACCGCCACTGGGTCACGGACAGCCGGCCGAGCGGCGCCAGGGCCACGACGGCGCATCGCCCGTCGGACCCCTCGACCGCGCCCGGGGCGGTGGCATCGGCGTACGGAACGTCCGGTGCCGGGCCGGCGGAGTCCGCTTGCTCCGCGGCGATCCCCGCGGCCCGCAGCGCGCGCTCCACCTCCCGGGCGGTCAGCGGGCGTCCGGCGGGCAGTTCGCGGACCCGCCAGGCGCCGTTGCCGCCCTCCGCGGCGGCGGCCAGGAAGACCTCGGCGGCGGTCAGCGCCGCCCGCGGGACGTCGTCCGCCGCGATCCGCAGCACCGCCCGCTCGTCGCCGACCCGCAGCAACGCGCCGTACCCGGACGCGGCGCCCGGCGCGTACGCGGTGTCCGCCGGGGCCCGCCGGCCGGATTCTGCGAGCAAGGTCACATCGCCGCTCAGGCCCGCCACATCGCCCCGCCCGTCGTCGAGGACGAACAGGAAACGGCCCGAGAGCGCCGTCGCCGACTCGCTCGCGCACAGCAGCGCGTCCAGGCTCCGGGCCCACAACCGCACGTCGGAGGGGGTGTGCCGGTCCAGTCCGGCCAGCGGCGAGGCCAGCACATTGCGGATCCGCTCATGGCGGACGGACGGCAGCAGCCCGGCGTCGGCGAGCAGACCGGCGAGGGCCTGCCCGCAGCCGTCGGGCAGACCGCGCAGTTCGACGTTGCCGCGGGAGGTGAGCGAGAGGTGGCCGTCGCCGAGCCGGTCCGCGACGTCCGCCAGCGCGCGCGCCTGGCGCACCGTCAAGTCGCCGGCGGGAAGCCGCACTCGGGCCAGCTGCCCGTCGGCTGCGGAGTGCAGTCGCAGTGCTCCCGGGCAGGCGTCACCGCGGTCCCGAACCGGCGGTCCGGGCCGGTCGGGGCGGGGTGCGGGGGTGGGCGGCATGGCGGCGAGCATACCTACGTCGGTGGCGCCCGGAACCGGGGCGAGGGGGTCCGGCGGGACGGCTGCGGAGGCCCGCTCCCGCGGTCCGGCGGCAGCCCTTACTATGCAGGTCGGCGGGTCGGCTGACCCGCCGGACGCCAGCGACGGCGCCAAGGGAGGAAGCCCGGTGAGAATCCGGCGCGGTCCCGCCACTGTGAACCCGGCCACCACCGGGTGAGCCAGGAACTCCCGCCGTCCATACGACCACCCGGGGCGTGGACACCCCGAGGAAGGGCTGCGCCGTGATTCTGCTGCTGTCGACCTCCGACACCGACCTGCTCAGCGCACGTGCGGCCACCGGCCCCGTGCCGTACCGGCTCGCCAACCCCGCCCGCCTCGACGCCGCCGAACTCCCCGGCCTCCTGGAGGGCGCCGACCTCGTCGTCGTCCGCCTCCTCGGCGGTCTCCGTGCCTGGGAGGACGGCCTGGACGTGCTGCTGGCCGCGGACCAGCACCGCCCGGTCGTCGTGCTCACCGGCGAACAGGCCCCCGACGCCCAGCTCATGGAGGCGTCCACGGTCCCCGTCGGCATCGCCGCAGAGGCGCACGCCTACCTCGCGCACGGCGGCCCGGCCAACCTCTCCCAGCTGGCCCGCTTCCTCAGCGACACCGTCCTGCTCACCGGCCACGGCTTCGAACCGCCCGCGGCCGCGCCGTCCTGGGGCCCGCTGGAGCGCGCCGAGACGGAGGCGGCCGGCCCGACGGTGGCGGTGCTCTACTACCGCGCCCACCACATGAGCGGCAACACCCGCTTCGTCCACGACCTGTGCGACCAGATCGAGCGCGCCGGCGGCCGCCCGCTGCCGCGGTTCGTCGCCTCGCTGCGGTCCCCCGAGCCGGAGCTGATCGAGGAGCTGCGCGCGGCCGACGCCATCGTCACCACCGTCCTCGCCGCGGGCGGCACCAGGCCCGCCGAGGCGTCCGCGGGCGGCGACGACGAGTCCTGGGACGCGGGGGCACTGGCCGCCCTGGACGTGCCGATCCTCCAGGCGCTCTGCCTGACCGGGTCGCGCGCCGCGTGGGAGGAGAACGACGAGGGCCTCTCCCCGCTCGACGCCGCCTCGCAGATCGCCGTGCCGGAGTTCGACGGGCGGCTGATCACCGTGCCGTTCTCCTTCAAGGAGATCGACGAGGACGGCCTCCCGGTCTACGTCGCCGACGCCGAGCGGGCCGCCCGGGTCGCCGGGATCGCCGTCCGGCACGCCAGGCTGCGGCACATCCCGGCCGCCGAGAAGCGGCTGGCACTGGTGCTCTCCGCCTACCCCACCAAGCACTCCCGGATCGGCAACGCGGTCGGCCTGGACACCCCGGCCAGCGCCGTCGAACTACTGCGCCGCCTCCGCGCCGAGGGCTACGACTTCGGCGACGAGCCGGTGCCCGGCCTCGCGTCCGGCGACGGCGACGAGCTGATCTACGCCCTCATCGAGGCCGGCGGCCACGACCAGGAGTGGCTGACCGAGGAACAGCTGGCCCGCAACCCCGTCCGCATCCCCGCCGCCGACTACCGCCGCTGGTACGCCACGCTGCCGCAGGAGCTGCGCGAGTCCGTCGAGGAGCACTGGGGCCCGCCGCCCGGCGAGATGTTCGTCGACCGCAGTCGGAACCCCGAGGGCGACATCGTGCTGGCCGCCCTGCGCCGCGGCAATCTGCTGATCCTCATCCAGCCGCCGCGCGGCTTCGGCGAGAACCCGATCGCGATCTACCACGACCCCGATCTGCCGCCGTCCCACCACTACTTGGCGGCCTACCGCTGGATCGCCGCGCCCACCGCCGACGGCGGCTTCGGCGCCGACGCCATGGTCCACCTCGGCAAGCACGGCAACCTGGAGTGGCTGCCCGGCAAGAACGCCGGACTCTCCGCCGCCTGCGGCCCGGACGCGGCGCTCGGCGACCTCCCGCTCGTCTACCCGTTCCTGGTCAACGACCCGGGCGAGGGCACCCAGGCCAAGCGCCGGGTGCACGCCACCCTCGTCGACCACCTCGTCCCGCCGATGGCCCGCGCCGACTCCTACGGCGACATCGCGCGCCTGGAGCAGCTGCTCGACGAGTACGCCGCGATCTCCTCGATGGACCCGGCCAAGCTGCCCGCCATCCGCGCGCAGATCTGGACCCTCATCCAGGCCGCCAAGCTCGACCACGACCTGGGCCTGGAGGAGCGCCCCGACGACGACGGCTTCGACGACTTCCTGCTGCACGTCGACGGCTGGCTCTGCGAGGTCAAGGACGCGCAGATCCGTGACGGCCTGCACGTGCTGGGCGCCGCCCCGGCCGGCGAGGCCCGGGTCAACCTCGTCCTGGCCATCCTGCGCGCCCGGCAGATCTGGGGCGGCACCGCCGCACTGCCCGGACTCCGGGAGGCGCTCGGCCTGGACGAGTCCGCCGCCACCCGCACCGCCGCCGACGACGCCGAGGCCCTCGCCCGCGGCCTCGTCCAGGCCATGGAGGACGCGGACTGGGACCCCGCCGCCGCGGCCCGGGTCGCCGAGGGCCACCCGGCGGCGGTCGCCGACATCCTCGACTTCGCCGCCCGGGAGGTCGTCCCGCGGCTGGCCGCCACCACCGACGAACTCGACCACGCCCTGCACGCCCTGAACGGCGGCTTCGTCCCGGCCGGCCCGTCCGGCTCGCCGCTGCGCGGCCTGGTCAACGTCCTGCCGACCGGCCGCAACTTCTACTCCGTCGATCCCAAGGCCGTGCCGTCGCGGCTCGCCTGGGAGACCGGGCAGGCGCTCGCCGACTCGCTGCTCGACCGCTACCGCGACGACAACGGCGACTGGCCGGAGTCGGTGGGCCTGTCCCTGTGGGGCACCAGCGCGATGCGCACCTCCGGCGACGACGTCGCGGAGGCGCTGGCGCTGCTGGGCGTCCGCCCCGTCTGGGACGACGCCTCGCGCCGGGTGACCGGCCTGGAGGCCATCCCGCTCGACGAGCTGGGCCGCCCCCGCATCGATGTCACCCTGCGCATCAGCGGCTTCTTCCGCGACGCGTTCCCGCACGTCATCGGGCTGCTCGACGACGCGGTCCGGCTCGCCGCCGGCCTCGACGAGCCGGCCGAGCGCAACTTCGTCCGGGCCCACGCCCAGGCGGACCTCGCCGCGCACGGCGACGAACGCCGCGCCACCACCCGGATCTTCGGCTCCCGCCCCGGCACGTACGGCGCGGGCCTGCTCCAGCTCATCGACTCCCGCGACTGGCGTACCGACGCCGACCTCGCCGAGGTCTACACCGTCTGGGGCGGCTACGCCTACGGGCGCGGACTGGAGGGCCGCCCGGCCCGCGAGGAGATGGAGACGGCCTACAAGCGGATCGCGGTGGCCGCCAAGAACACCGACACCCGCGAACACGACATCGCCGACTCCGACGACTACTTCCAGTACCACGGCGGCATGGTCGCCACCGTCAAGGCGCTCAAGGGCAAGGCCCCCGAGGCGTACATCGGCGACTCGACCCGCCCCGAGACCGTCCGCACCAGGACGCTGGTGGAGGAGACCTCCCGGGTCTTCCGGGCCCGTGTGGTCAACCCCCGCTGGATCGAGGCGATGCGCCGCCACGGCTACAAGGGCGCATTTGAACTCGCGGCCACCGTGGACTACTTGTTCGGCTACGACGCCACGACCGGTGTCGTCGCCGACTGGATGTACGACAAGCTCGCCCAGACCTATGTCCTGGACCCGGAGAACCGCGCGTTCCTCCAGGAGGCCAACCCCTGGGCGCTGCACGGCATCGCCGAACGCCTCCTGGAGGCGGAGTCCCGCGGTATGTGGGAGAAGCCGGACGCCGAGACGCTCGCGGCGCTGCGGGAGGCGTTCCTGGAGACCGAGGGCGAGCTGGAGGGCGAGGACTGAGCGGCGCGAAGAGAGCGCGGCGGGGCGGTGTTTCACGTGAAACACCGCCCCGCTCTCTCCTTCCGCTCCGGGTCCCGTCCCCTCAACCCCGCGGCCACTCAAGGCGTTTGGCGAAGTGCAGCCACGCGGCCAGGACCACCAGGGCCGCGGTCGCCCCGCCCAGCGTCATCACCGCCGCGGGGGAGGTCCGGTCCACCACCAGTCCGCCGGCCAGCGCGCCGAGCGAGAACGTCGCCTGGAACGACGCGGTGAAGAGCACCGACGTCGCCTCGGGCGCACCGGGCGCCGCCTTGGCGAACCAGGTCTGCGAGGTCACCGGCACCGCCCCGTACGCGACGCCCCAGACCACCAGCAGCGCCAGTGCGCCGGCCGGCCCGCGGCCCAGGACCGGCAGCAGCAGCGTGGCGAGCGCCAGCAGCCCGGCCGCGGCCCCGAAGACCGTGCGCGGACGCCGCCCCACCACGGCACCGCCGGCGAAGTTCCCCACCACCCCCGCGACGCCGTAGACCAGCAGGAACACCGTCACCGTCCCCGCCGACGCGACATGGGCGGTCCGCTCCAGGAACGGCGTCACATAGGTGTACGCGCCGAAGTGCGCCAGCACGATCAGGAACGTCATCAGCAGCGCGAACCGCGTGTGCACCCCGCGCAGTACCTCGCGCAGCGCCGCCGGGCCGGTGGCGCGGACCGCCGGCAGCGGCGGCAGCACCAGCGCGGTCAGCACCAGCACCGCCACCGCCAGCGCGCCGACCGCGGCACAGGCGACGCGCCAGCCGGCCAGATCACCGAGGAAGGTCCCGGCGGGCACCCCGACGACCGAGCCCAGCGGCACCGCGGAGAAGACCACCGCGGTGGCCCGGCCGGCCGACTCCGCCGGCACCAGCCGCGCGGCGAGCCCGGCCCCGATCGACCAGAAGCCCCCGATCACCACGCCGACCAGGACCCGCGACAGCAGCACCAGCCAGTAGGCCGGCGCGGCCGCGGCCAGGAGGTTCGCCAGCGCCAGCAGGGCGACGAACGCGCAGAGCATCAGCCGCCGGTCGATCCGCGCGGTGGCCGGGATCACCGTCGGTGCGGCGCACGCGGCGAGGAGGCCGGGGAGCGTCATCATCAGCCCCGCGGTGCCGTCGGAGACCCCGAAGTCGCCCCCGATCCGCGTCAGCAGGCCGATCGGCAGGATCTCGCTGGTGACGATGGTGAAGATGCCCAGGGTCACGGCGAGCACGGCGAGCCGGCCCTTGAGGGGCGAACGGCCCGCCGGGGCCGGGGGTGTCGCGGGCCCGGAGCCCCGGCGGGCCGTCGGGCGCGGCCGGGATCCGGCGGGGGTGGGCGCGGTGCTGTCGATGGTCGTCATGCCGTCCGTCCTGAGAGGCGACCCGTTGCGGTGCCCTCAGTCCAGCAGCTGCCGCCCCCGCGGTCCGGCGGCTTTCCGACGTGGTGGTTCCCCTCGACGGTGCGCTGTCGGACCCACGCCCCGGGCGGGCTCAGCCGCCGGACTTCGCCACGTGGATCGCCCCGTTGCTGGTGGACAGATCGAGCCGGTAGCGGCCCGCCGGGTCGTTGCGGACCCCGATCTGCTTCCCGCCGTTGTCGGTCCGGGCGGACACCTGGTAGCGGGCGTCCGGCACGGTGACCGTGACCGCGCCGTTGGACGTCTTCGCGCGGACGTCCTGCGCTCTGGTCGCGGTCAGCTCGATCTCGCCGTTGGAGGTCTCGGCCTTGATGCCGTCGCCCGAAAGCCCCCGGCCGGTGATCGCGCCGTCGGTGCTGTGCACGTCCACCGGGCCGGACACCCCGTCCAGGTCGATGGCGCCGTTGCTGGTGGTCAGCCGCACCCAGGCCACCTTGGACAGGCTCAGCGCGCCGTTGGAGGTCTCGCCGGTCACCGGGATCGTGCCGGGCACGTCCACCGTGTACGTCACCGAGCAGCCGTCGCCGCAGCCGCCGAGCACGAGGGTCCCGCCCTCGACGCGGTGCGTCGGCCCCTGCGGCCGGTCGCCCCGGTAGGTCACCTTGCGGTGCACGCCGACCGTGCCGCCGCCCTTGCCGCCGTGCACCGTCACGCCGCCGTCGGCCGTGTCCACCCGCACCGACGTGATCTTCTGCGACACCGTGGCGTCGTCGGAGAAGGTCTCGCCGACCACCAGCCCGCACGCGCCGAGGGCCAGTACCCCGGCACCGACCAGTGCCACCGCTCCGGTGAAGCGGACGTGCCTGTGCATGAAATCCCCCTGGAATCCGGTCCGTTCACGGCTCCGGGCGGCTGCCCGCAGCCCCGTGGTCGGGCCCGGGGCGGGCGGCCTGCCGGCCGTCAGCCCCGGGCCCACCGCCTGACCTTAGGCAGCCCGCGGCCCGCCCGACCATGGGGCTAACCCCCGCTTCCCGGCGGGTGACTGCCTCCGGGTGCGGCGCCCGGGCGCCGGTGCGACGCTGGGAGACGGGGAGTGTTCCGCTGCGGCAGGAGGAGGCTTCCGGTGAGCGGCACGGGTATGCGTACCAACACGAAGGTGTGGAACACCGAGATCAGCATTGTCGAGTCCGGCAGCGAGGTGCGGGCCGAGGCCCGGCTGCGGGGCAAGGAGGGCGGGCAGATCGTCGGTGAGGGATCCGCCCGGTGCAATCCGGCGGACCAGAACGTCCCCGCGATCGGGGACGAGTTGTCGGTGGCGCGGGCGCTGGCGGACCTCAGTCACCAGCTGCTCAGCCGCGCCGCACACGACATCGAGGTGCACACCGCCCGCCCCGTCGAGCGGCTGCACGCCTGACGGGCCGGTGGCGCGGCGCCCGGGCGGCATCGGCCCGCCCGGGCGCACCCGTGTCAGCTGTCCTTCGCCGAGAAGTCCGGCCCGAGCGTGAGCGTCACCGCGCCCGGTGCCGCCTGCGCCGACTCCTCCGCCTTGGTGCCGGGCAGCCGAGCGGCGAGCACCTCGGCCTGGGTCTTCAGACCGGGCGGGTAGGTGATGGTGGTCTTGCCCGTGGACGAGCCGTTGGCGGTGGAGAGGACCGTGAAGCCCAGCCTGCGCAGCTTCTGGGCGCCTTCCGCGGCGAGTCCGGGCGTGCCGGCGCCGTTGAGCACCCGTACCCGCACCGAGTGCGCGGTCACCGGGTTCTTCTGCGCCTCCGCGAACTTCTGCTTCCCCGCGGCGCCGATCTCCCGGTCGTGGGCGAGGTCGCTGAACAGCTCGCTCGCCTCCGGGTACTGCCACATCACGTTGGCCTTGTCGGTGGGGACGTCGGCCTCGCGCGGATAGGTGGGGACGGTGAGGAAGGTGAGGCGGTCCGAGGGGATGTCCTTGACCGTCGACGCGAGGTCGTAGAGCTGCTTGAGCCCGGCCAGGTCCTGGTCGGTGGTCAGGGACTTGGTGGCCGAGTCCAGGAAGCCGTAGAGGGCGGTCGGGCTGGTCAGCTTGGACTGGGCCTTGGCCGCGAGCGCCTTCATGAACTCCTGCTGGCGGCCGATCCGGCCGAGATCGGAGCCGTCGCCGACGCTGTAGCGGGTGCGGACGTAACCGAGCGCCTTCTCGTCGGTGACGTTCTGGCAGCCGGCGTCCATGTCGAGGTGGGCCTTCTTGTCGTGGATGGCGTGCTTGGGGCAGACCTCGATGCCGCCCAGCGCGTTGACCATGCCCTTGAAGCCCTGGAAGTCGACCGAGACGAAGTGGTCGATGCGCAGCCCGGTGTTCTTCTCGATGGTCCTGATGCTGCACGCCGCCGCGTTGCCGACGTTGCCGCTGAGCCCGCCGATGCTGAACGCCTCGTTGATCTTGAAGTGGTGCGGCGCGGACTGCGCGCCGTTGCCCTTGTCGCACGCCGGGATCGGCACCCAGGAGTCGCGTGGGAAGGACAGCGCGGTGGCCCACTTGTGGTCGGCGGAGATGTGCACCACCATCAGCGTGTCCGACTGCATGGTGGTCAGGCCGCCGCCGTACTTCCCGCCGGTGCCCGCCCGGCTGTCGGAGCCGACGACCATGATGTTCTTGGAGCCGGGGCTGAGGTTGACCGGCCGGTCGCCGCCCAGCGTGTTGCCCAGGTCGGCGCTGTGGATGTTGCCGTTCAGGTGCTGGTACACCCACACTCCGGTCCCGGCCGTGCCCAGCAGGAGCACGCCGACCACCCCGCCCGTCCACGCCACGATCCGGCCGCGCCGGGTCATCCGGGCCTTCCCGGCCTTGCCGGAACCGTCGGCCCGCCGCCGCTCGGCCCGGCCGCCCGTGGCACGCTCGCCGTCCGCCGCCGGACCCCGGCCGCTCCGGTCGCCCCGTCGGGCCGCCTGCCTGTGCGTCGTCCTGTCATGCACGCCGATGGCCCTTCTGGTCCTTCTGGAATCGGTCTTGCTGGGCTGAGAGATGTGGGGGTGTGGGGGAGCGCACGGCGGCGGGCGGCGGTGCCGACCGGGGGCCGTGGAGCGGCGGGCCGCCGTGGTGGGTCAGATGCCCTCGGTGGGCAGCAGCCGTACGGACTCCGGGTCGTAGCGGAGCCACCGCGGACGGCCGTCGCCGGGCAGGGTGCGCAGCAGGCACCACTGTTCGCCCTCGTCGTCCTGCCACCATGCGCTGATCCGGCCCAATGCCCAGGCGCCGTCGGGGTATTGGACCTCGACCGGTTGGTAGACCCATCGCACCTCCGCCTCAGGAGGCGGGCTGTCCCAGGTCAGGGGTCCGCACCTCGTCGCCATCTCCCCCTCCGGCAGCGCCCGTTGCGCATGTCGGACGCAACCCTACAGATAACTTCTACAAGGCTGTAGAAGTTCGCAGCTGTGCTCCGGGTCACAAAAAGATATCCGTCGCGTGGCGCGCTGGAGAGTCCGGGATCAGTGTGCCCTCACCATGGCGTTGCCGCCTTCAGAACGAGGAACAGAGCTACCGCCGCGTTCAGCGAGGAAAGCGCGGAGGCCGCGGTGCCCGCCGCCGCGACCAGCGTGGCCAGTCCCGCCGGGGTCAGTGCCGGCGGCCAGCTGCGCGCCGACGGCACCGGCCCGAGCAGCGCCGCCACCCGCCGCGGCACCGGCCCCGGTTCGGGCGAGGCGAACTGCACCACCACCGGGTACGGCGCCGGCCGCGAGATCAGCGCGGCCTTCCCCACCGCGCGGGCGGTCAGCCGCCGGTCGCCGACCGCCCCCGCCGCCTCCTCGTCCGCCCACCGCTCGGCGCTGAAGGCGACCGCGGAACGCAGCGGCAGCAGCAGCGGGTTGACGCACCCGGCCAGCCGCACGGCCAGCAGATAGCGGTGGTGACCGCCCTGCAGATGCGCCCGTTCATGGGCGAACAGGGCGCGCCGCTCGTCGTCGTCCAGGCTGCGCAGCATGCCCCGGGACACCGCGATCCGGCCGGGCCGGGCCGGCCGCCCCGGCCGCGCACCGATGCCCGGCACGGCGTAGGCGTACGGCTCGTCGTCCGGCAGCACCGCCGGGTCGGCGCCGGCCGGCAGCACCGCCAGCGCGCGGTGCGCCCGCTCCCGGATCCGGTGGTCCCGGCGCAGCGCGACACCGCACACCGCGAGCGCGGCGGACAGCGCGAAGATCGCCGCGACCCCGGCCACCTCGGCGTACGGCACCGCGGCCCGCACCTCCGGGTCCGACCAGCCGTCCGGCAGCGGATTGCCGGGCAGTTGGGCGGTCCCGACGACCACCAGCAGCCCCAGGCAGAGCGTGCTGCACAGGCCGAGGACCACGGCCAGCAGGGTCAGCAGCCGGGTGGTGACCCGGGGGTGCAGGTGCTGCTCCGCGAGCCGGGCGATCGGCAGGGCGCTCAGCGGCAGGACGAGCGGCAGGAAGACGAAGACGCCCACCGGTCACCCTCCGCGTGCTTCGTCCGAGGCGCCCGTGCGGTCCGCCCCGGGGCCGTCGTCGGGGGCTCCACCGTCGTCCTCGGCGCGGGCCAGGAGGCTGCGCAGCACCTCCTCGTCATGGGCCGAGAGGGCCGAGACGAAGCTGGTCAGCACGGCGTCCCGGTCCGGTTCGCCGTCCAGGACGCGGCGCATCCGCAGCGCGGCGAGCCCGGCCTCGTCGGCCGCCGGCGTCCAGGCGTAGGCCCGGCCGGCGCGCTCGCGGGTGACCGCCCCCTTGGCGTGCAGACGGGACAGGATCGTCATCACGGTGGTGTAGGCGAGGTCGCCGCCGAGCCGCTCCTGCACCCAGGCCGCGGTGGCCGGGCCGGGCGCGTGGTGCAGCGCGGCCAGCACCTGCGCCTCCAGCTGGCCCTGTCCGCGCCGGGCCCGGTCCCGCCCGTTGCCGCCGAGGGCCTTGCCGAAGGGTGTTCCGCCCATGTCGTCGCCTCCCGTCGCACCGGGCGCCCCGCGGGCCGGGGACGCCGAGGCATTTTACGGCGGCGGCCGCCGCGCCCCGGGGGCCTTTTCACGGAATGCGC
Organism: Streptomyces sp. BHT-5-2; assembly: GCF_019774615.1. Taxonomy (NCBI): domain Bacteria; kingdom Bacillati; phylum Actinomycetota; class Actinomycetes; order Kitasatosporales; family Streptomycetaceae; genus Streptomyces; species Streptomyces sp. BHT-5-2. The sequence continues at coordinate 1,352,999 of NZ_CP081496.1, read as the reverse complement.
CCGGCGGCGTCGTGCTCCGCCGGCTTACTTCTACACTCCTGTAGTTTTCCGACAGGTCCTAGTTCACCGCCGGGGACCGGCAACGGCAACCGGCCCGGCCAATCATCTGGAGGGAAGCCATGGGAGTCTCGCTGGCCAAGGGCGGCAACGTCTCGCTGACGAAGGAGGCACCCGGCCTGACCGCGGTATCGGTCGGCCTCGGCTGGGACGTGCGGACGACCACCGGCGCCGACTACGACCTCGACGCCAGCGCACTGCTGTGCACCGACGCCGGCAGGGTCGCCTCGGACCGGCACTTCGTCTTCTACAACAACCTCACCAGCCCCGACGGTTCGGTGCAGCACACCGGCGACAACCTGACCGGCGAGGGCGAGGGCGACGACGAGACCATCAACGTCGCGCTGAACGGCGTCCCGGCGGAGATCACGAAGATCGTCTTCCCGGTCTCCATCCACGAGGCGCACACCCGCGGCCAGAACTTCGGCCAGGTGCGCAACGCCTACATCCGCGTCGTCAACCAGGAGGGCGGCGCCGAACTGGCCCGCTACGACCTGACCGAGGACGCCTCGACCGAGACCGCGATGGTCTTCGGCGAGCTCTACCGCCACAACGGCGAGTGGAAGTTCCGCGCCGTGGGCCAGGGTTACGCCTCGGGGCTGGCGGGCATCGCGGCGGACTTCGGCGTCAACGTCTGACGGACTGTCCGGAGCGGCGGGAGCGGGGCGCGCGCCGGCCCCGCTCCCGCCGTGCGCTCAGAGGTCGAACTCGGCCGGGGAGATCCCCAGCGCGAAGCACACCTCGCGCACCACGGCGCGCTCGGTCGGGTCGAAGTCGCCGTCCGCGCCGCCGATGACGATGCCGATCTGCAGCACCGCCCGTGCCTCCACCGGCTTCTTCTTCACCTTCCCGATCTCCTGCATCAGCGCCACCTTGCCGAAGTCGAAGTCGGCGGCGAGCTTGTCCAGGCAGCCCTCGAAGCGGAGCCGGAGGTCCTCCGCCGGGAAGTTCTGGAGCACCTCGTTGGTGGCGATCAGCTGCGCCACCCGCCGCCGCTCCGACGGGTCGACGACGCCGTCCGCGGCGGCCACCAGGGCGCACATCGCCATGCTCGCGTCGCGGAAGGCGCCGCTCTTGAGGTCGTTCTTCCTGGCGACGAGCTGGTTCTGCATCGTCTGCGCGGAGTCCTTGATCCGGTCCCACAGCGCCATGTGAATCTCCTCGGCTGGTCGTGCGGCGAGCATGCGGAGGGCGAGCCCTGGGCATGCTTCAGGCATGCGTTTGGTCATGCGTAAGTAAAATCTACAGCCCCGTAGAAGGCGCGCGGATGTCACCCCCGGCCGTCATGGCCACCTTTGGTGCGATATGCCGTCTGCGCCCGGAGTACGGTGGAAAAACCACCGCAAAGCGAAATGTTTCCGACGAGGCCCGGGATGCCCGGTCAGGGAAGACCCGGGGGTATGCGGGTGAGCGCCATGCAGACCTTCTTGTCCGTGCTCGTGCTGCTGGCCCTGATCGTGCTGGGCGTGCTGTTCCTCATCCGGGTCAACGACCAGACGGTCGGGCGCCCCGCCCCGCACCGCTACACGCATCTGAAGGAGACGTTCCAGCGGCGGCTGCACCGGCACCCGCACGCCGCCGCCCCGGGGCCGCACACGACGGGCCCACCGCCTTCCCGGGAGCCGGACGACCACCGGTGACCCCCGCCGCCCGTCGCGCCAGGAGCGCCGTATGACCACCGCCCCCGAGGACCGCTCCCCGCACCCCCGCCCCGCACGGCACCCCGCACCACCACCCGTCGCCCGCCTGGCCATCGCCCCGCACGGCGAGGTGACCCGGCGGCTCGACGGGGTGTGGTGGCCGCACTCCACCGACCTCGTCACCGAACTCCCCGAACTCCTCGCCGCGTTGCCCTTCGACTGGCCGCGGATCACCCATGCCACGGTGAACGGCTCCGGCTGGCCCGCGCTGCCCGGCCACATCCTCGTCGCCGGCCATGTCGTCCGGCTGCGCCGCACCACCAACCGCCCCGGCCCGGACACCCTCTGCATGGTCTCCGCCGGCCTCGGCCGCTGGGACCTGCTGATCCTCCCGCCCGCGACCCCCGAAGCCACCGCGGTCCGGACGATGGCGGAGATGGCCCGGACCGGAACACCGGCACCGGCCTGAGGGCGGTCGGACACCGGCCCGAGGGCACGCTTCACACGCGGGACGGCAGCCCGGCCCGCGCCCGCCTCCCGACGACCGTCATATCCCGGAGATCCGGTGCGCGCATCCGCGGACCCCGCTCCGACGCCCCCGCGACCGTGCCCTCCCGGCCGTCCCGGCCGCCCCGATCCCCCTTCGGCCTGCGCCTTTCCGCGTCCCGTTACTGCGCACGAGTGGTGTTCATCAGAAGAACGCCGTTCCAGCGGCGTCGGTCCGTGATTCCTCCCATTGCGTACTCATCATAAGAAAACGCAACAGAAGGGACGCGTGGATCCCGCTGAGGGATCCCGACCGAAAGCGAGGAATCATGGCTGCGAACAAGGTCATGCAGTTCTGGGCGGCTTGCCTGGCCGTGCTGGGCAAGTTGCTGGCGTCACTGGGTGTCTCCGCCGCCGCCTCCGCGGCCCGCCGGGAGGCCGCGGTCTACGAGCAGACCCTGGGCAGCACCGCTCCGGGGACGGACGGCCCCGACGCGGCGAGCTGCGCCGAACCCGAACATGATCCGGGCCCGCTGCCACCCGCCGCGAGGACGGCCCAGCCCTTCGTACCCGCCGCGCGCACCGCTCCCCGGTACGGCCAGGAAGGCTCCGTCCGTCGCGAGGTCCCGCTGCCGATGCTGCCGCCGACGATCAAGCAGCGGATCCGGGCCGAGGCACACGGCGCCTCCCCCACCGCCCGCGTCAACCGCGGCAACCGTGGCCAGTCGCTCTTCACCGTCGCCACCGGCGCCGAGGCGTACTTCGGCACCGCCCCGGTCCAGCCGACCATTCCGGCGGCCCGCCGCCGCGAGCACGCCACCGCCCGTGCCGCCTGAACCGCATCCGCGTACGTGCGCGACGGCCGCACGACACACCACCCCGTCCGCTGCCGCATACCGGCCGCACGACGACAACAGCCACGCCGGCAGCGAGCACCACGCCGCCGAGCACGAATACGCCGAGCACGACGGTGCAGAGCACGCGAGCGACAGGCCGGCCTGAGGCCGGAGCCAGGTGCGGAGCACAGCAGGATCCGGAGCGATACCGGAGCAGTACCCACAGACTTTGATGTGACGTCGCGTCCGACGTCGAGCAGGACGAGACCCGCCGCCGGGTACGAGAGGCCACCGCAGGAACCGCAGAGCACTGCAGGCATCCGCTGGTTTCACGTGAAACGGCGCACGGAAGAGGGCCGTTCGCGTTCGACCGATCGGCGACCAGGTCGTCGGGACGGGTCACACACCGCCGCACGCCGGGCCACGCGAGCCCGCCGCCGTGTGGCGCACAGGGGGGCGCGGCGCGACGCTGTCGCGTTCCGTCAGGCCGCAGCCGTCCGACCGGGCGGCGCTTTGGCATGCAGGGGGCGAGCGGCGAGGGGCCCGTGCCGCTATTTCGTGGACTTCTTCCCCAGGCTCAGTACGGCGAGCAGCGCCTCCGCGCCCCCGACGATCGCCAGGATCAGCCCGATCTTGTGCAGGGAGACGATCGGCGTCTCCACTTCCTTGGTGGTGAGCCACAGGATGACGCCGACGATCGCCAGCAGAATGCCGACGGCAATGCCCTTCATGAATTCCCACCCCTTGTCGTCGAAGCAGCCGAGGTCGCCGATGCGATGTCGGTCGATGCACCCCAGCCTCTCGTCCGCTTCGGACGGGGGGATCGTCCGCAGGTAGGCATCGGTCGGGCGCCGCCTGTCACTTTCTATGTACGCCGCTCCGCCCCCCTGACCGGGAAACACCCGTCAACCAGCCAAAATTGACGTCGCAACATCCGCGCATTCCTCCCGTCGGGGATCCGCGCGGGTGAAAAACCATCCGCATGGCTCACCCGGACCTGCCATGTGCCATGGCTACGGGTTACCTGGTGCCTGCCCCTCAGTCGTGGCGCTCACGATGTCGCGACGCCGCTGGAGCATGCAGGAGGAAGTGCCATGCCGTCGTCGATCGCCGGACGCACCGCCGGACCGATTCCGTCCGCGCTGCTGGGAATGCTCTCCCTCGTGATGGCGGCCGCCGGCCCTGCGGCCGCCGACCCCTCGCCGCCGTCGGGCACCGACTGGGACCAGATCGCCGCCTGCGAGAGCAGCGGCGACTGGCACATCAACACCGGCAACGGCTACCACGGCGGACTGCAGATCTCGTTGGCCACCTGGCGTGCGTACGGCGGCGAGCGCTATGCGCCGCGCGCCGACCTCGCCTCCCGTGACGAGCAGATCGCCATCGGCGAGCGGATCGTCCAGGACCGCGGACTGTCGCCCTGGCCCAACTGCGGCCGCACGGCCGGCTCGTCCGGTGACCGTGCCCTCCGCGCCCGCCCCACCTCGCCCTCGCTCACGGCCCAGGCCGGCACCTATGTGGTCCGCCTCGGCGACCGTCTCGCCGCCATCGCCCGGCGCAGTGGCATCCCCGGTGGTGCGGACGCCCTTTACACGCTCAACAAGGACCGCCTTCGTGACGGACCCGACCATATTTTTCCCGGTCAGATTCTGCGCGTGGAGGACTGAGGAGGACGAAGGGTCCGTCACGGTGAATCCGGGTGGTCGGTCAGAGTGAACGCGGAAGACCGGCCGCCCCTCAGGCTTGGCCCAGGTGAGTCCTGCCGGTAGCAAGACTGCGGGTTTACCAACCGCGAGGGTCAGGACCACACTGTGAAGAGAATGAGTCCCAAGAAGATGGCGATTGCGGGTCTTTTCGGCCTGCTCCTGGTCGGCAACGGCGCGTCGCCGGCCCTGGCCTCGCCTTGGGGGGACGGTCCGTTCAATGCGAACGGCGACACCTTCAACAAATTCATCGCCACGTTCGAGTGCGAGGGCCGGGCGCGTTACTGCATCAACGGCCCCGTCAACAGCGGCAACATCAAGAACGCCCAGAACGTGGGGATCAACGGGAATCCCAGCTCCAGCGGAACACCGACGAGCAACAGCGGATCGAACAACTCCGGGTCCACCGGCAGTGGTTCGTCGTCCGGCAGTTCCAACAAGCAGCAGCTCGGCGACGGTGGCAGCCTGCACCTGTGAGCCGAGGGCGGGCGTGGTGCCGCGCATGACTCAGGCCCCGGGAATTCCGGGGCCTGAGTCGTTTCCGGATCACATCCGGGAGAGTTCCGGATCTCCGGTTCAGTGCAGGACCTTGAGGATCCGGGAAATGTCGTTCCGGCTGCCGCTCTCCGAACCCGTGGCGGAGTTGAGGCTGTTGGTGGATCCGGCGGCGGTCTCGATGTTTCCGCTGTTCACCGGGTTACCGCGGTTGAGGTAGTTGTTGCTGTTCTTGCTGTTGCCGCTGCGGACCGGGCCGTTGACACACGGGTGCGGCGATTTCCGTTGCGGCGAACGGTAGTTGAAGTCGGCGAGGCGGTTGTCGCACATCACGCCGGAAATCATGCCGGTGATGGTGCCGACGTCGGCGCCCGCCACCGCGGAGAGCAGGGAATCGGCCGGGGGGGTCTGGGCCTGTGCGACTCCGGTGCCGAACAGCACCAGGCCGCATGCCGTCCCGGCGACGGTTCCCGCCTGCATTAGTTTTTTCACGACGCTCCTTGCGTGGTCGGCCTGCTGGTCGCAGACGTATCGTCCTGCGGTTCTCCGCCGCCGCCGCCGACAACCCGCAGGGATTCCAAACGCTCGCGAGCCATATTCAGCCGGGTGGCCCAACGGCCCGGCGGGCTCCCCGGCCGCGGTGCGGGCGGGGGAAAACCCCACCACGACCGGGCGGCTCGCCGGATGGGCGGGCGCCGGCGGGTCAACGAGCCTTGCTCCATGACGAGTTACAGGGGGCGAAAGGCCCAGAGGGCGTTGCTGCTGGGGCTGTCGGGAGTGATGGCCGCGGCGACGCTGACTGCCGTGGCGCCGGGCGCCCGGGCGGCGGACCGGGGCCGGAAGGACGCCGCGGCGGGAACACCGCGGCTGGCGTGGCGATCCTGCGAGCGCCCCGGTGGGCCGGTGGGGCAGGAGTGCGCCGAGCTGCCGGTGCCGCTGGACTACCGTGATCCGGCGGGACCGTGGATCACGTTGGCGGTGAGCCGGGTGCGCAGCGACCGGCCGGCGGCCCGCCGGGGCACGCTGCTGGTGATCCCGGGCGGTCCGGGCGGCTCCGGGATCGGCCGGTTGGCACAGAAGGGCGCGGCGCTGCAACGGGAGATGGCCGGCGCCTACGACCTGGTCGGCTTTGACCCGCGCGGTGTGGGCGGCAGCACCAAGGCCGGCTGCGGACTGGACGCCGGGGACCGGGAACTGGTGACGCTGCGGTCCTGGCCGGCGGCGGACGGCGGCATCGAGGAGAACGTCGCACGGTCCCGCCGGATCGCCGAGGCGTGCGCCCGCAACGGGGGCGCACTGGTGCGCAGCATGAGCACGGCGAACGAGGTGCGGGACATCGAGCGGCTGCGGCAGGCGCTGGGCGAACGGAAACTGTCCGCCTGGGGCGCGTCGTACGGGACGTACGTGGCGGCGGTGTACGCGCAGAAGTATCCCGAGCGGACCGACCGGTGGGTGCTGGACAGCACCGACGACCCGAACCCGCAGCGGCTGGAGCGGGGTTGGCTGGCCAACATGGCACAGGGGGCGGACGACCGGTTCCCCGACTTCGCGGCCTGGGCGGCGGACCCGGCGCGGACGGCGGACGGCCTGCGGCTGGCCCGCCGGGCCGACGAAGTACGTCCGTTGGTGCTGGCGCTCGCCGCGGAGCTGGACCGCAGGCCCAAGCCGTCGAACGTACCGGGGACCCCGCTGACCGGGAACCGGCTGCGGCAGGCGGTGCAGTCCGCGCTCTACGGCGACGAGACCGCCTTCGCCCGGCTGGCCGGACTGATCAGGGCGGCCCAGGACCCCGCCGCGACCCCGCGGCTCCCGGACGACCTGGCCGGGCCGCTGCCCGACCCGGACGCGGCCGTGACCGTGGCGACGATCTGCAACGACGTGGCGTGGCCGCGGGACGTGGCGAGCTACCGGCGGGCGGTCGCCGCCGACCGGGTGCGGCACCCGCTCACCGCCGGGATGACGGCGAACGTCACGCCCTGCGCGTTCTGGAAGGACCGGCCGGCCGACGAGCCGGTCCGGATCACCGACCGCGGGCCGGCCGACATCCTGATGATCCAGAACCTCCGGGACCCGGCGACGCCCTACTTCGGGGCGCGGAACATGCGGACCGCGCTCGGCCGGCGGGCCCGCATGGTGACCCTCGACCACGGCGGGCACGGGGTGTACCTGGCGAACGGGAACGCCTGCGGTGACCGGGCGGTGACCGGGTACCTGCGGGACGGCCGGTGGCCGCGGGGGGACGTGTTCTGCCCGAAGGAGAAGTAGCAGAGGGGCCGGGCCGTCTCCCGAGGCGGCCCGGCCCCGCGGTCTGGGCAGTGCGGTTCGGTCGCGGTCGGCCCGGCGGGCGTTCGACGGAGGCGCCCTGGTCCTTCGGAAAGCACTGGATGGAGGCGTCGCCGCTGGTGTCGTGGGTGTACTCGGTGGTGCCGTACGCGGTGTAGGGGTGGCGGTGCACGCGGATGGTGCGGAAGTGCGGGAGTGCTGCGGGGCGGCCCGGCGGCAGGCGTCGGGCCGCCCCGGCGATCACCCCAGCGCGTGCCCCGTGGTGGCGTCCACGTGGTCGGGGACCTCCTCGTGCCGGTCGCCGACCGTTGACGTCCCGGTGGGTTCGAAGACCAGCAGCGAGGCGCCGGACGGGGCGGACGGCTTGTGTTCGGTGCCCCGGGGGACGGTGAACACGGCGCCCTTGGGCAGCCGGACGGTGCGCTCCCCCGTCTCCTCGCGCAACGAGATCAGCAACTCCCCCTCCAGCACCAGGAAGAACTCGTCGGTGTCGTCATGGGCGTGCCAGAGGTGGTCGCCGGCGACCTTGGCGACCCGGACGTCGTAGTCGTTGACCCGGGTGACGATCCGGGGGCTCCACAGGGCGTCGAAGGAGGCCAGTGCCGCGGCGAGTTCCAGGGGCTGGTGTGCGTGTGTGCTCATGATCCGATCCTGGTCCGCCCTGCCCGGTCGCCGTGAGTGCTAGAAATCGCATATGCCGCAACGATCCTCGCAGCCGGACCGGATACCAGGCCGAATACCGGACCGCATGCCGGGCCGCGCAGCGCACCGCCCCGATCGCCCGAACCGCCCTGATCGCCCGCACCGCCCCGAGCGCCCGCACCGCGTAGTCGCCGTCGTCGACGAGAACACCAACCCCTTCGAACTCGGCTGTGCGATCGAGGTGTTCGGCCTCCAGCGCCCCGAAATAGGGCGCCCGCTCTACGACTTCGCCCTCTGTGCACCGGAGCCTCGGACCGTGATGCGCGACGGCTTCTTCACTCTCACCGGCGTCGCCGACCTGGCGGCGGCCGACAGCGCTGACACCGTGATCGTCCCCCACCGGCCCGATGTCGAGGTGCCCCGCCGGCCCGCCCTGCTCGACGCCGTCCGTCGCGCCCATGCCCGCGGCGCTCGGCTGATCAGTTTCTGCACGGGCGCCTTCACCCTCGCCGAGGCGGGCGTCCTCGACGGCCGCCGGGCCACCACCCACTGGCAGTGGGCCGATGTCTTCCGGGCCCGCTTCCCCGGCGTCCGCCTGGAACCCGACGTGCTGTTCGTGGACGACGGCGACGTCCTCACCGCGGCGGGCAGCGCGGCCGCGCTCGATCTGGGGCTGCATGTGGTCCGCCGCGACCACGGCGCGGAGATCGCCAACGCGGTCAGCCGCCGGCTGGTCTTCGCCGCCCATCGGGACGGCGGCCAGCGGCAGTTCGTGGAACGCCCGGTGCCCCGCATCCCCGACGCCTCGCTCGCCCCGCTCCTGGCCTGGGCCCAGGAACACCTGGACACCCCGCTCTCGGTGGCCGACCTGGCCGCCCGCGCCGCGGTCAGCCCCGCCACCCTCCACCGCCGCTTCCGTGCCGAACTCGGCACCACCCCGCTGGCCTGGCTCACCGGCGAACGGATCGCCCTGGCCTGCCGGTTGATCGAGCGCGGCGAGACCCGCCTCGATGTGGTCGCCCGCCGCAGCGGCCTGGGCACGGCGGCCCATCTGCGCGCCCTGATGCACCGCGAGACCGGTCTGACCCCGTCCGCCTACCGCCGCCGCTTCGGCCCGGACGTCGGCGACGGCGAGCCGTTTCACGTGAAACACGGTGTTTCACGTGAAACACCGCCCGCCGTCCGCCCGGCCGCCTCACCCATCGGCCCCTAACCTGGGAAAAGGAAGCCGGTGCGCGTCGATGACCGCTGAACCCGTCACCCTCGCACTCTGCGGCGATGTGATGCTCGGCCGCGGAGTCGACCAGATCCTGCCTTTTCCCGGCGACCCCGAGCTGCGCGAGCCGTATGTCCAGGACGCCCGGATCTACGTCGGACTGGCCGAGGCGGTCAACGGCTCGGTCCACCGCCCGGTCGCCTTCCGCTACCCCTGGGGCGACGCCCTGGCCGCCCTCGACGCCGCCGCGCCCGCGGCCCGGGTGCTCAACCTGGAGACCTCCGTCACCCGGCACGGCACCTTCGCCCCGGGCCGGGAGATCCACTACCGGATGCACCCGGCGAACCTTCCCTGCCTGGCCGCCGCCCGCCCGGACGTCTGCGTCCTCTCCAACAACCACGTCCTGGACTTCGGCCGCGACGGGCTGGCCGAGACCCTGCGGAGCCTGGCCGCCGCGGGCCTGCGCACGGCGGGTGCGGGCAATGACGCCGAGGCAGCCCGCCGCCCCGCGGTCGTCCATCTGCCCGGCGGTCACCGCCTGCTCGTCGTCGCCCTCGGCATGCCGTCCAGCGGCATCCCCCGCACCTGGGCCGCGACCGCCCGGCACAGCGGCGTCCACTGGGCCGACGGCCCCTCGCCGGCCACCGCCGCCGCGGTGGGCGCCCAGCTGCGCGCCCGCAAGCGGATCGGCGATCTGGCCGTGGTCTCGGTGCACTGGGGTTCCAACTGGGGCTATACCGTCCCCCGCGCCCAGACCGCCTGCGCGCGCGCCCTGATCGACGCCGGCGCGGACCTCGTCCACGGCCACTCCTCGCACCACCCGCGCCCCGTGGAGCTGTACGCGGGGAAACTCATCCTCCACGGCTGCGGCGACTTCATCGACGACTACGAGGGCATCACCGGCTACGAGCGCTACCGCGACGATCTGCGCCCGCTCTACCTCCCGGCCCTGGAACCCGGCACCGGCCGCCTGCGGGAACTGCGGATCGTCCCCTTCCAGAGCCACCGGATGCGGCTGCGCCACGCCTCGGCCGAGGACGCCCGCTGGCTCGGCGCCCTGCTGGACCGCCTCGCCGACGGATTCGCCCCCGGCATCCTGACCACCGACCCGGTCCCCGAGCTGATCCTCCGCCCAGCCTGACCGGCGCCGCCGCACCCCTACGGCACGTCGAGGCCCGGCCTACTCCCTCACGTCCGCCACCGCCGCCGCCAGTGCCAGCACCCGCCGCGCCTCCTCCACATGCAGGTTCTCGATCATCCGGCCGTCCACCGTGACCACTCCACGGCCCTCCCGGCCCGCCTCCTCGAACGCGTCGATGATCTTCCGCGCCCGTGCCACCTCCGCCTCGGCCGGCGCGAACGCCCGGTTGCACGGCTCGATCTGCGACGGATGGATCAGCGTCTTGCCGTCGAACCCGAACTGCTGCCCCTGGACGCACTCCGCCTCGAACCCGGCCAGGTCCTTGACGTCGTTGAACACCCCGTCCAGGATCGCCTTCCCCGCCTCCCGGGCCGCCAGCAGCGCCAGCGACAGCCCGGTCAGCAGCGGCGCCCGGCCCGGCACATGCGCGGCGTGCAGTTCCTTCGCCAGGTCGTTGGTGCCCATCACCAGCACCGTCAGCCGCTCGCTCGCGCCGGCCACCGCACGGGCGTCCAGCATCGCCCGCGGCGTCTCCACCATCGCCCAGATCGCCGTGCGGTCCGGGGCGCCGGCCGCCTCCAGCCGCCGCTCGACCTCCCGCACGGTCTCCGCGGACTCCACCTTCGGCACCACCACCGCGTCCGGACCGGCCTGCGCCGCCGCCCGCAGATCGTCCGCGAACCACTGGGTCCCCGGCCCGTTGACGCGGATCGTGACCTCCCGGCGGCCGTACGCGCCGCCGGCCACCGCCGCCGCGACCCGCTCCCGCGCCGCCTCCTTGGCGTCCGGGGCGACCGCGTCCTCCAGATCCAGGATCAGCCCGTCCGCCGGCAGCGACGCCGCCTTCTGCAGCGCCCGCTCGTTGGCGCCCGGCATGTACAGCACCGACCGTCGCGCCCGCACGCTTCCCTGTTCTCCGCCCGTCGTACCCATGGCCCTACTCCGCTCCCTCGCCGCTCGCCGCCGCATACGCCGCCCGCAGCTCGGGATCCCGTGCCACCAGCGCCTCGGCCAGCTCCACCACCACCTGGCACTGCTTGAACGTGGCGTCGTCCTGCATCTTCCCGTCGATCATCACCGCACCGGTGCCGTCGCCCATCTCCGCGATGACCCGGCGCGCCCAGGCGACCTCCGCCGGCGCCGGCGAGAACACCTTCTTCGCGATCCCGATCTGCACCGGGTGTAGGCTCCACGCCCCCACGCAGCCCAGCAGGAACGCGTTGCGGAACTGGTCCTCGCACGCCACGGTGTCCTTGATGTCGCCGAACGGCCCGTAGTACGGCAGGATCCCGTGCGCGGCGCAGGCGTCCACCATCCGCGCGATCGTGTAGTGCCACAGGTCCTGCTGGAACACCGCCCGCGGCGCGTCCGCCGCACCCGGCACGGGGTCCTCCCGGACGAGGTAGCCGGGGTGTCCGCCGCCCACCCGCGTCGTCTTCATCCGCCGGCTCGCCGCCAGGTCCGCAGGCCCCAGCGACATTCCCTGCATCCGCGGGCTGGCCCCGGCGATCTCCTCGACGTTGGCGACCCCGCGCGGCGTCTCCAGGATCGCGTGCAGCAGGATCGGCCGCCGCACCCCGGCCTTCGCCTCCAACTGCGCCACCAGCCGGTCGACATAGTGGATGTCCTCGGCGCCCTCGACCTTCGGCACCATGATCACGTCGAGCTGGTCGCCGATCTCGGTGACCAGCGTCAGCAGGTCGTCCAGTGCCCACGGCGAGTCCAGGCTGTTGATCCGGGTCCACAGCTGCGTCTCGCCGAAGTCGGTCGCGCGGGCGATCTCGACCAGCCCGTTGCGTGCCGCTTCCTTGCGGTCCGCGGCGACCGCGTCCTCCAGATTCCCCAGCAGCACATCGACGTCCGGCGCGATGTCCGGCACCTTGGCCGCCATCCGCGGGTTTCCCGGATCAAAGAAGTGGATCATCCGCGACGGTCGGAACGGCACCTCCCGCACCGGTTCCGGAGCCCCGACGGCCAGCGGACGGAAAAAGTCCTTCGGAGAGCGCACACTGCCTCCCAGTCGCACCGATCACCCGGCCCGGAGCCGGCCAACGGCGCACACTCTAGGCCCGCGACCCCCCGCTTGTTACCGCGCAGTACGTGTGCCGTTGATCACGGACCGCGAAGAGCCCGACGAGCCCGCCGGTCGCCCGCCCGGCCGGGCGCGGTCGCCCGCCCGCGAGTAATCCGTTGACACTCCGGCGCCGCCCTTGTTGGCTGAGGGCCGCGAGCCAACGCTCCGCGATCCGTTCCCCTCTGGGCACCCGCCCTGGAAACAGGTGTTTATGTTCCGGCCCGCGCCGAGTGCGCCTCGTCGTACCGCGTAACCGTCCGCCTCCGCCGCCCTTCCCGCGGCCGCCACCGGACGTCCGCCGCCGGTACCCCCTCCCCATCGAGGCCGCTCGGCCTGCTCTTGCTGTCATGACCCACCTCTCAGCAAGGAGCTCCGGGTGTCCGACCCGACCCACCCCGCGAACGCCGACCGCAACACCGCCCCCGACGCGTACCACACCCCCCTGAAGACCGACACCTTCGCCTGCGCCTGGTGCGGTCTGACCGTCTCCGCGGACGACGCCGACGGCGCCCGGCGCAACCACTGCCCCTCGTGCCTGCACTCCCGGCACGTCCTGGACCACGTCGAGGGCGGCCCCAGCACGTGCCACGGCCGGATGTCCCCGATCGCCGTCGCCGTGCCGCGCACCGGCGACTGGCAGGTCGTCCACCGCTGCGTGCGCTGCGACGAACTGACCTCCCATCCCGTCCGCCCCGACGACAACCAGCTCGTCCTGATGCGGATGGCGGTCCGGCCACTCGCCCAACCGCCGTTCCCGCTTGAGGCGTTCGGCACCCTCTGACCCCGTCCGGAAGGAGGAACGCACCATGCCACGACGCACCAACGCACCCGACCGCGCCCGTACGCGCCGCCCCCAGCGGCACAAATCCGTCCTCCGCGAACGGAACCGGGACCGGAACCGGGGCGATCACCGCGCCGACGCCTTCCGCTGCGCGGGCTGCCGGCTCGACGTGCCGACGACCGCCCCGGGCACCGCCCACCGCAACCACTGCCCGAACTGCCTGACCAGCCGCCACCTGGACGACCGGATCCCCGGCGACCGCGCCGCGGACTGCCGCGGCCGCATGGAGGCGGTGGCCATGTCCGTCCGGCCGGACGGCGAATGGCTGCTCATCCACCAGTGCCTGACCTGCGCCCGCCTCGGTGCCAACCGCATCGCCGGCGACGACAACCCCCTGGCCCTGGTCCACCTCGCCCTCAAACCCCTCCGTGACCCCACCTTCCCCACCCGAGCCCTCCTCGCCCTGTGACCACCCCCGGGGCCGTACGGACCGACGGCCCCGGGGAGGCAACTCACCTCCTGCCGGGAGAGGTTCGCCCCGAGCGTCCACCGCCCCCATGCCAAAATCACCCCGTGCAGATCGGGATGCTGGGGCCGTTGGAGGTGCGCGCGGACGACGGGGGTCTGGTCGAGGTGCCGGGCGCGCGGTTGCGCGGGCTGCTGGTCGCGCTCGCGCTCAGGCCGGGCCAGGTGGTCCCGAAGGCGGCGCTCGTGGACTGGATCTGGGGGGAGCACCCGCCCGCCGAGGCGGTGAACGCCCTCCAGCGCCTGGTTTCCCGGCTGCGGAAGGCACTGCCGGCCGGGGCGGTCGAAGGGCGGCCGGACGGCTACCGGTTGACGCTGGCGGCCGACGCCGTCGACGCCGTGCGGTTCGAGCGCCTCGTCGTCGCGGGCCGGGCCCGTACCGAGGACACCTGCCGACGGGCGCGGCTGCTGCGCGAGGCCCTCGACCTGTGGCGCGGCGCGGCCGCGCAGGACGCCGGCCCGCCGGACAGCGCCGCGTTCGACGCCGCGGTCGTCCGGCTGGAGGCGTTGCGCCTGACCGCCACGGAGGAGTGGGTCGACGCGGAGATCGCCCTCGGGCGCGGCGCGGAGCGGGTCGCGGAGCTGACCGACCTGGTGGCCGCGCACCCGGTGCGGGAACGGCTCGTCGCCGCGCTGATGCGCGCCCTGGCCGCGGCCGGTCGCGACAGCGAGGCGCTGCTGGTGTACCAGCGCGCACGGGAGGCCCTGGCCGACGCGCTGGGCGCCGACCCCTCGCCGGAACTGGCCGCGTTGCACGTCGCGCTGCTGCGGGGCGAGTTGGGGCGCGGCGGGCCGGGGCAGGGGGAAGCGGGCCGCCGGACCAATCTGCGCGCCGAGCTGACCACCTTCGTCGGCCGGGACGCCGAGGTCGCCGCGGTCCGCGAGCTGCTGGCCGAGCACCGGCTCACCACCGTGGTCGGGCCGGGCGGCTCGGGAAAGACCAGGCTGGCCGCCGAGACCGCGCGCACGCTGCTCGGCGAACTGCCCGACGGTGCCTGGCTGGTGGAGCTCGCCGGCCTCGGCGCGCACGGCGACGTGGGCGACGTCGCGCAGTCGACGCTGACCGCCCTCGGCCTCCGGGACGCCCTGCTCGGCGGCACCTCGAACGCGGAGCCGACGGCCCGGCTCGTCGCCGCGGTCCGCGACCGGGAGGCGCTGCTGATCCTGGACAACTGCGAGCACGTGATCGAGTCCGCGGCGCGTTTCGCCCACCGGGTGCTCGGGGAGTGCCGGCGGCTGCGGATCCTGGCGACGAGCCGGGAACCGCTCGGGATCACCGGCGAGGCGCTGTGGCCGGTCGAGCCGCTGGCCCTGCCGGAGGGCGGCGCCGGCCCGGAGGAGTGCGCGTCCGCCCCCGCCGTCCGGCTGCTGCGGGACCGGGCCGGGGCGGTGCGCCGGGATCTGGCGGCGGACGCCGGCACGCTGGCGACGATGGTGCGCGTCTGCCGGGCACTGGACGGGATGCCGTTGGCGATCGAACTGGCCGCGGCCCGCTTGCGCACCATGTCCGTCGACCAGCTCGCGGGCCGACTCGACGACCGGTTCCGCCTGCTGACCGGCGGCAGCCGGACCGCGCTGCCGCGGCACCGGACGCTGCGCGCGGCGGTCGACTGGAGCTGGGAACTGCTCACCGACGCCGAGCGGACGGTGCTGCGCAGGCTCTCGGTGTTCGCCGGCGGGGCGAGCCTGGAGGCGGCCGAACGCGTCTGCGCGGCCGACACCGGCGACACCGGCGACTCCGGCGACACCGGCGGTACGGTCGCGCCGGAGCAGGTACTGGAACTGCTCACCGCACTGACCGAGAAGTCACTGCTGCGCGCCGAGGACGGCACCGCCCCGCGCTACCGCATGATCGGCACGATCCGGGAGTACGCCGGACACCGGCTGGCCGAGGCGGGGGAGGCTGAGCCGGCGCGCCACGCGCATCTCGCGTACTTCACCGAACTCGCCGAGACCGCGGAGCCGCACCTGCGCCGCGCCGGTCAACTGCACTGGCTGGCCACGCTGGAGGCCGAGCACGACAACATCGGCGCGGCGATGCGCGGCGCCCTCGCGGCCGGCGAGGCGCAGGCGGCGCTGCGGCTCGCGGCGGGCGCCGGCTGGTACTGGTGGCTCAGCGGCCGCAAGACCGAGGGCCTGGAGCTGATCACCGCCGCCACCAGGGTGCCCGGCAGGACGACCGACGACGTCCGGGCCACGGCGTACGCCCTGGTCGTGCTGTTCCTGAACTCCGGTTGGGGTGACGAACACAGCGCCGCGGAGTGGATCCACCAGGCGTACGAACTCAGCCTGCGCTGCCGGCACCGCCACCCGCTGCTGGGGTTCGTCGCCCCGCTGGAACGCATGCTCCGGGCACCGGACGCGTCCCTGTCCGCCTTCGAGCCGCTCCTGGACGACGAGGACCCCTGGGCACGCGCACTGGCCCGGCTGCACCTGGGCAAGATGCGGATCGTGCTCGGCCGGGACGGGCGGGAGGCGGACGCGCATCTGGAGGCGGCGCTCGCCGAGTTCCGGGCGCTCGGCGAACGGTTCGGGACCTCGTTCGCGCTGACCGAACTGGCCGACCGGCTCGCCGTACGGGGCGAGTTCGCCGCCGCGTGCGCGCACTACGAGCGGGCGATCGCGGCCGTCACCGAGATCGGCGCCACCGAGGACCTCATCGGGATGCGGTCGCGGCAGGCGCGCCTCCACCGGCTGCTCGGCGACGGGGAGGCCGCCGCGGCCGCCGTCGCCGAGGCGCAGCGGTGCGCGGAGCGGGTCACCTGGCCGAACGCACTGGCCGAGCTGTCCCTCGTGAAGGCGGAACTCGCCCGTTGGGACGGCGACCCCGAGGAGGCCCGCAAACAACTCGCCCTCTTCGTACGCCTGTTGGGCGACGAGGCCGAACGGGCGAACACCCGCGCGGCCACCCACGACCTGCTCGGCTACCTCACCGACGACCTCGACGAGGCCCGGGCGCACCGCGCGGCGGCCTGCGCCGCGGCGGCCGAGGCCGGACACGCGCCGCTGATCGCGCAGGTGCTCGTCGGGGTCGCGGACCTGGCCCTGCGCCGCGACGAGCCCGAGCAGGCCGCACGGCTGCTCGCGGCGAGCGCGCGGGTCCGCGGCGCGTGGGACCGCTCCCACCCGGACGCCACCCGCATCGAGCACACCACCCGCCACCGCCTCGGCAACGCCCGCTTCACCGAACTGTCCCAGCGGGCCGCCCACCCCGACTGGCCTCAACTCGCCGAATCCACCCTCACCCCCTGAACACACGGCTCACCACACCCTCGCCTCGGCCGCCGTGCCAGGAGTGCTGTCAGCCCGGTGACCGTCCGGTGGCCGCCCGGTGGCCGCCCGGCGTCAGGGCGCCGGAGGAGCGTGGCGGCTGTCATCACTTCAGCGAGCGCGGCCGCGGGGCCGCGGAAAACCGGGGAACCACGCGATCCCCCTCCAGGGCCACCCGGAACCACCGGGCCCGCACACCACGGCTCGCCCGGCGAAGAGCGGCTACGGTCTCGGCCCGTTCGTCCAGAAGACGGGACCGAACTGCGGCGGCACCCGCTGCACCCACGACGGCCACGTCCAGGGCCACGCGACGCTGATGTACAGCCCGCCCGACGGCAGCAGGACCCTGGACGCGTCGTTCACCTACGCGGAGGACGCCGCCCGGTCCCAGGCCCAGGCGTACCAGAAGGCGGTACAGACGCGGGTGACGGGAATCGAACCCGCGCTCTGAGCTTGGGAATCAACGGGGTCATCAGTCGCTATTGGGTAGCTGGCCTGCGTAAACGCGGCCTGTGAGGCAGAGCAGTGCGCCGCGTCCCGGACCGTGGTGAGCCAGCATCTGGCGAAGCTACGGCTGGCGGGGCTGGTGGAGGCGCGGCGGGAGGGGAGGCACATCTACTACAGCCTTCGGGACGGGCATCTGCGGCGGCTGGTGATGGAGGCTCTCAGGCATGCCGATCACCGCGTCAGCGGCGCGGCCGTTCACGAGGTGACCTGGAGGGTTTCAGTCCCGCCGAGCCGGACGCATGCCGCGGGGCCGGCGAGGCCGGTCAGCAGCCATGGCGTGTGCCCGTCCGTGCAGTGGACGTTGTCCGGTCCATCAACGCTCCGCATGGCCAGTACGTTCTGAAGGCAACCAGGGTTGCATGGTGCTTGGGGTGCATCAAGCGGGCCTGGGCGGCGGAGGCAAGGCGGGGAGGGTGATCCATACGACGGCGCCGCCGTCGGGGTGGTTGTAGGCGCCGCACCCGCCGCCGGCGGCGCGGGCGATGGCGGCGGTGATGGCCAATCCGAGGCCGGTTCCGCTGGTTGCGCGGGAGCGGTCGGCCTGGGTGAAGCGGTCGAAGGCGTGCGGGAGGAAGTCGGGCGGGAAGCCCTGGCCGTGGTCGCGGACCTCGATGCGGACCTGCTTCTCATAGGCGCCAGCGGTGACTTCCACGGGGCCGCGGCCGTGCCGCTGGGCGTTGTGGACCAGGTTCGTCACCGCTCGTTCCAGTCGGTCGCGCGGGACGGCCGCGGTCAGTCCGTCGGGGCAGCCGACGGTGACGGCCCTGCCGGGGGAGCCGTTGCGCAGGCGGGCGGCCACACGGTGCAGGAGCCGGGCCAGGTCGGGCACGGCCGACCCGGTGGGGGTGGTGTCGCGGCGGTCGGTGCGGGCTAGGAGCAGCAGGTCCTCGGAGAGTTGGACGAGCCGTTCGGTCTCCTCGTGCGCGGAGACGAGGGCGGCGCGCAGTTCGGCGGCGTCGCGGGGGTGCCGGAGGGCGAGTTCGATCTCGGTGCGCAGCAGGCTGAGCGGGGTACGCAGTTCGTGGCTGGCGTCGGCGACGAAGAGTCGCTCGTGGTCGAGGGCGGTCTGCAGGCGGGTGAGCATGTCGTTGAGGGTGATGGCGAGGCGGGCGATCTCGTCGCGGCTGGGTGGTACGTCGAGGCGGTGGCCGGGGGTGTCCTCGGTGACGGCGGCGGCCTGGGTGCGCATACGTTCCACCGGGCGCAGGGCCGCGGCGGCCAGCAGGTAGGCGCCGATGGTGGCGAGCACGAAGACGAGGGGCAGGGCGGTGAGCAGTTCGCGGACCAGGTCGTCGAGGGCTTCCTGCTGGGCCTGGCGGGCGACACCGGTGACGGCGCCGTACTCGCTCTGGGACTCGTGGAAGCGGCTGAGGGTGAGATAGCCGGCACCGGCCAGGACCAGAGCCATCACGGCGGCGAAGATCGCGGTGAGGCGGATGCGGAGCGGGATGCGGTTCATGATGTGCTGGGGATGCTGCGGGTGGTGGTGCGTCCGCCGTCGCGGCGGATCCGGTATCCCGCGCCGCGGACGGTCTCGACGGCCCGGGTGCCGTAGGGGCGGTCGATCTTGTCACGCAGGGACTTGATGTGGGCGTCGACCACGTTGGAGCCGGGGCAGGTGCCCAGGTCCCAGCAGTGCTCGACGAGCATGGCGCGGGTCAGTACGGTGCCGGGGCGGTGCATGAGCGCCTCCAGGAGGGCGTACTCCTTGCCGGTCAGAGGGATCTCCTTGTCGCCGCGCCGCACCGTCCGGGTGGCCGGGTCCAGTGACAGGTCGCCGGCGGTAAGGATGGCCGGGCGCTCGAACGGGCCGTGGCGGATCAGGACCCGCAGTCGCGCGAAAAGTTCCTCCAGGCTGAAGGGCTTGGTGAGGTAGTCGTCCGCGCCGCCGTCCAAGCCACGCACCCGGTCGGCGACGGCGTCCTTGGCGGTGAGCATCAGTACGGGCAGCCAGATGCCGCGTTTCCGGAGCGTCGCGCAGACCTGGAAGCCGTTCAGGCCCGGCAGCATCACGTCCAGCACCATCGCGTCGTAGGTGGCCACGTCGGTGAGGGCGAGGGCCTGTGCGCCGTCGGCGGCCACATCCACGGCGTAGCCCTCCTCGGTCAGGGCCCGGCGCAGCAGGTCCCGCATCTTGGGCTCGTCCTCGACCACCAGGATCCGCATCGCACCGTCCCTCGTCCGCTGCTGCCACGTGCGTCGTCATGTCTCTCACGATCGTCGGCGCCGCTCATGAAGGTGGCATGAAGACCCACCGGCTCGGGTGGATCTTCATGCCAGCTTCATCCGGGGCGGCTTCGCTGGCCACACAGGCACCTCGACTTCGACAACGATCTCGACGAGGAGTGGTCATGTCATCCCGTTCGCTCACCAAGCCGGCCGCGGGGACCACGGCCGCGCTCCTCCTGGTGACGGGCGCCGGCCTGCTGGCAGGCTGCGGCACCCAGGTGAGAAGCGACGCTGCCGGCGGTACGAGCGCGGTCGCGGCGCAGGCCGCCTCCCAGAACGACCACCTTCAGCAGCCCGTGCAGACCAAGGAGGCGGACTGGAAGCCGGTCGCCGACGCCCTCGGCCGTACCGGGACGCTGATGAAGGGCACCGTCTACCGCGTCCCACTGCCCCGCAAGGACCTCAAGGTCACCACCGAAGGCGTCACCATCAAGCCGGGCCTGTCGCTCGGCGGTTACGCGGCCTTCGCCAAGTACAAGCACACGACCATGCTGATGGGCGACCTGGTCGTCACCGAGGACGAACTGCCCAAGGTCACCGACGCGTTGCAGGCCGCCGGCATCGAGCAGACCGCGCTGCACAAGCACCTGCTCCAGCAGTCCCCGGCGATCTGGTGGACGCATGTCCACGCCATGGGCGACCCGGTGAAACTCGCCAAAGGGCTGAAGCACGCGCTGGACGCGACCGGTATCCCGCCTGCCTCGCCGCCCCCGTCCACTCAGCCGCCGATCGCCCTGGACACCGCCGGTATCGACAAGGCGCTCGGCCGCAAGGGCACCGCCGACGGCGGCGTCTACAAGTTCACCGTCGCCCGCAAGAACACCATCGACGACGGGGAGCACGTGCTCCCGCCCGCCCTCGGCCTGACCACCGGCATCAACTTCCAGCCCCTGGGCGGCGACAAGGCCGCCATCAACGGCGACTTCGTCATGACCGCCCCCGAGGTGCAGAAGGTCATCCAGGCGCTCCGCAAGGGCAACATCGACATCGTCGAACTCCACAACCACTCCCTGGACGAGCACCCACGCCTGTTCTACATGCACTTCTGGGCCACCGCCGACGGAGTCACCCTGGCCAAGGCACTGCGCCCGGCTCTGGACGCCACCGCGCCGGCGCCCGCGTCATGATCGGCGCGACGTGACCGGCCGAGGCCGGATCGACTGCGGTGCGACGCCGCCGGCGTTGCTCGCCGCGTGACCCTCGCCGTACCCCTCGTCGTCGCTGTACCGAACGACCCGGCCGTCCCGCCGCCGCTCACCACCCACGGGCAGCGGCGGGCCGCCCTCGCCGCTTCACCGCCACCCCGGAAAGCCCGCACATGATCCGTCGCCTCAGCCCCCGCGCCCTGCTGTCCCTGACCGTGGGTCTGGCGCTCGCCGTCGTCGCCGTCGTGGCCGGCGTACTGCTCACCCGCGGTGGTCAGCCGTCCAAGGTGGCTCTGCCGCTTCGCGTGGTGAAGGAAATCGCCCTGCCGGGGGACAGCTCCCGCTTCGACTACGCGAGCCTCGATCCCGACCGCGGGCTGCTGTTCATCGCCCACCTCGGCGCGAGCCAGGTCATCGAGGTGGACGTCCGCGCGGGCCGCGTCGTACGGACCATCGACGGTCTGCCCGGCGTCCACGGCGTGCTGGTCGTCCCCGCCCTGCACCGCGTGTACGCCACCGCCACCGACGCCAACCAGGTGGTCGCCATCAACGAGGCTACGGGCACCGTCCTGCACCGCAGCCCCACTGGCGACTACCCCGACGGACTGGCCTACGACCCGCTGCACGGCACGGTGTGGACCACCAACGAATCCGGCGGCTCGGAGACCGTCGTCGACGCCGCCACCGGAGCGGCCCGCGGCACCGTCCCCCTGGGCGGCGAGGCCGGCAACGTCGCCTACGACCCCACCACCCGGCAGATGCTCGTCGATGTCCAGACCCGCAACGAACTCGCCGTCATCGACCCGACCACCCTCCACATCACCCGACGCGTCCCCCTGCCCGGCTGCGAACACGACCACGGACTGATCCTCGCCCCCACCGACCGGCTGGCCTTCGTCGCGTGCGACGGCAACGCGCGCCTGCTCACCTTCGACCTGACCACCTGGCACATCACCGGAACCGACCAGGTCGGCGACGATCCCGACGTACTCGCCTACGACCCCACCGCCAACCATCTCTACGTGGCCGCGGAGTCCGGGTGGGTCACCACCGCCGACAACCACGACCGGTACCTCACCCTCACCGGTCGCGCCCACCTTGCCGACGGCGCCCACGTGGTCGCCGTCGACCCCACCACCCACCTCAGCTACTACCCCGTCCCGCACGGCCCCGGTGGACACCCCGCACTCCTCGTGTACCGGCCACTGCCGTGACCTTTCCGACGAGAGCGGCCGAATTCATGAGATTCACGGTTGCGTGGAGCATGTCTGAAAGATCGTGTAAGTCCGCGATGCGACAGGCCGGCCGAGGCTCAGCCTCGGGCCCTGGCCAGCCGGGACGGACAGAGCATGACGGACAACGAGAAGACCCCGGCCGTCGAGCCGGTCGAGGACAAGCTGGTGGACGAGGTCGTCGAGCGGCTGATGGACCGCGCCGATGCCTCGGGAGCATCCCTGCTGGGCGAAGGCGGGTTGCTGACCGAGGTCACCCGGGCCGTGCTGGAGCGGGCCCTGGACGTCGAGATGACCGAGCACCTGGGCTATGAGAAGCATGATCCGGTCGGCCGTGGGTCGGGTAACAGCCGCAACGGGACCTCGGCGAAGACTGTGCTCACCGACGCAGGTGCGGTCACGGTCGCCGTGCCCCGGGATCGCAACGGCTCGTTCGAGCCGAGGCTGGTGCCCAAGCACGTACGGCGCCTGGCGGGTTTCCACGAGGCTGAGGTCAGCTCGGCTGAGGCTGCGCCTTTGATCCTGCTGCAGGTCGGATGGGGCATCAACGCGCACCTGCGCAACGATCGTGAAGCCCCGGTGAACGATGGCGGGGTATGGGGATGTTGGAGCGGTACGAGCTGGAGGCGTTCCTGACGCTCGCCGAGGAGTTGCACTTCGGCCGCACCGCCGAGCGGCTGCACGTGTCCACGGCCCGGGTCAGCCAGACGATCGCCAAGCTGGCACGCCGCATCGGCGTGCCACTGTTCCACCGCACCAGCCGCCGGGTGGAACTGTCGCCGGTGGGGCGGCAGTTGTACGAGGAGACACGGCCCGCCTGGGACCGGATCGCCGACGCGGTTGCCGACGACCTGGCCGCCTTCCGGGAGGAGCGGGCGATCACCGGATCGACGATGCGGCAGCGGCATCGCCCCTTGGCGAAGTCGCCACGCTTCGCACCCGCAGAAAGCCGAACGGGGCCGGCAAGCCCGCGAGCACTTCGAGGACATCAGTCCGGTCGCCCCGGCGGTCCGTCACATCGACCGCACGGTGGAGTTCCTGCACGTGACCTGCACCGCACCGCATTGACTCTCACACCGATGTGAGACTTTAGCGTCCCGGTCATGACCACCAGCACCGCACGCCCGGCGACCGAGACCTCCGTCCCGTCCGTACAGCGCCGCAGCGCCGCCGCCCTGGCGGTGCTGACCGCGTGCGTGTTCGTCGTGGGTACAGCCGAGTGGGTCATGGTCGGGCTGCTGCCGCAGCTGTCGGCCGACTGGAACCGTCCGCTGCCCGCGGTCGGTTCCCTGGTGACCTGGTACGCCCTGGTGGTCACCGTCGCCGGGCCGCTGGTGACGGTGGGGATGCTGCGGCTGGCGCGGCGCCGAGCGTTGCTGGTGCTGCTGGGCGTGTTCGTCGCCGGCAACCTCGCCGCAGCCCTGGCCGGCAGCTTCAACATCCTGGTGGCGGCCCGGATGCTGACCGCGCTCACACACAGCACGGCGTTCGCGACGGCGATGGTGATCGCCGTTGGCATGGTGCCGGCGGCCCGCCGCGGCCGCGCCGTCGCCGTCGTGACGGCCGGCTGGAATCTGGCCACGGTCCTCGGTGCACCGCTGGGCACCTGGATCGGCGACCACTACGGCTGGCGCACCACCTTCTGGGCCATCGCGGCCCTCGCCGCTGTCGTGCTCTGCGGCGTGGCCGCCCTCGTCCGCCCGCCGGCGCCGCGTGAGGCCGCTCGTCACGAGGGCGAGGCGCGGGGTCTGCTCCGGCCCCGGGTGGCCCTGGTGCTGGCGATCATCGTGGTTGCACAGGGCGGGCTGTTCACCGCCTACACCTACATCGCGCCCTTGTTGCAGCAGGTCAGCGGCTTCACTCCGTCCGCCGTCACCACCCTGCTCGCCCTGTTCGGGCTGGGCGCGGTCGCCGGCAACATCCTCGGCGGTCGCCTGGCCGACCACACCCCCTGGGCCGGGCTGTGCGCCCTGCTGGTCGGCCTGGCCGGTGTACTCGCCGCGTTGAGCTTCACCAGCCGGATCCGGTGGACGGCCGCCGTCACCGTTCTGGTCCTCGGTGTCATCGCGTCCGCCCTCATCCCGCTGCTGCAAGACCGGGCACTGGCCGCCGCCCCGACCGCACCCACCCTGGTCACCGCGATCAGCGCCTCCGCATTCAACCTCGGCGTCGCCGGGGGCTCCCAGCTCGGCGGCCACGCCCTCACCGCCGGCCTCTCCCTGACCGATCTGCCCTGGACCGGCGCTCTGCTCGCCGGCGGCGCCGTGCTCATCGCCGCCGCAACCGTCCGCCACCACCGCACCAGCCAGCAGTGATCACCCGCTGCCGGAACTCAAGGAGAAGAACGAACATGTCCCCTGCTCTGCCGACCTCTCGCCTCGGCCGCATCGTGCGCGGCACCGGCCCCGGCCTGCTCCTAGCCCACGGTGCCGGCGGCGGCATCGACGCCAACTACGGCCCCATCATGGACACCCTGACCGCCCAGCACACCGTGATCGGCCCGGACTACCCGGGCACCGGCCGCACCGAACGTGCCGAGGCGCCGCTCACCCTCAACGGCCTCGCCGACGAACTGGTCGCCACCGCCGTCGAAGAGGGCCAGGACACCTTCGCCATCGCCGGGTATTCGCTTGGCGGCCCGGTCGCCATCCGGGCCGCCACCCGCCACCCCGACCGCGTCACCGCCCTCGTCCTGACGGCCGGCTTCGCCCACCCCAACCCGCGCTTCCTCCTCGCCGCCAAACTGTGGCGCGACCTGCTGTGCGCCGGAAATCTGGAGCAGCTGGCCGCCTTCGTCTCGTTGATCGGACTGAGCGCACCGGCCCTGGAAGCCATCGGCCAGGACGACCTGGACACCGCCCTGAAGACCACCGCGGCCACCACCCCGCCCGGCACGCCAGAGCACCTCGACCTGCTCATCGACCACGTCGATGTCCGGGCCGACCTCGCCGCACTGACCGTGCCGACCCTCGTCATCTCCACCACGCTCGATCAGCTCGTGACGCCACACCACCACCGGCAGCTCGCCGAAGCCATCCCCGGAGCGCGCTACGCCGAGATCGCCACCGGGCACCTCCCGTTCGTCGAGCAGCCCGAACAATGGGCCACCCTCATCCGCGACTTCCTCCGCGACAGCCACACCTGACGGCAGCCGGTCCTGTCTGGAGCCCGCTGAGCGCGTCGCGCTCGACCAGGGGGGCAAGGGTTACACCCTGCGTGTCACGGCTGTGTCAGCGGTCCACCGCCAACTCCTTGCCCGCTGCCAGCCGCTCGACGTTGGCCAGAGCGTCCCCGCGGTCCCGGCCCAGCGCAAGGCCCGCCGCGAGTACGAGAACCGGGTCAGCACACTCGTGCCGCCTGGACCGTGATCGTTCTCACCGATAACCGCTGCGCCGATGTTCCCCGAGGCAGGATCGGTGGCCGTCTTTCAGGTGACAGCCGAGCCACGCCCTGCTAATACTCCCGCCCGTGCTCGTCATGACGAGCACGGGCCAACTGCCGCTTTGTGGATGCGAATTCGCACAGCCGCCATCAATAGATGACGCACGTCATGGAAAACGCGTCTCGCCATTCGAGACGACTCTGCGCTCGGATGTCTTGAGTGGGGCGCAAACACCCCTCCAGTCAGGGAAATTCCGCGAGTTGGGGCACGTGGAGGGCGCGCGGGACATCGAGAGGTCTAGACAACAAACAAGGCCCAGGTCGCTGACCTGGACCTCAACTATGGAGCGGGTGACGGGAATCGAACCCGCGCTCTGAGCTTGGGAAGCTCATGTTCTACCATTAAACTACACCCGCGTAACGCCGATCCGAATGCTGGAGCCGGAGCGTTGCCGCACACTCTACCCCATCACCGCGCCGCGGTGTATTTGGCATGTCCGGGGGTGGATCGCGCCGGCCGTGGAGGGGCTTCCGAGGTGGGTGGGCCGGTGGTCCCCGGGGGCGGGACGCGGGTGCGGGGGAAGGGAGTTGAGGCGTACCGTGGGGCACCGGAGTGCCGCCTGCGAGTGCATCCAGTTCATCCCCTAATGTGGCTTTTGTTGTCCATGCAGTTGGGAGAGGGACTTGATGGAGCGCACCGTCGTACGTTGTGCCGAGGGGCACGTCTTCAGCACCGCTTCGTTCCCCATGCAGGCCACCGACCGGCTCGGTCCCGGACGGCTGCTGCGCTGCCCGCGCTGTGCCCGGTTGCGGCACTCGGTGCCCGTGGAGCACGCGAAGCGGTAGCAGCGGTCCCGGGGTCGCGGGAAGGTCGGCGGTGATCTTCACCCGTGACGTCGAGGTGGGCTTGCTGGAGGCCCGGTCCCTGGTGGGGCCGGGCCCTCGTCGTACGGAGGGGGGTGTGCGGACGCGTATCCTCGACTGCGTGCTTCTCTCAGACAAGGACATCCGGGCCGAGATCGACGCAGGTCGGGTGCGCATCGACCCCTACGACGAGTCGATGGTGCAGCCGTCCAGCATCGATGTGCGGCTCGATCGCTATTTCCGGGTGTTCGAGAATCACCGTTACCCGCACATCGACCCCGCCGTCGAGCAGCCCGACCTGACCCGTGAGGTCGTGCCGGAGGGCGACGAGGCGTTCATCCTGCACCCCGGCGAGTTCGTGCTGGCCTCGACGTACGAGGTCATCACGCTGCCCGACGACCTCGCCTCGCGGCTGGAGGGGAAGTCCAGCCTGGGGCGGCTGGGGCTGCTGACGCACTCCACCGCAGGGTTCATCGACCCGGGGTTCAGCGGGCACGTGACGCTGGAGCTGAGCAACGTCGCCACGCTGCCGATCAAGTTGTGGCCGGGCATGAAGATCGGGCAGCTGTGCATGTTCCGGCTGGCCTCGCCGGCGGAGCATCCGTACGGCAGCGAGCGCTACGGCTCGCGCTACCAGGGGCAGCGCGGTCCGACGCCGTCCCGGTCGTTCAAGAATTTCCACCGTACGCAGGTGTGAGGTACCTCGCGCAGGCGCGGGGCGGGGCCGTCGCGGGCCCCGGAGACGAAGAGAAGGTCTGGGAGAGTCGTGGGTGACGTGCGGGAGAACCTGA
Source organism: Streptomyces sp. BHT-5-2 (assembly GCF_019774615.1). Lineage (NCBI taxonomy): Bacteria > Bacillati > Actinomycetota > Actinomycetes > Kitasatosporales > Streptomycetaceae > Streptomyces > Streptomyces sp. BHT-5-2. The sequence continues at coordinate 1,325,701 of NZ_CP081496.1, read as the reverse complement.
CGTACGAGCGCTTCGGCGGAGCGATCCGTGAGCTGGCGCAGACGATCGCCGATGACGGGTACGAGCCCGACATCGTGCTGTCGATCGCCCGGGGCGGGGTGTTCGTGGCCGGCGGTCTGGCGTACGCGCTGGACTGCAAGAACATTCACCTGGTGAACGTCGAGTTCTACACCGGGGTGGGGACCACCCTGGAGATGCCGGTGATGCTCGCGCCGGTGCCCAACGCGATCGACTTCTCGGACAAGAAGGTGCTGATCGCGGACGACGTCGCCGACACCGGCAAGACGCTCAAGCTGGTCCACGACTTCTGCCTGGGGACCGTCGCCGAGGTCCGCAGCGCGGTGATCTACGAGAAGTCGCACTCGCTGGTGAAGTGCGAGTACGTCTGGAAGCGCACGGACGACTGGATCAACTTCCCCTGGAGCGTCGAGCCGCCGGTGGTCCGGCGCGAGGGCCAGATCCTGGACGCCTGAGCGCGGCGCCGTCCTGCGTCCCCGTTTTCCGCGAGCCCGCGTACTACGTGGGCTCGCGGGCGTTTTGTGGCGCGCGTTTCGGCCAGTTCTGTTCCGGGTGTTCCACCGGTCACTACCTCCGAGTAGAAACCGGCGGTAACAGCAGACCGGAGGGGAGGCCCCATGGTGCGTGCGAGACGCGGGCGAGGGCGGTGGCTGCGGGCCGCCGTGGCGGTGTCGGCGGCCGCGCTGACCGCCGCGTTCACGGTGACGGCGGGCGGGGCCGGTGCGGTGGGTGCCGGTGGCGCGGCGCCGGGTACCGCGGCGACGGCCGGGCGGCCGACCGTCCGGGCGCTGTCGCCGGATCTGGAGCGGATCCGGGCACGGGAGGCGACGAAGCTCTATGGCGACGCCGCCGTGCGGCCGCTCGACGAACGGAAGACCTCGCTGATCTCGCTGGGTGACAGCGAGATCTCCGGGGAGGGCGTCGGGACGTACGAGCCGGGGACCGACGGGCCCACCAACTGGTGCCACCGGTCGCCGGATTCGGCGATCCACCGGACCGGGATCGCCGCCGACGTGACGTACAACGCGGCGTGCTCGGGTGCCTACACCGGCAACATCCGGATCGGCGGCAGCAAGCAGTACGCCGACGAGCTGGTGCAGAGCGACAGCCTGGCGATCGCGGCGCGCAACACCCGGCTGAAAATGGTGCTGTTGGTCGCCGGCGCCAACGACGACCTCCAGTTCGGTCCGGTGATGACGGACTGCGTCGAGCGCTGGTTCCTGCTCCAGGGCACCTGCGAGCCGAAGTACCGGCCGGGGTGGCAGGCGCGCGTCGACGGCCTGGTGCCGAAGGTCGAGGCCACCGTGCGGGACCTGCGGACCGTGATGCGGGACGCCGGGTACGCCGACGACGACTACCGGTTCGTGGTGATGTCGTACCCGAGCCCGATCGGCCCGGACGTCGAGGACAACCCGCACTACCCGGGGAAGATCCCGGGCGGCTGCACCGGTTACACCTCGGACGCCGGCTGGGGCCGCAACACCGCGGTGCCGGCCTTCGAACGCGGCGTCCGCAAGATCGCGCAGGACACCGGCGCCACCTACCTCGACGCCTCGCGGCTCTTCCACGGCCACGAGGTGTGCATGGCCGACACCTGGGCCCGCGGGCTGTACGTCAACATCTCCAACCCCTTCCCGCCGGACGCCAATTCGGTCCGCCAGTCCTTCCACCCCAACGCGCGCGGGCACGGCGCGTTCGCGTCCTGCCTGACCCAGCTGTACGCGGCGCCGCAGCTGCGCGAGGCGTCCTGCACCGACCCGGCGAACACCGGGCAGCCCAAGCTGTACCCGGGCGCCTGGGACGACGCCTACCGGCCGCTGAAGAACGCCGCGACCGGCACCTGCATGGACGCCACCGGCGGGCTGTCCCGCAACGGCACCGCGGTCGGCGGCTGGGACTGCAACGGGCAGCGCAACCAGGGCTGGTGGTACGACCAGGACCGCAAGTCGCTGCACGTGGAGCTGACCCAGGCCCGGTGCCTGGACGTGCCGGGGGCCCGCTACGAGGCCGGCGCCGGGCTGGTGCTGTGGAACTGCTCGGGAGCGGCCAACCAGCGGTTCGTCCGGGCCGGCGGCAGCCTCCGGCCGGCCGCGGCGCCGTCGCTCTGCCTGACGCTGGGGGCGGCGAAGGACCCGCTGCGGCTCCAGAAGTGCGACGGCTCGGCCGCGCAGCGGTTCGCCTGACCGCCTGCCGCCGGCGGTGAACGGCCCGTCCCCGTAAGGGAAGCCGTAAGGGAAGCCGTACGCGCCAGCCGCCCGCGGGAGCCGCGGACGAAGGCCGTCCGTACGGGCGAGGGGCCCGCCCCGGGAGGTGCCTGAGGTACACGAGGTACGTCAGGCACCACTCCCGGAGCGGGCCCCTCCTTGCCGTGGGCCGGGCCGCGGACGCGCGTCGGCTACAGCGTGCCCAGCTTCACCAGGGCCAGCAGCGCGACCAGCTGGATCGCGGAGGCGCCCAGGGCCTTGGGCCACGGCAGGTCGTGCGACTTGCCGACCATCGAGGTCAGCAGATAGCCGGTGGCGAGCCAGGTGGCCCACCCCAGGACCTGCACCAGCGGGCTGTCGCCGCCCAGGAACATCGCGAAGAGCAGCCGCGGCGCGTCCGGGATCGTCATGACCAGCATGGACAGGCCGACGGTCGGCTGCCAGGCACCGTCGCCGCCCAGCTGGCGGGCCATGGTGTGGGTGACCGCGCCCAGGATCAGGCTGCCGATGATGAACATCACCGCGGTGATCAGCACCCACGGGATGCTGTTGCCGAGTGTGGCGTTGAGCACGTCCGCGCGGGCCTTGTCGAAGCCGAAGACGGCGAGCAGGCCGTAGCCGAAGGTGACGATCAGCGCCGGACCCCACAGCGCGTGGTCCCGCATCTGCCAGAACGTCGGCGTGGGCCGCAGCACGATGCCGGACAGCAGCTGCTTCCAGTGCAGCCGCGGACCGGCCGGCGGCGCGCTCGTCTGTCCGGCGCGGTAGGTGCCGCCCTGTGCGTACTGGCCGTCGCCGCCGTACTGGTCGTCGTACGCCCCGTAGGAGTCCGGGGCGTCGCCGACGCTGAACTGCTGGGTGTGACCCGGGGCGTTGTTGCGGTTGTCGTAGGGCGCGTACGACGGCTCCTGGGGCTGGTAGCCGCCGTCGGCGAAGTACTCGGGCTGCCCCTGCGGCGCCGGCCCGCCGTACGGCCGCGGTGCCGCCTGCCACTGACCCTGCGGGGGCGGGGACTGTTGCCCGTACGACGCCGGCGGCCCGTACGCGTGCGGCCCCTGGGGCCCCGCCTGCTGTCCGTCCTGCGCGGGCCGGGCATCCCGTCCGCGCCCCATCCTGAATCCAGCCACGCCTTCGAAAGTACCTGGTCCCGCGGGGCGGTGGGCCCCGGCGGAAAGCCGATGGCTCCTTTGGAGCCATGCTGTGACATCCCCTAGGGGTTCCCCCTCCGGGGGTGTGCCCCCCCACGTCGTCGGCTTTCCCGCCGTGCGGGTTCCTGTTTTTGCGCCTGGCGGCCCCTCCGCTGCGCGGGGGCTGTTCCGGCCCGCTTCGCGGGCATTGCCGTTCCGCTGCGCGGGGCTGTTGGGTGCGGTGACGGGCCTCCGGGGCAGGGGGTGTGTCCGGACTGCTGCGCTTTACGTCCGGACACACCCCCTGCCCCTCCGACCCGTCCCCTCCCGTGGGTGGTCATGGAAAACGGTGGGCGGGGTGCACCCCGGTGGTTGTCTGACGGTCGTCTATCGGGGGGCTGCCGGTCACCCATCAGTCCGGGGCCTGCACCGGCCCACCGGCCTCCAGCCCCAACTGGCCTGTAGCCCACCCGTCACCGCACCCGACAGCCCCGCGCAGCGGCAACGCAAAAGGAAGACGGCCGGCCCCCGAGGGGCCGACCGTCCGTCACGGCGTCCGGGACGCCGGCACTACTGCGCCGGCGCCGGCTCCGGCGCATCCGCAGACGCTTCCTCGTCCGCCGGCGGGTCCATCGGTGTCTTGACGGAGTCCAGCAGCAGCTGGGCGACGTCCACGACCTGGATGGACTCCTTGGCCTTGCCGTCGTTCTTCTTGCCGTTCACGGAGTCCGTGAGCATCACGAGGCAGAACGGGCAGGCCGTCGAGACGATGTCGGGGTTGAGCGAAAGGGCCTCGTCGACGCGCTCGTTGTTGATGCGCTTGCCGATCCGCTCCTCCATCCACATCCGGGCGCCGCCGGCGCCGCAGCAGAAGCCGCGCTCCTTGTGGCGGTGCATCTCCTCGTTCCGCAGACCCGGGACCTTGCCGATGATCTCGCGCGGAGGCGTGTAGATCTTGTTGTGGCGGCCCAGGTAGCACGGGTCGTGGTAGGTGATGATGCCCTCGACGGGGGTGACGGGGACGAGCCTGCCCTCGTCGACGAGGTGCTGCAGCAGCTGGGTGTGGTGGATGACCTCGTAGTCGCCGCCGAGCTGCGGGTACTCGTTGCCGAGGGTGTTCAGGCAGTGCGGGCAGGTGGCGACGATCTTCTTGGACGCCTTGGGCTTCTTCGCGGACTCCTCGGAGTCGCCGTCGTCGCCGGTCTCGCCGAAGGCCGTGTTCAGCGCCTCGACGTTCTGCTGGCCGAGCTGCTGGAAGAGGAACTCGTTGCCCAGGCGGCGGGCCGAGTCACCGGTGCACGCCTCGTCGCCGCCCATGATCGCGAACTTCACGCCCGCGATGTGGAGGAGTTCGGCGAACGCCTTCGTCGTCTTCTTGGCGCGGTCTTCGAGGGCGCCGGCGCAGCCGACCCAGTAGAGGTAGTCGACCTCGGTGAGGTCCTCGATGTCCTTGCCGACGACCGGGACCTCGAAGTCGACCTCCTTGGTCCAGGCCAGCCGCTGCTTCTTGGCCAGGCCCCAGGGGTTGCCCTTCTTCTCCAGGTTCTTGAGCATCGTGCCCGCCTCGGACGGGAACGCGGACTCGATCATGACCTGGTAGCGGCGCATGTCGACGATGTGGTCGACGTGCTCGATGTCGACCGGGCACTGCTCGACGCAGGCGCCGCAGGTGGTGCACGACCACAGGACGTCGGGGTCGATGACCCCGTTCTCCTCCAGGGTGCCGATCAGCGGGCGCTCGGCCTCGGCGAGAGCGGCGGCGGGCACCTCGGCCAGCTGCTCCTCGGTCGCCTTCTCGTCGCCCTCGGCGGTCTTGCCGCCGCCGGCGAGCAGGTACGGCGCCTTGGCGTGCGCGTGGTCGCGCAGCGACATGATCAGCAGCTTCGGGGAGAGCGGCTTGCCGGTGTTCCAGGCGGGGCACTGCGACTGGCAGCGGCCGCACTCGGTGCAGGTGGCGAAGTCCAGCAGGCCCTTCCACGAGAAGTGCTCGATCTGGGAGACGCCGAACTGGTCGTCCTCGCCCGGGTCTTCGAAGTCGATCGGCTTGCCGGCCGAGACCATCGGCTGCAGCGCGCCGAGGGCGACGTCGCCGTCCGCCTCGCGCTTGAACCAGATGTTGGGGAAGGCCAGGAAGCGGTGCCAGGCCACGCCCATGTCGGTCTTCAGGGCGACCGTGATCATCCAGATGAACGAGGTCGCGATCTTCAGGCCGGCGAAGAAGTAGGTGAGGTTCTGGAGCGTGCCGACGCTCATCCCCTTCAGCCACGCCACGACCGGGTACGAGATGAAGAAGGACGCCTCGTAGCCGTCGACGTGGTGCTGGGCGCCCTCCAGCGCGTGCAGCATGAAGATGCAGACGCCGACGATGAGGATGACGGCCTCGACGAAGTACGCCTGGCCGAAGTTGGAACCGGCGAAGCGGGACTTGCGGCCCGGCTTGCCGGGCTTGGACAGCTGCCGGATGGCGATCAGGACGAGGATGCCGAGCGTCGTCATCGTCCCGACGAACTCGACGAAGACGTTGTACGGCGTCCAGTCCCCGATGATCGGCAGGATCCAGTCGGCCTTGAAGAGCTGCCCGATGGCGTTGACGATCGTCAGCAGCAGGGAGAAGAAGCCCACTGCCACGAACCAGTGCGCCACGCCGACGATGCCCCAGCGGTTCATCCGGGTGTGGCCGAGGAACTCCTTGACCACCGTGACGGTCCGCCGTGCGGGGTCGTCGGTGCGGGTGCCGGCGGGCACCGGCTGGCCGAGCCGCATGTGGCGGTAGATCTGCAGGATGGCACGGCCGAACAGCGCGACGCCGACCGCGATTAGGACCAGCGACACGATGATCGCGGCGAGTTGCATGGGTGGCTCCTCGAACCTGCGAGAGCGGGCGAAAACTTCGGGGATCCGCGCGATCGGGACGGCCGGGCCGCGAGGATCCGAGCGGAACTACTAAGCAGTAACTTTTCAGGTCTGCGGCTGAGGTTACCCAGTATTCCGGGCCCCTTGTAGCCGCCCGGCCGGTGATCTGTGTCGCGCGGGCAACCGTCCGACCGGTCGCGGCGTCCTCCGGAACGGGCCGGTGACGATAAGGGCGACATAAAAGTTGAGCGCACCCCACTCAGGTCTGTTGACAGGTCGGGATCGGTGCTGCACCCTTGAGCCTGTTCCACTCAAGTCAGCTGGAGGAATCGAAATGGCACGTGCGGTCGGCATCGACCTGGGCACGACTAACTCCGTCGTCAGTGTTCTCGAAGGCGGTGAGCCCACCGTCATCACCAACGCCGAGGGCGCCAGGACCACGCCGTCCGTCGTCGCCTTCGCCAAGAACGGCGAGGTGCTGGTCGGTGAGGTGGCCAAGCGCCAGGCGGTGACCAACGTCGAGCGGACGATCCGGTCGGTCAAGCGTCACATGGGCACCGACTGGAAGATCAACGTCGACGAGAAGGACTTCAACCCGCAGCAGATCTCCGCGTTCATCCTGCAGAAGCTGAAGCGGGACGCGGAGTCCTACCTCGGCGAGAAGGTCACCGACGCGGTCATCACCGTCCCGGCGTATTTCAACGACTCCGAGCGCCAGGCCACCAAGGAGGCCGGTGAGATCGCGGGCCTCAACGTCCTGCGCATCGTCAACGAGCCCACCGCCGCCGCCCTGGCCTACGGCCTGGAGAAGGAGGACCAGACCATTCTGGTCTTCGACCTCGGCGGTGGCACCTTCGACGTCTCGCTGCTGGAGATCGGCGACGGCGTCGTCGAGGTGAAGGCCACCAACGGCGACAACCACCTCGGTGGTGACGACTGGGACCAGCGCGTCGTCGACTACCTGGTCAAGCAGTTCGCGGGCGGCCACGGCGTCGACCTCTCCAAGGACAAGATGGCGCTCCAGCGCCTGCGCGAGGCCGCGGAGAAGGCGAAGATCGAGCTGTCGTCGTCCAGCGAGACGACGATCAACCTGCCCTACATCACGGCGTCCGCCGAGGGCCCGCTGCACCTGGACGAGAAGCTCACCCGCTCGCAGTTCCAGCAGCTGACCGCGGACCTCCTCGACCGCTGCAAGACCCCGTTCCACAACGTCATCAAGGACGCCGGCATCTCGCTGTCCGAGATCGACCACGTGGTCCTGGTCGGCGGCTCGACCCGTATGCCCGCCGTCGCCGAGCTCGTCAAGGAGCTGACCGGCGGCAAGGAGGCCAACAAGGGCGTCAACCCGGACGAGGTCGTCGCCATGGGCGCCAGCCTCCAGGCCGGTGTCCTCAAGGGCGAGGTCAAGGACGTCCTCCTGCTGGACGTCACCCCGCTGTCCCTCGGTATCGAGACCAAGGGCGGCATCATGACCAAGCTGATCGAGCGCAACACCACGATCCCGACCAAGCGCTCGGAGATCTTCACCACGGCCGAGGACAACCAGCCGTCCGTGCAGATCCAGGTCTACCAGGGCGAGCGCGAGATCGCGGCGTACAACAAGAAGCTCGGGATGTTCGAGCTGACCGGTCTGCCGCCGGCCCCGCGCGGCGTCCCGCAGATCGAGGTCTCCTTCGACATCGACGCCAACGGCATCATGCACGTGACCGCCAAGGACCTGGGCACGGGCAAGGAGCAGAAGATGACCGTCACCGGCGGCTCCTCGCTGCCGAAGGACGAGGTCGACCGGATGCGTGAGGAGGCCGAGCGGTACGCGGAGGAGGACCACAAGCGCCGCGAGGCCGCCGAGACCCGCAACCAGGGCGAGCAGCTGGTCTACCAGACCGAGAAGTTCCTCAAGGACAACGAGGACAAGGTGCCCGCCGAGGTCAGGACCGAGGTCGAGACCGCCGTCGGCGAGCTGAAGGAGAAGCTCAAGGGCGAGTCCGCCGAGGGCGACAACACCGCCGAGATCCGCACCGCGTCGGAGAAGGTCGCGGCCGTCTCCCAGAAGCTGGGTCAGGCCATGTACGCCGACGCCCAGGCCGCCCAGGGCGCGGCCGGCGCCGAGGGCGCGCAGGCCGGCGGCCAGCAGGCCAAGGCCGAGGACGACGTCGTCGACGCCGAGATCGTCGACGACGAGAAGCCCAAGGACGCCAAGGGTGGTGCGGCGTGACGGAGGAGACCCCGGGCTTCGAGGAGAAGCCCGACGTCCCTTCCGATGCCGCTCCCGAAGACGCGGCACGGGCCGAGTCCGCCGACAAGGCGGGCTCGGCCCCGGCCGGGGACGTCCACGACGTAGCGCTCCAGGCTCAGCTGGACCAGGTGCGCACCGCGCTCAACGAGCGCACCGCCGACCTCCAGCGGCTCCAGGCGGAGTACCAGAACTACCGCCGCCGGGTGGAGCGCGACCGCGTGACGGTCAAGGAGATCGCGGTCGCCAACCTGCTCTCCGAGCTGCTGCCGGTGCTCGACGACATCGGCCGGGCCCGGGAGCACGGCGAACTGGTCGGCGGCTTCAAGTCGGTCGGGGAGTCGCTGGAGACCGTGGTCGCCAAGCTCGGCCTGCAGCAGTTCGGCAAGGAGGGCGAGCCCTTCGACCCGACGATCCACGAAGCGCTGATGCACTCGTACGCGCCGGACGTCACGGAGACGACATGCGTCGCCGTCCTGCAGCCCGGGTATCGCATCGGTGAGCGCACGATCCGCCCCGCGCGGGTCGCGGTCGCCGAGCCGCAGCCGGGCGCACAGGGCGCCAAGTCCGCCTCCGACGAGGAGGGCAAGGGTGCCAAGGGCGGTAAGGGAGCCAAGGGTGCCAAGGCCGCGGACAAGGAGAACGGTGGCCCGGACGAGGGCTGACGCACGGGCCGACATGGGAACCGCCCGGAAGGAGGGACGTCGGGGATGAGCACCAAGGACTTCGTCGAGAAGGACTACTACAAGGTCCTCGGCGTCCCCAAGGACGCCACCGAGGCGGAGATCAAGAAGGCGTACCGCAAGTTGGCCCGGGAGAACCACCCCGACGCCAACAAGGGCGACGCCAAGGCCGAGGAGCGTTTCAAGGAGATCTCCGAGGCCAACGACGTGCTCGGCGACGCCAAGCGCCGCAAGGAGTACGACGAGGCCCGGGCGCTGTTCGGCAACGGCGGCTTCCGGGCCGGCCCCGGCGGGGGCGGGAGCTTCAACTTCGACCTGGGCGACCTCTTCGGGGGCTCGTCCGGTCAGGGCGGCGGCGCCGGCGGCTTCGGCGGCGGGCTCGGGGACGTCTTCGGCGGCCTGTTCAACCGCGGCGGCGGCACCGGCACCCGTACGCAGCCGCGCCGCGGCCAGGACATCGAGTCCGAGGTGACGCTCAGCTTCACCGAGGCGGTCGACGGGGCCACGGTCCCGCTGCGGATGTCCAGCCAGGCGCCCTGCAAGGCGTGCTCCGGCACCGGCGACAAAAACGGTACGCCTCGGGTCTGCCCGACCTGTGTCGGCACCGGCCAGGTCAGCCGGGGCGCGGGCGGCGGCTTCTCGCTCACCGACCCGTGCGCCGACTGCAAGGGCCGCGGCCTGATCGCCCAGGAGCCCTGCGAGGTCTGCAAGGGCAGCGGGCGCGCGTCCAGCTCCCGCACGATGCAGGTCCGCATCCCCGCGGGCGTCTCGGACGGGCAGCGCATCCGGCTGCGCGGCAAGGGTGCCCCGGGCGAGCACGGCGGCCCGGCCGGCGATCTGTACGTGGTCGTCCATGTGGACGCCCACCCGGTCTTCGGGCGCAAGGGAGACAACCTCACCGTCACGGTGCCGGTCACCTTCCCGGAGGCCGCGCTGGGCGGCGAGATCAAGGTGCCGACGCTGGGCGGTCCGCCGGTCACGCTGAAGCTGCCGGCCGGCACGCCCAACGGACGCACGATGCGGGCCCGCGGCAAGGGCGCGGCCCGCAAGGACGGCACCCGCGGTGATCTGCTGGTCACCATAGAGGTCGTCGTTCCCAAGGACCTCGGCGACAAGGCGAAGGAAGCGCTGGAGTCCTATCGCGAGGCGACCGTGGGCCCCGACCCGCGGGCGGAGCTGTTCCAGGCCGCGAAGGGAGCATGAGATGGACAGCCGGGGCGGGCAGCGTCGTAACCCCTATGAACTGACCGACGAATCGCCGGTGTACGTCATCTCCGTCGCGGCCCAGCTCTCCGGCCTGCACCCGCAGACCCTGCGGCAGTACGACCGTCTGGGCCTGGTCTCGCCCGACCGCACGGCCGGGCGGGGCCGCCGCTACTCCGCCCGCGACATCGAACTGCTGCGTACCGTGCAGCAGTTGTCGCAGGAGGAGGGCATCAACCTCGCCGGCATCAAGCGCATCATCGAGCTGGAGAACCAGGTCGCGGCCCTCCAGCAGCGGGTCGCCGAGCTCCAGGGCGCCCTGGAGGGTGCGGCCAGCGCGATGCGGCAGCGGGAGGCGGCGGTGCACGCCTCCTACCGCCGCGATCTGGTGCCGTATCAGGACGTGCAGCAGACCAGTGCGCTGGTGGTCTGGCGGCCCAAGCGGCCCTCCGAGTGAGGCCGCCTGCGACGTGGCGAAGGGCCGGGGTGGTGTGCCCACCCCGGCCCTTCGCCATGCCGCCGGCGGTCAGCAGCCGTTGTACCCCGCCGTCGGCATCGACAGCCGCCGGTGCACATGCGACTTCATCGCCAGGGTGTAGACCGGCTCGTCCAGGTCGGCGGTCTCCAGCCGGACCCCCGCCGCCGCGCACCGCGCGCCGAACTCCTCGGCGCCGTCGATGGCGTACTCCAGCGCCCGCCGGTTGGGCGTGACGAACACGTCGACCAGGCCCTCTTCGACGTCGCGCCACAGTGCGCCGTGGTCGGCGCGCAGCTGGTGCAGGCTGAGCTGGCAGGTCAGGCGGTAGTCACGGGCCGCCGCCCACTGTTTGCACATGGCGTGCTGGCTGCGGTCGTCGACCAGGAACGGATCCTCGTCCAGCTCGGACAGCGGCATCAGGCAGGCGATCGCCGTCACTCGGACCGAGTTCATCGTGCCCTCCGGGGCGTGGCGACTGTGGGGGCGACGATACCCCCGCCGGGGGCCCGGGGTGGAGGGGCGACGCCGGGCGGCGATGCATATCCGCAGGCGTGGCAGATCTTCCAGCCGTCCTGGTTCACGGCCAACTGGCCGCCGCACCGGGGGCAGTTCTCCGCGGACGGCCGGGGGCGGACCGTTCGCCTGCGGGGGCGGCGGCGCGGAACGGTCGTGGTGGTGCTGCCCAATGCCGACGCCATGCGGCCTCCAGCTGCCGTCTTTTTGCCCGGGACAGGTCCGTTGCCGCTCATCGTTGCACGGAGGTGTTCGGTTCCTGTCGTTCCTGAGTACCAGGTGGGCGCGCGGCGGCGGATCCATGGCGTCCGGTTTCGGCCAGGTCCGGACCTGGCCGCGGGCGGCCTCAGGCCCGGCCGAGCGCCCTGGTCACCGCGATCTCGATCATGACGCGGTCGGGGTTGGGCTCCGGGGTCCGGCCGTACCGCTCGGCGTACCGGCGCACCGCGTCGGCCACCGTCACCGCGTCCGTCCGCACTCGGGCGACGCCCTCCAGGGTCGCCCAGCGGCCGCGGTCCACCTGGCAGACCGCCACCCGCGCCCCGTCGGCGCCGGCCGCGAGGATGTTCCTGACCTTGGTGCTGTCCTTGCGCGTGATGATCCGCGCGATCCGCTGCCCGGCGTCGTAGGTCACGCCGACCGGGACGACGTGCGGGGTGCCGTTCGCCCGCAGCGTCGTGAGGGTCGGCATCTGGTACTCGCCCCAGAAGGCGAGGTACTCGGGGGACAGCGCGCTCAGGTCGTGGGCCATGGGGGCCAGGGTAGTGGGGGGCCGGGGCGGGCGGCCCCCGGCCGGTCACACGAAGTCGGCCGTCTCCAGGTCGAAGGAGAAGGGGGCGGGGAGGGGGAGGGGGTCGCCGAAGGGGGCGGAGTGGGTGGTGAGGTAGTCGTCGCCCTTCGGTTCGCTGAAGAGCGTGACCACGGACTTGCCGCGGTCGACGAGCAGATAGAGCGGAATGGCGGCACGTGCGTAGGCGTGGCGCTTGGCGACGCGGTCGTTGCGGGGCTTGCTCGACGTCACCTCGACGACCATGGCGACGCCGTCACTGGGCATCCATGGCTCCGCACCCCGGAAGAGGCGCAACGCGTATGGGGCGATGGTGGCGTCGGGGATCACATGGTCCGCGGGCTGGTCCTCCACGTTGGCAAGGACGAGTCCCTTGTAGCCCGAGATCTGCATGTCGGTTGCGGACCTTCGCGTCACCTGCCTGCCGATGATGCTCAGGTAGTCCTCGTGATCGCCATCCGTGGGTGGTGTCACCACGATCTCCCCCTCGACGAGCTCGACCCGGAACCCCTCAGGGGTGTCCAGGCTGAGAAAGAAGTCCAGGAGGGTTTCCTTGTCCGTGGCCAACGGCTCGTGTGCCATAGCCGTCATGCTGCACCTCCTTGTGGTCGAAGGCCAGTGTCATGGGCCGCCGCCTGCGGAAAGAGGCCGATGGTCGGATCTTCACTCGTAAGCGTGAGCGAATGCCTTGAGTGGAATAGACTCAACTTATCGCACGTTGGCAACGTCAGGATTGGATAGGGAAGCGCGCCGGGCGCCGGACGCACGAGGACACGAGGAGGACCAGGCAGACGTGGACGCCGAGCTGACGAACAAGAGCCGGGAGGCGCTGAGCGCCGCCAGTGAGCGGGCGGTCGCCGCCGGGCACGCGGACATGACGTCCGCGCATCTGCTGCTCGCGCTGCTCGCCGGGCAGGACAACGAGAACGTCATGGACCTGCTGGTGGCCGTCGAGGCGGACGCCGCCCAGCTGCGCTCGGGCGCCGAGCGGCAGCTCGCCGGGCTGCCCAGCGTCCAGGGCTCGACCGTGGCCCCGCCGCAGCCGGACCGCGAGCTGCTCGCCGTCATCGCCGACGCCGCGCAGCGCGCCAAGGAGCTGGGCGACGCCTACATCTCCACCGAGCATCTGCTCGTCGGGATCGCCGCCAAGGGCGGCCGCACCGGTGAGCTGCTGGAGCAGCAGGGCGCCACCGCCAAGAAGCTGCTGGCCGCCTTCGAGGCGAGCCGCGGCACGCAGCGGGTGACCAACCCGGACCCGGAGGGCACGTACAAGGCGCTGGAGAAGTTCGGCACGGACTTCACCGCGGCGGCCCGCGAGGGCAAGCTCGACCCGGTCATCGGCCGGGACCAGGAGATCCGCCGGGTGGTGCAGGTGCTCTCCCGCCGTACCAAGAACAACCCGGTGCTGATCGGCGAGCCGGGCGTCGGCAAGACCGCCGTCGTCGAGGGGCTGGCTCAGCGGATCGTCAAGGGCGACGTCCCCGAGTCGCTGCGCGACAAGCGGCTGGTCGCCCTCGACCTGGGCGCGATGGTCGCCGGCGCGAAGTACCGCGGCGAGTTCGAGGAGCGGCTGAAGACCGTCCTGGCCGAGATCAAGGCCAGCGACGGCCAGGTCATCACGTTCATCGACGAGCTGCACACCGTCGTCGGCGCGGGCGCCGGCGGCGACTCGGCCATGGACGCGGGCAACATGCTCAAGCCGATGCTGGCCCGCGGCGAGCTGCGGATGGTCGGCGCGACCACCCTCGACGAGTACCGCGAGCGGATCGAGAAGGACCCGGCGCTGGAGCGGCGCTTCCAGCAGGTGCTGGTCGCCGAGCCGACCGTCGAGGACACGGTGGCGATCCTGCGCGGCCTCAAGGGGCGCTACGAGGCGCACCACAAGGTCCAGATCGCCGACTCCGCGCTGGTCGCCGCGGCCACCCTCTCCGACCGCTACATCACCTCCCGCTTCCTCCCCGACAAGGCCATCGACCTGGTCGACGAGGCCGCCTCCCGGCTCCGGATGGAGATCGACTCCTCCCCCGTCGAGATCGACGAACTCCAGCGCGCCGTGGACCGCCTGAAGATGGAGGAGCTGGCGCTGCGCAACGAGACCGACGCCGGCTCGGTGGCGCGGCTGGAGAAGCTGCGCAAGGACCTCGCCGACAAGGAGGAGGAGCTGCGCGGCCTGACCGCCCGCTGGGAGAAGGAGAAGCAGAGCCTCAACCGCGTCGGCGAGCTCAAGGAGCGCCTCGACGACCTGCGCGGCCAGGCCGAGCGCGCCCAGCGCGACGGCGACTTCGACACCGCCTCCAAGCTGCTGTACGGCGAGATCCCGTCCCTGGAGCGGGAGCTGGCGGAGGCCGCCCGGGCGGAGGCCGAGCAGGAGGCGGCCAAGGGCGCCGGCGCCGGCGCCGGCAAGGAGTCGATGGTCAAGGAGGAGGTCGGCCCCGACGACATCGCGGACGTGGTCGGCTCCTGGACGGGCATCCCGGCCGGGCGCCTGCTGGAGGGCGAGACCCAGAAGCTGCTGCGCATGGAGGAGGAGCTCGGCAGGCGGCTGATCGGCCAGACCGAGGCGGTCCGCGCGGTCTCCGACGCGGTGCGCCGCACCCGCGCCGGCATCGCCGACCCGGACCGGCCCACCGGCTCGTTCCTCTTCCTCGGCCCGACCGGCGTCGGCAAGACCGAGCTGGCCAAGGCGCTGGCGGACTTCCTCTTCGACGACGAGCGGGCGATGGTCCGGATCGACATGTCGGAGTACGGCGAGAAGCACAGCGTGGCCCGGCTGGTGGGCGCGCCCCCCGGCTACGTCGGCTACGAGGAGGGCGGCCAGCTCACCGAGGCGGTGCGCCGCCGCCCGTACAGCGTGGTGCTGCTCGACGAGGTGGAGAAGGCGCACCACGACGTCTTCGACGTCCTGCTTCAGGTGCTCGACGACGGCCGGCTCACCGACGGCCAGGGCCGCACCGTCGACTTCCGCAACACCATCCTCATCCTCACCTCCAACCTCGGCTCGAACTTCCTGATGGACCCGCTGCTGAAGGAGGAGCAGAAGAAGGAGAAGGTGCTGGAGACGGTCCGGTCCGCCTTCCGCCCAGAGTTCCTCAACCGCCTGGACGACGTGGTCGTCTTCCACCCGCTCGGCACCGAGCAGCTGCAGCGGATCGCCCGGATCCAGCTGGACCACCTCCAGCGCCGCCTGGGCGACCGCCGGCTCACCCTGGACGTCACCGACCGGGCACTGACCTGGCTCGCCTGGCTGGGCACGGAGCCGGTCGCGGACGCCCCGGCTCCGGATCTCTCCTACGGTGCCCGTCCGCTGCGCCGCCTGATCCAGACGGCCATCGGCGACCAGCTGGCCCGCGCCATCCTGGCCGGCGACGTGCTCGACGGGGACACGGTCCGGGTCGACGTGGCCACGGCGGCCACGGCGGCCACGGCGGCCACGGCGGCCACGGCGGCTACCGCCGGCGACGGCGGGCGCCTGTCGGTCACGGCGGTCCGCCCCGCGGCCTGACGGCCGGGCGTCGCGCCACCGCCCCGCCCCCGTACGCGCCGCTCCGCCGCCCCGGGGTTGCCACGACCGGGCGCGTATGGGGGAGGATGGCAGGGACCATACGAAGGGAATTCCACGGTGAGCATCGACCCGTCCTCGATTCCGAATTTCGGGGGCCAGCCCGAACCTCAGCCGTCGGGGCCTGATGGTCCCGTCGTCCCCGACCAGGACCTGGTCAAGCAGCTCCTTGAGCAGATGGAGCTGAAGTACGTCGTCGACGAGGAGGGTGACCTCGCCGCCCCGTGGGAGCAGTTCCGCACGTACTTCATGTTCCGTGGTGAGGCGGAGCAGGAGATCTTCTCCGTCCGTACGTTCTACGACCGCGTCCACGGCATCGACGAGAAGCTGAAGCTGCTGGAGGCGATCGACGACTGGAACCGTCGGACGCTCTGGCCGAAGGTGTACACCCACACCCACGACGACGGCAGCGTCCGTCTGATCGGTGAGGCATCGATGCTGGTCGGCACCGGTGTCTCGCTCGAACACTTCGTGTCGAGCACGGTCAGCTGGGTGCGTGCCTCGATCGAATTCGACAGGTGGCTCGTCGAGCAGCTCGGTCTGGAGGCCGAGATCGAAGGCGACGCCGACGACAAGCCGGGCGACGACGAGAACTGACCCCGTCCCCGCCCCGCTGCGCGGGCCCCGGTGCCGATCCGCTCGGTACCGGGGCCCGCGTCGTGTGTTGCGCCGGCTACAGCCGCTTCAGCCGGCTCGCCGCCTCCTCCAGGACGGCGGTGCTCTTGCAGAAGGCGAAGCGCACGAAGGGGGCGCCCTCGTCCTGGTGGTCGTAGAAGACGGCGTTGGGGATGGCGACGACACCGGCGCGCTCGGGGAGGGAGCGGCAGAAGGCGAAGCCGTCCGTCTCTCCCAGGGGGCGGATGTCGGTGGTGATGAAGTACGTGCCGGCCGGCCGGAAGACCCCGAAGCCGGCGTCGGCGAGGCCGGCGGCGAGGATGTCGCGCTTGGCGCGCAGATCGTCGCGGAGCCCGGTGAAGTAGGAGTCGGGCAGCGCCAGCGCCTCGGCCACGGCGTACTGGAACGGGCCGGCCGAGACATAGGTGAGGAACTGCTTGGCCGAGCGGACGGCGTTGACCAGCGCGGGCGGCGCGGTGACCCAGCCGACCTTCCAGCCGGTGAAGGAGAAGGTCTTGCCGGCCGAGCCGATGGTGACGGTCCGCTCCCGCATGCCGGGGAACGACGCCAGCGGCAGGTGCTCGCCCTCGAAGACCAGGTGCTCGTAGACCTCGTCGGTGATCACCAGCAGGTCGCGCTCGACGGCCAGGGCGGCGATGGTGGCCAGCTCGTCCCGGGACAGGACGGTGCCGGTGGGGTTGTGGGGGGTGTTGAGGAGGATGAGGCGGGTGTCATCGGTGATGGCGTCGCGCAGCTCGTCGAGGTCGAGGCGGTAGGTGCCGGTCTCCGCCGACGGACGCAGCGTCACCGGGACGCGCTTGCCGCCCGCCATCGCGATGCAGGCGGCGTACGAGTCGTAGTACGGCTCCAGCGCGATCACCTCGTCGCCCGGTTCCAGGAGGGCGAGCAGCGACGCGGCGATGGCCTCGGTGGCGCCGGCGGTGACCAGGACCTCGGTGTCGGGGTCGTAGGAGAGGCCCAGGTGCCCGTAGAAGCGCTGGTGGTGGGCGGCGACGGCGGTGCGCAGCTCGGGGACGCCGGGGGCGGGCGGGTACTGGTTGCCGCGGCCGTCCCGGAGGGCGCGCACCGCGGCTTCCCGGACCTCCTCCGGGCCGTCGGCGTCGGGGAAGCCCTGGCCGAGGTTGATGGAGCCGGTGCGTTGGGCGAGTGCCGACATCTCGGCGAAGATCGTGGTGCCGAAGGCGGCGAGGCGGCGGTTGAGCAGCGGTCGGTCCATGTGCGCCATCCTCCGCCGAACCTCTGGAGTTCCTCAACTGTGCTTTTGAGTCGGCCGGGTCCGGGCAGGAGCCCCGCAGCAAGGACGAGGACGGCCGCCGACCAGGGCGGTCGCACGGCGCGGGACGGCGCCGGGCGGGGCGCCGACGGAGCGATGTCCCCCACTGCCCCGAGGGCGTGGGAGACGCCCCGTGCTTCGGGGGAAGGAAGGACGTGAGGCAGTGGTCATGGGGTTGGCGATGTTCGCGTTGATCGCGGTGGTGGTGCTCGTGGTGCTGGGCGTGGGGGCCATGGTCGCGCGGGGCGGCACCCGCAAGGGGAGCGGTACGCGCCGCGGGTACGGGGGATCGGGCAACGCCGTGGGCGGTGGGGGGAGTTGGTGGGTGGCCGGCGGCGGCGACGCCGGTTCCGGCTCGGGCGGCGGGCATCACCATCACCACTCGTGCGGCGGGGGCGGCGGCCACCACGGCGGGCACTCCTGCGGCGGGGGTTCCTCCTGCGGCGGCGGGGGCGGCTGCGGCGGTGGTTCCTGACAGCGACGCCCGGGGCCGCCGAGCCGCCCCACCGGCACGCGTACGCCTGTGCCCATGACCGCCGGACGCGCCCGTCCGCGGTCATGGGCACCGCGCTTTCCACCGCCGCGCCGGCCCCCTTTCCGCGCCCTTCCGTGCCGCCGCGGGACTACACATGCGGGCCGCCCATGCGGCCTCGCATATGCGCCTGGCGCATGGCGTGAAACCGCCCAACGACATTTGTGCGATCGGGTGTTGAACAGGTGAACTGCATGGCCCTCTAGGGGATGGAAACCAGGGCGAAGATGGGTAAAAACGCTGTGTGCGCCGCGCCGTCCGTGATTCCCTCTCCCTTGAGAATCCCCCAGTTCTCGGACCTTCGCGTGGGCACGAGCCGGCAGGCGGTCGTTCATCCCTGATCCCCATCTCGGGCGGGCCGGCCCACCATCCACTGCGTGCTTGCGGAGCCGACCCATGCTCACCACCTTGAAGACGGCTTACACCGATACCCGAGCATCCGACCTGGCCTGGGCCCTGGGCAGGGAACCCCTGCCGGCGCTGGCCGTACTGAACCTTCAACTCGACGACGCCCAGGTGCAGTTGAGGCTGCTCGGGGCTTCTCATCAGGTGCTGCTCGAAGAGGAGCACGGCACGTGTTCGGAGACCGTGGCCTGTATGCCGGGCAGCAGCACACCGCTGCCGCTGGGCGTGGCCAAACGGCTCGGCGACTGGGAGTACGAGTTCGCCGCGCACGTCGAGACGCTCTCCCGCGGCTCGTTCGCGGGGCGCGCGCAGGAGCTGCTCGCCCTGGTCGCCGAGCATCCGCACGGTCTCGCCGGCACCTTCCCGGGCTCGCCGCACGCGTTCACCGCGATGCTGGCGCAGCGTCGGCAGGGGCAGGTGCGCTGGCGCACCTGGCACGCGTATCCGCAGGAGGGGCGGCTGGTGGCGACCCGTACACGGGTGGGGGTGCGGGCGGTGGTCGCCGCCTGACGGCGGGCCCGCCGGGCCTGCGCGCGCCCGGTGCGTGACTGCTTCAACTGATGTGCATGGCACGCAGACTGCACTCGTGTGGGTGACGTAGGGGCACCGAATCGTCACGTAGCGTTCATGTCATGATCGACCCGCCAGAGCCTTTCGTCGCCGGCTCGCTCGGGCCGTCGGAGGCCCTGACTCCGGCGCGGCTGCCGGTGCCGTCCGCGCTCGGCCGGCTGCTGGTGCTCGCCGCGGTCTTCGTCTGCGCCGCCTGCGGCCTGGTCTACGAGCTCGAACTGGTCGCGCTGGCAAGCTACTTGATCGGCGACTCGGTCACCCAGGCGTCGGTCGTGCTGTCCTTCATGGTCTTCGCGATGGGCGTCGGGGCGCTGCTGGCCAAGCGGCTGCGGTGCCGCGCCGCGATCGGCTTCGGCGCCGTGGAGGCCGTGCTGGCGCTGGTCGGCGGCGGCTCGGCGATGGCGCTCTACGCCTGCTTCGCCTGGCTGGGCCAGTCCCGTTCCGCGCTGGTCGGCTTCTCGCTCGGCATCGGCGTGCTGATCGGCGCCGAGATACCGCTGCTGATGACCCTGATCCAGCGGGTGCGCCGGCAGGACGCCGGCGGCGCGGTGGCCGACCTCTTCGCCGCGGACTACGTGGGCGCGCTCGTCGGCGGCCTGGCCTTCCCCTTCCTTCTCCTGCCCTGCCTGGGGCAGTTGACCGGCGCGCTGGTCACCGGCGCGGTCAATCTCCTCGCCGGCGCGGTGCTGGTGCTGTGGCTCTTCGGCCGCGATCTGACGCCCCGTGCGCGGTGGGCGCTGTTCGCGGTCAATGCGCTGGTGCTCGCGCTGCTGGGCGCGGGCGTGGTGCTGGCCGGGCCGTTCGAGCGGGCCGCGCGCCGGGCGGTGTACGGCGCGTCGGCCCGGATCGCGGAGCAGACCGGCGTCCAGGAGGTGGTGCTCACCGGTGGCGTGGGCGGTGCGCCCGAGGGCGGGGCGGGCTCGGGGCGGGGGAGGAAAGGTTCCGGCAGCCCGCTGGAGCTCTTCCTCGACGGGCGGTTGAAGGTCGACTCGGGCGACGAGTGCGTCTACCACCAGGCGCTGGTGGGCCCCGCGATGGCGGGCGGCGCGCACGGCCGGGTGCTGGTCCTGGGCGGCGGTGACGGCCTGGCCGCCCGCGAGCTGCTGCGCTATCGCACGGTCCGGTCGGTGACGGTCGTCGAGATCGACCCGGAAGTGGTGCGGCTGGCGCGCACGGACCCGGGCCTGTCCGCCCTCAACCGCCATGCGTTCGGCGATCCCCGGGTGCGGGTGGTGACCGCCGACGCCTTCAACTGGCTGCGCGGGCCGGGCCGTTCGGCCGGCCGCCGGCCGGCGGGCTACGACGTGATCGTCTCGGACCTCCCCGACCCCGGGATCACCGCCAGCACCAAGCTCTACTCCCAGGAGTTCTACGGCCTCGCCGCGCGGATGCTGGCCCCCGGTGGACGGCTGGTGGTGCACGCCGGCCCCCCGCACGCCCGGCCGCGGACGTACTGGACGGTGGAGGCGACGCTGCGCTCGGTGGGCCTGCGGACCCTGCCGTACCGGATCCCCGTCCCCGGCCGCCGCTCGGGCTTCTCGGCCAGCCCGGACCGCTCGGCCGCCCCCTTCACCCCGCTGAACGGTCCCGGCCCGGACGCGGGCCCGGCCGCGCTCACCGGCGCACCGCCGGGTGAACCGCGGTACTGGGGCTTCGTCCTCGCCGCCCGCCGCCCGCCCCGCCTCGACACCGCCCCGGACGCCCCGTCCACCACCGTTCCCCCGGGCGCCGTGCGGAGCGGCTGGCGCGGCCAGGCCCGGGAGCGGATCCCCGGGCTGCCGCCCTCGACGCTGATGCATCCGCGCTATCTGCAGTGAGCGCCGGGGCGCGCCCCGCGGCGGGGGCCGCGGGCGCCGGTCGGCCGGGCCGGAGCCGCATCCCGCACCACGGACACCGACCAGGGGGTCCCCGCGGCGCGGGTGGAGGAATTAGGCTCCCATGCCATGGAGCATGAGGTGTACGTGCCGTTTCCCGTCGGGACCGTGCGACAGGCGCTCACCGAACCGGAGCGGGTGGCGCGCTGCGTCCCAGGAGTCCAGCTCGACGCCGATGCCGCCCCGCACCGCCCCGAGGGCCGGCTGCGGCTGCGGATCGGAGGCTCCACGATCACCTATCGCGGCGTGCTGACGGTCGACGGCGGTCCGGACGACGGCCAGGGGGACGGCGCTTCCGGGGCCGGCGGGACGGCCGCCCCGGTGGTCATCGAGGCCAGCGGCACCGAGATCCGGGGCGAGGGGACCGTGGCGCTGACGCTGGCCGTCCGGCCGGCCCCGGCCGCCGAGCCCGGTCCCGGGACGACGCTGGTGTGCACCGGCACGGTCCGCAGCGAGGGCCGGCTGGCCGCCGCCGACGACCGGTCCGCGGCGACCGCCGGCCGCCGCCTGCTGGACCGTTTCGCGGAGAACCTCGCGGCGGATCTGAGGGACCGCCCGGTCGCGGAGGCGCCGGAGGAGACCCCCGGGCCGCCGGCGCCCGGCCTCTTCGACACCGAGGTCCCGCCCTCGTCCCTCGATCCGCTCGCCGACGTCGACGACGCCCTGGAGGAGGCCGCGTTCGCCGACGACGAGGACGGGCCGGGTGCCGTGGGCGGTCCGGAGGAGCTGTCCGGGGTCGTGCCCGCGGAGGCCGCGCACGCCCGCCGCACGATGATCGGGCGCAGTGCGGAGGAGGTGGACCACGCCCCGCCGCGCGGCCGGTACGCGCCGGTGCCCGCGCCGGAGCCCGGCGGGAGTTCGGTGCCGCTGCGCTGGGCGGCACCCGCCGCCGCGGTGGTGCTGGCCTCGGCCGTGGTGGTCGGACGGGTGCTGCGGCGGCGCCGCTGACGACGCGGGACGAACCGGCCGCCGGGGCACGCACGTACCGGCGGCGGCGTGGTCCGCCCACCGTCCGGATCCCGGCGTGCGGCCGGGCGCACCGTTAGGGTCGCTTCCGTGAGCACCGAGAACACCATGCAGGAGCGCGGCGCGGACGGCGTACTGCTGTCCGCCGGGGACGCCGAACTGACCGTTCACCCGGACAACGGCTGCCGGCTCGGCAGCCTGCGCGTCGGCGGCACGGAGCTGCTGCGGCAGGGCGACAAGTACGGCTGCTTCCCGATGGTCCCGTGGTGCGGCCGGATCGACCACGGGCGGTTCCGCAACGGCGGAGAAGTGCACCAGATGCCGGTCAACTCCCCGCCGCACGCCATCCACGGCACCGGCCGTGACCTGCGCTGGCGCACCGCGCGCGCCGACGAGACCGGGGCCGCCTTCACCTATGACCTCTCCGACCCCGCGGCACCCTGGCCCTACCCGGGGACCGTCACCCAGGTCGTCGAGCTGGCCGAGGACGGCGGCTCGCTCACGCTCTCCATGGGCGTCGAAGCGACCGGCGACTCCTTCCCGGCGCAGGCCGGCTGGCACC
Organism: Streptomyces sp. BHT-5-2; assembly: GCF_019774615.1. Classification (NCBI taxonomy): domain Bacteria; kingdom Bacillati; phylum Actinomycetota; class Actinomycetes; order Kitasatosporales; family Streptomycetaceae; genus Streptomyces; species Streptomyces sp. BHT-5-2. Next base: position 1,303,225 of record NZ_CP081496.1, on the reverse strand, counting down.
CGTGGTTCCTGCGCAACCTCGGCGAGGGCGGCGATGTCCGGATCGACTTCGCGCCCGAGTGGCAGGAGGAGCGTGGCCCCGACCACCTCCCCGTCGGCCGCCGGATCACGCCGAAGCCCGGCCCCTGGGACGACTGCTTCGGGATGCCGCGCGGCGTCGAGGTGACGCTGACCTGGCCGGGCCGGCTGGAGCTGACGGTCTCCAGCCGCGCCGAGTGGGTCGTGGTCTACGACGAGCAGGAGGCGGCGGTCTGCGTGGAGCCGCAGTCCGGCCCGCCGAACGGGCTGAACACCGCCCCGCGCCTGGTCACCCCGATCGACCCGCTGGAGGTCTCCACGACCTGGAGCTGGCGGGCGCTGTAGCCGCGGGCGCCGTGCCGAGGGCGCTGTCCTAAGCTCGTGCGCATGACTGACGACGTGCGCGGCGAGCTGCTGCAGCAGATCAAGGACAAGGCCGTGGTGCACGGCAAGGTGACGCTCTCCTCCGGCAAGGAGGCCGACTACTACATCGACCTGCGCCGGATCACCCTCGACAGCCAGGCGGCGCCGCTGGTCGGTCGGCTGATGCTCGACCTCACCGCCGATCTCGACTTCGACGCGGTCGGCGGTCTGACGCTCGGCGCCGACCCGGTGGCGACGTCGATGCTGCACGCCGCCGCCGCCCGCGGCCGCCGGCTGGACGCCTTCGTCGTCCGCAAGGCGCAGAAGGCCCACGGCATGCAGCGTCGGATCGAGGGCCCGGACATCACGGGCCGCCGGGTCCTGGTCGTCGAGGACACCTCCACCACCGGCGGCTCGCCGCTGACCGCCGTCGAGGCGGCGCGGGAGGCCGGCGCCGAGGTCGTTGCGGTTGCGACGATCGTCGACCGGGGCGCCGCCTCGGCCATCGCCGACGCCGGGCTCCGTTACCTCACCGGCTACCAGCTCGGCGACCTCGACCTGGGCTGACGACCCGATCGGGTCCTTCTCGCCGACCCGTGGTTGTGCGCCGGGCCCGGTGTTTCACGTGAAACAGAGCAGCGTTTCACGCGAAACACCGGGTGCTGCCGCACGGAACGCCGTATCCCGCATCCGGCCGGCGGCCGTACGGGCGATGTGGAGCAATCCGGTGAGTCTGGGAAGATGTGCCACGGCGAAGTCCTCGCCCCCTGGTCAGGGCCAAGAACGCACACCCCGCACATACAAGGAGCGGACAGATGCCCATCGCAACCCCTGAGGTCTACAACGAGATGCTGGACCGGGCGAAGGCAGGCAAGTTCGCCTACCCGGCCATCAACGTGACGTCCACGCAGACGCTGCACGCGGCGCTGCGCGGTTTCGCCGAGGCCGAGAGCGACGGCATCATCCAGATCTCCACCGGTGGTGCGGAGTTCCTGGGCGGCCAGTACAGCAAGGACATGGTCACCGGCGCGGTGGCGCTGGCCGAGTTCGCGCACGTGGTCGCCGAGAAGTACGGCGTCAACATCGCCCTGCACACCGACCACTGCCCCAAGGACAAGCTGGACGGCTATGTCCGCCCGCTGATCGCGATCTCCGAGGAGCGCGTCAAGGCCGGCCGCAACCCGCTCTTCCAGTCGCACATGTGGGACGGCTCCGCCGAGACCCTCGCCGACAACCTCGACATCGCGCAGGAGCTGCTGGCCCGCGCCACCGCGGCCAAGATCATTCTTGAGGTCGAGATCACCCCGACCGGTGGCGAGGAGGACGGCGTCACCCACGAGATCAACGACGAGCTCTACACCACGGTCGACGACGCGCTGCGCACCGCCGAGGCGCTGGGCCTGGGCGAGAAGGGCCGCTACCTGCTCGCCGCCTCCTTCGGCAACGTCCACGGCGTCTACAAGCCGGGCAACGTCGTGCTCCGCCCCGAGCTGCTGAAGGACCTCCAGGCGGGCGTCGCCGCGAAGTACGGCAAGGCGTCGCCGTTCGACTTCGTCTTCCACGGCGGCTCCGGCTCCACCGAGGAGGAGATCGCCACCGCGCTGGAGAACGGCGTGGTCAAGATGAACCTCGACACCGACACCCAGTACGCCTTCACCCGCCCGGTCGCGGACCACATGTTCCGCAACTACGACGGTGTGCTGAAGGTCGACGGCGAGGTCGGCAACAAGAAGACCTACGACCCGCGCAGCTGGGGCAAGCTGGCCGAGGCCGGCATGGCCAAGCGGGTCACCGAGGCGTGCGCCAACCTGCGCTCCACGGGCACCAAGCTGAAGTAGCCGCCCGGCGGCTCCGCAGGGCCCCGCAGCCGTACCGGTTGCGGGGCCCTGCGCCGTTCGCGGGGCCGCCGGGTGGGCGGGCGCCCGTGGAACGGGGCATGCTCACCGTATGGAGCAACCCGTCAGGAGCGAGCCGGGGCGGGTCCGGCTGTCCTCGTCGCAGGGCCGCTGGGTGCTGGCCACGACCGTCCTCGGCTCGGGAATGGCGATGCTCGACAGCACGGTCGTCAATATCGCGCTGCCCAGGATCGGTGCGGATCTCGACGCGGACCTCGCGGTCCTCCAGTGGACCGTCACCGCCTACATGCTCACCCTCTCCTCGCTGATCCTGCTGGGCGGCTCGCTGGGCGACCGGTACGGCCGGCGCCGGATCTTCACCATCGGCGTCGTCTGGTTCGCGGTGGCCTCACTGCTGTGCGGGCTGGCCCCGAACGCCGGGGTGCTGGTCGCCTCCCGCGCGCTCCAGGGCATCGGCGGCGCCCTGCTCACCCCCGGCTCCCTCGCCCTCATCCAGGCCGTCTTCCACCCCGACGACCGGGCCCGCGCGGTCGGCGCCTGGTCCGGCCTGGGCGGGGTGGCCGCGGCCGTCGGCCCGTTCGTCGGCGGCTGGCTGGTGGACGGCGCCGGCTGGCGCTGGGTGTTCTTCCTCAACGTGCCGCTGGCGGCGGCCTGTGTCCCGATCGCGCTGCGGCACGTCCCCGAGACCCGCGAGCGGGGCACCGGCGAGGTCCGCGGTTTCGACGTACCCGGGGCGGTCCTGGGCGCGCTGGCGCTGGCCGGCGTCAGCTACGCGCTGATCGAGGCGCCGGGCCGCGGCGCCTCGCCCGCGGTGATCGTGCCCGCCGTGGCAGGGGTGCTGCTGGGCGCGGCCTTCCTCCACGTGGAACGGCGGCGGCCGGACCCGATGCTGCCACCCGCGATCTTCAGAAACCGCCAGTTCACCGCCGTGAACGCGGTGACGGTCTGCGTCTACGCCGCGTTCAGCGGCTTCTTCTTCCTCTCCGTGCTCCAGCTCCAGGTCGTCGTCGGCTACTCGGCCCTCCTGGCCGGCACCGCACTGCTGCCCACGACCGTGCTGATGCTGCTGCTGTCGGCCCGCTCCGGCGAACTGGGCCAACGCATCGGACCGCGGATACCGCTCACCGTCGGCCCGGTGCTCTGCGCGGTCGGCATGCTGCTGATGACCCGGGCCGGACCGGGCGCCTCCTACCTCGCCGACGTGCTGCCCGCCCTTGTGGTGCTCGGCGCCGGCATGGTGACACTGGTCGCCCCGCTCACCGCCACCGTGCTGGCATCCGTGGACGTCGACCGCGCGGGCCTGGCCAGCGGCATCAACAACGCCGCCGCCCGCGCCGCCGGCCTGGTCGCGGTGGCCGCCCTCCCCCTGCTGGCCGGCATGGGTCCCGAGACCTACCGCTCGGCCCCCGCCTTCGCCGCCGCCTTCCGCCGCGCCATGCCGCTGTGCGCCGCGATCCTCCTGGCCGGCGCCCTGATCGCCTGGCTGACCGTCCGCCGCGACATCCTCCGCCCCGCCCGCCCGGAAACCCCCGAACCCTGCCACACCGAATGCGCCTACCACTGTGGCGTGAACGCCCCACCCCTGGACCCCGGCGACACGGACACCCCCGACCAGCACCCCCACACCAACCCCCAACCCTGACCCGCCCCCGCACCGACCCACCGCCCCGTGCCTCCGCAGGCCCGTCACCGCCCCCGACAGCCCCGCGCAGCGGCACCGCGCCGCAGGCGCACAAACCAACGCACGACGGGAAAGCCGCCGACATGGGCGGCAGGCGCAGAACCAAGGCACGGCGTGAAAGCCGACGACGTGGGAAGCAGGCCAAGCGCAGCGAACGGGCACACTTGGCACATGCCCATTCACGAAAACCTCCTCGGGGGCCCGCCCCCGACCCACCTGCCCGACGACCCGGAGCCCCGCGCGCTGCTCGCCTCGGGCACCGCGCCCGCCGACGTCGCCGCGAAGTACCCGGCCTCCTCCCTGGCCTGGGCCCAGCTCGCCGACGACGCCTTCGAGGCCGGCCGGGTCGTCGAGTCGTACGCCTACGCCCGTACCGGCTACCACCGCGGCCTGGACGCGCTGCGCCGGGCCGGCTGGAAGGGCCACGGCCCGGTGCCGTTCGAGCACGAGCCCAACCGCGGCTTCCTCCGGGCGCTGCACGCCCTCGCCCGCGCCGCCCAGACCATCGGCGAGCAGGAGGAGTACGAGCGCTGCACGGCCTTCCTCCGGGACTCCTCGCCGACCGCGGCCGACACGCTCTCCTGAGCCGCCTCGACCGCCCGCTCCGGCCCGGGGCGGGCGGTCGCGGGCCGGGCCGCAAGATCATGCCCGGCCCTTGCGCGGTGCTGGTGCAGCACCGATGATTTCAGTGGGCCGGGTCATCCCGCGCCCGAGGGGACCGGGGCTCCCGAGCCGACGAGGAAGGAGCGGACCGCTACCCGGTAGTTCGCACCTGAGGAGTCCCTCATGTCGCAACCGTCTCCCACCCGTTCCGCGGACCAGGTCCCGGCGCCGGACGCCGCGCTCCCCGAGGCGGAACCGCCGCTCGGCCCCGATCTGAGCATCGGCGCCGGCACCACCACGCCGTACGAGGACTACGTCCGGGCGAGCGTCCTCACCCATCTCCAGCAGCTCCAGTCCGACGACCCGGGCGAGATGGTCTTCCTGGTGACCACCCAGGTGATGGAGCTGTGGTTCACCGTCATCGTCCACGAGTGGCAGACCGCCGCCGACGCGCTGCGCCGGGACGACCTGCCGGCGGCGACGGACGCGCTGCGCCGTTCCACGTGGGAGCTGGAGGCGCTCAACGCCGCCTGGAAGCCGCTGGCCCGGCTGACGCCCGCACAGTTCAACGCCTACCGCGGCGCGCTCGGCGAGGGCAGCGGGTTCCAGTCCGCGATGTACCGACGGCTGGAGTTCCTGCTCGGCGAGAAGTCCGCGTCGATGCTGGTGCCGCACCGCGGCTCCGCGGAGGACCACGCCGCGCTGGAGAAGGCGCTGCACGAACCGAGCCTGTACGACGAGGTGCTGCGGCTGCTGGCCCGTCGCGGCCACCCGGTCCCGGAGGCCGTGCTGCGGCGCGACGTGGCCGAGCGCTACGAGCCGGACCCGGCCGTCGAGGAGGTCTGGGCCGCCGTCCTCGCCGGACCGCAGGAGTCCGAACTCACCCGGCTCGGCGAGCTGTTGACCGATGTCGCGGAGCTGGTCTGGCGCTGGCGCAACGACCATCTGGTGGCGACCCGGCGGGCGATGGGCGCGAAAATGGGCACCGGCGGGTCCGCGGGGGTCGCCTGGCTGGAGAAGCGGGCCCGTAAGAACGTCTTCCCCGAGCTGTGGACGGCGCGAAGCCATGTCTGAGAGCCGCGAGACCCCGCAGAGCCCCGTCCCGGACACCGCCGGGGCCCGTACGGAGGCGGCCCGCGCCGCCGAACTGGACGCGGCCGGGCCGCTCACCGCCACCCGCGACCGGTTCGTCCTCGGCGCCTCGCCCGATCGGGCAACCGGCGAGGCGGACGTCTATCTCGACGGCAACTCCCTCGGCGCGCTGCCCCGTTCGGTGCCCGGCCGGATCGCCGAGGTGATCGAACGCGAGTGGGGCGAGCTGCGGATCCGGTCCTGGACCGAGGCCGGCTGGTGGACGGCGCCCGAGCGGATCGGCGAGAAGATCGCGCCGCTCGTCGGGGCGGCACCGGGCCAGGTGGTGGTCGGTGACTCCACCAGCGTGAACGTCTTCAAGGCGGTGGTCGGCGGCATCCGGATGGCCGGGAAGGGCTGCACGGAGATCCTGGTCGACGCCACGACCTTCCCCACCGACGGCTATGTCGCCCGCTCCGCGGCCCGGATGGCCGGCCTCGCGGTCCGGCCGGTGGAGCCGGCGCGGATCGCCGACGAGGTCACCGAGCGGACCGCGCTGGCGCTGGTCAACCACGTGGACTACCGCACCGGCGAGCTCAACGACATGGCCCAGATCACCGCCGCGCTGCACTCCGCGGGCGCGCTGGCGGTCTGGGACCTGTGCCACAGCGCCGGCGCGCTGCCGGTCGCGCTGGACGCGTGCGGGGTGGACCTCGCGGTGGGCTGCACCTACAAGTACCTCAACGGCGGCCCCGGTTCGCCCGCGTACCTCTACATCCGGCAGAGCCTCCAGGAGCGGTTCGAGTCGCCGCTGCCGGGCTGGAACTCGCACGCCGACCCGTTCGGGATGGAAACCGGCTTCACCCCGGCCGACGGTGTGCTGCGCGGCCGCGTCGGCACCCCCGACATCCTCTCGATGCTCGCCCTGGAGGCGGCGCTGGAGGCGTGGGAGGGCGTCGCCGTCGAGGACGTACGGGCCAAGAGCCTGGCGCTGACCGACTTCTTCCTGGAGTGCGTCGCCGCGTACGTGCCGCCGGGGCGGGTCCGTTCGGTGACGCCGTCCGAGCACCGGCGGCGCGGCAGCCAGATCTCGCTGGCGTGCTCCCCCAGGCTCTCCGCTTCGGTCGAGCAGGGAAGTACCCCCGTGGCCGGTGAGGTGATGGCGGAGCTGATCCGCCGCGGGGTGGTCGGCGACTTCCGCCCCCCGGACGTGCTGCGCTTCGGCTTCACCCCGCTCTACACCACCTTCGCGGACGCCGAGCGGGCGGCGTGGGTGCTCGGCGAGGTGCTGCGGGAGCGGTCCGCGGCGGAGCCGTCGGCCGGTGCGGAGTCGGCGGGCCCGGAGCAGGACGGTACGGCGGGCGGCGGCGCGGGGTGACCGCGGCCGACGAGGAGACGGCGCTGCTGGGGCTCGCCCCGGTGGCGCCGGACCGCACGGTGGCGTACGGCCCGCACCCGGACCAGCTCGTCGACTTCTACGGGCCGTGGCCCGGGTCCGGGCCCCTCGTCGTCCTGCTGCACGGCGGGTTCTGGCGGGCCGCGTACGACCGGCGCCACCTCTCGCCGTGTGCGGCGGAGCTGGCCCGGCACGGGCTGCCGGTCGCGCTGGCCGAGTACCGCAGGGTCGGTGCGGGCGGGGGCGCGCCGCGGACGTTCGAGGACGTCCCGGCGGCCGTGGCGGCCGCGGCCGGGGCGCCGCCCCGCGAGACGGTGCTCGTCGGGCACTCGGCGGGCGGTCACCTCGCGCTGCTCGCCGCCGCCCGCCCCGGCCCGCCGGTGACCCGGGTCGTCGCGGTGGCCCCGGTCGCCGATCTGGCCCGCGCCCATGAGCTGGGCCTGAGCGACGGCGCGGTGGCCGAGCTGCTCGGCGCCGGCCCCGGCTTCGCCGGCCGGCTGGCCGACGCCGACCCGGTCCGCCACCCGCCCGCCGGCATCCCCGTCACGCTGCTGCACGGCACCGACGACCCGGACGTCCCGCCGGAGCTCTCCCGCCGCTACGCCGCCGCCCACCCCGCCGCGACCACGCTGCGCGAACTGCCCGGCATCGGCCACTACGCCCCGGTGACGCCCGGCACCGACGCCTTCCGCACGCTGCTGGAACTCATCCGCGGCGGCGGGCCGGGCGCCGCGGAGGCCGTCGCCGAACCGCCCGGTGCCGGCCGCACCGGGTAGTGCCCGTGCCGCGTAGTACTTGAGACGGACCCCGGCAGATCCGCTTCGGTGGGGACGCCCCGAGGAGCCGCCGTTGCTTACCGTGGTGTACGTGAACGAGACCCCCCAGACACCGGGCGATCTGCGCTCCGAGGCGCGGATAGTCCACGGCGTGCTGCACACCCTGCGCCAGGACCTGTTCGCCGGTGCCTTCGCCCTCCGCCCGCTGCCGCCGCTGGACGACGCCAAGCTGGCGCGGCGGCTGTCCTGGCTGCCGGAGCGGGCCCGGCGGTGGGCCCGCTGGCTCCCGCACGGCGCCGTCGGCTTCCTGGCGGCCTGCATCTTCCTGGGGTCCGTCGGCCCCGGTTACGACGCCAGTGCGCCGCGGCAGATGCTGGACATCGTCCTCGCGCTGATGATGACGGTGCCGGCGGTGCTGGTGCTCTTCCGGCCGGTGGGCGCCTTCTGGCTGTCGTTTCTGGCGTTCGTCGTGGGGGCGATCGGCTCCCGGATCTTCTCGCCGTACGCCGACGTCTGGAGCTCCGCCTTCATCGTCCACCTCGCCGTGATGGCGTTGGTGGTGCTGCGCACCCGGCCGCGGCTGGCGGTGGAGATGTGGGCGGTCACCTTCGGGCTGGGGGCGGTGGTCTCGGTGCTCGTCCGGGGCGGCACGCTGGGCGACATGCCGCCGGTGGCGTTCTTCTCCGGCGTGGTGCTGGTCTCGGCCGCCGCGGTCCGGGCCTGGCGGGAGGAGCGCCGGCAGGTCGTCGAGACCCGCAGCGTCACCGCCGAGGAGCGCTCCCGCCGCACCCTGCTGGAGGAGCGCGCGCTGATCGCACGGGAACTGCACGACGTGGTCGCGCATCACATGTCGGTGATCGCCATCCAGGCCGAGGCCGCGCCCTACCGCGTCACCGATCCGCCGCCCGAGCTCGCCAAGTCCTTCGCCACCATCCGGGAGAACGCCGTCGCCGCGCTCACCGAGCTCCGCCGCATCCTCGGCGTGGTCCGCTCCGAGGACCCGGACGCCTTCGCCGAGCGCGACCCGGAGGCCCCGCAGCCGACGCTGGCCAGCCTGGACGCGCTGCTGGAGAGCGTCCGGGGCGCCGGGCTGACGGTCGAGGCGGTGATCACCGGGTCCGCCCGGCCGCTGCCGCAGGGCGTGGAGCTGTCGGCGTACCGGATCGTGCAGGAGGCGCTGAGCAACGCGCTGCGGCACTCGCCGGGCGCGGACGCGCGGGTGGAGATCTCCTACGTCCTGGGCGGGCTGGGGCTGCGGATCGTCAACGGCGCCCCGAGCCGGCTCGCCAAGCCGTCGCCGGGCGCCGGCCACGGACTGCTCGGCATGCGGGAGCGGGTGCAGATGCTCGGTGGCGAGATGACGGCGGACCACACCGGGGACGGCGGCTTCGAGGTCGCCGCCTTCCTGCCGGTGACGAACACCGCGGGCGAGGGCGCGCGGGGCGGGAGCGGGGCATGATCCGGGTACTGATCGTCGACGACCAGGTGATGGTCCGCGAGGGCTTCTCCGTGCTGCTCAACGCCATGCCGGACATCGAGGTCATCGGAGAGGCCGTCGACGGCCGGCAGGCGGTGGAGAAGGTCTCGCTCCTCAAGCCGGACGTCGTCCTGATGGACATCCGGATGCCGGAGATGAACGGCCTGGAGGCGACCCGCGAGATCGTCGCCGCCGACGCGGACGCCAAGGTGCTGGTGCTGACCACCTTCGACCTGGACGAGTACGTCTACCAGGCGCTGCGCGCCGGAGCCAGCGGCTTCCTCCTCAAGGACGCCTCGGCCGGCCAGCTCGCCGAGGGCGTGCGGATCGTCGCCGCGGGGGAGGCGCTGCTCGCCCCGACCGTCACCAAGCGGCTGATCAACGAGTTCTCCCGGCTGGGCTCGCCGCGCGCCCCGGCCCAGGAGCGGATCGGCGATCTGACGGAGCGGGAGACCGAGGTCCTGGTGCTGGTGGCGCAGGGACTGTCCAACGGCGAGATCGCGGCCCATCTCGTCGTCGCCGAGTCGACGGTGAAGACGCATGTCAGCCGGATCCTGGTGAAGCTGGGGCTGCGGGACCGGACCCAGGCGGCGGTCTTCGCCTACGAGGCGCGGCTGGTGACGCCGGGCGGCTGACGGCGGCGTCCGCCCGGACTGTCCACACCCTGTGGACAGCAGGTCGCGGAGAGCCGACCGCGGAGTGCGCCGCCGGGCTCCGCCATGGCTGCGGCGGCGCACGACCGGGGCGGGCCCCGACGGTCAGCCGATGTCGCGGCGGCGGAGGCCGACGAGACCGGCGGCCACCAGGGCAGCCGAGAGGGCCGTCAGCCAGAGGAACGGCGTGGCCGTCACCGCCCCGCCGGGCAGCTTGGGCAGCTGCCCGAACGGCGAGAGGTCCAGCGCCCACCGGGGGAGCCGCAGCACCGGCCCGAGCCAGCCGACGGCGAGGCACCCGCCGGTCAGGGCCCAGACCGCACCGGTGGCGCGGGGGAACAGGCCGAGCACGGCCGTCGCCGCCCCGGCGAGCGTCCACACCGCCGGGGCCTGGGCCAGCGCGGCGGCCAGCACCCGGCCGGTGCCGCCGGCGACATCGCCGACCGAGGCGCCGTAGGTGATCCCCAGGGTCAGGCCGCCGGCGGCCAGCACCACGGCGGTGCCGGCCAGCGCGAGGACCAGATGGCCGGCCGCCCAGCGCAGCCGGCCCACCGCACCGGCCAGGACCGGCTCGGCCCGCCCGCCGGTCTCCTCGGCGCGCATCCGCAGCACCGCGCCGACGGCGTAGAGCGCCGCGATCATGCCGAGCAGGCCGGTGATCGAGGCCAGGAAGGCGTCCGCCATGGACTGCTGCCCGCCGAGCCGCTCGAAGATCTCCCGGGCCCGCGCATTGCCGCCGACCAGGCTCGTGGCTCCCTTGACGATCCCGCCGAACACTCCACCGGCGAGTGCGAAACCGGCCGTCCAGCCCGCCAGGGTCGTCCGCTGCAGCCGCCAGGCCAGACCGGTGGGGCCGCCGAGCGAACGGGGCGCCCGGGCGGGCCCGGGACGGGCCGGCAGGAAGCTCATCCCGACGTCGCGGCGGGCGGTCAGGGCGTAGGCCGCCGCCGTCGCCAGCGCCGTCGCGGTGGCGGGCAGCAGCGCCACCCACCAGCGCTCGCCGGCGTAGGCGCGCAGATTCTGCGCCCAGCCGACGGGGGAGAGCCAGGTGAGCACGGAGCCGGTGCCGCCCCCGGGGGCGGCACCGGCGTCCGTCGCGTCGCCGGCGGCGCGCAGTGCGAAGGCGGCGCCCAGGACCGCGCCGGTCAGCCCCTTGGCCAGCCGGGCGCTCTCGGTGAGCTGGGCGGCGATGGCGGCCAGCGCGGCGAAGAGCAGGCCGGTGCCGCCGATCGCGACGGCCAGGGCGAGCGACCCGCCCGCCGGCAGTCCGGACGCGGTCAGCCCGGCGGCGGTCAGCGCCGCGACGCCGGCGTCGGCGAGCAGCGCCGCCAGCAGGGCCGCGGTCAGCGGCGCCCGCCGGCCGACCACGGCGGCGGAGAGCAGCTCCTGGCGGCCGGTCTCCTCCTCTTCCCGGGTGTGCCGGACGACGATCAGCAGGCTCATCACGGCCGCCAGCACCGCCCCGAGCCCGGCCATCCGCCAGGCGACCAGGCCGCCGAGGGAGTCGCCGAAGACCGGGCCGTACAGCGCGCGCAGCGAGCCGCCGGCGTTCATCGAGGCGGCCAACTGGGCGCGGTCGGCGGCGGTGGCGTAGAGCGACGCGAAGGCCGGGCCCATGGCGGTGACGGACAGGCCGAGGACCAGCACCCAGGCCGGGATCATCAGCCGGTCGCGGCGCAGTGCCAGCCGCAGCAGGGTGCCGGTGCCGGCCAGATGGCGCGGGCGGCCGGGGTGGACGGCGGCCGGCGCGGCCAGGGCGCTCATCGGCTGACCGTCCCTTCGGTCCGGGCGCCGTCCCGGCGGCGGGCCTCGGGGCGGAGGTCGTCCTGATAGTGCCGGAGGAAGAGCTCCTCCAGGGTGGGCGGGGCGCTGGTGAGACTGCGCAGGCCGGCCGCGCCGAGCGGGCCGAGCACCGCGCCGAGCCGGTCGGTGTCGGCCTGGAGCCGGACCCGGCAGCCGCCGTCCCCGAGCGGCTGGACGGAGAGGCCGTGCACACCGGCCAGCCCGTCGAGTCCGGTCGGCGGGCCGGCCAGCTCGGCGACGACGGTCGTCCGGGTCAGATGGCGCAGCTCCCCCAGTGAGCCGGACTCGACGGTGCGGCCCTTGCGGATGATGCTGACGCGGTCGCAGAGCGCCTCGACCTCGGACAGCACATGGCTGGAGAGCAGGACCGTGCGGCCGCGGTCGCGCTCCTCGGCCACGCAGCTCTGGAAGACCTCCTCCATCAGCGGGTCCAGTCCCGAGGTGGGCTCATCGAGGATCAGCAGATCTACGTCGGAGGCGAAGGCGGCGACCAGGGCGACCTTCTGGCGGTTGCCCTTGGAGTAGGTGCGCCCCTTCTTGGTGGGGTCGAGCTCGAAGCGCTCCAGCAGCTCGCTCCGCCGCGCGGCGTCCAGGCCCGCGGGCCGCTTCGCGCCGCCGCTCCGATGCAGCCGCCCGTAGAGATCGATGACCTCGCCGCCGGAGAGATTGCGCCACAGGGTGACGTCCCCGGGGACGTAGGCGACGCGGCGGTGGATCTCGACGGCGTCCTGCCAGGGGTCCTTGCCCAGGACCTGCGCGCTGCCGCGGTCGGCGCGCAGCAGGCCCAGCAGGACGCGGAGGGTGGTGGACTTCCCCGCGCCGTTGGGCCCGAGGAAGCCGTGCACCTCACCGGCCTCGACGCGGAGGTCGAGGCCGTCCAGTGCGCGGGTCCGGCCGAAGGACTTGGCCAGGCCGGACGCGTGGATCGCGGGGAAGGAGTGCGCCTTCGTCATGGTTCCGAAGGTACGCTATCTTCACAAAGTTGTGAAGTTAAAAAACCGTATAAAGTTGAGGGAACGGCGCTGAACAGGGGAGATGATGCGGACATGAGCGAGCAGCGAGACCGGGGAACGGGCGCGACGGCGGGCCGCGACGACGCGGCGGTGCTGACGTTCGTCGAGCGCTTCGCGGCGCAGATGGTCGACGCCGGCATGCAGCGGATGCCGGCCCGGGTCTTCTCCTGTCTGCTGGCGTCCGACTCCGGCGTCATGACCTCCGCCGAGCTGGGCGAGCGGCTCCAGGTCAGCCCCGCGGCCGTCTCCGGCGCGATCCGCTATCTCTCCCAGGTCGGCATGGTCGGCCGGGAGCGCGAACCCGGCTCCCGCCGCGACCGCTACCGCGTCCACAGCGACCAGTGGTACGAGGCCCTGACCCGCCGGGACAGCGTCCTGACGCGCTGGGAGGACGTGCTGCGCGAGGGCGTGGACAGCCTCGGCCCGGAGAGCGCCGCCGGCCGCCGTCTCGGCGAGACCCTGGCCTTCACGGAGTTCATGCAGCAGGAGCTCATGGGCATGATGCAGCGCTGGCGCGAGCACCTCGAAGAGCTCCGCACGGAGGAGCAGAAGGGCGGCCCGGCGGCCGCGGAGCCCCGGCAGGAGAACGGCCCGGCGCGGCGCTGACCCGGGGCCGCGGCCGCCGCCCCGCCCGTCCGGGCGCCGGACCCCGCCTCACCCCTGCCGCGGCAGCCGCAGCCGCCAGGCACCCGGCTGCACCGTCCACGTCCTGGTCCGCACCGGCCCGCCGACGAGCGCGTCCGCCCGGTAGCGGAAGTCCGACCCGGACACCGTCACGGCCCGCGCCTGTACCCGCATCGGCCGCTCCCCGCCCGGCCAGTGCACGACCACCTCGGCCAGCCCGCCGGGCCGCTCCGCGCGCCCGCCGGCGCCGTCCGCCCCGAGGCCGAGGTCCGCGGCGCCCGGCACCACCGACACCCCGCGCACCGGCCGGTCCAGATCCGCCAGCAGCGCCCCGTCCGCCTCGATCCGCAGCCGCAGCCGCTGCGCGGGCACCCGCCCCCGCCGCACGGCCGCCGGTGCGGCCAGCAGCGACAGCGCCGTACGGGCGGTGCGGGCCGCCGGCCGCCACCAGGGGCGCGGGCCGTCCCCCGGATCCACCGCGTCGGGGTCCGCGCCCCCGGGGGCCGCGGCCCGCTCCGGGCACCCGGCCGCCTCCGGCACCGCCCGGCCGGCGCGCTCCCCCGCGGTGCCGTACACCGCGTACCCCGACAGCGCCCCGTCCGCGTCTCCGCACGGGATCCGCAGTCCGCCCAGCACGATGCCGTCGCTGTCGTCCGTCAGCAGGTCCATCGGCCGCTCCCCGCCGTCCAGGACGGTCCGCGCGGCGGCCACCGCGTCCGTGGGGACGCCCAGCGTGCGGCTCAGGGCGACCGTCTCCGGCGTGCCCACCGGAACCAGCGACAGCGGCACCCCGGACAGTTCGCGCTCCCTGTGGAGCAGGCCCACCGCCCGCAGCAGCGCGCGGTCGTCACCGACCACCACGGGGTGGCGCCGGCCACGCCGGGCCAGCGCCTGGAGGAACTCCTCCGGCCCCTCCGGCAGGCAGATCTTCGCCCCCGCGCCGGCGGACAGGACGTCCTTCGCGATGCGCACGGACTCGCCGTCCGTCCTGCGGGCGACCGGGTCGATGACCACAAGCAGGGGGCACCCCCGAACGGAGTCCGCGGGAGAGTGCCCAGAAGACTGCGCCGACACCTCGGTCCTTCCTCAGGTAGCATCTCGGTGCAAGAGCCCCTTGCGCTATTGCGCCAGGGGCTTCGTCTATTCCGGGGCACCGGTCCGACGGCTCCGGCGACGACGTACGCGTGACCACGCGTGCGCCGCGCCATCCACGCACGTTGGACATGCCCCGCCCGGAAGGGGTGTACGCCTGTGCCCGCACTTGTGCTGCTCGGTGCTCAGTGGGGTGATGAGGGCAAGGGAAAGGCCACCGACCTGCTCGGTGGATCCGTGGACTACGTGGTGCGCTACCAGGGCGGCAACAACGCCGGCCACACGGTCGTCGTCGGCGACCAGAAGTACGCACTGCACCTCCTCCCTTCCGGAATCCTCTCGCCGGGGTGCACCCCGGTCATCGGCAACGGCGTCGTCGTGGACCCGGCGGTCCTGCTCTCCGAGCTGAGCGGGCTCAACGACCGCGGCGTCGACACGTCCAAGCTGCTGCTCAGCGGTAACGCGCACCTGATCACGCCGTACAACATCACCATCGACAAGGTGACGGAACGCTTCCTCGGCAAGCGGAAGATCGGCACCACCGGCCGCGGCATCGGCCCGACCTACGCCGACAAGATCAACCGCACCGGCATCCGCGTCCAGGACCTCTACGACGAGTCGATCCTGACGCAGAAGGTCGAGGCGGCCCTCGACGTCAAGAACCAGCTGCTCACCAAGCTCTACAACCGCCGCGCCATCGAGGCCGGGCAGGTCGTCGAGGAGCTGCTGGGCTACGCCGACAAGATCAAGGGCTATGTCGCCGACACCACCCTGATCCTCAACCAGGCCCTGGACGACGACAAGGTCGTGCTCTTCGAGGGCGGGCAGGGCACCCTGCTCGACATCGACCACGGCACGTACCCCTTCGTCACCTCCTCGAACCCGACCGCGGGCGGTGCCTGCACGGGCGCGGGCGTCGGCCCCACGAAGATCAGCCGGGTCATCGGCATCCTCAAGGCGTACACCACCCGCGTGGGCGCCGGCCCGTTCCCGACCGAGCTGTTCGACGAGGACGGCGAGGCGCTGCGCCGGATCGGCGGCGAGCGCGGTGTCACCACCGGCCGGGACCGCCGCTGCGGCTGGTTCGACGCGGTGATCGCCCGCTACGCCACCCGCGTCAACGGCCTGACGGACTTCTTCCTCACCAAGCTCGACGTCCTCACCGGCTGGGAGCAGATCCCGGTCTGCGTGGCCTACGAGATCGACGGCGAGCGCGTCGAGGAACTCCCGTACAGCCAGACCGACTTCCACCACGCCAAGCCGGTCTACGAGATGCTGCCGGGCTGGTCCGAGGACATCACCAAGGCCAAGACCTTCTCCGACCTGCCGAAGAACGCCCAGGCGTACGTCAGGGCGCTGGAGGAGATGTCGGGCGCCCCGATCTCCGCGATCGGCGTCGGCCCCGGCCGGGACGAGACGATCGAGATCAACTCGTTCCTGTCCTGAGCCGGTCGGCTTCCGGGGTGGCGGTGAAGGCCGGGTGCCTTCGCCGTCACCCCGTTTTCGTGTACAGCAGCGGCGCCAGGCCGCCCGCGTCGTCGAAGGTGCGCCGGAGCTGCCCGGCCATCAGCTGAAGGGTGCTGGGGGAACCGGCCCGGCAGGTGTCGGGCGGCCCGGAGACCACGGTGGACGGGCCGAGCCGCACCGGCGGGCCGGCGCTCTTCAGTGTCGCCGTGAACCGGCAGTCGTACGTGGGGCCGGTGGCCTGCATACGGAGCACCGTCTCCCCCGGCTTCCCCTGGACGAGGGTGAAGCGGCGGACGTCCAGGTCGGAGTCGCCCACCGTCGTCGACCAGACGCCCAGATAGCCGGCCGGGATGTCGCCCGGTGCGGCCGCCGGGGCCGGGGCCTTCTCGGTGGCGGCGGCGCTGCCGTCCGAGCCGCCCAACAGCGCGTACGCGGCGGCGGCCGTCCCGGCCAGCGCCAGTCCGCCCGCGAGCAGCAGCATCCGGCCGGTGCGGCGGCGTGCCGGGGTCGCGGCGGCCCGCGGGGCGACGGTGGCGGACGCCGGCTCGGCCGGGGCCGCGCCGGGCCGCCCGTGGGGGTGGACGGCGGTCGGCGCGGCGGACGCCCGCTCCGCGCCGTGCTGCGGGTCCTCGGCCTCCAGCAGTTCCACGGCGTGCCGCCCCAGGCGGGCGACCAGCGCCCCCGGGAGCCAGGGTTCGTCGTCGGCCGCGCCGCCGGGCAGTCCGCCCTCCGCCCGTGCCGCCAGCTCCTCGGGGGCAGGCCGCCGCGCGGGGTCCTTGGCCAGGCAGTCCGCGACCAGGCCGCGCAGTCCCTCGGGGAGACCGGTCAGGTCCGGCTCCTCCTGGGCGATGCGGTACATCATCGCGTGCGGCAGCGTCGTGTCGGTGCCGAACGGCTGCCGGCCGGTGGCCGCGTAGACCAGCACCGAGCCGAGCGAGAAGACGTCGCAGGCCGGGCCGAGCGGCTCGCCGCGGACCTGCTCGGGCGCCATGAAACCGGGGGAGCCGACCGCGGAACCGGTGGTTGTCACCGTGCCCGTGCCGAGGCCCTCCAGGGCCCGAGCGATGCCGAAGTCGATGACCCGCGGGCCGTCGAGGGTGAGCAGGACGTTGGACGGTTTGAGGTCGCGGTGGACGATGCCGGCGGCGTGGACGGAGCGCAGCGCGCGGGCGAGCCCGGCGGCCAGGATCCGCACCGTGCGCTCCGGCAGCGGGCCGCCTCCGCCGACGGCCTGCTGGAGCGAGGGCCCGGCGATGTAACCGGTGGCCAGCCAGGGCGTCTCGGCCTCGGTGTCCGCGTCCAGGACCGGCGCGGTCCACTCCCCGCCGACCTTTCGGGCGGCCCGCACCTCGCGGCGGAATCGGGCCCGGAACTCCTCCTGGTCGGCCAGTTCCGTGCGCACCAACTTGACCGCGACGGTCCGGCCGCGGTCCGAACGGGCCAGGAACACCCGGCCCATACCGCCCTCGCCGAGCCGTCCGAGCAGGCGGTAGTCGCCGATCCGCCGGGGGTCGTGGGCACCGAGCGGTGCCAGTCCCCCGAGCGGCGCCGGTCCCCCCGGCCGTCCGGCCGGTCCCTGCTGCCTCGCCTGTGCCATTGCTCCGCCGCCCCCTTCGCCCGGCCCGCCCGCCTCCCCTGCGGGAGCGGCCGCTCGTCCGCGGTGAGGATATCCAGGCCGTGCGGACGGCCGGTGGGGCGGTATTCGGCCAAGGCACGTGCCACGGAGGCGGATCGCGCCGCCGCCGCCCACCGGGCGGCGGCCATCTGCCGCGGGCATGCGGGCAGGTGAGGTGATATTTCGCCAGGAGCCCGGCACCGTGCGGGAGTTGACGGACTGGATGTCTGATTCCGCGTCCCGGAACTTCCCGGGGTTATCGATCGTAAAGAAAGGAGAAAAACCGCAGAGAGCGACGACAGGACCCGCACGATCCCCCGTTCCCCCTTCCGCAAGGAGACCGTGTGATACCCGCCGTACGAGCCATCGCGCGCGCCGCCATGGCCGCCCGCCCCGCCCCCCTGGCCGAGGTCCAGGCGCGCGCCGAACTCCTCGCGCGTTTCAGCACCGCCTACCTCGTCCCGGTCGACGTCTTCGCCGCCTTCGCGGCCGAACTCACCGACCGCCGGCGCCCCGGCGGCCCGTTCGCGGCGCTGTGCATCAACGGCCGCCGCTGGTTCCGCTACCGCTCCGTCTACTACGACACCCCCGACCTGCGCTCCTTCCACGACCACCGGCAGCGCAACGGGCTGCGCTTCAAGATCCGCGAGCGGCTCTACGCGGACACCGGCGAGCGGCAGTTCGAGGTCAAGCTCAAGGGCGAGCACGGCCGCACGGTCAAGCACCGGCGGCCCCTGATGCCCGGCGACCCGGCCCTCGGCCCGGCCCCGCGCGACTTCCTCGCCACCGTGCTCGACCGCTCCTACGGCATCCAGGCCCCCACCGAACTGGGCCGCTCCATCGAGACCGACTACCAGCGCGCCACCTTCGTCGCCGACGGGCAGCGCGTCACCTGCGACGCCGCGCTCGTCTGCCGCGACCTGGAGACCGGCCGCTCCATACGGGCCGACGGCGGTCTGGTCGTCGTCGAGACCAAGACCGCCGGCCGGCTCACCGAGGCCGACCGGCTGCTGGCCGGATACGGCGTCCCGGCCGCCGACTTCACCAAGTACTGCGGCGGGCTGTCGGCGCTCCGCCCGCACCTCCACGCCAACCACTGGCGCGGCCCGGTCCGGACCGCCTTTCCCGCCGCCGCGGCGGCCTGAGCGGTGCGCGGGGCGGCGCGCCCGGAACGCCGCGGATCCTGACGGTGCCCGGGGGCAGGTACCCACCCCCGGGCATCCCTGGAGTTTCCTACAGGACCGTAGACATTCTGTCCGCGCCCGTGGTGAGCGCCATACACAGTGTCGGTACCGGTCGGCGCACCGTGATCCCTAGGCTGGGAGCCGTTCGCCGTCCCGTCCGGCGACGGACCCCCGCGACCGATCCGAGGTACTGACCGTGAGCACGTTGCCCCCCGACCCTGCTGCAAACGAAAACCGCAGCGCGAAGCGCTTCCCGGGAAGGGTGGTGGAGGGTGACGGGCGGGCTGTGAAGGCGGCCGACCGTGCGCACGTCTTCCACTCCTGGTCCGCCCAGGGCCTGATCGATCCGCTGCCGGTCGCCGGCGCGGAGGGCTCGTACTTCTGGGACTACGACGGCAACCGCTACCTCGACTTCTCCTCCCAGCTGGTCAACACCAACATCGGCCACCAGCACCCCAAGGTCGTCGCGGCCATCCAGGAGCAGGCCGGCAAGCTGTGCACGCTCGCCCCCGGCTTCGCGGTGGACGTCCGCTCCGAGGCCGCCCGGCTGATCGCCGAGCGCACCCCCGGCGACCTCGACAAGATCTTCTTCACCAACGGCGGCGCCGAGGCGGTGGAGAACGCCGTCCGGATGGCCCGGCTGCACACCGGCCGCCCCAAGGTGCTCTCCACCTACCGCTCGTACCACGGCGCCACCGCGGCCGCGATCAACCTCACCGGCGACCCCCGCCGCTGGCCCTCCGACACCGGCGCGGCCGGCGTCGTCCACTTCTGGGGCCCCTTCCTCTACCGCTCGCCGTTCCACGCCGAGAACGAGGCCCAGGAGTGCGAGCGCGCCCTGGCCCACCTGGAACAGACCGTCGCCTTCGAGGGCCCCGGGTCGATCGCCGCGATCATCCTGGAGACCGTCCCCGGCACCGCCGGCATCATGGTCCCGCCGCCCGGCTACCTCGCCGGCGTCCGCGAGATCTGCGACCGCCACGGCATCGTCTTCATCCTCGACGAGGTGATGGCGGGCTTCGGCCGCACCGGCCACTGGTTCGCCGCCGACCACTTCGGCGTCACCCCCGACCTGCTGACCTTCGCCAAGGGCGTCAACTCCGGCTACGTCCCGCTGGGCGGCGTGGCGATCAGCGCCGAGATCGCCGCCACCTTCGACCAGCGGCCCTACCCCGGCGGCCTGACCTACTCCGGTCACCCGCTGGCCTGCGCCTCCGCCGTCGCCACGATCAACGCGATGGCCGAGGAGCGGATCGTGGAGAACGCCGCGGAGATCGGCGAGAGGGTCATCGGCCCGGCGCTGCGCGAGATGGCCGAGCGGCACCCCTCCGTCGGCGAGGTCCGCGGCCTGGGCGTCTTCTGGGCCCTCGACCTGGTCCGCGACAAGGAGACCCGCGAGCCGCTGGTGCCCTACAACGCGGCCGGCGCCGCCAACGCCCCGATGGCCGAGTTCGCCGCGGCCTGCAAGCGCGGCGGCCTGTGGCCGTTCGTGAACATGAACCGCACCCACGTCGTCCCGGCCTGCACCATCACCGAGGCCGAGGCCAAGGAGGGCCTCGCCGCCCTCGACGAGGCCCTGGCGACGGCGGACGCGCACACCGCCTGAGCGCCCCGCCGGCCGGCAGTCGCGCGGCCCTCGCCTATCGTGGGCGGGGCCGCGCCGCGTGGTTTCACGTGAAACCGCGGCACCCGCCTCGCCTATGGTGAGGAGGGGCCGCTCCCGACGCGGCCATGGACGTCGGAGGAGACGCACCGCATGGCCCCGGGCCCGGAGAGCTCAGTGATACGGCGCAGCACCCTGCGCGAGCAGATCGCCGACGCGCTGCGCGACGAGGTCCTGGCCGGCCGGCTCCCCTCCGGCCACCCCTTCACCGTCAAGGAGATCGCCGACCAGTACGGCGTCTCCGCGACACCGGTGCGCGAGGCGCTGCTCGACCTGTGCGCCCAGGGCCTGCTCGACGTCGAACAGCACCGCGGCTTCAAGGTCCACGCCTTCAGCGCCGACGACTTCCGCGCCATGGTCGAGGCCCGCACCCTGATCATCGAGGGCATCTTCCGCAGCAACGCCGAACGGGCGCTGCTGTCCACCCCCGCCGAGGTGCTGATCTCGATCCGCCGCCGCGCCGAGGAGGCCGAACGCGCCGCCCGGGCCGGCGACCTGGACGTCCTCATCGGCTACGACCTGCGGTTCTGGCGCGAGCTGAGCGGCATCGTCCAGAACCCCTACATCAGCGACTTCCTGGACCGGATCCGCGTCCAGACCTGGATGTTCGCGGTGCCGCTGCTGCGCCGCGAGCCGCACCTCAAGGGCAGCCTCTGGCACGGCCACAGTGAACTGGCCGACGCCCTGCTGCGGCACGACCTGACCGACGCCCAGCGGCTGATCGCCGACTACAACGCACACTCCCTCGCCCTCGTGGGAACGGCCGGGTAGCACTACGCTGTCCCGACCATCGGCCGCAAAGGGGCCGTCCTTCGTGGCCGTACGTGCGCCGGTGTCCCCGTCCCCGACCGGAAGCGAGCCCTCACCCGTGGCATGTGATCTGTGGCTGGTGCCCCTCGTCGACGTGCTGTGCCACAGCCCCGACAACCCGTTCTCCGAAGAGATCGCCGCCTACAACGACGCCCTGGTGGGCGCGGGCCTGCCGGAGATCCCGGTCTTCAGCTACATGCCGGGCCTCTCCGGTGACGTCGCGCCGGTCGCCGGTTTCGACTACGACGCCCTGCACTTCCTGCGCCGCGCCTATCTGCTGCGGCTGTGCGGCCTGGAGGTGAGCCCGGTCGACGAACTCGGCGGCGACTACGAGCAGTTGCTGGAGATGTTCGAGACCACCGCACAGCAGTCCCACCTGGTCTGGCACTACGACCACGCGGGCGCCTACGTCCCGGTCGACTTCCCGCACCCGCTCGCCACCGAGGAACTGCTGGCCGGCGGCGGCCCGTTGGGCTCCTCCCACGGCCTGCTGCGGGACCTCGAACTGGTCGCCCCGGCGCTGGGCATCGACCCGGCCAACCCGCCGGCCGCCCCCGCGCCGCCGGCCGGCCCCACCTCCCTGGAGGAGCGGGCCACCGCCGTCCCCCTGGACGACGGCCCGTTCGCCCGGGAACGGCACGTCTGGCTCGGACTGCACGCCGCCGCCACCCGGAGCCTGGGCCAGGGCTCCATGATCGTCTTCAGCTGAACGGGCCGGGCCGGCGGGGCGGCGCGCCCCGGCCCCGCCGGCCCGTGCTCAGCGCGGCGCCTCCGGCGGCCGCTGCCGCGGCATGTTCGGCCGCGTACCGGGCTGCCGCGGGTACCGCCCCTGCTGCCCCGGGCCGCCCTCCTGCCGCGCCGCCGACCACGGCAGCGCCGCGTGCGCGGCCTGCGGCACCGGAGCCGACCGGAACGCCACCATCCAGTCCGTCGTCTCCGTGCGCACCAGCTCCCCGATGTCCTCGTTGAACCGCCGCAGCACGCCCAGGCAGCGCTCCGCCGCCTCGCTCGCGGTCCCCTCGGCCGGCCCGAGCACCTCCCGCACGCTCTCCGTCGCCCAGTCGAACTGCAGCGCCTCCAGCCGCCGGTGGATCGCCTGCGCGGTGGCCAGGTCCCGCATCCAGCCCGCGGTCATCCCGAAGTACCGGTCACAGCCCACGCACACCGCCGCCAGCAGCAGCGTCAACGCGCCCCACGGCGCACCGTGCTCCCAGACGCCGGCGAGGTCGAGCAGCGGCAGCGTCCCGCTCGCGGCCGCCCCGGCGGCGGCCCCCAGCCGCAGCGCCCGCGCCCCGCGGCGCTTGGCCAGCCGGTCGCGCAGATACCAGTCGGCGGTGCGCAGCGCGCCCTCCTCGCTCCAGAGGTACAGCGCGTCCAGCCGCCCGCCCGGTTCCCCCCAGTCGCCGTGCGGGAACGCCCGGCCCACGAGATCGCCGCGGCCGCGGAGCGGGCCGGCCGGGCGCCGCTCGGGCCGGCCGTGGGGCCGGTGCCGGTCCGGGAACCGCCCGCGGCCCCGGTCGGACCCGCCCTCGCCCCGAGGGGGCCCCTCGGGCTGCATCTCCGGCTGACTCACCCGTGCGCTCCCTCGTACGCGGATCCGTGGAGTGCGCGCATGGCTGCGGAACGTCTGCGCACCGCCCCCTTCCTACCGCCGAACGGCTGGCCTCTGTCCCAAGATCGCCCGTTTTCCGCCCGGAAGTGGTGGGGGATCCGGTATAGGACGTGCGCGGATCTCACCCGAAAGAGTTGCCGTCGTGCGGCCGGACGACGGCGGCGCCGGCGTCCGCCGACGCCGCCGACGACACCGTCGGTTTTCGGCCGGGGCCCGTCCTTGTGCGATCAGGGCACGCCCGGCGGCGGCCCGCTTGGTGCATTCGTCTAGGCTTCACCCCGTGAAGGTCCTCGTCATCGGCGGCGGCGCCCGCGAACACGCCCTGTGCCGCTCTCTGTCCCTCGACCCCGACGTCACCGCGCTGCACTGCGCCCTCGGCAACGCCGGCATTGCCGAGGTGGCCGAACTGCACGGGGTCGACGCGCTCGACGGCCGGGCGGTGGCCGACCTCGCCGTGCGCCTGGAGGCCGACCTCGTCGTCGTCGGCCCGGAGGCGCCGCTGGTGGCCGGCGTCGCGGACGCGGTCCGCGAGCGCGGCATCCCGGCCTTCGGCCCGTCGGCCCGGGCCGCCGAGCTGGAGGGCTCCAAGGCGTTCGCCAAGGACGTGATGGCCACCGCGGGCGTGCCCACCGCCCGCAGCTACGTCTGCGCCACCCCGGAGCAGATCGACGCCGCCTTGGACGCCTTCGGCGCACCGTACGTCGTCAAGGACGACGGGCTGGCGGCAGGCAAGGGCGTCGTCGTCACCGAGGACCTCGCGACCGCCCGCGCCCACGCGCTGGCCTGTGACCGCGTAGTCATCGAGGAGTTCCTCGACGGCCCGGAGGTCTCCCTCTTCGCCGTCACCGACGGCGAGACCGTCGTCCCGCTCCAGCCCGCCCAGGACTTCAAGCGCGCCCACGACGGCGACGCGGGTCCCAACACCGGCGGCATGGGCGCCTACAGCCCGCTGCCCTGGGCCGACCCCGAGCTGGTCGACGAGGTGCTGCGGACCGTCCTTCAGCCCACCGTCGACGAGCTGCGGCGGCGCGGCACCCCCTTCTCCGGACTGCTCTACGCCGGCCTGGCGATCACCTCCCGCGGGGTCCGGGTGATCGAGTTCAACGCGCGCTTCGGCGACCCGGAGACCCAGGTCGTGCTGGCTCGTCTGAAGACCCCGCTGGCCGGCCTGCTGCACGCCGCCGCCACCGGCGCCCTGGCGGCCTTCCCGCCGCTGCGCTGGGACGACGGCGCCGCGGTCACCGTCGTCATCGCCTCCCACAACTACCCGGACACCCCGCGCACCGGCGACCCGATCGAGGGCCTGGCCGAGGTCGCCGAACAGGACGCCCCCGACGCCTACGTGCTGCACGCCGGCACCCGGCGCGACGCGTCCGGCGCGGTGCTCAGCGCGGGCGGCCGGGTGCTGTCCGTCACGGCCACCGGCGCCGACCTGGCCGCCGCCCGCGAGCGCGCCTACCGCGCCGTCGGCCGGCTCTCCCTGGAGGGCTCGCACCACCGCACCGACATCGCCGCGAAGGCGGCGGCGGGGGAGTAGGGGCGGCGCCCGGCCGCGGCCCGCACGTCATCGGCACCGAGCCCCGCAGCCACGACGACCGAGGCATATGTCCGCACTCCGGGATCTCCGGATCCCCGCGTCTCCGGGTCTCCGGTGACGGGTGCCGGCATATGCCTCGGTCGCGCTCCGAGGGCGTGCCGCCCGTCGGAAAGCGGCCCAGATCCGCCCCTTTCCGGTCCACGGCTTTACCCAAAGCCATTCCATCGAGTGACCGCGTGGGTATCCGGCTGACGAACCCGGAACCCCCAACTAGGGTGCCGCGCAAGCGTCCTGCGGTCAGCGGTGCCGACGGCAGGGGGCGCGGCGTCCGCCGCTCCAGTGGAGCCGGTGCCCGTACGGGGGCGAGAGTCCCGGCGGCGTCCGGCAACTGGCCCACCGACATTGCGATGTCAGTGGCCGGTGCCACAGTGGGTGGAGAGTGAGCTCGCTCGCTCGTCCGCACACCGCACGACCGTCGTCCGTCCGTCCCGCTCCGTCAGGACCGCTGGGGGTGTACAGGCTCGTGGCAAGTCCGGAAACAGGCGTCCTGGTGGCGCGTGCCCGCGCCCTCGCGGTGCTCCGCGTCCGCGGAGCGGCGCTGGCGGTGGCCCTGCTGCCGGCCGCGGCCGCCGTGGTCCTCCTCGTGGGCGGCGCCACCGGGCGGCTCGGCACCGAAGGCGGCTGGGCGGTGGCCCGCTGGACGGTCGGCGGGCTCACCGTGGCGAGCCTCCTGCTGGCCGCGCTGGTCACCGCCGTCGTCGTCCGCGCCCGGCCCGCGCTCAGCCCCTCCGTGCCGATCGCCGAGGACGCCGCCCCCGATCTCTACCGCCTGGTCCGCGACCTCGCCGACCGCCTCGAGGTCCCCGCCCCCTCGGCGATAGCGCTCACGCCCGACTGCGACAGCTGGCTGGAGGACCGCACGCACCGCGCGCACGGCCCGCCGCGCCCCGCCGGGCGGATCGGCCGCCGGGCGCCCGAGGCCCCCGTCCTGGTCATCGGCTCGCCGTTCCTGTGGTGGATGCGGGTCGCCGAGCTGCGCGCCCTGCTGGCCCCCGTGGTCGCCGGCACCGGCCCGTCCGCGCACCCGGACATAGCCGCCGCCCGCCGCTTCATCCGCGGCCTGGACGCGGCCGCCGCGGTCGCCACCCGCGCCCGCGATCCGCTGCGCGCCCTCCCGCTCCGCTTCGTCGGCCGGGTCGCCAGGCTGCTGCTGCGCGCCGCCCGCGAGCACGCCACCCTCATGGAGCGCGGGGTCGCGGCCGCCGCCTCCGAGCGCGCCCAGGGCGTCGACTACGGCCTGCGGATCGTCGCCCAGGAACAGGTCGGCCTGGCCTACGCGGGCTGGGACCGCCTGCTGACGAGGGTCGCGCTGCCCGCCTGGCGGCTGGGCCGCTGGCCCTCCCGGCTGGACGCCGGCGTGGTCTCCGCGCTCACCGAGCTCTCCCGCCGCGACCGGCTCGCCGAAGGGTTCGCCTCCCGTCTGGGCGAGCGGCCCGCCTGCGACCTGCTGGAGGAGCCCGGCACCATCGACCGCGCCGCCTCCCTGCTCGCCGCCCGGCTCTTCCACGGCGGCCCGGCCGAGCCCGGCCCGGACTGGTCACCGGTCGGCTGGCAGCAGTACCCGCAGGAGATCGTGGACCGCAAGTGGCGCCTGGAGGCCGCCCGGCTGCACCGCGTCCTCGACGCGCTCCCGCCGACCGGCCCGCACGATCCCGGCCGGGAGGCCGCGGACCGCCCCGCCGCCCCCGCGGACGCCCCGGCCCCCGCCGCCCCGCCCCTCACCTACGCCGGCGCCCGCAGCCGTACGCCCGCCGCGCACCATCCCGCGGGCCGCTCCCGCGCCCTCGACGCCGAGCGGACGGGCGGGGCCCCCGCCGCCGAGCCCGCCTCCCCCGCCCCGTCCGCGGCCGCCCCGCCCGCCGCCCCGACCCTGGAACGGGTCATCGACCGCCTGGCCCACGACACCGTCGCCGGCGATCTGCTCGCCGCCCGGCTCGGCGCCGAGGTCGCCCGCGAGGAGCACGAGGCGGCCGCCCGCCAGGCCGCCCGGGACCGTTCGGCGCAGCCCGGCGGCACCGCCACCGCCGGCGTCGTCTGGGGCGACGGCCCGGCCGACGGCCTCCCCCTCTTCCCCCTCCAGCCGCCCCGCACGGCCCGCGAACTCCTCGCCGACCACGTCACGGCGATGGTCTGCTGCGCCGCCGTGGACACCGCGGGCGCCGCCCCCGGCCTGGACTGGCTCGACGGCCCCGCCCTCCTCGTGGACGGCACCCGCCGCTCCGACCTGGGCCGCCCGGTCCTCAGCCTGGTCGACGACGGCGACGCCGAACCGCTCCGCGGCTGGCTGCACCGGATCGGCGTCCGCCCGGAGAAGCCGGTCCGGCTGGTCTGACCCGGGGGCCCACCGCCCGCCGGGGCGGCTGAATGTTCCCTTCCAGTTCGTGCTTCGGGCCAAGGGCGCCTAAATTCACGACGAAGGGTGACGAAGTGAGTGCGTAATGTGATGTGCTGGGGGATGGGTAAGGCCCGGTCGGCCGCGGCCATGGGGGACGCGGGAGGGGAGTGGAAGGTGGCGACGGAACAGATCAGGCGCTGGGAATCGGGCGCCCTCGCCCACGCGGTCACGGATCCGTTCGGACAGGGCCCGCTGCCCTGGCTGCGCGGCAGCGAGACCTACTTCGACTCCGGCCGGATCATCCCCTGGTACGTCGATCCCGCCGTCGCCCACGGCGACCTGCGGCTGCCCGCGCCCCGAAAACACAACGGCCCCCGCACCGCCGACGACGTCCACCGCCAGATCAAGGGCTTCGCCGTCCCCGGCGCGGTGGCCCCCGGCGAGGCCATCGACTTCCGGGTCTCGGTCGACCCGCCGCAGCCCTTCAGCATCGACGTCTACCGCATTGGCCACTACGCCGGCGCCGGCGCCGCCAAGATCACCACCAGCCCCCGCCTCGCCGGCATCGTCCAGCCCGCCCCGCTGCTCGTCGACCGCACCGTCTCCTGCCACCACTGGTGGCTGTCCTGGCGCCTCCAGGTCCCCACCTACTGGCAACTCGGCGCCTACGTGGCCGTCCTGACCACCGCCGACGGCCGCTACCGCTCCCACATCCCCTTCACGGTCCGCGACGACCAGCCCGCCGACCTCCTGCTGCTGCTCCCCGACATCACCTGGCAGGCGTACAACCTCTACCCCGAGGACGGCCGTACGGGCGCCAGCCTCTACCACGCCTGGGACGAGAAGGGCGCCCTCCTCGGCGAAGGGGACGCCGCCACCACCGTCTCCTTCGACCGCCCCTACGCCGGCGCCGGCCTCCCCCTCCATGTGGGCCACGCCTACGACTTCATCCGCTGGGCCGAGCGCTACGGCTACGACCTCGCCTACGCCGACGCCCGCGACCTGCACGCCGGCCGCGTCGACGCCACCCGCTACCGCGGCGTGGTCTTCCCCGGCCACGACGAGTACTGGTCGGTGCCCATGCGCCGCACGATCGAGGCCGCCCGGGACGCCGGCACCTCCCTGGTCTTCCTCTCCGCCAACACCATGTACTGGCAGGTGGAGCTCTCCCCCTCGCCGGCCGGCCCCGACTCCCTGCTCACCTGCCGCAAACGCCAGGGCCCCGGCCGCCCCGCCCTCTGGCGCGAACTGGGCAATCCCGAGCAGCGGTTGATGGGCATCCAGTACGCCGGCCGGGTCCCCGAGCCGGCCCCCCTGGTCGTGCGCAACGCCGACCACTGGCTGTGGGAGGCCACCGGCGCCCACGAGGGCGACGAACTCCCCGGCCTGGTCGCCGGCGAGGCCGACCGCTACTTCCCGCGCACCCCCCTCCCCGACCACACCCGCCGCATCCTGCTCTCCCACTCCCCGTACCGCGACGGCGAGGGCGTCCGCCGCCACCAGGAGACCTCGCTGTACCGCGCGCCCGGCGGCGCCCTGGTCTTCTCGTCCGGCACCTTCGCCTGGTCCCCGGCCCTGGACCGCCCGGGCCACATCGACGAGCGCGTCCAGCGCGCCACGGCCAACCTCCTCGACCGCATCTGCAAGCGCGACTGACCCACACCGGCCCCGCGCTAGCGCGCCGCGAACTCCCCCAGCTCGCGCGCCAGCGCCACGGTCAGCGCCCGGAAGATCCGCACCTCCGGATTCGGGTCGCCGGACCGCGTCGCCAGGACGCTCTGCGCGCTCGGCGCGTCCAGCACCGGCACGAACACCGTCCCAGGCCACGGGTAGTAGCGGGCGAAGGACTTCAGCCCGGAGCCCGCGCCGCGCCCCGCCGCCACGCTCGTCAGCACGTCGTGCGGGTTCAGCGCGCAGTCCGGCGCCCGCCGCTCGCCGTCCTGGAAGTAGAGGTAGTCGACGAACGGCCGCGGGGTGCGCGCCGGCAGCCGCAGGAACGGCAGCTCGATGACGTCCGCGATCCGCGCCCCCTCCCGGGCCGCGTCCGCCAGCGGCGACCGCGCGGAGACCGCCACGATCCGCTGCTCGGTCGTCAGGACGTCCACCTCGATGCCCTCGGCCCGCACCAGCGGCCGGACGAACGCCACGTCCACCCGCTCCTCGCGCAGCGCGCTGCAGTGCTCGGTGAAGTCCAACTGCACCAAGGTCACCGGAACTTCCGGCCGGGCCCGGCGGAAGGCGCTCACCGCGGCCGGGGTCACCTCCGCCGACCCGTGGCTCATCACCCCGACGCGCAGCCCGTGCCCTGGTGCCGGCCCGCCCCGGCCGGCCTCGGTCACGTCCTCCACCGCGGCGTTCGCGGCGGCCAGCAGCGTCCGGGCGTGCGACACCAGCCGCCGCCCGGCGACCGTCGGCACCACCGGGCCCCGCCCGCGGTCCAGCAGCCGCGTCCCGAACTCCCGCTCCAGCTGCTGCACATGCTGGGTGACCGCGGCCGGCGACAGGAACAGCCGGGTCGCGGCCCGCCCGAAGTGCTGCTCCTCGACCACCGCCAGGAACGAAGACAGCCGACGCAGATCCATACCCGCCACGATAAGCCGGGCCCGCGGCCCCGCCGCCGGGCCGTTCACGATTCCTGAACGGAGGCGGCGCGCCCGCCCGCCCGCGTCGTACAACGTCCCCCATGCCCCTGTCACACACCCCGACGGCGCAAGTCGCCGCCCCGGCCGCCACCGTGGCCCCGGCTCCCCGCCACTGGCTCCGTGCCGGCGGGCTGATGGCCGCCTCCGGGTGGAGCGCCAACCAGTACTCCTCCCTCCTCGGCGCCTACCGCGCCCACCTCGGTCTGACCGCCGCCACCACCACCGCCCTCTTCGCCGTCTACATCCTCGGCCTGATCCCGGCCCTCCTCGCGGGCGGCCCGCTCGCCGACCGCCTCGGCCGCCGCCGGGTCGCCCTGGCCGGCCTCGGCGTCTCGGCCCTGGCGACCTGCCTGCTGATGACCGGCCCGGCCGTCCCCGCGCTGCTGTGGCCAGGCCGCTTCCTCACCGGCGTCGGCGCCGGCACCCTGCTCACCGCCGGCAGCGTCTGGATCAAGGAACTCTCCGCCGCGCCGTACGGCACCGCCCCCACCCCCGGTGCCGCCGCCCGCCGCTCCGGCCTCTTCCTCTCCGCGGGCTTCGCCACCGGCGGCCTGGCGGCCTCCCTCATAGCCCAGTGGGCACCGCACCCGATGGTGCTGGCCTACGTCCCGCACCTCGCCCTGTCCGCGGCCGCCGCACTGAGCGCCGCCCGCGCCCCCGAGACCGTCCCGGCCCGGGCCCCGCACACGGGGGCGGCCGGGCCCGCCGCCCCCGTCCACCGCGTCCCCTTCCGCCGCCTCGTCGTCCCGGTGGCCCCCTGGGTCTTCGCCGGCCCCGCCCTCGCCTTCGCGGTCCTCCCGGGCCTCGTCGACGCCCGCCTGCACGGCTGGCAGACCGTCTACGCGGGCGTCGTCACCGCCGTCACCCCCGGCGCCGGCCTCCTGGTCGCCCCGCTCGCCCGCCGGCTGACCGTCCGGCACCGCCTCGCCACCGCCGCGGCCGGCCTGCTCGTCACCGCCGCCGGGCTGCTCCTCGGCGCCCTCGCCGCCGCCCACGCCCAGCCGGCGGCCGCCCTGCTCGCCGCCGCCCTGCTCGGTACCGGCTACGGCCTCTGCGTCGCCTACGGCCTCACCGAGGTCGCCGCCCTGGCACCGCCGCACCACCTCGCGGGCCTCACCGCGCGCTTCTGGGCCGTCTCCTACCTGGGCTTCCTCACGCCCTACGGGGTCACCGTGCTCAGCGGCGCGTTCGCCCCGCCGGCGATCCTCACCGGCGTCGCCGTCCTGGCCCTGCTCACCCTCGCCGTGCTGCTCCGCCCCGGAGCCCGCCACTCCGCTCCGCTCTCCTGAAAGGGCCGCCGTCCCACCGACCCCGGCCCCGACCCCGACCCTGCGGCGGAGCCGCCGACCCGCATACGGGAGAATCACCACGACTCCTGGATCAACCTACGCGGAGGCAGCGTGTCCGGATTCGTAGAAAAGCCCGAGCCCGTGCAGGTCCCGGGACTCACCCACCTGCACACCGGCAAGGTGCGCGACCTCTACCAGAACGCCGCCGGCGACCTCGTCATGGTCGCCAGCGACCGCACCTCCGCCTACGACTGGGTCCTCCCCACAGAGATCCCCGACAAGGGCCGGGTGCTGACCCGGCTCTCCCTGTGGTGGTTCGACCAGCTCGCCGACCTGGTCCCGCACCACGTCCTGTCCACGGAGATCCCCGAGGGCGCCCCCGCCGACTGGGCCGGCCGCACCCTCGTCTGCCGCTCCCTGGCCATGGTCCCGGTGGAGTGCGTCGCCCGCGGCTACCTCACCGGCTCCGGCCTCGCCGAGTACCGGGAGTCCCGCACGGTCTGCGGACTGGAGCTCCCCGAGGGCCTGACCGACGGCTCCGAGCTCCCCGCGCCGATCTTCACCCCGGCCACCAAGGCCGCCGTCGGCGACCACGACGAGAACGTCTCCTACGAGGAGGCCGCCCGCCAGGTCGGCGCCGAGACCGCCGCCCAGCTCCGCGAGGTGACCCTCGCGGTCTACGGCCGGGCCCGCGACATCGCCCGCGAGCGCGGCCTGATCCTCGCCGACACCAAGTTCGAGTTCGGTTTCCACGGGGAGCGGCTCACCCTGGCCGACGAGGTCCTCACCCCCGACTCCTCGCGCTTCTGGCCCGCCGACCAGTGGCGGCCGGGCCGCCCCCAGCCCTCCTTCGACAAGCAGTTCGTCCGCGACTGGCTGACCTCGCCCGCCGCGGACTGGGACCGCACCGGCGAGCAGCCCCCGCCGCCGCTTCCGCAGGAGATCGTCGACCGCACCCGCGCCAAGTACCTCGAAGCGTACGAGCGCCTCACCGGCCGACCCTGGGCCTGACCGCCCGCCCGGCCCACGCAAAAGGCCCCGGTCCATCGACCGGGGCCTTTTCCCTGAGCGGACGACGAGGCTCGAACTCGCGACCTCAACCTTGGCAAGGTTGCGCTCTACCAACTGAGCTACGTCCGCATGCTCCGTGCCGGGCTTCCGTTCCGGTCGCCACCGCGCGGTGCGAGCCCCACTATAGCCAACTTCCGGGCCGCCGTTGCACGGCTTCGCACACCGGCCCCCGCCGGCGCACCCCGCTCCCGCCCGCGTCAGCTGCTCCGACCTGCGATGCCCGCCGCCCTGCCCTCGGCCGCCCCGGCACAACTCACGTCCGGAATCCCCGCGTTCGCTTCCGCCGCCGCGCCCCGCCCGCCGGCCACGCCCCGGCCCCCACCCGCCGCCCGCCCCCACCCATGTGTCCATCGCCACACACCAGCGGACCCCGCCGTCGACTCCGCCCCGCCGGCCCGGCCGCGCGCCCGCCCTTCACGGACCCACCCGTCCGCTATTTCCCGTGAAAAGCAGCACCGCGCGACCGCGCCGCCCCACCGTGGCAACCACCCGAGACCCCCGGACCGATCGGGCCGACCGACCCGCAGGATCCCGGACCGCACGCCCCGCCATTTCGGGAGGGAAAACAACAAAGGCCCCGATCATGAAGATCGGGGCCTTTTCTCTGAGCGGACGACGAGGCTCGAACTCGCGACCTCAACCTTGGCAAGGTTGCGCTCTACCAACTGAGCTACGTCCGCAGGCATCCACTCGGCTTTCACCCAGTGGCGCGACAGCTACTCTACCTGATCCTTTGGACCGGTCGAACTGTCAGAGCGGGTGACAGGGATTGCACACTGCGCCTCCCCCTTGGAAAGGGGGCGCTCTACTACTGAGCTACACCCGCGTGACTCCTCGGGGTTCGGCCTTTCGGCCCCGCCCCTCGGCGTGCTCCAGACTCTAGCTGATCAGTGGGGGTGCTGTGCAAGTCGGCGGTGTGCGGACCCGGGGATGCCGGCAAGTCGGTTAGTGATTGGCCGCGTTGAAGGCTTCGTAGACCTTCTTGGGGATCCGGCCGCGCGGTGGGACGTCCATCTGGTGCGAGCGCGCCCAGGCGCGCACCGCCGCCGGGTCGGGGGTCACCGCGGTCCGGTGGAAGGTCTTGCCGGACTTCGCCCGCTTGCGGCCGGCCTCCACGTACGGAGCGAGGGCGCCGCGCAGTTTCTTCGCATTGGCGGGATTGAGGTCGATCTCGTACGACTTCCCGTCCAAACCGAAGATGACCGTCTCTGCGGCTTCTCCTCCGTCGATGTCATCGGAGAGCGTCACTACTACGCGCTGCGCCACGGATATCGGTCCTTTCGTGGAGCTACCCCTTGTTGACATGGGGTGATGCTCCGGATCCGGCTGATTGGGATCAATGCTTTTTCATTTGTACAGCGATGGGCATTGCATTGTGAAGCCCATTTAATTTCGTCAGCGTGTCCTGCCGCAATCCGGCCCCCCGTTCTTTTCGGAGATTTTCCCTGACGGGTACTCCCGCCGATACCGGCCCGTGATCGGAGCCCTTGCATATCTATGCGCGTAGATTTTCGAACACGGTACTGTGAGGGCACCGCCTTACGCACCACACCACCGGGAGTGCCAGTGGCACGCGTCGTAGTCGACGTCATGCTCAAGCCGGAGATCCTCGACCCGCAGGGGCAGGCGGTGCAGCGCGCACTGCCACGCCTGGGATTCGAGGGGATCGCCGACGTCCGTCAGGGCAAGCGTTTCGAACTTGAGGTGGAGGGCCCGGTCGACGACGCCGCCCTCGCCCGTATCCACGAGATGGCCGAGACCTTCCTCGCCAACACCGTCATCGAGGACTTCACCGTCCGGGTCGACGAAACCGCGCGGGCCGAGTCATGACAGCTCGGGTCGGAGTCATCACCTTTCCCGGCACGCTCGACGACCGCGACACCCAGCGCGCGGTCCGGGCGGCCGGGGCCGAGGCGGTGCCGCTGTGGCACCGCGACAAGGACCTCCACCAGGTCGACGCCGTGGTCCTGCCCGGCGGGTTCTCGTACGGCGACTACCTGCGGGCCGGGGCGATCTCCCGGTTCTCGCCGGTGATGGAGACCGTGATCGAACAGGCCCGGGCCGGGATGCCGGTCCTGGGCATCTGCAACGGCTTCCAGGTCCTCACCGAGACCCACCTGCTGCCCGGCGCGATGCTGCGCAACAACCACCTGCATTTCATCTGCCGCGACCAGAAACTGCGGGTGGAGAACGCCGCCACGGCCTGGACCACCGACTACGCGTCGGGCCAGGAGATCAGCATTCCGCTGAAGAACATCGACGGCCGTTATGTCGCCGACGAGCGGACGCTGGACATGCTGGAGGCCGAGGGCCGGGTGGCGTTCCGCTACGTCGCCGACGGCCCGGCCGCCGACGGCTACGGAAACCCCAACGGCTCGCTCCGCGACATCGCCGGCATCACCAATGAGGCGGGCAACGTCGTCGGCCTGATGCCGCACCCCGAGCACGCCGTCGAGCCGCTGATCGGCACCGGCCGCACCGACGGTCTCGGATTCTTCACCTCGATCCTGAAGAAGCTGGTCAACGCATGAGCCTCGACACCGTCAAGCACGCAGCCGAGACCCCGGACGCCGACCAGCCCTGGGCCGAACTCGGCCTCAAGGAGGACGAGTACGCGCGGATCCGGGAGATCCTGGGCCGGCGCCCGACCGGCGCGGAGCTGGCCATGTACTCCGTCATGTGGTCGGAGCACTGCTCGTACAAGTCGAGCAAGGTCCACCTGAAGCAGTTCGGCGAGAAGGCCCCCGAGAACGACGCCCTCCTCGTCGGCATCGGCGAGAACGCCGGTGTCGTGGACGTCGGCCAGGGCTACGCGGTCACCTTCAAGGTCGAGTCGCACAACCACCCCTCGTACATCGAGCCCTACCAGGGCGCGGCCACCGGTGTCGGCGGCATCGTCCGCGACATCCTGGCCATGGGTGCCCGCCCGGTCGCGGTGATGGACCCGCTGCGGTTCGGCGCCGCCGACCACCCCGACACCAAGCGCGTGCTCCCGGGAGTGGTCGCGGGCATCGGCGGCTACGGCAACTGCCTGGGCCTGCCCAACATCGGCGGCGAGGTCGTCTTCGACCCCTGCTACCAGGGCAACCCACTGGTCAACGCGCTCTGCGTCGGCGTGATGAAGCACGAGGACATCCACCTGGCGAAGGCGTCCGGGTCCGGCAACAAGGTCATCCTCTACGGCGCCCGGACCGGCGGCGACGGCATCGGCGGCGTCTCGGTGCTGGCCTCCGAGACGTTCGACTCCACGGGACCGGCCAAGCGGCCCGCCGTCCAGGTCGGCGACCCGTTCCAGGAGAAGCTGCTCATCGAGTGCACCCTGGAGATCTTCCGGGAGAAGCTGGTCGCCGGCATCCAGGACCTCGGCGGCGCCGGGCTGTCCTGCGCCACCAGCGAGCTGGCCAGCGCCGGCTCCGGCGGCATGCGGGTCGAGCTGGACACCGTTCCGCTGCGGGACTCCTCGCTCTCGCCCGAGGAGATCCTCATGAGCGAGTCGCAGGAACGGATGTGCGCGATCGTCGAGCCGGGCAAGGTCGACCGCTTCCTGGAGATCTGCGAGAAGTGGGACGTCATCGCCACCGTCATCGGTGAGGTGACGGACGGCGAGCGGCTGGAGATCTTCTGGCACGGCGAGCAGATCGTCGACGTCCCGCCGCGCTCGGTCGCCCACGAGGGCCCGACCTACCACCGGCCGTACGCCCGCCCGGAGTGGCAGGACGCCCTCCAGGCCGACGACGCGGCCAAGCTGCCCCGCCCGGCGGACGCCGAGGAACTCCGTGCCCAGGTGCTGCGGTTGGTCGGCTCGCCCAACCAGGCGTCCAAGGCGTGGATCACCGACCAGTACGACCGCTTCGTCCAGGGCAACACCGTGCTGGCGCAGCCGGAGGACTCCGGCATGGTCCGGATCGACGAGGAGACCAACCTCGGCGTCGCGGTGGCCACCGACGGCAACGGCCGGTACGCCAAGCTCGACCCGTACGCGGGCGCGCAGCTGGCGCTGGCCGAGGCGTACCGCAACGTCGCCGCCACCGGCGCCCGCCCGCTGGCCGTCTCCGACTGCCTGAACTTCGGCTCGCCCGAGGACCCGGCGGTGATGTGGCAGTTCGCCGAGGCCACCCGCGGTCTGGCCGACGGCTGTCAGGTGCTGGGCACGCCGGTCACCGGCGGCAACGTCTCGCTCTACAACCAGACCGGCGAGGCGGCGATCCACCCGACCCCGGTGGTCGCGGTGCTCGGCGTCATCGACGACGTCACCCGCCGCACCCCGGTCGGCTTCGCGGAGGAGGGCCAGCTGCTCTACCTCCTCGGCGACACCCGTGAGGAGCTGGGCGGTTCGGCCTGGTCGCAGGTGGTCCACGACCACCTGGGCGGGCTGCCGCCCAAGGTCGACCTGGAGCGCGAGCGGCTGCTGGCGGAGATCCTGATCTCGGCCTCCCGCGACGGCATGATCGACGCGGCGCACGACCTCTCCGACGGCGGCCTGGTCCAGGCCGTGGTCGAGTCGTGCCTGCACGGTGGCAAGGGCGCCCGCCTGGTCGTCCCGGACGCGCTGGACCCGTTCGTCTTCCTCTTCTCGGAGTCGGCGGGCCGGGCGGTCGTCTCGGTGCCGCGCAGCGAGGAGCTCCGCTTCACCGACATGTGCGGTGCGCGGGGGCTGCCGGCAACCCGGATCGGTGTCGTCGACGGCGAAGAGCTCGTGGTCCAGGGGCAGTTCACCCTCTCGCTGGCCGAGCTGCGGGAGACGCACGAGGCCACCGTCCCGGGGCTGATCGCCTAGCGCCGCCCGACGGGGCCGGCCGCGCGCCCCGTCGACGACCGTGCCGGAACGGCCCGCCAGGAGTGCCTGGCGGGCCGTTCCGCCGTTTCCGGGACCGCACGAACCGAGCGGCCCCCTTTTTCTGCTTGCTCGAAATTACGTAATTACGTAATCTGCTGTCGTGGATCTGGAGCAGCGGGTGGCCGAGCTGGAGCGCCGCCTGGCCGAGCTGGAGGCGGCCCACGGGGAGGGCGGCGCCCGGCCCGCCGGGCCGACGCCCGCTGCCTCGCCCGTGCGGGACCCGGGCGACGCGCTGTGGGCCCTGAACGGGCTGAAGCAGCAGTTCGCCGGCCTGGGTGCGGTCAACGGGGGCGTGCTGTTCACCGGCGCCGTAAGGACCCCGGTCGGGCTGCGCTACGAGTGGCAGTACGGCCTGCCCACCGACACCGTCCTGGACGGTGACTGGGAGGCGGCCGCCGAGTCCTTCGCGGCGCTCGGCCAGCCCGTGCGGCTGCGGGTGCTGCGCGAGATCCTCGGCGGTCGCTGCACCGCCGCGGAACTCACCGCGCTCGACGGCATGGGCACGTCCGGCCAGATCTACCACCACCTGCGGCAGTTGACCACTGCCGGCTGGCTGCGCACGGCCGCCCGCGGCCGCTACGAGGTACCGGCCGAGCGGGTCGTGCCGCTGCTGGTGATGTTGATTGCCGCCGGACGATGACGCCCGGCCGACTCTTGGGGAGGACCACGTGTACGACAACCGCGCTCTCTGGCCCGTTGCCACGGCTCTCACCGCGCTGGGCGCCGCGTTCTTCGCCCTCGCGGTACAACTCCACCTGGCCGACGAGGAGATGTACGTGGACGGGCTCTCCCGGTGCGCCGGGACGGCGCTGGGCCTGGCACTGATGGTCGCGGTCTGCGCATGGCAGGGCCGCCGTCTCAGCAGCAGCTGACGCGGGCCGGCGCGGGGCCGCTGCCGTCCCCGCGCCGGAAACCCCGCCGCACTGTCAGTGGCGCGCCCTAGGCTTGATCCCATGTCTCCCGCTGCCCGCGCACCGCGTCCCCGCCGGTACGACCCGGCCAGGACCCGCGCCGCCGTGACGGCCCAGTACGCCCACGTCCGCCGGGCCGTGGGGGAGTTGACGCCGACGCAGCTGGCGCTGCCCACCCGGCTCGGCGACTGGACGGTGCGGGAGCTGGCCGCGCATCTGTCCATGGCCGTCGGCAGCGTGACCCGCGCGCTGCGGCAGCCGGCCCCGGCCGCCGCGGAGGTCACCCTGCTGGACTGGCCGTCGGCGACCGCGCAGCACGCCACCGGGACAGACGAGTTCGTCCATCGGCTGGCGGGCGAGCAGGACCCGGTGGAGCTGCTGGAGCGCACCGCCGAGGAGTACGCCGAGGCGGTGGCGTCCGAGCCGGACGACCGGGTCGTCCCGAGCCGCCCCGGCGCGATGCTGCTCGCCGACTATCTCGTCACCCGCTGCGTCGAACTCGTCGTGCACACCGACGATCTGGCCGTCGCCCTCGGCCGGGATATCCCCTTCGACCGGCAGGCGCTGGCCACCACCACCCGGCTGCTGGCCGACGCACTGGCCGCCAAGGCACCCGGCGGCTCGGTCGAGGTCCGGGTGCCGCCGTTCGCCGTGGTGCAGTGCGTCGAGGGCCCCCGGCACACCCGCGGCACCCCGCCCAACGTCGTCGAGACCGACCCGCTGACGTGGATACGGCTGGCCACCGGCCGCACGGGCTGGGCCGAGGCGGTGGCCGCGGCCGCGGTCGGCGCCAGCGGCGAGCGGGCCGACCTCGGCGCCCTGCTGCCCGTCATGAGCTGAGCGGGCCGCCGACGAGCCCCCGAGAACCCGCCGCGAGAGGCCGGGAGCGCGGCCGGAGCGGGCCGGACTGCGAGACGTCGCGCATCTCACACTGCCGGGCCACGGCGCATTGCGGACGAATCACTGCACGGGCGCCCGGCAGGCCCCGCAGCATGATCGGCAGGAAACGCAAAAGCGCAGCTCAGAGGCGGCGACACGGTATCGGGTGCGGAGCGCGCCCGGCCACGTGAACCCCGGCGACAGGGTCCGCCGGCCGCCGCGCCGAGGTCGCCGCTGCGGCGCCGCACGAGACGCGCCGCGCGGCGGGGGCACCCGGTGACGCACCAGGCGCCCCAAGGGCTGCACGGGCCCGCATGGCCGAAAACGTCGCCGGAAGGCCGTGGCCACGTCAAGCACGCTTGACGCCCCGTTCATGCACTCCTCCAGTTGCCCGGCCATCCCCGGTTCGGATGAATCCGCGACCTGGCCTAGACTCTGGGACGTGCCACGTGGTGACGGACGACTCAACCACGACCTGCTCCCCGGTGAGAAGGGCCCCCAGGACGCCTGCGGCGTCTTCGGTGTCTGGGCCCCGGGAGAAGAGGTCGCCAAACTCACCTACTTCGGGCTGTACGCGCTGCAGCACCGTGGACAGGAGTCCGCGGGCATCGCGGTGAGCAACGGCTCCCAGATCCTCGTCTTCAAGGACATGGGACTGGTCTCCCAGGTCTTCGACGAAACCTCCCTCAGTTCCCTCCAGGGCCATATCGCCGTGGGCCACGCCCGTTACTCCACCACCGGTGCCTCGGTGTGGGAGAACGCGCAGCCGACGTTCCGCGCCACCGCGCACGGATCGATCGCGCTCGGCCACAACGGCAATCTGGTCAACACCGCCGAGCTGGCCGAGATGGTCGCCGCGCTGCCCCGCGAGGGCGGCCGGGCCACCCAGGTCGCGGCCACCAACGACACCGACCTCGTCACGGCCCTGCTGGCCGGCCAGGTCGACGAGGACGGCAAGCCGCTGACCGTCGAGGAGGCCGCACCGCGCGTCCTCCCGAAGGTCCGGGGCGCCTTCTCGCTGTGCTTCATGGACGAGCACACTCTCTACGCCGCCCGCGATCCGCAGGGCATCCGCCCGCTGGTCCTCGGCCGCCTGGAGCGCGGCTGGGTGGTCGCCTCCGAGTCCGCCGCCCTGGACATCGTCGGCGCCAGCTTCATCCGGGAGATCGAGCCCGGCGAGATGATCGCCGTCGACGAGAACGGCCTGCGCAGCTCGCGCTTCGCGGAGGCCCGCCCCAAGGGCTGCGTCTTCGAGTACGTCTATCTCGCCCGCCCGGACACCGACATCGCCGGCCGCAACGTCTACCTCACCCGGGTGGAGATGGGCCGCAAGCTGGCCGCCGAGGCGCCCGCCGACGCGGACCTGGTGATAGCGACCCCGGAATCCGGCACCCCGGCGGCCGTCGGCTACGCCGAGGCCAGCGGCATCCCCTACGGCTCCG